>NZ_WTEX01000009.1 GCF_009795845.1 Gilliamella sp. Lep-s35 | reverse complement strand
TTTCCATTCCGCCGTATTTTTCCCGCCATTTATAGAAAGTTGAATTACCCATGCCATATTTACGGCAAAGCTCTTTAACGGGAATGCCCGCTTCAGCTTCTTTTAATATCGATACAATTTGGTGTTCAGTTATTTTTCTTTATGATATCAGTGCCCTATCGTGTGTCTGTGATAGGGCGTTAATTGTGTTTTTTATGGATATTTATTACAGCCATTTCTCAAATTACTGTAAAGAATACGAGGAATTTCTACAAATTAACCAGTATTCCATCTAAATCAAACAAAATACCTTTAGCTTTTATATCACAATTTACCAGCACTACCACAAATACGAATTTTATCTTCGATAATTTTTGCCATAGCTAATTTAGCTGGTTGCATATAATGCCTTGGATCATTTGCATCAGGGTAGGTTTTAAAATCTTGTTTTAACGCATCTGAAAAAGCAATTTTTAATTCAGTTGCCACATTTACTTTGCAAATACCCAATGAAATCGATTTTTTCACCATTGCCTCAGGTATACCTGAGGCACCATGTAACACCAGTGGAACATCAACTTTATCTCGTATTTTGGCTAATCGTTCAAAATCGAGTTTAGGCTCACCTTTGTACATACCATGAGCTGAACCAATAGCTACCGCAAGTGAATCTATTCCTGTGCGTTCGACATACTCTTTTGCCGCACTGGGATCTGTAAAAGCACTATCTTTGTTATCGACAATAAGATCGTCTTCTTGCCCACCAAGCCGCCCTAATTCGGCTTCAACGCTGGCGTTAAACTTGTGGCTAAATTCAACCATTTTACGCACAATGTTAATATTTTCTTCAAATGGATGATGTGAAGCATCGATCATAATTGAACGAATACCCGCTTCAATTTTAGCTTGAATATCTTTGATATCTTCATGGTGATCAAGGTGTAGAGCAAAAGGAAAATGCTTGGTTTGTGCAGCTGTTTTACAAATATTAATTAAATATTCTGTACCTGCATAGCGATAAGTGCTAGGTGTAGCTGCCAATATTACCGGTGATTGCATCTGTTTAGCGGTATCAATTACGACTTGAATTGTTTCAAGATTATGTATATTAAATGCCGGAACAGCATAATTTTCACGTTGTGCTTTTTTTAACATTTCTTGACTGGAAATAAGGTACATAATAACTCCTTAATTAACATAAATTTTTAATTAATTTGGGTAATGCTAACTTGTTGATAATATTCATCATAATTACGCATATCGACAAAACCTGTTTGTGACTCCATCGCATTTAACATGCCCATTGTCATTGCCCGTTTAAGCATGACTTCTATCGGTTCGTTTTCATAAATACTAACGGCAAGTCCAGCTAAAGTGACATCGCCAGATCCCACGGGATTGACAACATTTATTTTGGGTATTGAAACCTGATAATATCGATGATAACAACGCACAAAAGCACCATTTTTACCTAAGGAAATAACGATAAAAGGAATATTATTAAGCAAAGGGTGATTCACGGCTTTTATTAACGATGTAGTATCATTAACATCAATATTTATTTTAATAATTTGTTGTAATTCATCTTTATTGGGCTTAATTAAGTAAGGTTTATGTTCAGATACCAATGTAGCTAATAATATTTTTCCTGATGAATCTAGCAAAACAGGAATAGCTTTTTTATTGGCGATTTGAATTAATGTGGCATAAAAATCAATCGGAAAACCTTGTGGCAGTGATCCTGAAATGGTTATTACTTTTGCTTGGTTAACCAATTTTTGATAGTGATCTAAAAAGCGAGTTACCTCTTTTTGATCTAATATAGGTCCGGATTCAAGAATTTCGGTTTGATTACCTTCATGCAAAACTGCAATACAATTTCTAGACTCATGTTTGGTAACATAGAAGTCGTAGTGAATATTATCATTATCTAATTGCTTTTGAATATATTCACCAGTTGTTCCCCCTACAATACCAGTAGCTAAAACATCAATGCCAGAAAATTTAACACCTCGGGTAACATTGAGTCCTTTACCACCAGCTGTTTTTTTTACATTAGCAACACGATTGACATCATTAATATGGAGTTTAGTAAGTGGATATGAAATATCCACTGATGGGTTCATGGTAATTGTTAATATCATATTCTCACCTACGCATTCATTATGAAGTAATATCGTTGGGAGAAATAACAAACTTAAATAATCAAACTAGTTCAATATTGTCAATCATTTAAATAGTCAGTAATACACAATGTAATCACTATTTAATTCGTACAAATTATTTTTGTTTAGTTTACAGATCGTTTAAGCTCTGTTTAAAAGATATACAATCACCAGTTAAAAAATTTAAACAGTTATAAAATCAATGCCTTTGTCTTCAAATTGCTGCTTATAATCGCCATTGACATCATTATCAGTAATGATCGTATTAAGCTTATTAAGTGGTAATACGACATTAATGCCATTTCGTCCAAATTTTGATGAATCTAAAACAGCAATCACTTTACTTGCTGCATTAGCCATCACACTACTGATTGTGTAACCTTCGTTAAACGTTGTTATTCCTCTTATTGCATCGATTCCATCTGCACCAACAAACAAAATATCAGCAGAAATACCATCTAACGATTGCTCGGCAATTTTTCCATGAAAAGAACGTGTTTTATGTCTTAGTGTACCACCACACATAAATAACATAATGTCACTGTTATCCGATAATATAAATGCAGAAGTAAGACTGTTAGTAATGACAGTGATATGTTTAAGTTTAACCAACTCTTCAGCTATCAACATTGTGGTACTGCCACTATCTAAAATAATGGTATCACCTTCTTTGACATGTTTAACCGCTGCAATCGCAATACGTTTTTTAGCTTCTATAAAACGCTGATGGCGTTCTTCTAATTGCAATTCTTTAAATGATTTTAAATCACCTTTATTCATGATTTTGTTTGCACCACCATGAAATCGAGTAAGAACTCCTTGCTTTTCTAATAAACGAAGATCTGTTCTAATAGTCACTTCCGAAACATCATATTGCTGCGATAAGTCACTGACAAGAACCGTTCCTTTCGTATTAAGAAGTTCTACTATTTGTTGGCGTCTTTCACCTGCGTTCATAATATTTCCTTTTTCGAAAATTTTTCAGCAGTGTATAACAAACAAAATCAAAAGATAAGCGCTCATTTTTAATGGCGGCCATAAATCAAGTAATTACATGCAATTTAATAAAATTTTGCCGTTCATTGGATGACCATTCAAAGCGCTAACTTGCTGAACAAATTCATCAAAATTACCGACACCGGCAATAAGTTCGTCAAGCTTTATTTTTCCATCAACAAAAAATTGGCTAACTAGTTGCCACTCTTTTCCTGGCCAAGGTGCTGAATAGTTCATCCAACTGCCCAAAATTTGAAGTTCTTTTCGTAATATCAACCCAAATGTTTTTTCTGAAAGAGTTACATCATTATGTAATGTACCCACTAAACCAACTTTGGCTTTTGGGCCTGCTATTTCAATAGCTAGGCTAACGGTTGCTGGTGTGCCAGCGGTTTCTAATACCACTTGATCAAACCTATGAGGTAATAATGCATCATTAATCTCAGACACTGTCATATTCTTAGCATGATAAACAGCATCAGCACCTAATTTTTTGGCCAGATTTAATCGTTCTTCATTAATATCCAATACAGCGACAAACTTAGCCCCCATTGCCTTTGCGCATTGCATGGCAAGTAAGCCAATTGTGCCACCACCAACAATCACCACATTTTTATTATGACAGCCTTCAGCCAATAACAGTGCATGCATTCCAACTGTCATTGGCTCAAAAAATGCGCCTTGTATAAGACTAACATCTTTGGGTAATTTGAAAGCACTTTTCTTATTAATTACAATATATTGTGCTAATCCTCCGGTTATTCTTGAACCAACAAATGTATAATGTTTACATAGAGAATAATAATGTTTTTGGCACTCATCACATTTAAAACAAGGCAATAAAGGTACGCAAGAAATTAAATCACCAATATCAAACTCTGTGACATCACTGCCCATTTCGACAACCGTGCCACTAAATTCATGGCCAAGTGTGATTGGATAAAAATGTGCTCCATGATGAAAAATGCGTGGAATATCAGAACCGCATAGCCCACAATATGCCACCTTTACCAGAATTTGATCTGATGAAGTGATTTGGGGCATCTCAATATCTTGTACCGATAAAGTCCCCTCATCATTAACAACGACTGCTTTCATGTTATGTTCCTATGTTAATAATCAAATTAGGTTGCTGTTTTAACGCTCACCGAGTTGTCAGTGAACGTTACTAGACAAATTTACAACTTACTCTTTTTTATTATCGATTCATACACTATCGGCATCTTCTACCTGTTGCTTTTTCAACAATAGTTTAAATTTTTGCGCCCGTTTCCATGTCAAAAATAAGCAAAATAGATAAAAAATTCCGATACAAGTAAATCCAATAGGTTGTTTCAAATTAACAAGCTGAACCAAAATATAGGTAATTGGCGAACCACCTTGATCCATTGCGCCAACTGAAATACCATTACTTGCAGTAATGGTGCCAGCATTAACAGCAAGTTGCGTGGTTAACGGCACCATTTGAGTGGCGATCCATAAGGTAATAGCAATAATAATTGATCCAGAAATAATAATTCTAAATAGATTGCCTTGATGAATAGCTACCCCCATAGCGATAAAAAAGCCAATGGTTGCCAAATCACCAAATGGTAGGACTTCATTACCAGGAAGCACAATGGCAATGAAAATACTTAAAGGAATAAAAATCAAACTAGCAGAAACAACGGTTGAATGACCTAACAATAATGCTGGATCTAAACCAATAAGGAAGTCTTGCCCACCAAATTTAGATTGTAAATGTTTGCGTGCTTGTTTAGATATTGGAGTTAAACCATCCATAATGGGTTTTATCACTCTTGGCATTAACAGCATTACCGCAGCGGTTTGAATTGCAAGTTGTAAGGTTTGCTTGACACCATAACCCGCTAATAAACCTAGTAAAATGCCCATAAATAAACCTACGGTGACTGGTTCACCAAATGCGCCAAATCTTTTTTGCATATCAACAGCATTAAAATTAATTTTATTAATGCCTGGTATTTTTTCGATAACAGTATCAACAAATACCGCTATCGGGCCACAATATGCCGAAGTTCCATGTGGTACAGCAATACCATCAAGCTCAAAAAAATCTTTGGTATCTTTAGCAAACCAATCTCCTAATTTATAAGCAATAATCGCATGCACAATCACACCCGCAATACCAAGCCAGTAAGAGCCTGTTGCAATGTAAACAAGCGCACCAGTAAATGTCATGTGCCATATATTCCAAATATCCACATTAACAACTCGGGTTAATTTTAAAAGTAACATCACAATGTTAACGGCAATAGCAATAGGAATTGCAACTAGCGCAATTTGCGAAGCCCAAGTCATAGGGGCAGCGCCAGGCCAACCAACATCAACAACATTTAGGCTAATATCAAATCGTTCTGCCATTGCTTGGGCTGCAGGTCCAACTGAACTGGTTAATAATCCCACTACTAAACCAATACCAACAAAGCCAATTCCAATATGAATACCTGCTTTTAATGCATCCCCCACTTTCATTCTTAATGAGAGTGAGAAGAGAATAATCACAATGGGCAACATCACTGATGGACCAAGATCCAAAATGTACTGCATAATTTCAGTAAACATATTCTTATCCTTTTAAAATAGATAATATTTTTGCTTTTAACTGCTCAATTCCAACGCCAGATACAAATGGCATACCATGCACAATCGGAATATCATCAAATGTTTGATCCATCTTTGCTGTAGTACAAATCAGGTCGACATCATCAATAAAGGTACTAATTTCATTAATCCGACACTGTACTAGATCAAGCTCAATATTATTTTCATTACATAACTCTTTTATCTCATCAGCTGCTAAAGTTGATGTTGCAACTGCACCACCACATGCAACAATAATCTTTTTTTTCATAATGCCTCCTAAACAACTTATTGATTAAATATCACTTTATTAAAATGTTCGGCAATTGCATCTTGCGGACTATTTAATAAAAAATGATAAAATTCTTTATTTTGTAGACTTGTAAAAAGCGTTTTTAAAAGTGTTAGCTGATCTGTTGGTGAAGTAACAACCAATGAAATAATTAATGAAACTTCAACAGTTCCATCGTCATCTGCTCGTTGGAATAAAACAGGAGATTGAGAGCGAAGAATAAAGACCGCAGGGGTATTTGCATGTTCAGCTTCACAATGTGGAATAGCTACAGCATAACCATCGAGTAAAATACCCGTTGGAAATGAAGCTTCCCTATCAATCAAAGCTTTCAAATGGCTTTCTTTTACAATACCTTTTTGCTGTAATTGCTGGCTCAGATAAGTTAGCAAATCTAACCTATTGTTAAAACTAACATTATCATTAATAATAAGCTGACATTCTCTCATTTTATTCTCCATTTTTTGTCTTTTTTATGTTACTCTTTAAATCATAACTTTCGAAAACAAAAACTATACCGAAAGATTAATTACTTTCGAACAAAAAAACAAATAGGATTTTATATTTTTGTGATCGAAATCTATTTTTTTTTAATAAGCATCGTTTCTCAAATCAGTATAAAAACACATTCCAACAGCAAATTATGATCAAGATCACAAAAATTACTTTTTTAGATTGCAATAAAAGATTAAAATGCCAAAATGTTACCCGTAACAAAATGTGAGTATATTAAGGATTAGCAATGACTAAAAAAAGCAAACAAGTTTTTGTATTAATGGGAGTGTCGGGTTGTGGCAAATCAGCAGTGGCTAAACAAGTTGCTTATAATTTAGATGCCGCTTTTTTAGATGGTGATTTTTTACATCCTAAGTCTAATATTCTAAAAATGCGCAGTGGCACACCATTAAATGATGAAGATCGTATGCCTTGGCTTAGCTTAATCAGTAATGCCGCTTTTGCCATGAGTAATGTCAATGATGTGTCGATTATTATTTGTTCGGCATTAAAAAAACACTATCGAGATATTATCCGTGGCGAGAATGAAAATATTCATTTTATCTATTTAAAAGGCGATTACGATATCATTGCTGAACGTTTAGCTAAACGTCAAGGTCATTACCAAAAAACCGGCATGCTTCAATCGCAATTTGACACTCTTGAAGAACCAACTACTGATGAAAATGATGTATACAAAATAGACATCGCACAGCCATTGATCAATGTTGTCAATGATACAGAGCAAGTCATTCGTTCCATATGTCATTGTGAATAATAGCAATAGAATAAAAAGAATAACATAACAAATGTCGAGGTTAATGTGAATCCAACTGTTCAAGCTGTAACAAAACGTATTATTGAGCGTTCAAAAGCAACGCGCGAGGCTTATTTACAAAAAATAGAACGAGCAATGCTCAATAAAGTAACTCGATCCAGCTTACCTTGTAGCAACTTAGCTCACGGTTTTGCTGCTTGTTGTATTGATGATAAAAATGATCTAAAAAATATTCTAAAAAGCAATATTGGGATCATTAGCTCTTACAACGACATGCTTTCGGCACATAAACCTTATGAATATTATCCTGAACAAATCCGCAAAGTCCTGCACGAAGTCGGGGCTGTTGGGCAAATGGCGGGTGGAGTACCTGCAATGTGTGATGGCGTTACCCAAGGTGAGCCGGGAATGGAGCTATCATTAATGAGCCGAGACATCATAGCTATGTCTGTGGCTGTTGGTCTTTCGCATAACATGTTTGACGGCGCACTATACCTTGGCATTTGTGACAAAATCGTACCGGGCTTATTTGTAGGTGCATTAACATTTGGACACTTACCGGCTATTTTTATACCAGCAGGACCAATGCCATCAGGATTATCAAATAAAGAAAAAGTACGCATTCGCCAACTTTATTCTGAAGGCAAGGCGTCTCGTGAAGATCTGCTAGAGTCAGAATCGGCATCATATCACACTAGCGGAACTTGTACTTTTTATGGCACCGCCAATAGTAACCAAATGGTTATTGAAGTAATGGGATTACATTTACCAGGAGCAGCCTTTGTTCACCCAGAAACCGCACTGCGTTTTGAATTAACTAATGCGGCGGCTAAACAAATTACACGCCTAACAAAACAATCGGGTAACTATATGCCTGTGGGTAAAATGGTAGACGAAAAGGTCATCGTCAATGGCTTAGTTGCATTACTGGCAACAGGTGGATCAACTAATTTAACCATGCATATTGTCGCAATGGCGAAAGCGGCTGGAATTATTATTAATTGGGATGATATTTCAGATCTTTCAACTGTTGTACCTCTACTTTGCCGAATTTATCCGAATGGTCCTGCTGATATAAACTATTTTCAAGCAGCAGGGGGAACATCTCTACTGGTTCGAGAATTACTTGCTGGTGGCTTATTACATGAAGATGTTGAAACCGTTGCAGGCTATGGTCTTAGCCGTTACACCAAAGAACCAATTTTAGAAAATGGCAAATTAGTTTACCGTGAAGGTCCAACCAAATCATTAGACGAAAACGTCATCGCCTCGATTAAAAAACCATTTAACTCACATGGTGGATTAAAAGTTATGTCAGGCAACCTAGGACGAGCAGTAATGAAAACATCGGCTATCGAACCTGAACATCAAATTATCGAAGCACCTGCCGTTGTTTTTAATAGCCAATATGATTTAGATGCTGACTATAAAGCAGGAAAATTAGATAAAGATTGTGTTGTCGTTGTACGCTATCAAGGACCGAAAGCGATTGGCATGCCAGAATTGCATAAACTGATAACCCCACTAGGTGTGCTACAAGATAAAGGCTATAAAGTCGCCTTATTAACCGATGGTCGCTTATCAGGTGCTTCCGGCAAAGTTCCTGCTGCTATTCATGTCACACCAGAAGCTTATGATGGCGGTTTACTAAGTAAAGTTCAAGAAGGCGACATGATTCGAGTTAACGGCCAAACCGGCGAAATCACATTACTTGTTGATGAAGTTGAACTAGCTAAACGTGAGCCTGAAAAATTTGACTTAACCAATTCACATCATGGCTATGGACGTGAACTGTTCACCGTTATTCGTGAAAACTTAACCTCAGCCGAAGAAGGCGCAGTAAGCTTTTAATACTAAAAATCTGCCGCATATTGCGGCAGGTTTTTTAAAAATAGACTCTGGCGCATGTACTACAAAATACCTTTTACAATATAAGCGCAGCAAAAGTAGTAGCTTATTTTTTGATAAAATTATCCACCAATAAATTTACCACATCGCCCATTTTTCCATGTAATGATGCTTTTACGCTATAAAGCGCCATTCCCATAACCTGTGATGCCTGAATTTCTGGCGGCATAACAAGCTCATTAGAACTCGTTTTCACATCTAACAATGCGGGTCCTGAGTGTGATAAAAATGATTGCATCGCCGCTTCAAGTAAATCAGAGCTATCAACCCTTATCGAAAATAACCCCATGGATTCAGCGACTTTCGCAAAATTAGGGTTTTGCAAATCGGTATAGTGATCAACCAAACCTTCAGATTTTTGTTCCAACTCAACAAAATTGAGAGAACTATTATTTAGTACGATAACTTTAATTGGCAAATTTTCTTGAATAGTGGTTAATAAATCACCCAACAACATACTAATACCACCATCACCCGATAACGTAATAACTTGCCGATTAGGAAACGCTTTTTGCACGCCTAACGCTTGCGGCATTGCATTTGCCATTGTGCCATGTTTTAGACTAATTACTGTGCGTCTTTTTCCATTAGTATTAAAATGCCTACAAGCCCAAACCATCGCAGAACCAACATCGGCACAAAGCACCGCATCTTCCGTTGCATATTTATCAACAAGCTCAGTTAAATATTGAGGATGAATCGTTGATTGAGAAGGAATTGCTTTCTTATTCAACTTATTCATTGCTTTAGCATACAACTCACGACATTGATCTAAAAACGCTGTATCTTGTTTTTCATCAATTAAAGGAATTAAAGCCGCCAATGTTGGCTGACTGCTACCAACAACACCGACACTAACAGGATGACGACGTCCAAGATGCGTTGCATCAATATCAACTTGAATAATAGTTGCTTTATCTGGGTAAAACTGTGACCATGCAAAATCAGCACCTAACATAAACAACACATCGCACTCTTTAATGGCTGTCGTTCCAGACTCAACGCCAAACATACCTGTCATACCCACGTTATAAGGATTATTATATTCAATAAAATCTTTACCTCTGGAAGTATGCACAATCGGTGCTTTTAATTTTTTTGCAAAACTAACCAACTCATCGTGAGCCTCGCAAGCACCTTGTCCTGCAAAAATAGCAACTTTATGGTTTTTATTTAAAATTTCAGCGATTTGATTAAGCTCATCGTTTGAAGGAAGAATGACGGGTTTAGGGTGATAAATTTTATGCCCACTGTTATCTTCAACCTTAACTAAACTAATATTATAAGGAATCACTAAAACCGCTACGCCTCGTTGATTAATTGCAGCCTGAATAGCCGCTGTTGTTATTTGTCTTGCTTGAGTAGGATCGTTAATCTCTTGACAAAACACAGAACAATTTTTATAAATAGATTGAAAATCCACTTCTTGCGGAAAATCGGTACCTTGTTGTGAAGTTACTAATTGGCTAGCCAATAAAATAACCGGCACTTTATTACGGTGGGCTTCATAAATACCATTAATAAAATGTAAACTTCCTGGTCCACATGAACCAGCACAAGCCGTAATCTGATCAGTTAAATAAGCTTCCGCACCTGCAGCAAAAGCACCGACCTCTTCATGACGAACATGCACCCATTCGATATTACTTTTCTTAATGGAGGATGTAATATAATTCAAGGTATCACCCACAATACCATAACAATGTTTTACCCCTGCTTCAGACAAAACATCAACAATAACTTGCGCAACAGTTTTTTTTGATGACATACTTTCTCCTAAAAAAGATTTACGGGTTAAATCATTTAAGTTGATTAAATTACACCTACTTCCTCATAAAGCGAATAGGTTATAAAAAAAACAGCAAAAAATGTTAAAAATGTCATAATAGAACAAATTTAGTCATATAAACTTTTTTGAGAATATTCCCTACAACAATAAATCAAGGTATTATGTCTAAAATAAAATCTACCTCATAGAGTTATTTTTGTGGAACAATTGTCATCTCATCATGGCGTTATGTCATCAATTACTGCTTTTTTACCTGATTACTTAATTCAACATTATCCACTCATTATTGTTTGCTCACTGCTATTTATCGCTATTTTGTTATTTTCATTCAGCAAATTAAGAATGGATATCATTGCCTTACTTACAATTACAGCAATCACCATCACAGGCGTACTAACTCCAGCCGAAGCATTAGCAGGCTTTAGTGATCCCAATATAATTTTAATTGCTTTATTATTTATTATTGGTGAAAGCCTAGTTAGAACAGGCATATCATACAAAATGAGTGAATACATACTAAAAATTGCAGGTAAAAATGACATCCGCATTATTACCTATATTATGCTAGGCGCAGCTTTGCTTGGCTCAATAATGAGCTCAACGGGTGTTGTTGCGATTTTTATCCCTGTTGCCATTAGCATTGCCAATCACACAGGCATACACGTTAAAAAATTAATGATGCCGCTTTGTATTGCAGCATTAATTAGTGGCATGATGACACTAGTTGCAACGGCACCAAACCTTGTTGTCAATAGTGAGCTAAATCACTTCAAATTAAAAGAGTTTAGTTTTTTTTCCATTACTCCAATTGGTTTAGGCGTATTAGCTGTTGGTGTAATTTATTGTATATTGACTCGAAATTGGCTACTTTCTACTGAGCAAGCCTCACCAACAAACACGCCACCAAAAAGACGAAAAATAACCGATCTTATTCGAGACTATAAATTAATTGGCCGAGCACATCGAGCACAAATATTAGCAGGTTCTCCTTTTGTTGGCCGTACTATTGATGTATTGCATTTGCGCAGTGAACATGGCGTCAACGTTATTGGCATTGAACGTTGGCGTAAATTTCAAAAAGTCTTAATTCCTGTTAATGGCTCAACTGAGTTTCGTGAAAATGATATTTTGCTACTTGATATGTCGCACTCCGAAGCCGATTACCGCACTTTTTTAACTACCAATAACCTTGAGCCCAAAGTTTTACGAGGCGAATATTTTTCTGAACAAGTTAAAGAAGTCGGCATGGCCGAAGTTGCCCTACTTCCTGAATCAACACTTTGCGGTAAAACTCTAAACGAAATTGATTTTAGAGGGAAATACTTTCTAACCGTTATCGGAATTTGGCGCAATCACGCACCTGTTGAAACCAACAACTTATTCCAAGAACGCTTAGAAATGAGCGACACATTATTAGTCTGCGGTGACTGGGGATCGATTCAAAAATTACAAACACGCACCAACGATTTTGTCGTATTAGACTACCCAGCAGATATCGACGACATAGCACCTGCAAGCACTCAAGCACCAGCTGCATTAATCAACTTAGCAATCATGATAACTTTAATGGTAACAGGCATTGTGCCAAACGTTGTTGCGGCCTTAATTGCTTGTTTACTGATGGGAGCAACACGTTGCATTGATATGACCAACGCCTATAAATCAATACACTGGCCAACTTTAATATTAATTATCGGTATGATGCCATTTGCATTAGCGCTCAATAAAACGGGCGGTATTTCGCTCATATCAGCTTGGCTTGAAGTTCATCTACGCAGCTTTGGTCCATACATGGTACTAACATTTATCTTCTTACTCTGCTCAACTGTCGGATTATTCATATCCAACACCGCAACCGCAATCTTAATTGCACCTATCGCCATTGATTTAGCATTAAAATTTGGTTATTCACCCCATCCTTTTGCCATGACAGTTGCCATTGCTACATCGGCATCATTCATCACGCCCGTATCATCGCCAATTAAAACTATGGTCGTTGCGCCAGGTGGGTATAGTTTTGGAGATTTTGTCAAAATTGGCGTACCGTTAACGTTTTTAGTAATGGCGGTAGATATTGCTTTAGTACCGGTGTTTTTTCCGTTTTAACGCCTAATTATGGTAATGATTGAAAATAATCCTAATAGACAAACATATTTTATTAAATTGAGAAATAGGAGAATTAAAAAATGATGGATGTTTTACAAGATATTATAGGACGTGCATTTGTTGTTACATTAATTATCGGATTGTTGACTTTAGGCTTATTTATTCAATTACTATGTAACGTAATTATAAAGCAAGTAAAACTTGCAGTTTTTGCTACATTAATTATCGGATTGTTGACTTTTGTAGGCTTATTTATTCAATTGCTATGTAACGTAATTATAAAGCAAGTAAAATCAGATAAAATAAGTGATGAAATATTGATAAAACACTATAATTTTTTTAAAAAATACAAAGATAGTGTTGCTCTTGCAGTTTTTTGCTATGGCATTCTTTATAGGTATGGTATGAAATTAAATCAAAAAGCGTTTGATGCTTATAAAGAATGTATGATTAGGCGTAATCTACCTTTATAATTTTTACTCACCAATTTAGGCTATGGTGATGACAATATCGCTATTGTGATTAGTGTGTCGATTGTAGTTTGTTTTTGTTTGATAAAAACACTTCATAAAAACTTCAATAAAATCAAAATTCTTCCTGACTGATTTTTTGCTGAAAAACAAACCGCCAAAAACAAAATAGTCTCTTTTTTGATTAAAGATTCTTAATTAAGTTTCGGGTATAATTGAGGTTATTTTTCGATTATGGATACGATTTATGCCTAATGTCACTAAACCTTTAAATATCATTTTTGCTGGTACGCCCGATTTTGCTGCTACTCATTTAAAGGCGCTTATTGGTTCGGAACATAATGTGATTGCCGTTTTTACCCAACCCGATCGCCCTGCAGGTCGTGGTAATAAATTAACAGCAAGCCCAGTTAAGCAACTTGCAATCGAGTACAATTTGCCCGTTTATCAACCTGCCACACTAAAAAAAGAAGAGAATCAAAAGATCATTGCCGATCTCAATGCCGATATTATGATTGTGGTTGCTTATGGACTGATTTTGCCACAAACAGTATTAGAGATGCCTAAACTGGGTTGTTTAAATGTGCATGGTTCGTTATTACCCCGTTGGCGTGGTGCTGCGCCAATTCAACGTGCTTGTTGGGCGGGCGATGAGCAAACAGGCATTACCATTATGCAGATGGATGCAGGGCTTGATACGGGCGATATGCTATATAAGCTGACCTGCCCAATTGAGCTGACCGATACTAGCGCATCGTTATATGAAAAACTGGCAAAATTAGGGCCGCAAGCGTTGCTTGATACGTTGACATTACTCACTGAACAAAAAATCCAACCCGAAAAGCAAGATCCATCGCAAGCAACCTATGCCAAAAAGCTATCAAAACAAGAAGCTAAACTTGATTGGAATTTGCCTGCCGAGCAACTTGAGCGTTGCGTTCGCGCTTTTAACCCATGGCCTGTGAGTTATTTTGAGGTTAATGGTGAGCCAGTAAAAGTATGGCAAGCCAATGTGGTAAAAATGGCGTCAAAACAGCCTGCAGGTACAATTTTGCAAGCCGATAAAAATGGTATTTGTATTGCAACCAGCAATGGCGCATTGAATATGACACTTTTACAACCTGCAGGCAAAAAACCGATGCCTGCTCAAGATTTGTTAAACTCACGCAAGGCTTGGTTTACGGTCGGCAAAAAATTAAATACACGTTAATCGATTAATGTATAAAATTACAGGATATAGCATCCTGTAATTGTTATCGTTTTTTAGCCAGTAAGGTTGCAAACCTTAATTTGATTCTGTTTCCATGTATATCCGTTTTATGCAATTGTCCAACATCTTCGTTATATTTTAGTATTTCCCAATCTTGGTAATATTGGCGCAACTCGTTTTCTTTAAAAGTAAATGAAAATCCAACAGAGCAAGGGTAATCAGGCGTAGACATGGCGCTGACAATTAAATTATATCCGCCTGATTTGGTGATTTTTTGCATGTTATCAATAATGACTGGAATTCTTTCGGGTTGTAAAAACATCATAACAACAGTCGAAAGGATAAAATCATATTCGCCCTGTAAATTTGCTTGATTGATATCATAAACCATTGCATTAATGTGCTTAAGGTTATCATCATTAATGATTTTTTGTAAATTTCCAATACTGAGTTCTGATTTATCAACAGCGGTAACATCAAAGCCTTGTAACTGCAAATAGAGTGAATTGCGACCGGAACCGCAACCTAAATCTAATGCCTTTCCTGCTTGGATAATCTTTGTTGCACTAAGTACCTCGGAGTGGGTTTTGGTCATTTGGTATTTTTTTTGGGTATAATCCTCAGGCAAACAATAAAAAGCTAACTGACACTGTAAGTCATCAGAGATTTCGGCAATGCGGTGCCATTGCTGTGGCAATATAAATGGTGGTTGCTGCTGAGTATCAAAACAATGCTTAGTGATCACTTCGCCTTGTTCGGTTAACATTTCAAAACCAATACTTCCTTTTAAAATTTGTAACTTTGCCCATGTACCAACTTGGGTATTATGCTTTTGACGAAATAACGCAGGTAAGGTATCGGCATTCCAAATAGGTAATGTTTTGTAACAAACTAAATTATTCAAAATGATGTCTCCTATTACTATAAAAATAATAGTTGACTATTATAGTAGGATATTAATAAGGTAAACAACCATTTCTTTTAGGTGATGAAATAAAAAGCTATTAATGAAAATAAATTATAGTGGCGAAGTTGGCCTTATCAACATATAATCATCACCATCCTAGACTATATAGTAAAATAATAGAGGAAAATTTTATGGGATTTTTAACAGGTAAACGTATACTCGTTACTGGTGTTGCAAGTAATCGTTCAATTGCTTACGGTATTGCACAGGCTATGCACCGTGAAGGTGCTGAGCTGGCTTTTACTTATCAAAATGATAAATTAAAAACACGCGTTGAAGAGTTTGCCGCTGATTTCGGCTCTAAAATCGTTTTACCTTGCGATGTTGCTCATGATGATAGTATCAATGAACTATTTACTGAACTTGCAAAAACTTGGGATAAATTCGATGGCTTTGTTCACGCTATCGCTTTTGCACCTGGCGATCAATTAGATGGCGATTATGTTAATGCAGTGACCCGTGAAGGTTTTGCGATCGCCCACGATATCAGTGCTTATAGTTTTGTAGCTATGGCTAAAGCGTGCCGTTCAATGCTAAACCCAAATTCAGCGTTAGTAACTCTTTCTTATCTTGGTGCGGAACGTGCTATTCCTAACTATAATGTGATGGGTCTTGCTAAAGCGTCGTTAGAAGCCAATGTTCGTTATATGGCAAATGCTATGGGGCCTCAAGGGGTTCGTGTTAATGCGATTTCTGCAGGCCCAATTCGTACGCTTGCCGCATCTGGCATTAAAGATTTTAAAAAGATGTTATCTCACTGTGAATCAGTAACACCAATCCGTCGTACTGTAACAATTGAAGATGTGGGTAATTCAGCAGCATTCTTATGCTCAAACCTTTCATCTGGTATTACTGGTGAAGTGATTCATGTCGATGGTGGATTTAGCATTGCGGCAATGAATGAGTTAGAACTTAAATAAAATTGATATTTAACACTGAAAAGGGCGTCAATGATTATCTTGATGCCTTTTTTAATGGTAGTTAATAACAAATTATTATATTACTGCGTTATATTATTCTTTTGTTAGTTTTGAACAAAATAGAAAATTTAGAATACATAACTTCTTTTTTCCGCTAAAATCTAAAGAAATTTGCTCAATACAAGTCTGTTGGAGAAAAAATGAAAATAGCAAAAAATAAAGTAGTCAGTTTGGCATACCAAGTCCGCACTAAAGACGGTGTGTTAGTTGATGAAGCAACAACTGTTGCGCCACTTGAGTATTTGCAAGGTGCAGGTAACTTATTACAAGATCTCGAAAATGCATTAGAAGGTCGTCAAGTTGGCGATAAATTTGATATCGAAATCATTAACGCTTATGGCGATTTTAATGATGCGCTTGTACAAAACGTTCCACGTGATGTGTTTGTTGGTGTTGATGAACTAGAAGTCGGTATGCGCTTTTTTGCTGATACAGATCAAGGTTCTTTACCTGTAGAAATTACCGCTATTGATGGTGATACTGTAACTGTCGATGGCAATCATATGTTAGCAGGCCAAGATTTACAATTTAACGTTGAAGTTTTAGCAATTCGTGAAGCAACAGAAGAAGAAATTGCACACGGTCATATTCATGGCGCTCACGGACACGATCATGGGCACGGTGGTTGCGGTTGTGGCGGTCATGATCATGATGAAGACGATGAAGATCATGGTTGTTGTGGCGGTGGTCATGGCGGATGTGGCTGTCACTAGTTTTATTGCTAATCGATATTTAAAAGCGCGCTATAGCGCTTTTTCTTTTTTTGCAAAGCTGTGCAAAACGGTTTATTTTTTTGTGAAATAGCTCGAAATCTTTTATTTTTTAGGTTTAGTAAACTAATCATTCATTCATAATTTACTTTTAATTACTAAATAAAAGCACAATGTCCTTAGAATATCCTCAATTAATGCCCCGTGAAAAGCTATTAAAATTTGGTGTTGAAGCATTAAGTGATGCTGAACTATTAGCGCTATTTTTACGAACAGGTACTCGCAATTTACCTGTTTTGGAGTTATCACAAAGCCTATTAAATGATTTTGGTTCTTTATATAATTTAATTAATGCAAGTCACGAAGATTTTTGCCAAAATCATGGCTTAGGTACCGCTAAATATACGCAATTAAAAGCAGTTGTTGAGCTTTCATCTCGTTATTTGAAAGTGAAAATGACGCACGAAAATTCGCTTTCTTCACCGTCTGTAACGCATCACTATTTAGCTAGCCGTTTAGCCAATAAAGATCGTGAAATTTTTATGGTGATTTTTTTAGATAATCAGCATCATGTTATTTCGTCGGAAGAGATGTTTGTTGGCACCTATAATTGTGTAGAAGTCCACCCGCGTGAAGTTGCTAGACGCGCACTACAACATAATGCTGCTGCATTAATTTTAGCGCATAATCACCCTTCTGGCATGGCAGAACCGAGTCAAGCAGATCGCCATCTTACTCAAAAAATAGAAGAGGTTTGCGAATTAGTTGATATTAGAGTTATAGATCATATTGTTATCGGCAAAGGCGAATATGTCTCTTTTGCTGAGCGCGGATGGATTTTGTAGTTGTTTTTACTTACAATGTAGCTTAACCAATTAAACTATATATGAATCTTTTTTATGAACCAACAATTAGAATTACTTGAAACCAAAGTGGCTTTTCAAGAAATCACCATTGAAGAACTCAATCAAATGGTAACCAATTTACAAGCTGATGTAAGTAGGCTGAAAGAACAATTAGCGTTATTATCACAAAAATTACAAGTAACACAGGTATCAAATATTGCTAGCTTATCTGAAGAAACACCACCACCTCATTATTAATAACAGTTATATGCTAACAGTCAGCACTGCTATTTAATGACTTTTTAACAATTGCATTGCCTAGATAATAAAGAATTGATGATTGATTCCGAATTTAAGTAAGCTATCAATTTGTCATTAAAGCTAACAAGAATTAAATTAGACAATAAAAAACCGGCATAAAGCCGGTTTTGATGCACAATGATTTAAAACTATTCAGCTGCTGCTTCTGCTTCTACTGCAGGGCGATCAACTAATTCGATATAAGCCATTGGAGCATTATCTCCATCACGGAAACCACATTTTAAAATACGTACATAACCACCAGGGCGGGTAGCAAAACGTGGACCTAAATCTGAAAATAATTTCTTAACTGTATCTTTATCACGGATACGAGCAAAAGCCAGACGGCGATTAGCTACGCTATCGCTTTTGGCTAGCGTAATTAACGGTTCAACAACACGACGCAACTCTTTTGCTTTAGGCAATGTAGTTTTGATGATTTCATGTTCAACAAGTGAACTAGTCATGTTACGAAACATTGCTTGACGATGGCTGCTATTTCGGTTCAGTTGACGACCACTTTTACGATGGCGCATAACTTTATCCTTCTTATATAAATTTTATTTTAGTCTTCAACAATACTTGCTGGTGGCCAGTTCTCAAGACGCATGCCTAAAGATAAACCACGAGATGCGAGCACGTCCTTAATTTCAGTAAGTGATTTCTTACCAAGATTAGGGGTTTTAAGTAACTCAACTTCAGTACGTTGTACTAAATCACCAATATAATGAACTGCTTCTGCTTTTAAGCAATTAGCAGACCGAACAGTTAATTCCAAATCATCTACTGGACGTAATAGAATTGGATCAAATTCCGGTTTATCTTCTTTCACTTCTGGTTGACGTACATCACGCAAATCAACGAAAGCTTCAAGTTGTTCAGCCAAAATAGTTGATGCACGACGAATAGACTCTTCAGGATCGATAGTACCATTGGTTTCCATATCAATAACAAGTTTATCTAAATCTGTACGTTGTTCCACACGAGCCGCATCAACAGAATATGCAATGCGCTCTACAGGACTATAACATGCATCAACTAACAGACGACCAATTGGTCGCTCTTCATCTTCTGACTTAACGCGAGCAGAAGCAGGGACATAACCACGTCCTCGTTGTACACGAATACGCATACTAATTGAAGCATTGGCATCGGTAAGATGACAAATTACTAAATCAGGATTAACAATCTCAACATCACCATCATGAGTGATATCAGATGCAGTCACTGCACCAATACCTGATTTGTTTAAAGTCAGCATAACATCATCTTTAGTATGCACACGTACTGCTAATTTTTTCAAATTAAGCAAAATATCAAGTACATCTTCTTGAACGCCTTCTTTAGTACTATACTCATGCAGAACACCGTCAATTTCAACTTCGGTTACTGCATATCCCGGCATAGATGATAATAAAATGCGGCGTAGTGCATTACCTAAAGTATGGCCAAATCCACGCTCAAGTGGCTCTAAAGTCACTTTGGCATGTGTTTGACTGTATTGAACAACATCAACTAGGTGAGGTTTTAAAAACTCTGTTACAGAACCCTGCATTATGTCCTCTCTTAAGTGCTAAACTTTACTTAGAGTAAAGTTCGACGATCAAATGTTCGTTGATGTCAGCAGATAAATCTGAACGTTCTGGTAAGCGTTTAAATACACCTTCCATTTTGCTAGCATCAACTTCTAACCATGTTGGTTTTTCACGTTGTTCAGCTAGCTCTAAAGCGGCTTTAATACGTGCTTGTTTTTTTGATTTTTCGCGAACACTAATCACATCTTCTGGTGAAACTTGATAAGATGCAATATTCACAACGCGACCATTAACAAGAACAGCTTTATGACTAACTAATTGACGAGCTTCAGCGCGAGTTGCCCCAAACCCCATGCGATAAACAACATTATCTAAGCGACGCTCTAAAAGACCAAGTAGGTTTTCACCAGTGTTGCCTTTAATTCGCGCTGCGCTTTTGTAGTAATTACGGAATTGACGTTCTAAAATTCCATAAATACGTCTAACTTTTTGTTTTTCACGTAACTGAACACCATAATCTGATAAACGCGGTTTACGCGCACCATGCTGTCCAGGAGCTTGTTCTAATTTACATTTACTGTCAACCGCTCGGACGCCAGATTTAAGGAATAAATCTGTACCTTCACGACGACTTAATTTGAGCTTTGGTCCCAAATATCTTGCCATTTTATTTCTCCAATAATCCTAAACATTCAATGTTTAATAAAAAATTAAACACGACGTTTCTTTGGTGGACGACAACCGTTATGAGGAATCGGAGTAACATCAGTAATGTTAGTGATGCGATAACCCGCCGCATTTAATGCACGAATTGTTGACTCACGACCAGGACCAGGTCCTTTAACCATAACTTCCAGATTCTTAATTCCGTAATCTTTGACAGCTTCAGCACAACGTTCAGCTGCCACTTGAGCTGCAAAAGGTGTTGACTTACGAGAGCCACGGAAACCAGAACCACCAGCGGTTGCCCAACCTAACGCATTACCTTGACGATCGGTAATAGTTACAATTGTATTGTTGAATGATGCATGAATATGAGCTATACCATCAGAAACTTGCTTTTTTACACGTTTACGTGTACGAACAGGTGTCTTTGCCATTTAATTATACCTCAATTATTTCTTGATTGGCTTACGCGGTCCCTTACGGGTACGAGCGTTAGTCTTTGTGCGTTGACCACGGACAGGAAGTCCACGACGGTGACGCATGCCACGATAACAACCAAGGTCTAATAAACGCTTGATACTCATAGTTACTTCACGACGTAAATCACCTTCAACAGTGAATTTAGCGACTTGTTCACGTAACTTTTCAATCTGATCTTCAGATAGTTCTCTGATCTTAACATGTTCAGGAATACCAGCTTCAGCACAAATTGTCTTAGCGCGGGTACTTCCAATACCATAAATCGCTTGTAAAGCAATCACAGCATGTTGTTGATCAGGAATGTTAATGCCTGCTATACGGGCCACTATGCACTCCTTTATTGTTAATGTTTAGTGAATTCACCATACTGAAAAGCCCGTTTTCAGGATACTCAAACAGTGAATCCACAAATAAATCTAGGCTGGCTATTCTAGCCAGCTTTACTATACTTTGGCAAGTAAAATATGCAAAAGCACAACTTTACGGCTAAATAAATTAACCTTGACGTTGTTTGTGTTTACCTTCAACGCAAATAACACGAACGATGCCATTACGTTTAATGATTTTACAATTTCTGCATAATTTCTTGACTGAAGCACGAACTTTCATTTTTTTCTCCGTAACTTCTGGCTAACTTATCGGCCGTAGCCTTTAAGGTTCGCTTTCTTTAACACTGACTCATAACGATTTGGCATCATTAAAGTCTGTACTTGTGCCATAAAATCCATGATTACAACAACAACAATTAATAATGATGTTCCACCAAATTGAACTGGAACTTTCATTGCGCTTGTCATAAACATTGGAACCAAACATACAAAAGTAATGTAGATTGCGCCAATTAGCGTTAAACGAGTCATTACCTTGTCAATATACTTAGATGTTTGTTCACCTGGACGGATACCTGGAATAAATGCACCTGATTTTTTAAGCTGATCTGCTGTTTCTCTTGGATTGAAAACCAATGCCGTATAGAAGAAACAAAAGAAGATAATCGCTGCCGCAAAAAAGATAATGTATAACGGTTGATCATGAGAAAAATATTGGTTTATAAGGACAATAAAATATCTCCATCCCGAACCGTCTCCTTGAAACCAAGAAGCCATCATTGATGGTAACATAGCTATTGTTGAAGCAAATATTGCAGGAATAACCCCAGCCATATTAATCTTTAATGGTAAATGTGTACTTTGTGCAGCATACACACGACGACCTTGTTGTCGTTGCGCATAGTTAACAACAATACGTCGTTGTCCACGTTCAACAAATACAACAAAGTAAGTAACACCCACCACTAAAGCTGCGACCACTAATAATAAAATCGGATGTAATGAACCTGAACGAGCTTGTTCAATTGTTTCATATATAGCATGAGGAAGACTAGCCACAATACCAGCAAAGATAATAATTGAAATTCCATTACCTACGCCTCGCTCTGTGATCTGTTCACCTAGCCACATAAGAAACATAGTACCAGTAACTAAGCTAACCGATGCAATAAAGTAAAAAGAAAATCCTGGATTAATAACAACATCACCATAACCAGGAATGTTTGGTAAACCAGTCGCAATACCAACAGCTTGTACAATCGCTAAAGCTAATGTGCCATAGCGAGTGTATTGACTAATTTTTTTACGACCAGATTCACCTTCTTTCTTTAATTCTGCTAACTTAGGGCTAATTGCCGTTAATAACTGCACAATAATTGATGCAGAAATATAAGGCATTATCCCTAATGCAAAAATTGAAGCACGGCTTAAAGCACCACCAGAAAACATATTGAACATATTTACAATGCCATTTGATGATGCTGCTGCTAGCATGTCTGATAACGCTTTAGTATCAATACCAGGAACGGGAATATAAGAACCAAGACGAAAAACAATAAGCGCTAAAAGCACAAACATTAAGCGTCTTTTAAGCTCACCACTACCGCCTCGTGTACTTTGAAAATCTAATCCTGGTTGCTTTGCCATCTTTCTACTTATTCCTCAATTTTTCCGCCAGCAGCTTCAATTGCAGCTTTAGCACCTTTAGTTACACGAATACCGCGAACTGTTACTGGTTTAGTTACTTCACCAGATAACATGATTTTTGCATATTCAATTTGTGAGTTAATCACATTTGCAACTTTTAAGCTATTTAGGTCAACAATATCGCCTTCAACTTTCATTAAATCAGAAAGACGAACTTGAGCTGTAACTTGAGCTTTACGTGAGGTAAAACCAAATTTTGGTAAACGACGATATAAAGGCATTTGACCACCTTCAAAGCCGCGACGAACGCCACCGCCTGAACGAGATTTTTGACCTTTAATACCACGAGTACCAGTTTTACCTAAACCAGAACCGATTCCTCGGCCTACACGTTTTGGTGCATGCTTTGAACCTTCAGCAGGAGATAAAGTATTTAAACGCATTACTATTACTCCTCTACTTTAACCATGTAATAAACTTGGTTTACCATACCGCGAATCGCAGGAGTATCCTCGCGCTCAACAGTATGACCAATACGACGTAATCCAAGACCAACTAACGTCGCTTTATGCTTCGGTAGACGACCAATAGAACTACGAGTTTGTGTAATTTTAATTGTTTTTGCCATGGCTAATTACCCCAAAATTTCTTCGACGGTTTTACCACGCTTAGCAGCAACCATTTCAGGTGATTTCATATTTTCTAAGCCATCAATTGTTGCACGAACCACATTAATTGGGTTAGTAGAACCATATGCTTTAGCTAGAACGTTACGAACACCTGCAACTTCTAAAACGGCACGCATTGCACCACCGGCGATAATACCAGTACCTTCTGATGCTGGTTGCATATAAACACGAGAACCTGTGTGAGCACCTTTAACTGGATGCTGTAAAGTATCGTTATTTAAAGCAACATTAATCATGTTGCGACGTGCTTTTTCCATTGCTTTTTGAATTGCGGCCGGCACTTCACGTGCTTTACCATATCCAAAACCTACGCGGCCATTACCGTCACCAACAACTGTTAGTGCAGAAAAACTAAAAATACGACCACCTTTTACGGTTTTAGAAACTCGGTTAACTGCGATTAGTTTTTCCTGCAGTTCACCAGCTTGTTTTTCGATGTTTGACATCTTTAACTCCTACCTTAGAACTGTAGGCCAGCTTCGCGAGCAGCATCTGCTAGCGCCTGAACTCGACCATGATATTGGAAACCTGAACGATCAAATGAAACTTCTTTGATATCTTTCGCTAATGCACGTTCAGCAATTGCTTTACCAACCGCTGCTGCTGCATCTTTGTTTCCGGTGTATTTTAAACTTTCACTGATAGCTTTTTCTAATGTAGAAGCTGCTGCCAGTACTTCTGATCCGTTTGGTGCGATAATCTGCGCATAAATATGACGCGGAGTACGGTGAACCACTAAGCGAGTTGCAAGTAGTTCATGCATCTTACGACGCGCTTTAGTTGCACGACGGATACGAGCTGATTTCTTATCCATAGTGTTACCTTACTTTTTCTTAGCTTCTTTAGTACGCACAACTTCATCTGCGTAACGAACACCTTTACCTTTATAAGGCTCAGGACGACGATAAGCACGGATATCAGCAGCTACTTGTCCAATTAACTGTTTATCAGCACTTTTTAGTACGATTTCAGTTTGAGAAGGACATTCAGCTGTTACACCTGCAGGTAATTGATGTTCTATTGGATGAGAATATCCAAGAGATAAACCAATTGTATTACCTTTTACTTGTGCACGATAACCGACACCAACTAGCTGAAGTTTTTTAGTAAAACCTTCAGTAACACCAATAACCATTGCATTAATCAACGCACGAGCAGTACCTGCTTGAGCCCAAGCATCGGCAAAACCATCACGAGGAGCAAATTTAATTTGACCTTCTTCTTGATTAATAACAACAGCGTTATTTATTGTGCGAGATAACTCGCCATTTTTACCTTTAATCGTAATTACCTGACCATTGAGTTTTACCTCTACGCCAGCAGGAACAACGACAGGTGCTTTTGCAACACGAGACATTTTTTTCTCCCTTACGCTACGTAGCAGATAATTTCACCACCAAGACCTGCTTGGCGTGCTGCACGATCAGTCATAACACCTTTAGAAGTAGAAACAACCGCGATACCTAGTCCAGCCATTACTTTTGGCAATTCGTCTTTACGTTTATAAATACGTAGACCTGGACGGCTAACACGTTTGATGCTTTCTACAACAGCTTTACCTTGGAAATATTTTAAAGTAATTTCCAATTCTGGCTTAGTGTCACCAACAACTTTATAGTCCCCAATATAACCTTCTTCTTTTAGCACATTGGCAATTGCCACTTTTAGCTTAGAGGAAGGCATGGTGACTGCAACTTTATTCGCAGATTGACCGTTACGAATACGAGTCAACATATCTGCAATAGGATCTTGCATGCTCATCTATAACACTCCCCTGATTACCAACTTGCCTTTTTAAGACCAGGAATCTCACCACGCATGGCTGATTCACGAACCTTAATACGGCTTAAACCAAACTTACGAAGGACGCCATGAGGACGACCAGTTTGACGACAACGACGACGTTGACGTGATGGACTAGAATCACGAGGAAGCGTTTGCAATTTAAGCACTGCATTCCAACGATCTTCATCTGATGCATTAAGATCAGAGATAATCGCTTTTAATTCTTGACGCTTTGCAAAATATTTTTCTGCTAGCTTTACGCGTTTCTTATCGCGTTCAATCATTGATTGTTTAGCCATTATGCCCTACCTTACTTACGAAATGGGAAGTTAAAGGCAGATAATAAAGCTCGGCCTTCTTCATCTGATTGTGCAGTTGTTGTGATAGTGATATCTAAACCACGAACACGATCAACTTTATCATAATCTATTTCAGGGAAAACGATTTGCTCACGAACACCCATGCTATAGTTACCACGACCATCAAAAGATTTTGCGCTTAAACCACGAAAATCTCGAGTACGAGGAAGAGCAATATAAACTAGACGTTCAAAAAATTCCCACATACGTTCGCCACGTAAAGTGACTTTACAACCAATAGGATACCCTTGACGGATTTTAAAACCAGCAACTGATTTGCGTGCTTTTGTGACAAGTGGTTTTTGACCACTGATTGCAGCTAAATCTGCAACAGCATTATCTAATAATTTCTTATCAGTAATTGCTTCACCCACACCCATATTCAAGGTGATCTTTTCGATCCGAGGGACTTGCATGACAGATTTGTAGCCAAACTGTTCTTGCAGTTTATTTACTACCTGTGCTTTGTAGTAATCATGCAGTTTCGCCATCGTACACTCCAAATTACTTAATTGATTAATTCATTAGTAGACTTATAAAAACGGACTTTTTTACCGTTCTCAAAACGAAAGCCTACGCGATCTGCTTTGCCTGTAGCTGGATTAAAAATTGCCACATTAGAAACGTTAATAGCTGCTTCTTTTTCAACAATTCCACCTTCTTGATTTAATGCAGGTACTGGTTTTTGATGTTTTTTCACCAAATTAATACCTTCAACAATCACTTTACCAGTAGACAAAACGCTTTTTACTTTACCGCGTTTACCTTTATCTTTACCAGTTAACACGATAACTTCATCTTCTCGACGGATTTTCGCTGCCATTACCCGCTCCTTACAGTACTTCTGGTGCTAATGAAATGATCTTCATAAACTTCTCAGAACGAAGTTCACGAGTGACCGGTCCAAAAATACGCGTACCAATCGGTTGCTCACTGTTATTGTTTAAAATAACACAAGCGTTACGATCGAAACGAATGACAGATCCATCAGGGCGACGAACACCTTTTCTAGTGCGCACAACAACAGCTTTAAGTACATCACCTTTTTTAACTTTACCACGAGGAATTGCTTCTTTAATGGTAACTTTGATGATATCACCAACCGCTGCATAACGACGGTGTGATCCACCGAGAACTTTGATACACATTACACTGCGTGCGCCAGAGTTATCGGCAACATCTAGCCTTGTCTGTTCTTGGATCATTTTAATGCTCCGTATAAATAAATTATTGTCTAATCTACCTTCATCCACCTCAACTACCATGGATAAGAATAGACAACCAAAAACCCACTTATTATGTGAGGGCGGATAGTATAACACCACTCAAATAAAATGGATAGCATAAAATAAACGGCTAATAAGCCGTTTATTATATTATGTACAGTTTTTAATCAAAAAAGATTAGATAACTGCTTTTTCGACAATTCGAACAAGAGTCCAAGATTTGGTTTTTGATAATGGACGACACTCTTTAATTTCTACAGTATCACCAATACCACACTCGTTGTTTTCATCATGTACATGCAATTTAGTCGTACGTTTAATGAACTTACCATATAACGGATGCTTCACTTTACGTTCAATAGCAACAGTAATAGATTTATCCATCTTGTCGCTAATAACACGACCTTGCTGAGTACGAATTTTTACTTCAGTAGTCATATTACGCACCCGCCTTCTCAGTTAATAACGTTTTAACACGTGCAATATTACGACGCACTTGTTTTAACATATGAGTCTGTGTCAACTGACCTCCAGCTAATTGCATACGTAAGTTAAATTGCTCACGTAATAAATTAAGAAGTTCAGTATTTAACTCTTCAACGCTTTTTTCGCGTAGCTCTTTTGCTTTCATTTACATCACCGTCTTAATCACAAAGGTGGTTTTAATTGGCAGTTTTGCAGCTGCCAACGCAAATGCTTCACGAGCAACTTCTTCCGGTACACCGTCCATTTCATAAAGGACTTTACCTGGTTGAATCTGTGCAACCCAGTATTCAACGTTACCCTTACCTTTACCCATACGCACTGCAAGCGGTTTTTCGGTAATTGGTTTATCAGGGAAAACTCGAATCCAGATTTTACCTTGACGCTTAACTGCACGAGTCATTGCACGACGTGCCGCTTCGATCTGGCGCGCAGTCAAACGACCACGACCCACAGCCTTAAGACCGAATGTACCGAAACTAACGTCAGTACTTACAGCAAGACCACGATTGCGGCCCTTGTGCACTTTACGGAATTTTGTACGCTTTGGTTGTAACATCAGCGACGCTCCTTATTGTTTTCGGCCTTTGCGCTGCTTTTTCGGTTGAGCAGCAGGTTGTTTTTCTGCTTGTTCAACGGCAGCCATACCACCAAGGATCTCACCTTTGAAGATCCACACTTTAACACCAATAATACCGTAGGTAGTTAATGCTTCAGACAAACCATAGTCGATATCAGCTCGTAATGTATGTAAAGGTACACGTCCTTCACGATACCATTCGCTACGAGCAATTTCAGCACCGCCTAAACGACCGCTTACTTCAACTTTGATACCTTTAGCACCTGCCTTCATTGCATTTTGAACCGCACGTTTCATAGCACGACGGAACATAACGCGGCGTTCTAACTGAGAAGTGATACTATCAGCAACTAATTTAGCATCTAGTTCTGGTTTACGAACTTCAGCAATATTAATTTGTACTGCAACATCACGTTTTTCTCTTTTGTCTTTATATTTATTGACAATAGAAGCTACGGCATTACGTAATTTTTCAACGTCCTCGCCTTTTTTACCAATCACAATACCCGGACGAGCAGTATGAATAGTAATGCGAACGTTAGTTTCTGCTGAACGGTCGATCACAATTTTAGAGATTGACGCTTGAGCTAATTCTTTATTTAAGAATTCACGCACTCTAAAATCACTTTCTAAATTATCAGCGAATGTCTTTGTACCCGAATACCATGTAGATGTCCAAGGCTTGACAATGCCTAATCGGATACCATTTGGATTTACTTTTTGACCCATTGCTATTCTCCAGCCTAGCGATCTGAGACGATCACGGTGATGTGACTCGTACGCTTCAAAATTCGATCTGCACGACCTTTCGCACGAGGCATAATACGCTTCATGGTTGGGCCTTCGTCTACGAAAATTTTCGCAACTTTTAGATCATCAATATCAGCACCATCGTTATGCTCTGCATTAGCAATAGCAGACTCTAATACTTTTTTAACAAGTACAGCCGCTTTTTTATTGGTGTATGTTAAAATATCAAGTGCCTGAGACACATTTTTACCGCGAACAAGATCTGCAACTAAGCGAACTTTCTGTGCAGAAGAACGAGCGTGGCGGTACTTTGCAATTGTTTCCATCTCTTTCTCCTACTTATTTCTTCTTAGCTTTCTTATCCGCAGCGTGGCCGCGATAAGTACGAGTCGGCGCGAATTCACCCAATTTATGTCCAACCATTTCGTCGGAAACATAAACTGGAACGTGCTGACGACCATTATGGACAGCGATGGTCAATCCGATCATGTTAGGAAAGATCGTTGAACGACGGGACCAAGTACGAATTGGTTTCTTGTCCCCGCTTTCCACCGCTTTCTCTACCTTCTTCAGCAAGTGTAGGTCAATAAAAGGACCCTTCTTGAGAGAACGTGGCATAGCTAATCCTCTATATTAATTATTTCTTATTGCGACGGCGAACAATGTACTTATCAGTACGTTTGTTGCTACGCGTTTTCAATCCTTTGGCTTTTTGACCCCATGGAGACACAGGATGTTTACCAAAGTTACGACCTTCACCACCACCATGTGGATGGTCTACCGGGTTCATTGCTGTACCACGAACAGTAGGACGAATACCACGCCAACGCGACGCACCCGCTTTACCTAATACGCGAAGCATATGCTCTGAATTACCTACTTCACCGATAGTAGCTCGGCAATCAGATAATACTTTACGCATTTCACCTGAACGCAAACGTAATGTTACATATGCACCATCACGAGCAACGATTTGAACATAACTACCAGCAGAGCGAGCAAGTTGTCCGCCTTTACCTGGTTTCATTTCAATATTATGTACGGTAGAACCGACTGGAATATTACGCATTGGTAAACAGTTACCTGTTTTAATCGATGCGTCAACACCAGATTGGATCTGATCACCTGCTTTTAAGCCTTTAGGCGCTAAAATATAACGACGTTCACCGTCTTTATATAAAACCAATGCAATATTTGCACTACGGTTTGGATCATATTCCAAACGTTCAACAACTGCTGGAATACCATCTTTATTACGCTTAAAATCGACAATACGATAATGTTGTTTATGACCACCACCAATATGACGGGTAGTGATACGACCATTATTATTGCGACCACCAGTTTTGCTTTTTGAATCAAGCAACGGTGCATAAGGCTTACCTTTATGCAACTCTGGGTTAACCACTTTAACAACGTGGCGACGACCCGGAGATGTAGGTTTACACTTAACAACTGCCATTGTTCTTACTCCTCCGAATTACTCAGCGACGCCAGCAAGGTCTAAATTTTGACCTTCTGCTAAAGTAACGTAAGCTTTTTTCCAGTCGCTACGGCGACCGATTTGTTGACCACGACGTTTTACTTTGCCTTTAACAACAAGAGTATTAACGTCATCTACTTTAACTTCAAATAGTTGTTCAACTGCGGCTTTAATCTCTCTCTTAGTAGCATCTTTAGCAACTTTCAATACTAATGTATTTGTTTTTTCCATTGAAATAGATGCTTTTTCAGAAACATGTGGTGCTCGCAGGACTTTAAGCAGACGCTCTTCACGAATCATGCTAACATCTCCTCTACTTGTTTAACAGCATCAACAGTGATAACTACTTTGTCAAATGCAATCAAACTAACTGGATCAATACCTGCTACATCACGCACATCAACTTTATGTAAGTTGCGTGCTGCTAAGAAAAGATTTTCATCAACTTCAGAAGCGATAATAAGAACATCATTAAGGTTCATATCATTTAATTTCTGAGTTAATAATTTAGTCTTAGGTGCTTCAACAGTAAATGTTTCAACAACAATTAAACGTTCTTGACGCACTAATTCAGAGAAAATACTCTTTAATGCACCACGATACATTTTACGGTTAACTTTTTGGCTATGATCTTGTGGTTTTGCTGCAAATGTTACACCACCACTACGCCAAATTGGGCTCTTAATAGAACCTGAACGAGCACGACCTGTGCCTTTTTGACGCCATGGTTTTTTGCCTGAACCAGCGATTTCTGCACGAGTTTTTTGTGCACGAGAGCCCTGACGAGCAGCAGATGCATAAGCAACAACCACTTGATGAACTAACGCTTCATTAAACTCACGTCCGAAGGTAGTTTCGGAAACAGAAAGCGCTTTCGCGTCTTTTACTACTAATTCCATCTCTATCTCCTCGACGTTAAGCCTTGATTGCCGGTTTAACAATTACGTCACTATTGATTGCGCCAGGAACTGCACCTTTAATTAATAAAAGATTACGTTCAGCATCAACACGTACAATATCTAAGTTTTGAACAGTTACACGTTCATTACCTAGGTGACCTGCCATTTTACGACCTTTAAACACTTTACCCGGAGTTTGGTTTTGACCGATAGAGCCATGACCACGGTGTGCCAAAGAGTTACCATGAGTCGCATCTTGAGTACGGAAATTCCAGCGTTTAGTCACGCCAGCAAAACCTTTACCTTTAGATGTCCCAGTAACATCAACTTTTTTAACGTCAGTAAAAATATCAACGTTAATACTTTGACCTACAGTAAATTCGCCTTCTTCAAAACGGAATTCCCATAGACCACGACCAGCTTCAACGCCAGCCTTAGCGAAATGACCTGCTTCAGGTTTGTTTACACGGCTTGCTTTTTTGCTGCCAGTAGTAACCTGAATGGCTTGATAACCGTCATTCTCAAGTGTTTTAACTTGAGTAACTCGGTTGCTTTGAACTTCAACTACGGTGACAGGAATTGAAACACCATCTTCAGTGAAGATTCGTGTCATTCCTACTTTACGACCGATTAAACCAATCATTGTTTCGACCTCTCAATCATTCAGCTTAGGATTAACCTAAACTGATCTGCACATCAACACCGGCAGCAAGGTCTAGACGCATTAAAGCATCAACTGTTTTTTCAGTTGGCTCAACGATATCAACTAGACGCTTATGAGTACGAATCTCATATTGATCACGCGCATCTTTATTGACGTGCGGAGAAATCAATACAGTGAAACGTTCTTTGCGTGTCGGTAATGGAATAGGACCACGAACCTGCGCACCAGTGCGCTTCGCAGTTTCTACAATTTCAGCAGTTGATTGATCAATCAAACGATGATCAAACGCTTTTAACCGAATACGGATTCTTTGGTTCGACATGAGACCAGAGCTCCATTATTTAAAAGTTATAACAAAAGATTACTCCTCTTGCCCTGTTTCGATTGACAGGAGAGTGTAATCCGTTCTTTTTCGTAACCCCCAGATCGGAGGTATTGTTGACATAATTAACTGTTTTTAATTTAGTAATTATATCTTCTGCTTTATTTGCTTATTCAAAAACAATAAGCAAAGTGTTACTAATTATACGGCATTAGTAAACTAATGCAAGCAGTAATTAACAAATTGATTTCTTATAATACAAAGTACACTATCATATTAATGGTATTAAATTTTAAACGTCTAATACCAAATTTTTATGATTAATTATTTTGGTCACCTTAATTATCAATGACAATGGTAGATTAATGATCTTCTTTGGCATGATTAAGACTGTATCTTGGAATTTCGACTTCTAGATCTTCGTTAGCAACGCGTGCTTGGCAACTTAAACGGCTATGAGGTTCAACACCCCACGCTTTGTCTAACATGTCATCTTCTTGCTCGTCACTTTCTTCAAGTGAATCGAATCCTTTACGAACAATACAATGACATGTAGAACACGCACACGACATTTCGCAAGCATGTTCTATCTCAATATCATTACGCAGAGCAACATCTAAAATAGATTCGCCTTCTTGTGCTTCGACAGTTTTTCCTTCTGGACAAAGATCGGCGTTTGGTAAAAAGGTAATTTTCGGCATAATAATCTCGTTATTTAAATCTCGTCAACTTTATGACCTGTTAAGGCGTAACGAATTGACCTATCCATACGCTTAGCTGCAAAATTTTGTGTCACATCATCAACAATTTTAATTTGTTTTTCAATCAGTTGGCTATCATCTAACTCGCTCGCTGCTTGTAATTGATGCTTAGCAACTAAAATTTGGTTAAGTTCTTTTTCATTCAATAAATCGGCATCTTTATCTAAAGCGGTTTGTAAACTTTCAAGTACTCTGGCGGCTTCAACTTTTTGTTCGGCAAGCATTCTTGCTTGTTTATCCTGTTGCGCATGATTGATTGAATCTTGAATCATAGTTGCTATTTCTTTATCGCTCAATCCATAAGATGGTTTAACTTGAATTGATGTTTCAACACCAGTTGATTTTTCCATTGCCGTTACGCTTAGCAATCCATCAGCATCCACTTGGAAAGTGACACGAATATGTGCTGCACCAGCAGGCATAGCAGGGATTCCGCGTAAAATAAATTTAGCCAATGAGCGGCAGTCACTAACACTTTCACGCTCACCTTGAAGCACATGAATCATCATGGCTGTTTGACCATCTTTAAAAGTAGTAAATTCTTGAGCTCTTGCACATGGAATTGTGCTATTCCTTGGAATAATTTTTTCAACTAATTCCCCCATAGTTTCTATTCCTAGGGATAATGGAATTACATCAAGTAATAACATATCAGAATCAGGCTTATTTCCTACAAGAATATCAGCTTGAATAGCCGCACCAATTGCAACAACTTTGTCTGGATCAATAGAGGTTAACGGATTAGTTTTAAAATAATTACCCACTAATTCTCGTACTAAAGGTACACGAGTAGAACCTCCAACCATCACAACTTCAACTATTTCATCGGCATTAATATCAGCATCTTTTAAAGCACGACGACAAACAGCCAAAGTGCGTTTAACTAATGGCTCAATTAGGTGTTGAAATTGCTGACGAGTAATAACCAACGACTGATTCTCAAGAGAAAAGAGCGCAGAATCTTGCTGACTTAGTAAAATTTTTATTTCAGTAGCTTGATTACTAATTTCTTGATTAAGATAAGGATCTATATTATTAATCAATCCCAACTCACTTTTTATATAATCAGCAAGCAACCTATCAAAATCGTCACCACCAAGTGCTGAATCACCACCTGTTGATAGAACTTCAAATACGCCTTGATGTAAACGCAAAATAGAGATATCAAATGTTCCACCGCCTAAATCGTAAACAGCAATAACACCTTCTTTTCCTGAGTCTAAACCATACGCAATAGCCGCAGCAGTTGGCTCGTTTAATAACCGAAGAACATGCAAACCAGCTAATTTTGCGGCATCTTTTGTTGCTTGCCGTTGTGCATCATCAAAATAGGCAGGAACAGTAATAACAGCGCCATCTATCTCACCTTGCAAGCTCTGCTTTGCCCGCTCAGCTAAAGCATTCAAAATTTCGGAGGAAACTTGTATTGGATTGACCTGACCATTAGGTAAATTTAACAAAGGTACGTTATTTTCAGTTTGTGAAAAAGTATATGGAAAGTGAGATAAATCTATATCAGGTAAACTTCTCCCCATTAATCGCTTAATAGAGCTAACGGTATTTTGTGGATCATTAACTGCATTGCTTTTAGCTTTTTTTCCAACTGTGATAACAGGGTTCTCATCATGATCAACACCATAATGGACAACTGATGGTAACAACGAATTACCTTCTAAATCAGGCAATACTTCTGATTGACCACTACGCACTGTTGCGACTAATGAATTGGTGGTACCAAGATCAATTCCTACAGCGATGCGACGCTGATGTGGCAGTGGAGTTTGTCCAGGTTCACTGATTTGTAATAATACCATTTAATCTATCTCTATCAATACGTTACTTATCTTAAATTATAAATCAAATTGCTTTTCTTGTAACTTTTCGATTTGTTCGATCAATCTAGTTAGGTAACGGATTTTATAAATTTGATTAAGTGCAATTTGCCAATTTTGCTTTGAGATGAATTGTAATAGTTCATTATATACTGTTTTTTGACGTTCAATAATTTCTTCATGAAAACTATCTAATGCTTCAAAATTAGCTTGGCTTTCAATATCGTCAAGCTGTTCACGGAGAGCAAATTGTTCCATTAAGAAATCAGTATCATGAATAATATTTTGCTCAGTTACTACATCAAAACCTTTCAAAGATAAAAAATACTCAGCCGCTTTGATTGGATTTTTTAATGTATGATAACCATCATTTATAGTTGCTGATTTTTGGATAATTGACACTTTATCACTATCAGCTACAGTAGCAAAATTATCTGGATGATACTGCCGTTGCAATTGCTGATAATGAGCGGTCAACTGTGTGACATCTACTGGTAACTGAACTGGTAAACCCAACAATTCAAAATAATTAACCATAACTATTTTGTCCAATTACACATTAAAACTTTCACCACAACCGCATTGATTATGCACATTGGGATTATTAAATTTGAAACCTTCATTTAACCCTTCTTTGACAAAATCAAGTTCAGTACCATCAATATAAACTAAACTTTTTTTATCAACGATGACTTTAACATCTTTGTCTTCAAATACGCTATCATCATCATTAATCACATCAGCAAACTCTAAAACATAAGCCATACCTGAACAACCTGATGTTTTAACACCTAATCTGAGCCCAACACCTTTTCCACGATTGGCTAAAAAAGCCTGAATACGATCGGCTGCACTGTTTGTTAACGTAATTGTCATTAACGCTGTCCTTTTTTGTTTTTATAATCATCTATTGCTGCTTTAATTGCATCTTCAGCTAAAATTGAACAGTGAATTTTAACTGGTGGTAAAGCAAGTTCATTTGCAATATCGGTATTTTTAATCGCCTCTGCTTCGTCTAATGTTTTACCTTTTATCCATTCTGTAACCAAAGAGCTTGATGCAATTGCACTACCACAACCATAGGTTTTAAACTTAGCGTCTTCAATAATACCACTATCATTGACTTTAATTTGCAAACGCATTACATCACCACACGCTGGTGCACCAACCATACCACTGCCCACATTAGGATCATTTTGATCAAAAGAACCAACATTACGTGGGTTTTCATAATGATCAACAACCTTTTCACTATACGCCATAATTTACTCCTAATTTTAATGTGCTGACCATTTAATTTTTGTCAAATCAACGCCATCTTTAAACATTTCCCAAAGCGGGGATAAATCTCTGAGTTTACCAATTGATTGTTTAACTAACTTAATAACATAATCAATTTCTTCTTCGGTTGAAAAGCGACCAATCGAAAAACGGATTGAACTATGAGCAAGCTCATCATTAAGTCCTAATGCTCTCAAAACATAAGAAGGCTCTAAACTAGCAGATGTACAAGCCGAACCTGATGAAACAGCTAAATCTTTCAAAGCCATCATCAAAGATTCACCTTCAATATAAGCAAAACTAACATTTAAGATATTTGGCACACTGTGCTCTAAAGAACCATTAAGATAAACTTCTTCGATATCTTTTAAACCATTCCATAAACGATTCTTAAGCGACAACAAACGTGGCATTTCAGTTGCCATTACCTCTTTAGCGATATGATATGCTTCCCCCATACCAACAATTTGATGTACAGGTAAAGTGCCAGAACGCATACCCCGCTCATGTCCACCACCATGCATTTGAGCTTCAATACGAACACGAGGTTTACGCCTTACATAAAGTCCACCAATTCCTTTAGGACCATAAATCTTATGCCCCGAAAACGACATCAGATCGACTTTTAATTTTGTTAAATCAATTGGTAATTTACCCACACTTTGCGTTGCATCAACGTGAAAAACAATGCCTCTTTCGCGGCACATCTCACCAATTTTTTCAATGTCTTGTATTACACCCGTTTCATTATTGACATGCATAATTGATACAACGGTTGTATCACTACGCATAGCTGCTGCAAGTTTATCAAGATCAAGGATCCCATCGGATTCTGGCGTTAAATAAGTCACTTCATAACCTTCTCGCTCAAGTTGACGACAAGTATCAAGCACAGCTTTATGCTCAGTTTTACAAGTAATAATATGTTTACCTTTGGCTTGATTAAAATGTGCAGCACCTTTAATAGCTAAGTTATCCGCTTCGGTAGCCCCTGATGTAAAAACGATTTCGCGTGAATCAGCACCAATCAAATCAGCGATTTGGTTTCGAGCAATGTCAACCGCCTCTTCTGCCTGCCAACCAAACTTATGGGAACGAGATGCTGGATTGCCAAAAATACCATCAGGAGTTAAATACTGCATCATTTTTTCGGCAACGGTAGGATCTACAGGCGTAGTGGCTGCATAATCCATATAAATAGGTAGTTTCATTAAATACTCCCAATTACAAATTCTGTATTTTATTAATTAATTTGGACGTGCTGTATATTACTTTGTCGATTAGCTACGGCTTTAACTTCTTGATTGTTAACCAACTCACTTAGAGTAATACTTGTCAAGAAATGATCAATACGCTCACTTAAGTCATTCCAAAGAGTATGAGTTAAACATCTAACACCACCTTGGCACCCATCTTTCCCATGGCACTTTGTCGCATGCACTGTTTCATCAACGGCTTTAACAATAGCACTAATAGCAATTTGATCCATACTACGGCTAAGAATATAACCACCGCCAGGGCCTCTAACACTTTGCACTAAACCATTTTTGCGTAACCGAGCAAATAATTGCTCAAGATAAGAAAGCGAGATTTCTTGACGTTCTGAAATATCGGCAAGAGATACTGGCCCAGAATCAGCATGCAATGCGACATCAAGCATTGCTGTCACCGCATACCGTCCTTTTGATGTCAATTTCATTAATCATTCCCCTATATCTAACAACGTTTATTGTATATATCCTCTTAGTTTAGTCAAGTATTTAGTTGAGTATTTTAGTAGGAATTAAATCGTAGTTCATGATCGACGAACTATAGCATAATATGCTAATCTAAGAAGCTAAATTCATATGGGAGTTAAAGGATGAAACTAGTATTACGTTGTTTTTTGATAACATGCCTACTGTTCACAAGTAGCACTTATGCAGATAATTCTCAAAAAAGGCTACGAGAATATTACCAAAAATGGCTTAATTCTTATCAAACACTTAATTTTGAGGAACAGCAAACCCTACTTTCTGCCATAAAAGATTATCCATTATATCCTTATGCTGCTGTGCAATTTTTTCAAAACAATATAAAGATCATTTCACCCCAAATAATTAGTGATTTTGTTAACCAGTATAGTGATTTTCCACTAACTGCTTCATTAAGCCAATCTTACTTAACAGAATTAAGTAATCGTCAAGATTGGAATTCAATTGTCTCTTTTCCAAAAGACAACTCGATACTTTCTAATTGTCGCTATCAGTACGCGTTACTACAACAAGAAAATAACGATACTGCCTTTAGTGCAATTGAATCTCTTTGGATGACTGGCAAAGAGCTCCCTTCTGCCTGCGATCCATTACTTGACGCCTGGGCTCAAGCAGGCAAAAAAACGACTAATTTAATATTATTGCGTATTGAACTGGCTATTGAAGAAAGTAATTTAAAGTTAGCTAAACATTTAGCAAACTTACTTGATGGGAACTATAAAACAACAAAAATTAATTTACTGGCTGTATTAGATAACCCTAGAAAATTAGAAGATTTTTCAAAAAATATTAAAGCTAATACTTTCACTAAAAAAATTGTCTTAGCATCATTTCCTCGCTTAGCAAAAGCAGACATAAACTTAGCTGCAACATTATTACCAAAACTAGTAAAACAGCAGGCCTTAAATGAAGCAGAGCAAATTATGTTACAAAAGAGTTTGGCTAGTCGCTACTTTAATGATTCGGCGACCAGTGAACAAATAAAATGGCGTGATAGCTATATAGCAAAATATCATGATACAGCATTAGTTGAAAAACGCATTCGCCTTGCGATAGATGCTTATAACTTTACGGACATAGCTTACTGGATAGCACAATTATCACCCGAAGATAAATTAAAAGAAGAGTGGCAATACTGGCAAGCTAGAGTACTACTAAATAATAATAAAGAAAATGAAGCTAACAGCATTTTAAAAAAACTCACAACTAAACGTGGATTTTATGGCATGATAAGTGCACAGACACTTAACCAGTCTTATTCAATCAATAATCAATCCAAAAAAATCACACAATCAGACATATCAACATTAAAAAGCAAATATGATAACCAACCCTATGTAAAAAGAATTAACGAATTACGTTATTTTGGCATGACATCAGAATCAAAACAAGAATGGCGATATGTCTTAAATAATCAAGGAAATAAAGATGAATATTTATCATTAGCCCAATATGCCTTACAAAGAGGATGGGGAGATCTTAGTATTCAAGCAACTATTACTGGCAAGCTTTGGAATAACTGGACAGAACGTTTACCAATTATGTACAAAGATTTATATAATAGTGCATTAAAAGACAAAGCCATTACGCTATCTTATGCTTTAGCTATTTCTCGTCAAGAAAGTGCGCTTGATACTACCGCTAAATCACCTGTAGGAGCTCGAGGATTAATGCAATTAATGCCTGCTACAGCCAAAGAAACAGCTAAAAAAGTTAATTCAGTCTCTTATGTTTCATCAACACAATTATTTGACCCTCAAACCAATATACAGTTAGGCACTTCGTATCTAAACTCGGTTTATCAACAAAATAATAATAACCGCATATTATCTTCAGCAGCTTACAATGCTGGCCCAAATAATGTTAAACGCTGGCTAAAAAAGAGTAATGGAAAACTTGATGCAGCAGCATTTATTGATAGTATACCATTTACTGAAACACGTAATTACGTCAAAAACGTATTGGTATATGATTATATTTATCAAGTAATCTTAGGGCAAAAAAATGTCAATTTTCTTAGTTCAAATGAATTTAATAAACAATATTAGGTGATTATAATGAAAACTAACGAATGGCAACAAACCGTTAAAATATTACACCAAGCGTTTAATGACGGTTATGCACTTGATATATTAAAATTATTAATGACCGCTGATGAGCGCGATGCATTAATCACCCGACTTAAAATTGTACATTCACTACTTGATGGTTCAATCAATCAACGCCAACTTAAAGAACAACTTAAAATTGGTATTGCAACAGTAACTAGAGGATCTAATAGTCTTAAAGAAGTAACACCTGAATTCAAAAAGTGGTTAGAAAGTATTTTATTAAAATCAGATAATTAAACAAAATAAGTCAATATCTATCAACATATTAGAATATTTCGTTATAACTATAAATTTGATTGGATATTGACGTCACTTTCGGCCACAACCGGCACGCAATAATCACATTCCATATGTTTAATATCCTTAACAGATTCAATACTTTCATCATGAAGGTTTTTATGAATTTCAATTATGCAACTAGAGTAACGCAAACGTACTTTTAATGCAGGCATAGCCGCTAAATGTACTCGAGAAATAAAATCACTAAACTCATCGGGTGAACCAATATATTTAAAGCAAAGATATAAGCCTCCTTCACTAACAAACTCCTCAATATGTTCAAGATTATTATTATGATCTAAAGCAATTGTATAAAATAGCTCTTGTTCATTAGTATTATCTTTGCTTTTCAATATACGACTAAAAGCATAAATCTTGTCTGGTAGATTTCCACATTTATTATTACAGCGTGATATATAATTATAAAAAAATTCAGTTCTTAGCTTATTTTCTTCATCTAATAATTGGCTCAAATTACAATTATTCTTAAAGGTAATACCCCAAAAAGTTCGTTTGGGCATATTAACAAATATTGGTTCAGGTAATGAAAGCTTATTTTTATTTAGTTCAATAGCCGGTGTTAGTCCTGCGGGATCCCAAAATTCACCTCGCCTATAACTTGCGGGTGTTTCATTAAATTGTTTTTTAAAAGATCGGGTAAAAGTTTGTTGAGAATCAAAACGATATTGCATCGCAATATCTAAAATAGGCTTACTAGTCATACGCAGCGCAAGTGCTGCATAGGTCAAGCGACGATGCCGAATATAAGTTCCAAGTACCTGACCTGTTACCTCTTTAAACATACGTTGTAAATGCCATTTTGAATAACCTGATTTTTGTGCAACATGATCGATAGATAACGGTTGCTCCAAATTTTTTTCAATCCAAACGATAAGATCTGAAATAATACTAACTTGATTCATAAAACCTCATCATAATATCAAATGGCAAATATCAATCGATTATGACTCAATCCTAGCAATAAGCAAGGCTTAAATAAAATTTATTTTCAGCAAAACGAGTGCGCTCCGGCATGATGTTCTGTAATATCTTTTACACCAGCAAGTTCAGGGAATTCTGCCATTAATTGTTTTTCAATGCCTTCTTTCAAAGTGTAATCGACCATTGAGCATCCATTACATCCACCACCAAATTGCAATATAACATAATTATCTTCAGTTAACTCAACTAAACTAACATGCCCACCATGACTAGCTAATTGAGGATTAATCTGCGCTTGAATTACATAATTGACACGTTCAATAAGTGGCGCATCGTCAGCGACTTTTTTCATTTTTGAATTTGGCGCTTTTAATGTTAATTGCGAACCTAATTCATCTGTCACATAATCAATAATGGTTTCTTCTAAAAATGGCGCACTAATTTCATCAATATAAACTGAAAAGTCAGTATATTTTTCTTCTATATCACTATCATCCACTGTATCAGCAGGACAATACGAAACACCACATTCAGCACTAGGCGTACCTGGGTTAATAACAAACACCCGAATTTGTGTCCCATCAGGTTGATTAGCAAGCAATTTTTTAAAGTGTTGTTGAGCTGATTCAGAAATAGTGATAATAGACATAACCCCTCACTTTAATGTTATTAGGTCATAATAAACCTAATATCATTTATAATATAATAATAGTTGACTAACTTTCTTGGTTATTATAGGCGTTGTTTAGGATTTTACAATACTGTACGGCATAAACAAACGACTTGAACGCTCGTTGCACCGCATTTTTTTAATTGTTGGCTAATGACATTAATTGTATTACCTGTTGTGACAATATCATCAATAAGCATTATCGTTTTTTTTGAAAGATCTTGATGACATATAAAAAGCGTTTCGACATTAGCAATTCGTTCTGTAAGAGACAGCCTTTTTTGATCTTGTCCACTTTTATTCCGAGACAACAAATAAGGATAAAAATCACGATTTAACCATCTAGCAATTGGCTTTGCCAATAATTCTGCTTGATTAAAACCACGAGACCAATAACGAATATGATGCAATGGCACACAAGTCACCAAATCAGGTTTAACTAGAGCGTCACTTTCTCGCCGTTGATACCAAGCTAAAAACATCAATCTTGCTAATGCTGTACTTAGTTCAATTTTATTATAGAACTTTAAATGATGAATTAACTTTTTTAACGGATTAACATAATCAGAAACGGCAATAAGTTCATTCCAGTGTGGTCGATTGACACGGCATCGATAACAAATATCTGTCGATAAAGAGTGTGGCAAACAGCATTGATGACAAATTTTATTGAATTTTGGTAAATTATTAACGCATTGACAACAAATGCCATGATGAGACAAAAACAAAGGCATATCACACAAAATACATCGCATAAAATTTAATATCTTTATTTGTAAAAAAGTTTCAGGAAACATCAATACAATAAAGCAATTGGTTTTGCTATTTTATACAATTAAATACTTCTACGATCTGCAACGCAAAAAATTATCTGATTTTTCATAATAGTATTCAAAATAATTAAATATTCGGTATAATCAACCATTCCCTTTTTGGAGCAAGAAATTAATATATGAAAAAAATTAAACTTTTATTTATCACAATATTACTAACTTTATTTTCTAGCATCGCTTTAGCTGACACCAAAGTATTATTACAAACCAGTATGGGTGACATTGAAATTGAGCTAGACAGCGAACATGCGCCGATTACCACCAAAAACTTTCTTGATTATGTAAATAGTGGATTCTATGAAAATTTAACTTTCCATCGCGTTATCCCTGGATTTATGATTCAAGGTGGTGGTGCTGATGAGCAATTAAAATTCAAAGATACTAATCCAGCAATTAAAAACGAAGCCGACAATGGTTTAAAAAATGACCGTGGCACTATTGCCATGGCAAGAACCAGTGAAGTAAACAGCGCAACAAGCCAATTTTTTATCAATGTCGTCAACAATGACTTTCTTAATTACCAATCATCAATGCAATATGGTTATGCGGTATTTGGTAAAGTTATTAAAGGCATGGACGTAGTTGACAAAATTGTGGGCGTAGAAACTAAGCGCGTAGGACCCCACCAAAATGTTCCGGTTGAGCCAATTTACATCAAAAAAGCCATTGTTGTTAAAGAATAATAATATAGCGACTATAAATTAATTATCGCAATTCTTTTTTTAATAAGAAATTTTCTAATAACAAAACACCGCTGGAAATGAAACGATTTGCAGCGGTGTTTATCCTAATAATACTAACCTACATTTACGACTATCATTCCAAACTATTTTAATGCTATTAATAAGTTTGCCAATGTTCTCACGCCAACGCCTGTAGCACCTGTTGCCCATAAAGCTGTCGCACTTTTGCGAAATGTTGCTGAACAATCAATATGTAACCAATTTTTTTGATAATTTTTAATAAAATGTGATAAAAAAGCCGCAGCGGTGCTTGCTCCAGCGGTATTAGGTATGCCGGAATTTGCCATATCAGCGAACGATGATGGAAATTGCGAACGGTGAAATTCTGCTAATGGTAATCGCCAAAAAGCTTCATGTTCAACATCACTACTAGCTAACAATTGGCTAGCAAAGTTATCATCAAACGAAAGTAATGAGTGATAATCATTCCCTACCGCAATTTTAGCCGCACCAGTCAGTGTTGCGCAGTCAATAATATAATGAGGTTTATCATTATCAGCACAAATTAAACCATCAGCCAAGACAAGGCGCCCTTCGGCATCGGTATTATCAACCTCGACTGTTTTACCATTACGATAACGAATAATATCACCTAACTTAAATGCATTGCCACTAACCAAATTATCAGCACAACATAAATACAGCTTAATTCGATGATTCACGCCACGTGCAATGGCTAATGCTAACGCGCTGGTCACTAACGCAGCCCCACCCATATCTGAGCGCATTGACTCCATAAAATTACTTGGTTTTAAGCTATATCCTCCAGAATCAAAGGTAATACCTTTACCAACTAAACAGGCCGTAATTGGTGAATTAGGGTTTTGGGTTGGGTTATAATCAAGTTCAAGCAAGGCAGCAGGTCTATCCGACCCTTTACCCACCGAATAAATTCCCATATAATCATACTCTTTTAACGCTTCGCCGGAAACAATGTTGTAAAAGACATCAGACGAATAGGCACTAATTAATTCCGCACTTTTCGTTGCTAGAGTCAATGGGCTTAATGTCTCGGCTTGCTCGTTAACAATATCACGGCACCAATCAATGATCGCTAAACGGTGTTTTAACTCTTGTTTGTCTTTGGTATTTAGTTTAGGCCAACTGACTTTCGTACTTTTTTTAGCATTACGGTAACCCAACCAAAAATGCCAACAAGCTTCAAGATCCCAATTTTCACCGCTTAGTTTAACCGAATTTATTCCTTGGTTATCTAACTTGCGACCTGCACGTTGAATCGCCCCTAAGCGATGTTCTGGTTTATAGTGAATAGTAATCGCCTCGTTAGAAAAACTCAGCAATGCATCTTTTCCCCACTGTTTTGGTGCAGGTTTATCAGTTAGTAAAACAGATAACGTCGACATAGTAAAAACCTCAAAAAATTGATAAACGACATAACAATGAATTAATTCTAATCAGAAACATGTTAATATAGCAAGCTAAGTTAAGCAGAAATAAGGAAGAATAATGGCAGCGATAGTACCAATAAAAAATGGAATTAATTTTCGTGATTTGGGAGGAATCAAAACAACTGATGGACGTCAAATTCGATCGGGACTGCTATACCGCTCAGGCGCATTCTCGCTTATTACACAACAAGAGCAATCTTTTTTGGCTAATCAGCTAAATCTGCACTACGTTTTAGACTATCGCGATCCTGATGAAATTGAACGAAATCCAGATAAATTATGGCAAAATGTTCATTATATTAATGTACCAGCTAATCCGTTGAGCAATACGATCACCGCAAGTTTAACAAGTGATCTAGGCAATGCTCACCAAACACTTAAAAAAAATGCTCCATTTGATTTTATGATTAAGCTTTACCAGCTACTACCATTTAATAACGCAGCATATCAAAAACTTTCCTCAATCCTACTAAACTCACAAGGTAGACCATTGGTACAACATTGTGCTGTTGGTAAAGATCGTACAGGTGTTGGCGTTGCATTAACATTGTTTGCTCTGGGGGTTAGTGAAGAAACTGTCATGCACGATTATTTACTAACAGAACAGCTATTGTCAGATTATCGTGAAAATCTATTAAGCCAATACCAACATGAAATGACGCCTGATGAGTTTGAAAAACGCAAATTAATTTTTGCCGCCAAAAAAGAGTATCTAACTGCGGCACTGAATGCAATTAAAACGCGTCACGGCACAATTGACAATTGGTTATCACAGGAATATCAATTAAACGAAACTAATAGGAAAAGAATTCAAGATATCTATCTGGTTTAATAAATAACAAACCATTATCGTGTCATAATAGATAATGGAAAAACATTATATTAAGGCAACAAAATTAATTTAGAGATCGGTTGGTTGCTGTTCACCGACAGATGAACATCGTCCACTTGACGATATTGATAATAAAATTCTTGTGCAAAAGGTGCCATAATCATCTGCTGTTTTAAGTCGACGTTAACCGATTTTATTTGCCAAACACCTTTAGCATAAAGCTTTAATGCAGACTCTTTTAATGTCCATAGTTGCCAAAAGGCTCTTAATGTATCATCTTGTTTAGTCATCCATTGATATTCGTCATCAGCAAAAAAATTTTTAGCTACTTTCAAATAATTTTTTCGTGGACGTGCTACTTCGATATCTAAACCAACCTTACCAACTAAAGAAATCGCAACTGCTACCCAATCTTGGCTATGACTAATATTAAAATCTGGTAAGTGTGGCTCTAAAAAAGAGGGACGACCATTATCTCCAACCTTAATAACAGGTAACATCGAAATATCACAGTATTGTTTAAGCAAATGAGCCAAAATTGAACGGCAAACTAAAAACTGTTTTTTACGCTGTCCACTTAAATTATTCGCTTCATCAAGAAGCGTTTGAGGCAACAGTGAAAAATTAATGTCAGCGTCATTAAGGTAAGCAAGTTGAACAATTAGCATAGTTAGCAAGAAAATATTAATAAAATTTATTTTTTACTATTTTAACAGCATGCTATGCTAACTGTTATCAAAATTAATAAAAATATCAACCTTAATAAATAGTCGCAAAGGTGTATCATTATGTCATTACCAACAAAATTAGTTCATGCTGGACGTAAAAAGCGTTATACACAAGGCGCTGTTAATTCGGTAATACAACGAGCCTCATCACTGGTTTTTGATTCAATTGAAACAAAAAAAGAAGCAACCAAAAACCGTGCCAATGGTGCATTATTCTATGGACGCCGTGGTACATTAACTCATTTTTCGCTACAAGATGCGATGGTTGAAATTGAAGGTGGAGCAGGTTGTTACCTTTACCCATGTGGTGCAGCAGCAATTGCTAATTCCATTTTAGCTTTTGTAAAAACGGGCGATCACATTTTAGTATCCGAAGCGGCTTACGAACCTACTCAAGAATTTTGCCAACACATCTTAAAAGATCTAGGCGTTGAAACGGATTACTTTTCGCCGTTAATAGGCAGTAATATCACCAATTATATAAAACCCAATACCAAAGTCGTATTTCTTGAGTCACCTAGTTCCATAACAATGGAAGTGCAAGACATCCCCACTATTGTCAAAGCCATTCGAAGCAGCAACCCTGAAATTGTTATCATGATGGATAACACTTGGGGAGCTAGCATATTATTTAAAGCCCTAGCGCATGATATTGATATCTCAATACAAGCAGGTACTAAATACCTAATCGGTCATTCTGATGCTATGCTAGGCACTGCAGTTGCTAATCAGCGTTGTTGGGACAGACTACGCGAACGCTCCTACTTAATGGGACAAATGTGCGACGCAGACACAGCTTACATGGCAACCCGAGGCTTACGAACACTAGCAATAAGACTTAAACAACATCATGAAAGCGGCATAAAAGTAGCAAAATGGTTAGCTCATCATCCTAAAGTTGCTACCGTCAATCACCCAGCATTAGAAAGTTGTAAGGGGCATGAATTTTTTAAACGTGATTTTTCAGGTGCAAGTGGATTATTTTCTTTTGTACTCAAAGATCGATTAACTGACGAGCAATTATCTGATTTTATTGACAACTTAACTTATTTCTCAATGGCTTATTCATGGGGTGGTTTTGAATCATTAATTTTAGCCAATCAACCCGAAGAACTAGCAAAAATTAGACCTGTATCTGGTATTGATTTTAAAGGAACTTTAATTCGTCTTCATATAGGTCTTGAAGATCCCGATGATTTAATTGCCGATCTTGCTGCTGGTTTAGACAGAATCAAGCTATAAAAAATGAATCTATATAAAACCAATGCATTACGAATGTTTAGTTTAGCATAATGTAAGTAGAAGATGAATAATCAAAACCAAATCACGTGTGATGAAATAATAAAACAAACAGTTTTTCATAATATAAAACACCACAAAGCGCTACTGGTTGCATATAGTGGTGGTGTTGACTCAACGGTATTAATGCATGTGCTTGTTAAGCTTAAACAACAATTGTTACCAAATTTAGAACTAAGAGCGATCTATATTCATCATGGTTTGAGTAGCAATGCTGACAACTGGGCAATGCATTGCAAGCAACAATGTCAAACATGGCAAGTTCCAATAATTATTGAAAAAGTCAGACTTGATCTCATAGCGGGTAATATTGAAGAGCAAGCTAGAAATGCACGTTACCAAGCTATATATCACCATCTAAAAGATGATGAAACGTTATGTACAGCTCAACATCTTGATGATCAATGTGAAACTTTCTTCTTGGCATTGAAACGTGGTAGTGGACCTGCAGGATTGTCCGCAATGCCAAGGGAAAATCAACAACATCTTCGACCTTTATTAACAATATCACGATCACAAATTGAAACCTATGCGAATAAACATCAGCTCATTTGGATAGAAGATGAAAGCAACCAAGATGACCGCTACGATCGTAACTTTTTAAGACTCAATGTCTTGCCAACAATTAATCAACGCTGGCCTCATTTTTCGCAAATGGTGGCACGCAGTGCGGAATTATGTCAACAACAAGAAGCATTAATTAACGAATTATTATTATCTGAATTTCAACAAATTGTTACCCAACAAGGGCAATTGAACCTTTCCCCTTTAATAAATTATTCAGAATATAAACGCAATGCTATTTTGCGCATGTGGTTACGAACTCAACAAATAGTCATGCCAACTCAAAAACAATTGGCTTTAATTTGGCCAACCGTTGCCTTAGCCAAAGAGGATGCCAATCCACAATTTATTCTTAACAACAAACAAATACGCCGTTATCAGAATCAACTCTACCTATTACCGCTATATCAAAATATTGAACAACAAAAACTCGATTGGGACTTAACTTCTGAATTAATCTTGCCTGATAATGTCGGTAAATTACAGCTCAATAACCAACATCATTTAACATGTCGTTTGCCGAAAAAAGACGAACAAGTGACAGTACAATTCCATGCTCAAGGAAAATTTCAAATTGTTAATCGTCACGGTTCACGATCAATAAAAAAACTATGGCAAGAGCATAATATTCCACCATGGATGCGAACACGAATCCCATTGATTTACTACAACGAACAACTGATCTGCGCAGTTGGCGTATTTGTGACAGAACAAGGAAAAGGAACACAAATCGGTTTTACTCTTGTGGAATAATAATACATCGATTTAATATGTTAAAAAACTTTTATACTCTTTATTTGAGCTGACATTCTAGTTATTTTATAACGTAAAAAGATTTGAGCTACTATAGCTGTAAACGACGCAAGTTATTCCTACACATAATTAAATATCTTGATCCATATTTAACGCTGGTTTTTCGCAATCAGGACACCCCACTACTTTAGCAGGTACACCTGCAACGGTGGTATGCTGTGGCACAGGATCTAACACAACAGAACCCGCTCCAATTTTGGCACCTTTGCCGATTTCGATATTACCTAAAATCGTTGAGTGAGCGCCAATCATTACCCCTTCTCGAATTTTGGGATGACGATCACCGTTTTCTTTACCTGTACCGCCTAATGTAACAGATTGCAAAATAGAAACATCATTCTCAATTACGACCGTTTCACCAATCACAATACCGGTTGCGTGATCAAACATCACACCACAACCAATTTTTGCCGCAGGATGAATATCCACCCCAAACACTATCGCAATTTGGCTTTGTAGAAAAATGGCAAGTGATTTACGGTTTTGCTTCCAAAGCCAATGAGCAATTCGATAAGCTTGCAAGGACAAAAATCCTTTGTAATAAAGAAGTGGTGTTGAGTAGTAATTTGTTGCAGGATCGCGAATATAAACGGCACTAATATCACTTACCGCAAATTGGATGAGGCTTTCATCAGCTTGATAAGCCTGCCTAGCAATTTCACGAATTTCAATAGCGGGCATAACCTGAGAAACAAGTTTATTAGCTAAAATATAGCTTAAAGCACTGCCCAAATCTTCATGATTAAGTAAAGTTGCATGGAAATAACTTGCTAGCATTGGCTCGCTTTCCACTAATTCAAAGGCCTCTTGCCGAATGGTTTGCCATAACATCTCGGGTTTAACAACTACTTTTACATCATTCACTACAAGTCCCTATACTCAATAACTAAAATTGCTAATATTGTTTCGCAAACTTTCCTTGGAAGCAAGGATTGTATTGATTTAATGTTGATAAAAAAGAAAAATGGAAACAATATGTTCCCATTTTTGTAATTATTAGCGCTAATTTAAAACTATTGTTGATTTGCCTTTTTCTCGTCACTTAAAGTAAATATTGCTATTATCGAAGTAAGTAAAACAACTCCCGCAAGCACATAAAATGTTGTTGCATATCCTGTCTTATCAAATAATTTACCCACCAACCATGACAACACAATAACACCAAGATTTGATGAAATATTAAAACCAACTAAGTAAAGTGTAGCAGATAACCTTGCATCAAAATTACCTACAATATATTTAAACATTGCCAAAATAAATAAGGGAATTTCAATCGCATGAAATAGTTTTACTAACGAAATGAAATAAACGTTATCTAATGTTGCAGATAATGCAATTCGGCAAATCATGACTAATGCAGCAACTAATAACGATTTTTTAGCTCCCATTTTGTTAATAAAATAAGGCGCAATAACCATACACGCTGCTTCTAAAAAGACTTGGAAGGAATTTAAATAGCCATAAACTTCATAACCATCTTCTGGTTTGTCAAAAAAGCTAGTATAAAAATTAGGAAATAACTGCTGATCATAGATAGTATAAAAACTATAAGTACCAATAACAAACAATACAAATAACCAAAATTTTTGCAATCCTAAAAGCGAGAAAATTTCAGCCATTGTTGGTATAGTCGTTGTTTTTTCTGATAAAGTGGTATTGTTATTTTTAATCGGTGATGTTTGATAGTGTTTTGGCTTAAATACAATATTAATAGTAAAAAAGATAACTGCAATAACCGATGCCATCCAAAAGTTAATATGAGGATCAATACCAAATAACTTACCCGCAACAAATGTTGCAGCAGCATAACCAAATGATCCCCAAAAACGAGCGGAACCAAATTCAAAGCCAAATAACCGGCTAATGCGTTCAATAAAAGAGTCAATCAAAGCGCTACCTGAAATAAAGCTGGCACTTAAAACTGGTGCACCAATACAAACACCCCAAATAAAATTATTTTGTAATAAAGGTTCATACACATAAATTAAAAATGGGCCAATAAGCATCATAATAATACTTTGAAAAGTAACAACTGCTTTACCTGTTTGTAATTTGTCTTGGATAATGCCATAGAAAATCATAAAAAACATGGCAGCAGCAGAATTAGCAGCATAAACAATGCCTAACTGCTCACCCGATAAGCCAATTTTATTGTTTAACCAAATAGCATAAAAAGACCACCACAGTGACCATGCGGCATAAAATGTAAAAAGGTAACCAGATGAGAACCAATAATTTCTGTTTTGTACTATATTCATATTTATTACCCTATAATCGTTTGTGTTTAACGTTAACATGTTAATGTTAACATTATGCGCATATTTATTAAGGAATGAACATAATCAATTTTCATAATTGCTACTTATCTCACATTTTTTATCATTTATCATTGTGTTATCATTTGATCACGTTAAGATTAATCGTTAATCTTCTATACTTGTAAGTAAAAAGGATTTATGTATGGCTTCACTAAAGGATGTTGCAAAACTGGCATCAGTGTCCTTGATGACAGTATCTAGAGCAATAAATGATCCTAGCAAATTAAACAAAGAAACTTATAATCGAGTCAAACAAGCCATTGATCAGCTTAATTATGTTCCTGACTTGTCAGCACGTAAAATTAGAGGTGATAATTCAGGGCCTCGTGCTATTGGGGTGCTTGCCTTAGAAACAGCAATGACGCCTTTTTCGGTTGAACTATTACAAGCAATTGAAAAAACAGCTCAACAATATGGTTGGAATACTTTTATTGTAAATTTGTTTGATGATAAACACGCTGATCACGCAATTAATACACTATTATCGTATCGACCTGATGGTATCATTTATACAACAATGGGATTACGAAAAGTTGATCTCCCTAAAAAATTACTGAAAAAAAATATAGTGTTAGCTAATTGTATTAGTAATTCTGAAAAGTTGCCTTGCTATATACCAAATGACTATTTAGGTCAATATCAAGCTATGCAGCAAGTAATTAGAAAAGGTTATAAAAAACCTTTATGTATCTACCTATCAGATAAAACATTGGCAGGTAATACTCGACGTAAAGCAGTTGAACAAGCATGGCAAGATGCTGGCAAAGACATAAAAGATCTAACAAGTTACCATATATCTCATTTGCCAAGTAATATTAAACAAGAATATATGATGACAGTTGATATATTGAAACAACATTGTAATAAAAAACCGGATTTTGATGTGCTAATTTGTGGTAATGACCGCATTGCTTTTGTTGCTTATCAATTTTTACTTAGCAAAGGATTAAAAATTCCAAATGATATTGCGGTATTAGGTTACGATAATATGGTGGGCACAGGTGAACTATTTTACCCACCACTGACAACAGTTCAGTTACCTCATTATGAGATCGGTAAACAAGCAGCATTACATATTATCACAAATCAACCCCAAAAAGAGATAGTACATGTGGCATCGCCTTATTTAGAAAGGGAATCTTTATAAAAATTATTATTGTCTTTGGCTATAATAAAAAATTAATCTTGTACAATTGCTTAAACTTTATTAGTATAAAAATATAAATTTATTCTGGAGTATACCTGTGTAGTTTATTGCGAGTTCTTTTTATCAATCATAATTATAATTACTCGCGTGATGCACAGACTTCATGTTTGTTCCTATCAAATTTTGCTAGCCTTATAATGCATTCCTTCACGCTGTAATTTTCTTTTACTTTTTCAGATGGTGATTTAATTCAATGCAATCTTTATATAAAGAATGGTTTTCAAATATCAGAAATGATGTTCTGTCCGGTGTCGTTGTAGCGCTAGCTCTTATTCCCGAAGCAATTGCTTTTTCAATTATTGCTGGCGTTGATCCCAAAATGGGGCTATATGCTGCCTTTTGTATAGCGGTTGTTACTGCTTTTACTGGTGGCCGTCCAGGTATGATTTCTGCTGCTACAGGTGCAATGGCGTTAGTTATTGCAGGATTAGTTAAAAATCACGGAGTTGAATATTTACTAGTTGCAACAATCTTATGTGGTATTTTTCAGATTATTGCGGGTTTTCTTCAATTAGGAAACTTAATGCGCTTTGTTTCTCGCTCTGTGGTAACTGGTTTTGTCAATGCCTTAGCTATCTTGATCTTTTTAGCGCAACTTCCAGAATTGACTAATGTAACATGGCACGTTTATGTAATGACTATTGCAGGACTTGGTATTATTTACCTTTTTCCTTATGTTCCTAAAGTAGGAAAAATACTTCCTTCACCGCTACTCTGCATTCTTACTCTTACTGGTATTTATATGTATCTGGGAATGGATATAAGAACGGTCGGCGATATGGGAACACTTCCAACAAGTTTGCCTACATTTTTACTTCCAAATGTTCCTTTTAATCTTGATACTCTATTGATTATTCTTCCTTATTCCATTTCATTAGCCATTGTTGGCTTATTAGAGTCAATGATGACCGCAACCATTGTAGATGATATAACCGACACACCGAGTGATAAAAACCGAGAATGCAAGGGACAAGGTATCGCCAATATAGTCACGGGCTTCTTTGGTGGTATGGCTGGTTGTGCGATGATTGGACAATCAATTATTAATATGAAGTCAGGTGGACGAACGCGTCTATCTTCATTCATAGCAGGAAGTGTTCTTTTATTATTAGTTGTGTTTTTGCAAGACTGGGTAAGCCAAATTCCCATGGCTGCGTTAGTTGCTGTCATGATAATGGTTTCAATTGGTACCTTTAGCTGGGAATCAATTAGAAACCTTAAATCATATCCACTTTCAACCAATATTGTGATGCTTTCGACTGTAGTTGTAGTGGTATTTACCCATAACCTTGCTTACGGTGTATTTGTAGGAGTGTTACTGGCATCATTATTTTATGCTAATAAAGTTGCTCATTACCTACAAATTGAAACTAAGCAACACAATAAGGAACAGCACATCTATATCGTGTATGGACAAGTATTTTTTGCTTCTTCCTCAAAATTTATTAGTTCATTTGATTTTACAAAATCAGCAAAAAAAGTAACAATTGATCTTACCCAAGCACATTTTTGGGACATAACTGCTGTAGCAGCTTTAGATAAAGTTGTAATCAAATTCCGCACAGAAGGCGCACAAGTAGAAGTTTTAGGGCTAAATAAAGCAAGTAGCACAATCGTAGACCATTTTGGGGTTTATAATAAACCAGATGCAAAACAAAAGCTAAATAGCCACTAAATAAATATGCAATGGAAAACAAAGTTCTGCATTTATTATTTAGAAACATGTGACATATACTAATAATAAATGCAATATTTGCCTACATTAATCTTGATAATATAAAAATTGCGTTACAAAATAAACAATTTGTCGTATTTCTGAATACGTTTCAATAAAAATTCGACTTTACAAAAGTAAAACTTCACTGCCTATTGGCAGTGAATAATATTATGAATAAATAGATTTCAATTGCCAACTGTCTAATTTAGTGATTTTAGCTTGTCCATTTTCAGCAAATAAATTAATTTGGCGTTTTGCAGGTAATTGTGGATAAATACGACTAGTCAAGCTATACAAATCATCATTGACAAAAACCTCGACTGATGAGGCATCAATAAAAATGTGCAAGGTTAATTTATCTGTTTCTGGTAACGACACACTGCGGTAACCTTTTAATTCAAGACCTGATAAGCTCCTATCAAGTACAAGACGATTTGATTGTAGATCAACAAACAGTAATGTTGCTTGTTTACCATCTTCGGTTGCGGCAAGTTGCAAACCAAACCGCTCGGCATCACTTTGAGTTAAATCAAGTTCAACCTTAAGTTCACAGCTAATAGATTGAATATCTGTATTTTTAAGTTGATTTTTTAGGATGATATTATTTAGCGATTGTGGGTTTTCTCGTAATGCTTCAAGCTCTTTAATTGGGCGGTTTCGAACTTTATTATCATGATCTAAAATAAGTTCACGTGGAAGCGTAAACGCGCCTGCCCATTTATCTTTTTTGCTCGGCATGGCAGACTCCCACATATCCATCCAAGCAAAAACAATACGGCGTCCATCAGCAGCAAGAAATGATTGCGGCGCATAAAAATCATGCCCAAAATCCATTTCTTGGAAAGGTTTAATAATAGAAAATGGTTTTCTTGGTTGCCAATCACCAACAATATAACCAGACTGAAAACGATTGCGGTATTGATATCCTTTTGCTTTCATGCCTTGTGGTGAAAACATCAAAACCCATTTATCACCAAGTGGAAAAAAGTCTGGGCATTCAAGCATATAAACGTTCGGATCGATATTGCTGACAACGACCTGATCAAATTCCCAATTTTTTAAATTATCAGAACGATAAAGCAAGACCTCACCCACATCATCAGGAGTTCGTTGACCAACAACCATCCACCATTTACCTTCTTGTTGCCAAACTTTAGGATCACGAAAATGCATAATCCCTTCTTTAGGAACAAGCACTGTACCTTGTTTTTCAAAATGAATGCCATCTTTACTCGTTGCAAAGCATTGAGTTTGGCGGATCTGCTCATCATCACCTTGGCCGCTTAACCAGACATGTCCAGTATAAAACAAATACAGCTCGCCATGGTTATCAACAGCGGAACCCGAAAAGCAACCACTTTTATCAAAATCTTGATCAGGTGCAATAGCTATTGGTAATCTACGCCATGTCACCAAGTCATCGCTAACAGCATGCCCCCAATGCATTGGTCCCCAATTTTCATTATAAGGATGATGTTGATAAAAAGCATGATATTGCCCTTTAAAATAGATCAAACCATTAGGATCATTCATCCAACCTGATTGCGGTGCTAAATGAAAATGCGGATAGTATTGCTTATTCATCTCTTTTTCTAAATTTTCAACAGCTTGATTAGCTTTATCAATAGTACTAGACATAAAATCCCCTTTATTCACCCAATATTAAATTGATATAGTTACATAGTACTCTAATTTACCTGTTAACGTTAACTCATGTTAAAATAACAAGTGAAATATGTGATAAATGTCACATATTTTTAATGCTAACCATGATTTTTTTGATAAATGATTTAGTCTATTATCAACCTTTGATAACGATATATCAAATAATAAAAACTTAACTCATTTATGCAAAAATAACGATATATTTAGCAAATTAAAACATAACTAACTACAAATTGAGTCATAAAATGAATAATACTAAAGTTTGGTGTCTTGGCGATGCGGTCGTTGATTTATTACCGCTTGTTGATATGAATTATAAAGCATGCGCTGGCGGCGCACCTGCCAATGTCGCAATTGGCATTGCAAAATTAGGGCTTCGATCAGGATTTATTGGGCGAGTAGGCAACGACCCTTTTGGTCATTTTATGGAAAAGACGTTTTGCGAGCATCACGTTGATTGCCAAAGTCTTGAAAAAGATGATCACCACAAAACTAGCACTGTAGTGGTTGATCTAGGTAAAAATGGTGAACGAAGCTTTACTTTTTTAGTTTCACCATCGGCCGATCAATTTTTATCACAACAAGCTATTCCTAAATTTAACCAAGATATTTTACATTTTTGTTCTTTAGCGCTAGTTGGCCACACTTGCCGACAAACCGTCAAAACGGCAATTAACCAACTTAGCACTCAAAAAGGTTTAATTAGTTTTGATATCAATTTGCGTGAACAAATGTGGGTCGATAAAACCGAAATGCGCATAACAATCAACCAATTTTGCCATGATGCTGATATTCTAAAATTATCTGATGATGAGCTATTTTGGTTAACAGAAAGTGACAATTGGACAATTGCCCTAAACAAACTACAACAGCATTATCATGCACCATTAAAATTAATCACCAAAGGTAAAGATGGCAGTGTTGTATTATGGCAAGATAAAATGTTCTCGTTTAACGCTTATCATGTTAATAGTGTTGACACAACAGGCGCAGGCGATGCTTTTGTTGCAGGATTGCTTAGTAGCATTGCAACATCAGGAATGCCAAACGATAAATTAATGCTAGAAAGTATGATGACTGTCGCCAGTGCTTGTGGGGCATTAGCCACGACCCAAAAAGGCGCGTTAACCGCGCTTCCTGATAGTGCATTTTTACAATCATTTATTGCTGATAACCCTGCACTATCGGCTAAATTAATGGATTAACACTTAATGCTTATAAAGCTAATGTATGGTGAAATCATCACCATACATTTAACCATAACCGCTAATAAACTAATGCTTGCGATCTTGCCCAATCATCAATAACAAAAACATCGTCAATCGTTTTTGGTTCAGGTAGATTAAGCTTGTCTAATACACTTGATACTTGCTTGGCAATATCCATAAAACCAATTTTATTTTGCAAAAAGGCCTCAACCGCAACTTCATTAGCAGCATTAAGCGCCGTGGTAGCCGCTTGCCCTTGATTAAAGGCATCGATTGCCAATTTTAAACATGGATAACGACCAAAGTCAGGTTGTTTAAAGGTTAACGATGAAATTTGCGTAAAATCTAAAGGAGGTACGCTTGATGGCACACGATCGGGGTAAGACATGGCATAAGCAATTGGCGTGCACATATCAGGCACACCAAGTTCAGCCACCACACTACCATCTTGATAACGCACCATGGAATGGATGATTGATTGCGGATGAATAATAATTTCCATTTCATCGGCACTGGCATTAAATAACCAACGAGCTTCAATATATTCAAGGCCTTTATTCATCATCGTTGCCGAATCGACAGATATTTTTTTGCCCATCGACCAATTAGGGTGAGCCACCGCTTGCTCGGGGGTGACATGCGCCAGTTTAGCTAAATCCCAATCGCGAAATGGTCCGCCAGATCCTGTTAACACGATTTTAGTAATACCATGCTCAGCAAGATTAGCAAAACCTAAATCATGCTGTACCACTGTTGGCAAACTTTGAAAAATAGCGTTATGTTCACTATCCACTGGTAACAACTCAGCACCATACTCTTTAATCGCTTGCATAAATAAATGCCCACAGGTTACTAGCGATTCTTTATTGGCCAACAAAATACGCTTACCTTTTTTAATCGCAGCAAGCGTTGGTCTTAGCCCTGCCGCCCCCACAATAGCCGCCATCACTTGATCGACCTCGGGCAACTGCGCTAAGTCGCAAATGGCTTGTTCACCACTTAACACTTCAATATCCAATTTTAAATTAGCAAGATTTGCTTTTAACTCTGTCGCGGCTTGCGCTGTTGCCATGGCAACGTATTTAGGTTTAAAAGTCAAACATTGCTCAGTCATTTTGGCAACATTATTACCTCCTACTAAAGCATAAGCTTTAAATAGATGTGGATTTTGAGCAATAACCGCTAGCGTACTGCAACCAATTGAGCCAGTCGAACCTAAAATTGTGATGTTTTTCATATTAATAAATTAACGTTATCTTATGGTTATTAAAAAAAGTAATAAACTCATTACTCGGCGCTTTATCTGTAATAATTTGATTAAACAGAGTTAACTCACCAATAAAAGCCGGTTTAACTTGATTAAATTTAGTATGATCAGCAATTAAAATAGTTTGACCTGAACGCTGTATTGCTGCACGCTTCATATTAAGCTCATCAAAATGATAACAAGTTACGCCTTGCTTAATATCAATCCCTGCGGCCGAAATAAATGCTTTATTTGGGCAAATCGAATTTAATTCACTATGCTGACCAATGGCGCTAAAAATCGCATTATTCGCCTGATAATGACCACCACATAAAATTGTCTTACAATTGGGTTTATTTTGTAATGCTAAAAATGCGTTTAATGAATAACAGATCGCAGTAAATGCCACATCATCATCAATGGCATCAATAATAAAAGGAATGGTGGTGCCACAATCAAAAAAAACGGTATCGTTTTCTACAATGCATTTACTGGCTATATTGGCAATATATTGCTTTTCATAAACCTGTTTATCTTGTTGGTCTGACAAAAAATACGGGGTAATTTGATGACGAGCATCACTAACAACATAGCCACCCAAAACACTTAGGGAACAGCCAACATGGCTCAAATCTCGGCGAATGGTCATTTCTGAAACGGCCAACAACTTAGCAGCATCTTTTAAATGAATCTTATCTGTTTTTTTTAAAAGTTGAATAAGATCATTCACTCTTTTTTGTGATTGTGTTTCCATGCTGATCCCATAAATCAATAATAACAAGCTACATAAGTAGCTTATGAATTGATATCATTGATTAATAATCACTGGTCGAAGTTGCATCGCCTGAAACAATCGCAATACCAGCACTAGCCCCTAAACGCGAAGCCCCCGCTTGAACCATTTTTTCAGCCGTTTGACGATCACGAATACCGCCCGATGCCTTAACGCCCATCGCATTACCAACGGTATCACGCATCAACTTAACATCCTCAACCGTTGCGCCAGATACACTAAACCCTGTTGAGGTTTTAACAAAAGCAACGCCGATTTGCTTACAGATTTCACAGACTTTAACAAGTTCGTCTTTAGTTAATAAACAAGTTTCTAAAATCACTTTTAATGGCACAGCGCCACAAGCATTAAATACCGCTTCAATATCTTGTTTAACCGCATCCCAATCGTTACTTTTTAACCAACCCACATTAATAACCATATCGATTTCTTGCGCGCCTGCTTTAACCGCCATTTCGGTTTCAAAGGCTTTAGCACTAGTTAGCATTGCACCTAACGGAAAGCCAACTACTGAACACACTTTTACATCGCTACCTTTCAGTAAACTAGCCACTAAAGGAACATAGCCTGAATTTACACAAACTGAATAAAAATGGTATTGTTTAGCTTCTTCACAAAGTTTAGTGATTTGGTCTTTTGTTGCGTTCATTGCCAGTAAAGTATGATCGATATACTTTGCATAATTCATAGTAATGTCCTTAAGTTTTTAGTTTTGATGTCTAATATAATGAATTTATTAGTTGTAAATGTTATTTTAATAACAGATATAGGGTGATAATGTTATTATAGTAACATTATGGGGGATTGTAGAAAATAGTACAAATAAAAATAGTATTAAACGGTTTGATTCATTTCTGACTCTCCTTTTTGTGTTATAAAATAGCTCAAATGTCAGATTAAGTGAAGACTATTATATGCTTTTGGTTTTTTAAATCCCCAAACGGTATACACTCCTGAATATTTTTTACAAAAATAACCAGTAAAATAAACCAATAAACAGCGCACTTTTTAAGCTGTAAAAAAACAGCGAATTGTCCTTTGTTATGATTAAAATAATCCGCCATAAATGCACCCGTGTTTTTTGAAATTGTTTATATAATTTAAATGGTTAAACAGTTAAATATTGATTAATGACACGCTATTTCAATTAAAGTGCCTATCACACTTTTCGGTTTTTAAATGCCCAAACGGTATACACTCCTGAATATTTTTTACAAAAATAACTAGCAAAATAAACCAATAAACAGCCCCACTTGATGTGGGGCTGCTGTTATTCCGCTACTTGTTGAGAAAGGCTTTAAGGTGGCGACTTTACAACATGCACAGCTCGATGTTGAATTTGATATTGCAAGAAAAGATAGCTAAAAATTGCGTAAAGTAGGATAGTTACAAACAATCGCCGCGTTTATAAAAATTATTTATTAAAACGTTAATATATCGTATCTTATTTGCTAATTTTTTTACGTTATTTTATCTAAATCAGCATGAAGTCTTTATTCAAAAAAATCTTGAATACAACTAAAAAAGTGATAATGGGGTTTATGCTATTGTCCGTTTTGCTTGTTGTGTTAATGCGTTGGGTTAATCCTTTGGGTTCAATGCTGATGATAGAAAGAAAAATCGCTCATTGGAACATGACTCAACAACGCACATGGAAAGATTGGGATCAGATTTCTGATAACATTAAAATAGCCGTTATTGCTGCCGAAGATCAAAACTTTTCGAATCATTGGGGATTTGATTTTAAGGCGATGAATCGGGCTTTAAAACACAACCAAAATAATAAAAAAATTCGTGGTGCCAGTACAATTACTCAGCAAGTCGCCAAAAATATTTTTTTGTGGCCATCGCGTAGCTGGGTTCGGAAAGGATTTGAGTCTTGGTTTACGCTTTGGATCGAGCTTACTTGGTCTAAACAGCGCATTCTGGAAATTTACTTAAATAGCGTTGAATGGGATGAGGGCGTTTTTGGTATTGAGGCGGCTTCTCGTCACTATTTTAAGGTTAGTGCTAACCAATTAACGCCAACTCAAGCAAGTTTGCTAGCGGCGATTTTGCCTAATCCAAGAAAATGGAGCCCTGTTAATCCCAATAGTCATATTCAAAAAAAAGCAGAATGGATTCGTACCCAAATGAATAATTTGGGCGGTAAGTATTATTTAGATAAACTTAACTAATAGTTAGATGACTGTTTTTATAAATTCAGGTACCACTTTACTTGCGGGTCCGTAAATTTTGATTTGAAACAGACTTTCACCTAAGCTTGGCTCTAAGTTCAGTTCAATCGTTTTTGCATTTGTTTGGTTAGCAATTTGTACAAACCCAGCAGCAGGATAGACATTGCCTGATGTGCCAATGGATATAAAATAATCCGCTTGTGAAAGGGCATCATAAATTTGTTCCATTTGTAGGGGGATTTCACCAAACCAGACTATATGTGGGCGAATGAGTTTGTTTTGTTGATAATTCACATCGTCAAAACAATCAATTATCTGTCCTGTTTTTTCATTACGGACTTTTAATAATTCACCATGCATGTGAATAATATTTTTAGATCCAGCTTGTTCGTGCAAGTTATCCACATTTTGTGTCACAATTAAGACATTATCAGTGCCTAATTTTTGTTCTAACTCAGCTAAAGCAAAATGAGCCGCATTAGGCTTTACGCTTGGATGTTGTAATTTGCGACGCAACATATTATAAAAATCATGTACCGCTGTTGGGTTGCGTATATAACCTTCGTAAGTTGCTACGTCATTAACATCATAACCTTCCCATAATCCATTTTGGGCTCGAAAGGTTGATAAGCCCGATTCGGCCGAAATACCCGCGCCGGTTAGAATAACTATTTTAGGCATTGTCATAATTCATTGCACCTTTATCATTTAACTAAGGTTATTGAAAGTAAAATATTAACCAGTTATTGGCTGTATTCGGTAGTAAAAATATGCAAAGCAGGTTTGCTAAGCTTTTGGTATTGACTGTAGGCGCTTGCCACTTTTAACCAATTGTTAAAATAATCCGTTAAAAACTTATAAGGTATTTTTTCAAAAACTCTTTATGCGGTTTAACCGTATTATAAAACTGAATAAATTGCTTAAACTTTTTTTCTCTCTTTTCAATCGCTAAATAGTGATTGATTATGCCACATCTCAATAAAAAATGTGTATTACTCTTTTTCGGTTTTATTAAGCTCTAAATCGTCTAGATTCCTAAATTTTTTAACCGCAAGAGTAAACAGTTGTGTCAATACCTCATGGTGAGTACTAGCTTACGTAGAAAATTACGCTACCTATTTCTTTCAAATGACTGTAAACAACACAAAAGGGATTCCTAAACTCATTACAACCTTATTTGCCTATTAACTCGCTAGCGATAGACTAAAAAGACCAAACAAATCGCCAATAGGAAATATAAAAAGATGGTAATCTTATACAATTTATGGTATAAAACGCGCGCTACATTTCGTATTATTTTTTTACAAAAAAATAATCGTGAATAACAGCATTACTTTTAATGATTAATTAACGTTATAACACACACATATTATTACACTTTTCCGGGGTGCCTTTTGCTTAAGGTAATTAGGTCGGATAAAGCGGATATGTGGAGGCATAACCCCAACGCAAAATGAGGAAATTATGACTACAGTATCAATGCGCGATATGTTACAAGCGGGTGTACACTTTGGACACCAAACTCGTTATTGGAACCCAAAAATGAAACCATTTATTTTTGGTTCACGTAACAAAGTTCATATTATCAATCTTGAAAAAACAGTTCCTATGTTTAATGAAGCATTAGCTGAATTAAACAAGATTGCCGCTCGTAAAGGTAAAATTTTATTTGTTGGTACAAAGCGTGCAGCTAGCGAAGTGATCAAACAAGCCGCTGAAAGTTGTGGGCAATACTACGTTAATCACCGTTGGTTAGGTGGTATGTTGACTAACTGGAAAACAGTACGTCAATCAATCAAACGTCTAAAAGATTTAGAAACACAAGCTAGTGATGGTACATTTGATAAATTAACCAAAAAAGAAGCACTAATGCGTGCTCGTGAAATGGCTAAATTAGAAAATAGCTTGGGTGGAATTAAGAATATGGGTGGCTTACCCGATGTGATTTTTGTTATTGGTGCAGACCATGAGCATATCGCTATAAAAGAAGCTAACAATTTAGGTATTCCAGTCGTTGCTATTGTTGATACTAACTCAGATCCAGATGGTATTGATTACATCGTTCCTGGTAATGATGACGCAATTCGCGCAATTCAATTATATGCAAATGCAGTTGCTGATGCAGTTCGTGCGGGTCGTGAGCAAAACCAATCTCCAGTATCTGAAGAAAGTTTTGTTGAAGAAGCTCCAGCAGCTGAATAATAAACTCAAATATTTTCAGGGTCGATCTGTAAAATAACCAAATCGACCCAATCTAATGAAAATCATCACAATGGTTAAATAGAGGATTAAAAAATGGCTGAAGTTACCGCTTCTATGGTAAAAGAACTGCGTGAAAGAACTGGCGCAGGTATGATGGAATGTAAAAAAGCATTAGTTGAAGCTAATGGCGATATTGAACTTGCAATTGACAACATGCGTAAATCAGGTCAAGCAAAAGCAGCTAAAAAAGCAGGTCGTGTTGCTGCTGAAGGTGTGATTATTTCTAAAATCTCTGCGGATAAAAAATTCGGTGTTATTTTAGAAGTTAACTGTGAAACAGACTTCGTTGCAAAAGATGCTGGTTTCTTAGCATTTAGTGACAAAGTTGCAGAGGCAGCATTAGTAGACCGTATTACTGATGTTGCAGCACTACAAGCAAAATTTGAAGAAGAGCGCACAGCATTAGTTGCTAAAATAGGTGAAAACATTGGTATTCGTCGTGTTACTGAAATTGCTGGTGACGTAGTTGGTAGTTACCAACACGGTGCTCGTATTGGTGTATTAGTTGCAGCAAATGGTGCTGACGATGAGCTAGTTAAACACATCGCAATGCACATTGCTGCAAGCAAACCAGAATATGTTGATCCAAGTGATGTTCCTGCTGATGTGGTTGAACACGAACGTAACATCCAAATCGATATTGCAATGCAATCTGGTAAACCACGCGAAATCGCTGAAAAAATGGTTGAAGGTCGTATGCGTAAATTCACTGGCGAAGTTTCTTTAACAGGTCAACCATTTGTAATGGAACCATCAAAAACAGTTGGTGACTTATTAAAAGAAAAGAGCGCAGCAGTTGCTTCATTCATCCGTTTTGAAGTGGGTGAAGGTATTGAAAAAGTTGAAGTTGACTTTGCAGCAGAAGTTGCAGCGATATCAAAACAATCTTAATTGTTTAAAAAAACCGCCGTTAAGGCGGTTTTGTTTATCTGCAAAATATTTTAAAATAATTATTTGCTAGTATTTACTGGCTAAATAATCAAATAACGAAATAGCGAGATTTTATATGGCAACCCCTTTTTATAAACGTATTCTTCTAAAACTCAGTGGCGAAGCACTACAAGGCGACGAAGGCTTTGGTATTGATGCAACGGTTCTTGATCGCATGGCGCAAGAAATCAAAGAATTAATTGAAATGAACGTTCAAGTTGCAGTTGTGATTGGGGGGGGTAACCTATTTCGTGGTGCTGGTCTTGCTAAAGCAGGGATGAACCGTGTTGTTGGTGATCACATGGGAATGCTTGCAACCGTCATGAACGGCCTTGCGATGCGAGATGCGCTGCACCGAATTGAAGTAAACGCTCGCCTAATGTCAGCCATTCCATTAAACGGCGTGTGCGATGATTACCGTTGGACCGAAGCAATTAGCTTACTTCGTCATGGTAAAGTGGTGATCCTTTCTGCAGGTACAGGTAACCCATTTTTTACAACCGATTCGGCAGCGTGTTTGCGTGGCATTGAAATTGAAGCAGATGTTGTTTTAAAGGCTACCAAAGTTGATGGCGTCTATTCTGCTGATCCTGTAAAAGATCCTAATGCGACACTTTACAAAACACTTAATTATGACAAAGTACTAGACGACGAATTAAAAGTTATGGACTTAGCTGCCTTTACGCTAGCGCGTGACCATAATTTACCGATCTGTGTTTTCAATATGAACAAACCAGGCGCATTGCGTCGTGTCATTTTAGGTGAACCAGAAGGAACATTAATTAATAACAAAGCAACCGTAACCTGCTAATTATCTTTATTTAAAATAAGGCTTTTATTATGTTAAACGAGATTCAAAAAGAAGCGCAAACGCGCATGGAAAAAAGTATTGATGCGTTTCAAAATCATATTTCAAAAATAAGAACTGGTCGCGCATCGCCAAGCTTATTAGATGGCATTATGGTCGAATATTATGGCAGCCCAACGCCACTACGCCAACTAGCTAATATTGTTGCTGAAGATGCAAGAACGCTAGCGATTACTGTATTTGACAAATCACTTACGCCACTAATTGAAAAAGCAATCTTAACATCAGATTTAGGGCTTAACCCAGCGTCAGCAGGTACGGTTATTCGTGTACCCCTTCCGCCATTAACCGAAGAACGCCGTCGCGACTTAACTAAAATTGTCCGTAACGAAGCAGAACAAGGCCGAGTATCAATCCGTAATATTCGCCGTGATGCCAACGACCAAATCAAAGCGTTACTAAAAGATAAAGAAATCTCAGAAGATGAAGAACGCAAATCGCAAGAACTCATCCAAAAAGCAACCGATGCAGCGATTAAAAAACTAGATACCGTACTTGCTGATAAAGAAAAGGAACTAATGGAGTTCTAATCCCTAACTGTTTTCCCTTCTAATAAAACAAACGCTCTGTTTATCAAAAACAGAGCGTTTGTTTTATTGACAATAAATATATTGACTATTTTACAGCCATAATTAAAAATTAAGATAATCCTTATCAAGTTCATTTTCGTTATTGCAATAATTTTCTTCTTTTTGTGTACATTGACGAGAAAATTCATCATTTGATTTATCATCAGATTTTTTATACTGACATAGCGAATTAACTAAAGTGAAGTGATTTTTGTTGACATCATATTGGTGTGTTTCTGTCACAATAACAGCGCCATTATCTTTAATAGAACAAAATTTTCGCTTAGAAGCCTGTTTTTTATTTTTATCAAAGGTTATATCACGACCTTCTAAATTTAGATAAATAAACTTCCCTTCTTTCTTAGCGAAAGCGTAATAACGATCAATAATTGGCGCATCCATGATATCATCGGTTGTTTGCAGTAAACTACCATCTCTTTTTCGGTAAACATTAATACCAACCATTTTAGGCGCACAGCCTTTTATGGATAAAAGGACTTTAAAAAAATAATCTTTAGTGGTTCTGTGTTGTAAAAATTCTACATTTTTAGATTTTTTTTCCGATTTATCAGAAATACATCCAAATTTAAATTCACTTTCCAACTTTGTTTTATCTAATGGAATCTTATCTGATTCAACATTATTTTCATTGTTATCTTCAAAAAACGTTTCATCTAATAATTTAGGGGTATTAGTTATATTATTTATATATACAACTCTATTAGTATCATAATCATAATGATATTCTTCTTTATATTTTCCATTAGTTTTAATTTGAATACCGTAAAAATAGTCGGCAACTACAAAATTAGGTAAAAAGAATATTGAAATTAAAAAATATTTCATTTTTTTTGTACATCCTTACTGATCATTTTAGCCATTTTTTAGTGATAATTTGTATTGTTTTTACCAGTCTCTAAACGAATTCCATGGTACCCAGTTGATTATTTCACCATTCTTTTTACTTTGATAGCTGACTTTAAACCACAAAAGTTCCTTATTTTTATCTTCAATTTCTCCCATTTTATTTTCGTCCCTTTCTATATCAAGAATTTTGACAAAATCGTTTCGTTTTAAATAGTTATCAGTTGGATGCTGAAAATTAGGTTGTTCATAAAGTTGGACTTTTGCTAGTTGAATATAAGAATGAATATCTCTTTTTTTTGTTGATTTATCCAACAATGTTGACAGTTTTTTTGTATCATAGAAAGTAAAATGACCACTAGAATCAAGAATATCTAAACCAATCATATATGGGAACTGGCAACTATTTGAGCTCACCATTCTTTGAAACACTTCAACATTTTTGAAATGGTATTGCTTATCTTTATTGGCCATTATTACCGTATATTTATCTAAATCATAATCTTCGATGGATTGGTAACGTTGATAAAAATTAATATCCCCCACTTTGGCAACAAGCACATCAAAATCTCTATACGCTAGACTTTCATCAGTATGGGGAAAATAAGCATAAGAATTTATTGATTCAGGCGAAAAATAGATAAAAAATTTATATAAATCATCAACTCTATTTAATGTTTGTCTATTTATACAATATGAATATTGTGTTTTCATCAAGTTTATTAACCGTCTTCTGACATATACACAATCAACAGTTAAATGACTATCTCGGATAGTTATTGGAATATAAGCTTCAGTATTATGAGTCCTTGTGCCAGAGTAAAAAAAAGTGGGTTTATTCATCCAATTGACAAATTTAATATCAAGTTCCCCAAACAATCCAATTAAATTTTTAAATTGGTAATCCATATCATCCGCTTTAACTTCTAATATAATGGGTTTTAAAAATTCACCATTTTCATCATCACAGCGATAAGTAGTAAAATGATAAGGTTTAGAGTGGATGTTAAAAGGATGATTTTTAATCTCTGCCTTATTTAAGCAAGGTGGTTTTGCATGGCAGATATTACTAATAGCACTAATTGTTAGACATGTTATTAATATAATATTTTTTTAACATTCTTTTTTCCAATCTACGGTTTTTTTATTTAAGCTGTAGGAATACATCGCGTTGTTTACACTTCATGATTAACTATTCGCTAAAAACGCATAAGGCGTTTTTTCTTAAATCGCTTAGTTTTTTTTATCTTTTGCATCATTGAATATTTGCTGATTATGCCACATCTCAATTCAAAGTACATAGCACGCTTTGGGCTTTCCCACTGGTTTGTTTGCAGGCTGGTTTGGTAAATTTTTGATCATGATATTTGTCTCCTATGATTTTTGGACAGTAAAGAAATAATATTCAAACCAAATACTGCTATTTCTATTGATACTTCATTTAATAAAAAAGCTAAAGTAGTAGGTATTGCAGCTCTTTATAAAGAACCAAACCTAAAAGATAATAGCTGGCGACTTGTTTTGAATCGAGGGAATTTAAATATCAGTAAGCCACGTGAAATATCTGCAAGTCAATATACAATAAAATTGGTGGATGAAAGTAAATGAGTGCTTCACTATATGATTTGCTTTATGGTTATTTTGAATCCGGTATAGCGGTTGATGATATAACTGAAAATGAACAGACAATTATTAGCGTGATGGATAATATTGAGCGTATTTTAAACAGCCGTGCTAGAGCTATAAAGCACATGCCAGACTATGGGGTACCTTGATATGTCAACAATTTTTCAAAGCTTACCTTCATCAGCTTACTTGTTAATGAGAGCAATTGAACAAACATTATTAAATGTATGAACCAAGGCTTGCTTCTATTAATCTCAATATTGATGAAAAAAACAACTATAACATGGTATTAGCTTATAAACTAATTTGTTATTTTAAACAAGGAGGGTTAGTTAAATATGGGATTTATTTTATGCCAGATGGTAAGGATAGTTTAAAATATATACGAAAAGATCGTCGTTATAAAGATGCTTAAAATTAAGTCGAGTAAGTTTTACCTATCAATCCCCACACACTCTGGCAATAAAGTCACAAAACCTTTATACTATGTAACAGTTTTTATTATGGCAGATGTCATACTAATATAATCCGTTCTTTAACATCATCAATTGGAATAAATTTATGCATCCGATGCTTAATATCGCTATTCGTGCTGCTCGTAAAGCAGGCAATGTGGCCATTAAGGCTTATGAAAACCCTAGTTCAATCGAAATTGACAGCAAAGGCGCTAATGATTTTGCCACAAATGTGGATCGTGCTGCCGAGGCTTTAATTGTTGAAACAATCAAAAAAGCTTACCCTGACCATACTATCATTGCCGAAGAAAGCGGCTTAGTTAAAGGTAATGATGCCGATACTCAGTGGATTATCGATCCGATTGATGGTACGACCAATTTTATTAAAAATATCCCTCATTTTGCAGTGTCTATCGCAGCTCGCGTTAAGGGGAAAACCGAAATTGCTGTTGTTTATAACCCAATGACTAACGAACTGTTTACCGCTGCACGGGGTAAAGGTGCGCAACTTAATGGTTATCGTATTCGTGTTAGTAATGCTAAGGATTTAGATAATAGCGTGCTGGCAATGGCTTTTCCTTTCAAACAAAAACAATATAGTGATAGCTATTTTGCTGTGCTACAAAAGTTGTTTGTAAGATGTGGCGATTTTCGTCGTAGTGGTTCTGCTGCTTTGGATCTTGCTTATGTTGCCGCAGGCCGTTTAGATGGCTTTTTTGAAATCGGTTTAAAACCCTGGGATATTGCGGGTGGTGAGCTGATTTTGCGTGAGGCAGGTGGTGTGATTACGGATTTTGTTGGTGGTAATAATTATATGGCTTCGGGCAATGTGGTGGCGGGTAATCCTCGAATTGTGAAAGATTTGTTGGTTTCAACCCAAAACGAGTGGCCAGAAAAGTTACGCAACTAATTCCCACTTCCTCTTTTCTGTTTTATCGCAGGGTTTGCTAAGCCCTGTGAGCGCTGTGTTATTTTATTCGACCTTTATATTAAGCATAGGCCGACTTTATATTCTATTCCATTAATCATTAAGGAAAGCATAATGAAAACAGTTCAATATCATTTTATTGTTGAAGATATGAGTTGTGCATCGTGTGTTGGGCGTGTTGAAAAGGCGCTGAAAAAGGTCGATGGCGTTGTTGATGTTAGCGTAAACCTTGCGACCGAAAAGGCAACAGTTGATGCCAAGGAACATGTTACGATTGAGTCGTTAATGTCTGCGGTTGATAAAGCGGGCTATCGTGCTATTAAAATTTCAGATCAACAATCAGGTGCAAAGAAAGTTAACAAACAAGCATCTATTTGGCCGATTGTGATTTCTGTTATTTTAGCCATTCCTTTTGTGTTACCTATGTTATTAGAACCTTTTAGGTTTCATTTAATGATGCCAGCTTGGTTACAACTGGTTATTGTATCTTGGCCGATTGTGATTTCTATTATTTTAGCCATTCCTTTTGTGTTATCTATTATGCTATTGGAACCTTTTGGATTTCATTTGATGATGCCAGCTTGGTTACAACTGGTTATTAGATTTTGGCCGATTGTGATTTGTATTATTTTAGCCATTCCTTTTGCGTTACCTATGTTATTGAAACCTTTTGAGTTTCATTTGATGATGCCTGCTTGGTTACAATTGGTTATTGCCTCTATTGTGCAATTTGGACTGGGTGCTAAATTTTATCGAAGCGGTTTTAATGCGGTTAAAGCGTTGTCAGGCAATATGGATTTGTTGGTGGCTATTGGTACTAGTGCTGCTTATGGGCTGTCGGTGTATCAGTTTATCTTGGGTAATGATGAGCACCTTTATTTTGAATCTTCAGTGATTATTATTACCTTAATTTTGCTTGGTAAGTGGTTAGAATCAAAAGCTAAACATCAAACCACACAAGCAATTGAAGCCCTGTCAGCGCTACGTCCTGATGTTGCTTTAGTCAGGCGTGGTGAGCAAGAGGTGAGTTTGCCTATTAGCCAAGTTAAAGTGCATGATATTGTTATTATTAAGCCAGGGGAGCGTATTCCAGTTGATGGCGTTGTGATTGAAGGTGCATCTAGTAGTGATGAATCAATGCTAACCGGCGAGAGCTTTCCTGTAAATAAAACCGTTAATGATGTTGTTACTGGCGGTACAATTAATGGCGAAGGGTTACTTATCGTTAAAACTACAGCGATTCAAGCGGATTCTACTTTATCCAAAATCATTGAAATGGTTGAATCTGCTCAGGCTAAGAAAGCACCAATCCAGCGAATTGTTGATCGCATCAGTGCTATTTTTGTGCCAGTGATTTTATTGATTGCACTTGTTACGTTATTGGCTTGGGGAATGATGTCGCATGATTGGCAACAAGCGTTGCTCCATGCTGTTGCGGTGTTAGTGATTGCTTGCCCATGTGCTTTAGGTTTAGCAACACCAACAGCAATTATGGTGGGTACTGGAGTGGCTGCTCGTCATGGCATTTTAATTAAAGATGCCGAAGCGTTAGAAACACTGCATAATATCAATACCATCGCTTTTGATAAAACAGGCACTTTAACTATTGGTAAACCTGAATTAGTTGAGATGGATATTATGGGTAGCGAGACGCCCGATCAGATTTTATCGCTCGCTGCATCATTACAAGCAGGTAGTGAGCATCCACTAGCAAAAGCAATTTTAAGTAAAGCTAAAGCGTATCATTATGCTCAAAATATTACTTCGGTAGCTGGTTCGGGAGTGATGGCAACGGTTGATAATACAGAATATTATTTAGGTAGCTTGCGTTGGATGAAATCATTAAATACTTATTTTGTGAATATGGACGATAAGATTAATGAATTATCTAGCAAAGGTTATACCATTTCGTTTTTAGCCAAACAGCAATTAGAAGGTGGTATGGTGATATTGGCGCTCTTGGGATTTGCTGATGTTATTAAACAAGAAGCAAAAACGGCAATTGAAGCATTACATCAATTGAATGTAAAAACCGTTATGCTAACTGGCGACAATCAGAAAGTAGCTAATATGGTTGGTCAGCAATTAAGTCTAGATAAAGTTATTGCTGAGGTGTTACCACAAGATAAAGCTAATTATATTTATCAACTGCAACAAAGTGAAAATTCAACCGCAATTAATAAAGTGGCAATGGTTGGCGATGGTATTAATGATGCCCCTGCTTTGGCGGCGGCCGATATTGGTATTGCTATGGGTACAGGGACTGATGTGGCTATGCATGCAGCAAACATTACGTTAATGCGAGGTAATTTATTTTTAATTGCTGATGCAATTGATATTTCGCGCCGAACTTATCATAAAATTAAGCAAAATCTATTTTGGGCTTTTTTTTATAATTTAATTGGTATTCCGCTTGCGGCACTGGGGTTTTTAAATCCAATGCTTGCAGGTGCTGCTATGGCGTTAAGTAGTGTGAGTGTTGTGACTAATGCTTTGTTACTTAAGCGTTGGAAAGCGAGATCTGAAAATAAATAATCTAATATTTTTATTTTAATGAACTAATTATTATAAATGGTATTCTACCTGAATACCATGGCGGCGAAATATGTAGATAAGAAATATTGTAGTGGCTTAAACTTAACCTAACAATTTTAGCTTATATTAGTGTATTGGTGTTATTAAGAAATGACAGTTAGACCCTATAAATAAATTTTTGTATTTGCTCATTTTTAACTAGATCGGCTACATTATTTTAAGGGATAAGGTAGACTTATCACAACTAAAAAAGAAGCAAATATGAATAAGATTAAACGCAAAAGACGAACATTCAATGACGATTTTAAACACCAAATGGTCAGGGTCAATCTTTATCAACATGTAAATCACATAGTGAAATGGTTGCAAAATAGGATTTGACACCATCAGCTGAACTGATAATTTGATAATCGGTTATTAGCGGATTGTTTTAAGACATTTAATATCACGCATTCATTAAGCAAGAAAGAGGGGCCTTATGACAATGCGGTAGCGGAAGCGACATTTAAAACAATTAAAACGGAATTTGTAAAAGGCCAACGTTTCAACTCAACAGCTGAGTTACAACGCGCTTTTTCGGCTTATGCTTATTGGTATAAGTATAAACAATTACATTCTTCGTTAGCCTACTTGCCTCCCGTTGAATTAAAAAAACACTTACCCTTTAATTGTTTTGTTTGAAAATGTGTTGCCATTCCATACAATACCCTTTCGGACATTGTATAACGCCCTACTTGGATATTATGAGGGTGGCTATTTAAAGTTATTTACTTTAATAGCTAACCCATATTTTTGATTAAAAATCAATGATTTAAGCGTAATTAGTGCGCTCTTGTCGCACCTACATTTTCGTAGTAAATGTACGAGCAATAACGTCGCGTTGTTGTTCTGCTGTTAGTGAGTTAAAACGCACTGCATAACCAGAAACACGGATAGTTAATTGTGGATATTTTTCTGGATGTTGAACCGCATCTTCTAAAGTTTCACGACGAAGAACGTTAACATTTAAATGTTGACCACCTTCAACTTTAATAGTTGGTGCCACATCTAATGGAATTTCACGATATTCGAATTGACCGAGTTCTGCAGTTGGGATCACTTGATCTTCTTTGTAAACTGACTTAGCAGCTACACAACGAGCTTCTTTTGTAGTGTCATCTAATAGCCAGAAAGAATTAAGAAGTGCTGCGTTATCTGCTTTAGTAATTTGGATACCTGTAATCATTTTAAATCCTCCTAACGGGCCTTATTGCCCTAAAATAATTAAGGTTAATATAGCACCTTAAAAATTTGATTAAAGTCAAAAAAAACTATTGATTCGATAAGTAATACCTTTAGTTTTAATTTTTGCTTTTGTTGGGTTATTATGTCTTAAGTTAAATTAGCTTTTGCTAAGTAATATAGGCATTGTAATATAGGCATTATTAACGAGCGATATAAAATATGACGACAAATTTAACTTGGCATGATGTTATTGGTGGTGAAAAAGAAAAGCCTTATTTTCAGCATATAATGCAATTTGTGGCTTCAGAACGAGCCAATGGTAAAGTTATTTATCCTCCTCAGCATGATGTTTTTAATGCGTTTCGTTTTACACCATTTGAGCAAATTAAAGTGGTGATTTTAGGACAAGATCCTTATCATGGTCCTAATCAGGCTCACGGTTTATCTTTTTCTGTGCTACCTGGTGTTAAGCCCCCACCGTCATTATTAAATATTTATAAAGAGTTATCTACTGATATTGATGGTTTTGAAGTGCCTTCTCATGGCTATTTAGCTTCTTGGGCAACTCAAGGTGTGTTGTTGTTAAATAATGTACTAACGGTTGAAGCAGGACAAGCACATTCTCATGCAAAAATAGGTTGGGAAACCTTTACCGATCACGTTATTGCAGCAATTGATCAACATCTTAAAGGTGTGGTTTTTTTATTATGGGGATCACCTGCACAAAAAAAAGGGCAATTTATTGATCAACAAAAACATCATGTTTTGACCTCTGTGCATCCATCACCGTTGTCTGCAAATCGGGGTTTTTTGGGTTGTAAGCACTTTTCTAAAACAAATGATATTATTATGCAACAAGGTAAAACACCCATTGATTGGCAACCAAAACTACCGGAAGATCATAAATGAGTGCAAATAAAAAACGTCGAACAAGTTTGCAAGAGATCGCCAATTTAATTGGGATTAGTAAAATGACAGTTAGTCGTTTTTTACGTGATCCCAATTCGGTATCTAAACCTCTTCAATTACAAATTTCAGCTGCAATTGATGAGCTTGGTTATATTCCTAATAAAGCACCTGATATGCTGTCTAACGCCAAAAGTAATGCAATTGGGGTTGTGTTTCCTTCTTTAACTAATCAGGTTTTTGCCGATATTTTAAAAGGTATTGAAATGGTGACTGATGCTAGGGGATACCAAACCATGATTACCCATACGGGATACAGCGCAGAAAAAGAAGAGTCCCGTTTGCGTTCGTTGCTTTCATATAATATTGATGGATTGATTTTAACCGAAAGAACACATACCCCTGCAACATTAAAGATGATCGAAATGACTGGCGTGCCAGTGGTTGAAATTATGGACAGTGTTTCACCTTGTATTGATATGGCTGTTGGGTTTGATAACTTTACTGCTACTAGAAATATGATTCATAAAATGATAGATAAAGGTCGCCGAAATATTGTCTATTTTAGTGCAAGGCAAGATCAACGTAGTATTATTCGTCAACAAGGTTATGAAAAGGCTATGGAAGAAGCTGGACTAACCCCACGAACGCTAGCCACTAAAGAAGCTTCATCTTATGCATTAGGTGCCAGATTTTTGCATCAAATTTTAAAAGAATTTCCTAGTGTTGATGGTGTTTTTACTACTAATGATGATCTAGCTTTAGGGGTGCTACTTGAATGTCAGCGGATAGGGATTGAAGTGCCAAAACAGATAGCGATTGTTGGATTTCATGGGCATCAAATTGGTCAATATATGAATCCCAAATTAGCGTCTATACAAACACCAAGAATTGAAATGGGAAAAATTGCAGCGGAGCTGTTATTAAAACGGATTAATGGTGAACAAATTGATAAAAAAGTGATTGATTTACCTGTTGAGTATTTAGACGGAGAAAGTATTTAATAATGATTTAACCTTACCACGTTTAGCGATGACCCCACCCCAAATTTTGTGTATTTACCCATTAAAGGTGATGGTCAACCCAGTCACCAAATTCTATCATAAATCGACTCATCGCTTTTTTCCAATTTTTGATCGGCATTGTCCATTTTTTAGATACTTGTTGTATCGCTAAATAGAGCACCTTTTTACCGCATCATCTGTTGGATTGATTTTATCGATTCGCGTTTGATGTTTTTTGACGAGCTGTGGCTCAAAATTACTTTCCCTGTCACGAGCAATGGCCAACTCTATCTCGCCATCATCACTAATAACGGCTTTTTGCTATAGCACTGCAGCTATTACTGCCATGCTTCTTCTGATTTTTTTCATGTCCAAGATGTTCGCTCATTTCAGCATTTAAGATCGTTTTTATCACCAGTTTATTCATAATAACCGGTTAATTTACCTAAATCTTCATACTTTACCTTTAATAAGATAATCACAAAACACAAAATAGAGCATGGCTTTCAATGCTAGAAAAATACAATGACTTATTATAAAATGAGGAGAAAAAATAGCCACTTTTTATAACCATAAAACAGATAAAATCTAAAATAGGAATGTTTGAAATGCCAATATTGATCAATGCTTATTCTACAGCCACTCAACCACCAACCATTAATTTTCCTTGCGAACGTTTATATCATCGTGGATTAGATGATTCTGAGTTAATGCAACACCTTAATGGTTTTATCGGTTATGTCATGCAAGCAGGAGATGGGCAGATGAATTCACGCCGTTATGCTTTGTATCGCCATATCCAACGAGTTAAACATCAATTTGCCTTTGAGATTGAAGAAGACAATTTTAATGAGTTTACCACTTGGGGCTGGCAGGCCAATGCCATTATATTGATGACAGATGGAACTATTCGCAATCCTGATGGAGATGTATTACTAGATCCTGATGATGATATCGATTTTGATGTAATTGTTCCTTATCCCCCCGAAGCATTAAAACGCAAAACAAAAACTGAGCAATATTTAGCCAAATTAGGGTTACATACACCTACACATTTACCACCGGTTATTGCTGAATCCGAAGTAATACTTAGAACACCTGACGAGGTAGCTAAACGCGCTTTAGCGATAATGTTAACAGGTATTCAAGCTGAAAGTTTTCGAGAAAATAATCCAATCAATCCGATGGAATTTAAAGAACGTTGCCCAACAGGGTTTGCAGCTTTATCAAATAATGAACGTGACTTTATTTATAGCGAACAACCTACAGAGCAAGATGTTATAGATATGTCTTGGAAATACGAAGCATTATTACCTTTACAATGGGCGATAAATTGGCAATCAGAGCTGCCATTTGCAGATACTATTTGTAATGTTTCATCATTAGTTGACGAAGGAATGGAACATAGTGAGCAAGATATTTCTACAGCAACCTTAAGACCTGTTAGTGAATTGTTAGACGCCTTAGATTTACACTACCGCTTACATTGGATAATCAGAGATTTTCGAATCAACGATAAGCAGCCGCCTGCGTCAATTATAAGTGATGTCATTCAAGAGCGCCACTATGCTTTAAATTGGTTAACTAGCTTTGAAAATGCAGATTGGGATGATGTAGATACACCAACTTGATAATGTTTATCTTTTCATCATGGTAACATTATGTGTAGGAAAACGCCGAATTGTTTACGCATCATGGTTAAAATGATCTGCTAAAAACTTATAAGGCGTTTTCCTCAAAATGGAATATAATTTCTATTACAAAATTCTTTCTTTAGTAAATTTTATTTTTTTAGCTTTCTTTTTTATGAATTTTTAACTTCATTAAGTAGTTTTAACGCAATAATCATTAACACAATAGCCCCAATAACTAAACAAATCCAAATTAACCATTTTGGCAAATATGAACTTGTCGTATTGCTATCATTAACAGTTTGAGATAATGCCTTTTTGCCAGCTAATTTGATATTTTCACCAATATAGGCTGCAGGCAAATCTTGTGCTGATAGCGAATCAGAAAGCAGTGCTTTTTCACTTAATGCTGCTGATTTAGCTTTAGCAGAACCCCAAGCCAAAATAAATGGTCCATTATTACCACTATTAAAAATTAAACTCATACGGCTACGGTAAGCAACTACTTGTGGTGCTTGGTCAAAGCTAGCGTTGTTAGCTTTTATCTTGAGCTGTTTTATTTGTAAATCTGAATTGTTCATTTTAATGCTTTGGCTTTGATCAGTATCTGTAACGCGTCGAATAATGTAATCGTCAAGCTTATGCCAGATTTGATCTTTATCATTGCTTTTATAATAAACGCTAATTGGCAACACCGTGCGTGAGTTTTGCAGTGAGATAGATAATTCTTTAACTGGCTGTGGGGTTGGTAACTGATAAATTGCCTCTTGCTGATCAGAAGATGCAAGTTCAAAATTAATTGGGTAAAGCGCAATTTTTGGGGTTGCTTTTCTAGAAATAAATTCAACTTTTTTAATAGTTGGGATTATTTGCTGTTCTGATTTTAATTGTAAAATCCAATACTTAGCTTTGTAATTGGTATTTGAAGGAATATCAATGGTATTGACTTTAAGCGACTGTTCATTATTGTTATCAATCAAAGACATCATCGGTACGTTATTTAGTGCAGTTTGCCAATTGCTTAAATCTTGGCTATAAAGTAGTTTAGCAGTAGCTTGCCAATTTTGACTTTCTGCGGTATCAAAATCGATTGATAAACGACTAATTGCTTGCTCTAGTTTGATTTCGTTAGGAACTTGTAATAAATAAGTTGCATAGTATTGTTCCTGACTATTGGTATTATCTAGGTAAATTTGAACATCTTTATTATTGATATTAATATTATATTGTTCAACACCTAACTTACTTTGCTTTTCTTGGCGGTGTCCTTGTTTTTTATCTAAATCATAAATATTGACCGGAAATATTTGATTAATGTCGTCTTGTTGGTAAACGTTAACTAATGCATAAGGCACAGGTTGTCCTTTATGATTAAACACACGAATATCATCTAAATGACTTGAAAGCGTTTGTGTATACACATCGCTCGTTAGCTCTATACGGCTATACATACTTGAATCATTGCTAGTTTCAATCATTGCACCATAGGCATATTGGTTGGTTCTGTCTGTTGCTTGACAAAATCCACTGATTAGCATTAAAGCACTTAATATTAATTTTTTCATAATTCATTTATCCATAAAATTTAATAGCACTTAGGCTTTATTTTTATTTTTATTTCTATTTCTATTTTTATACTAAAAACTGAAATTAATCATCTTCTCTAAATTACTCCAAAATTTGCTTATTATTATCTTGTTTTGGTGGTAATGGCGCTAAATAGGCGATTAATAACATTAATAATGCAACACCAATAAAGGCAAATGCTCGCAGTAATCCATCAAGTTCACGAATATCGACAAAAATTAATTTTATAATAACGATCACTTGAATAATTTCACCGCTGTACCATATTTTCCGAAGTGAATAACGATGTCCGATAGTGATTAATATTACCGATGTTAACATCCAAAGCAACAAAGCAGTCATTTGAACAATATTATTGTGCCACAAAGAATAAGCCATCCAAGATATATCAAACACCTGGCTTAAGTAGCGTAATACTACACTATTTGCCCATAAAAAGGTTAGCGTGATTAATGGCACTAAAACCATATTTGGTAAGGGGATATTAAAATAAGAAGTATTGATAATTTTGTTGCCAATATGTGAATAACTGATGGCAAACTTTAACCAGACCGTTAACATAATTAAGGCAAAAATGGCACTTTCTTCTAGCGGATTGAGAATCGGAATATATTGCCAGTAAATAATTTGTCCACTCATACCAAGTCCAACAATTAAATAATAGCTAATATAAAGCACAATAGGCATTAGACCTATTATCCAATAGAATTTGATTAATGGCAACGAGGTCATTATTTGACGCTTAATTAAGAAGTAGAATAATAAAATAATACTGCTTGCTATGGTTGTAGCAATACTCCATTTTACTACCTCGTAACCCCACGGTAATGAATTAAACCAATGAACTGTTTCACGAATTAGCCAGCAAAGCATCATCCAGAATAAACTAATATGTAACACAATAGGAAAAGTGTTGAACGTTGTTTCTGCTGCTTTGCTTTCAATAAGATGATTGGCAACACGCAAATAATAATAACAACTAACAAACGCAAGCACCCAAACCAAGTTCCAAACGCCAAAGCTTGATAAATAATAATATCCAATATACGCTCTGAACAATGACAAAGGTATCACTAACCATAGTGCTAATACTGCATAACGGATTATATTCCACTTGATTTTTTGACCAACGCCATACCATAACCAAGTCGATACCGTAAAGCCCAATAAAATTGGTGCCACATTTGGTGTGCTTTCATCAAGCATGAGTGGAATACATAATGAAATCCACAATATCCAAGCAATAGAAGCGATGACCATAAATAATATTTTGATCAGTTTATCAATATCGTCATTACGGTCATAACAGTGCCATAAACACCCATTGATAAATAAAATAATACTGGTGATACCTAAAAGTGCTATAAATGACGCTATGGTTAAGTGATCATATTCTAAAGATATACAGGTAGAAATGATTCCCAGTAGGGTAATAGCACTGCCTAGTAACGCCATGCGATAATATTTTTGAGAAAGCATAATCCAACTTAATGCCGTTCCCTCAAATAACCAAAGTGTCGCAGTCAAATTAGCACTAAAGGCAAGCGGAATGGATAAGGTACTAAATGCTATACCAATAGCCAGTCCCAAAAGCGCAATTTTTTTAGCTGTTGTTGGCCACAAGCGTAAAATAATATAAGAACCAATCAGATAAAATAAACCAAAACCTAATGAAGAAAACGCAGGACCAAATTCCCATTGCTGAGTGATCGCATATTGCAGGCCAAATCCTGATAATGGCGTTCCAAATAGCAAAATGAGATCAATCACATTTTGATAAGGTTCTTGATTATCACTACGAATTGATAGCAGCACGGCCAAAATACCATAAATTAGCATATTAGCGATGATGAATATCTGACATTCAATATAAAATTCAGGTAGGAAATTACTCATTCCCCATAGTAGTGATACAACAAAGGTAAATAAAAATCCTAATAAATTAAGTAATCGCCAAGATTGCGAAATACTAATGACCAAAATAGCACTAGAAATCATTAAATAATAACTAAATAACGCAACATGGTTGCTCGAGTCATTAGATAATAAAATGGGTGTTAAATAGCCGCCAACGCAAGCAATAATTGCCAAACTCATTGCTCTTTGCACAACCGCAAACACAATACTTGTTGAACAAATCACGAACAAAAAAGCAAAAGCCAGTATCATAGGCACAAGTTCATACAGCCTATACGCGGCAAAAATGGTTAGGTACAAAGTTGCAAATCCACCACCTTGCAAAATTAAGGCATAAATTTTGCGCTTATCTTTTAATTTCCAACCTATAACCAATAAAGCAATACCCAAGACTAATGCACCTAATACTCTCAACTCTGGCGAAATAACATCATGTTCAACACTATATTTAAACAAATATGTTAATCCTAAAAACAGTATTGCAATGGCAATTTTGGCAAGAACATTGCCTTTAATAAACCAATTAAAAGCAAGTAACAATAAATTAGGGTTTGTGCTCGTAGTAGTCGATTTTTTATATGCAGAATCAAAGGGATCTAATGTTGGTGATGTTAATGTTTCTGCGTTTGTCATTTCAGGCTCGGTAACCTCATCGTATACTGATTCACTGACACAAGTTTGTGCTTCTTGTTCTGTTGTTACTTCTACATATGACGTGTTTGTCTGCGTTAACGTATCGAAATCAACGTTTTTATCGTCAAGTAGATTGTAAGCAAATTGTTCGGATTGTGTGACTAAAACTGGCTCGTTTTGATCATTGAGTTGCAAACAATCGGCGTTTAAATTGTAATTATTAGCAGCACAAGAAATTTGCGGTGGGGGTTCGGTTATTAATAGATCGGTATCTTCGGATTCTTGAATAACAGCATTGGTTTGATAGTCAAATTGCTGATTGGTATTTTCATTATCACTACCATCTTGTTTGCTGTGTATGGTTAACTCATTCAAAGTTTGCTCGGCAGTTTCTTCAACCGTATCAGAATCTGACGAACTACTTTTTTGCTGATAAAGATGCTCTGAAAGCGATAAAACACTTTTTTGTAACTCTGTTAACTGATGCCTTAAAACAGAAATTTGATTTCCTAAGCTAGAAAAATTAACAAACACTGCTATTAGCATACCAATAATGAGTAAATAAAAAAGAAACTCCATGCTAATTTACCCTTATATTTTCATAAGATATCATTAATTATTTTTTGTTTCTATGCAGTAAATCAGTAATTAACTAATAAATCAATATTTTTTAAACACCCACCAAAGCTAACCGCTTGTAGAAATTCCTCGCATTATTTAAAGTAGCCTCTTAAATTGCTGTAAATAACGTTAGGAATTTCCACAACTAGACATTATAAGGCAAAGGGCTAAATTTTGTTGGGTGTTTAAATTGTTGTATAGTTTTAAAAACTGAAAATCAACAATAAACTATTTAAAAGAAAAATAAAATTTGTTGATATCCTTTTTTCTATTATACTAAATAAATTCTGTTATGAGCAGTTAACAAATGATAAGGAATAATGAGTAAGGAAATTAAGCCATGAGTTTTGATGTTAGCCAACCTGTAACCAATCCCAAATTAATCGAAGCATTACAAACATTTAATCAAACACCGTCGTTAGAAACACAAAAAAAATTGTTTAACCATTTAAAATCTGCAAAGTTATTAGCTCCTATTACAATGAATTTACCAGATAATATTGGATGTAATGACGATAACACGATCACCTTGCAACAAGGCAATACTCTTTCTTTTGTGGCAATCAGTAATGTTGAAAATAAAAATTTTTTTCCTGCTCTTCCTGCATTTACTGATTGGAATGAATTAAGAAAATGGCAAAATATTAAAGATCAACAAACATTAGTGGTAGATTTATCCTATTATCAAACATTACTTAACGATTCAGATGGGTGTAAAGGGGTCGTTATTAATCCATTTGGCAATAGTTTTCAATTAGATCGTTCTATGTTGTCAGAAGTGCTTACTGATAACTCGCCTTCAACAGAAAACGGAAAAGAAATTTATCTTTCTAAAGATACTGAAGTTATTATTGGTACTCCTGAACAATATCCTCATATATTGGTTGGTAAGCTCAAAGAGCATTTACAAAATAAATCAGAAGTTAACGCAGCCTATTTAAGATTAATGGTGCAAAATCAGCAACAAAGTTATTTAGTTGTTGTTGATATCCAAAAAGGTGTAGATACAAAAGCGATATTTAATGATTTAGGCCAAGCAGCACAAGCTTTCCTTGCTAAAGATATGTTTATTGATTTTATTGTCGCGAATACCGAATTTGGTCAACAAGCAATCAAGGATGAAAAACCATTTTATCAAAAGAAAAGAAAGGGGTTTTTTAATCGTTTATTTGGTAAATAAATTGTTAGATAAATCGATAAATATGTTTATTTTCATATGTTTGCATTAGGAAAAGTTTAAATAAACTAGTATTAGATGTAGGAATGACTCGCATTGTTTAAAGTAATTTTAGAAACCACTGTAAACAATGCGTTATTTTTAAACATCTTAACAATATCACTCACTAGCCACAGTAAAGCGTTGTTTAATATGCTTAGCTGTTTGTGCTTCGTCAATCATGGCAATGGCATAATCAGCATAACTAATTTGGCTTTTTCCTTTGCTGTTAAATAACGCTTCTTCGCCCCCCATAATATAATGCCCTGTCCTTTCGCCATCAGCGTTAAACTCAATTGCTGGGCTTAAATATGTCCATTGTACATTATTGCATTTTCTAAGTTGATCAAGTGCTCTTGCCATATTGGTTGCTAATGGTTTAAATTCATCAGGAAAGTCAGGTGTATCAATCAAACGAATTGAATGTTGTGGATTAACGTATAAACTTCCAGCTCCACCAACAACTAATAGGCGATTAGCTTTACCGCTCAAGATATCTGTTAAATGTTTTAAACTGGTTTGATGCAATGGCAGTGATTCAAGTGACCATGTGCCAAATGCATCAATAATCACATCAAAGGGCTTTAGATCATTATAGGTTAATTCAAACAGATCTTTAATTAACACTGCTGCTTTTGGATCGAGATGTTGATTTGGCTTACGCACAATTGCAGTAACGTCATGACCTCGTGAAATCGCCTCTTTTACTAAAAGCTGCCCTGTTTTACCACTTGCACCAATGACTGCAATTTTCATATTTTGCTCCTTTTAAGCGTTTAATGGTTGACATGATATTACATCTTATACCAGATATGTGATTGACAATGTATTATGATGAATAATTTTATAGCCTAATTTAACCAATTTCTTTTGCTTAGTAAAAAGATTAATTACATAAAAAAATTTAATCCGATATGCATGCACAACACTTTTAAGTCATTAATGCTTTAGTAAAAATCATCTACTTTTTTTATTATTTAACTATTTGATTATGCAAAGTAAAAACATAAATAACTTTATAACAATATAACGATAATCAGCAAATAATTATCAATATTCTATTTTTGGTTAATAATAAATTAGTTTAAAATACACATAAAAATAAATAATATAATCAGAAAGGAAAGCAATTGGATGGGATAAAAACATATTGGTTTTTAGGCGCAAAATTTAAAGGTAGTAAAGACCAAACAGAGAATTTTATTAGTTCTGGTATCTGGCAAAATGGTTATGATAATAAACTTTTGGATATCGTAAAATCTATTTCTGTTGGCGATAAAGTTGCCATCAAATCAGTTTATACCCAAAAACATAATTTACCCTTTGATAATAAAGGTCTACCTGTTTCGGTAATGGAAATAAAGGCTATTGGCACCGTAACTAAAAATCATGGTGATGGAAAGTTGTTAGAAGTTGATTGGCAACAAACTAATCTGAATAAGAAATGGTACTTTTATACCTATATAGACACTATCTGGAGTGTTAAAAATGATTCTTGGCTATCAAAACAATTAATTAATTTTGCATTTTATGATCAGCCACAAGATATTGATGCTTTTCGCAATGCACCATATTGGAAATCTCGTTATGGTGACAACAACGATAATAATAAACCATTATTAGAATGGATATCTTTTTATGAGGAAATTGCTGATAAGTTGTTAAGTTACCATGATAAAAATAAAAGACTTAAACTGATGACTTTTATTAATCAGCTTGCTTTAGAGTTTAAACTATCCTATTTAATAGATAAAGATTTGCACGATATTTGCCCTTTTACTGTGCTAGGAACATTTAATAGAGGAAATGCCGAAGAAACCAGGAAAAACATTGCTCAAAAATGGGCTGAATTTCTTGATGTTAAGGAACCAGTACCGAATTCTTGGGAAGGAATACCATTATTAAATAATCAAATCTCTTGGTTTTTCACCGATTCAGAAAACCAGCAACAAGAAATAGATAATCTTTGGGACCTTTATTCTGTCGCTTTAAATTTTTCTAATATTGATAACAATTATCAAGAAGATTTTAAGCAAAAATTTGATTTGGCTATGGCACAACCTTATTGCTCTTGGCAACTAACCAATGGTTTATTTTGGATTCGTCCTAATGCTTATTTAGTGTTAGATAAAGTAACAAAAAGTTACTTAAGTCAGTATGTAGAAATTTTCAAAAATAAAAACTTAAGCAAAAGCGATTTCAGCGGAAATGATTATCTTAAATTGCTTGATGATTTAACTGTGAGGTTTGCTGATAAGAATTTTCCTGTTCATTCTTATCCTGAACTTTATTTAACTGCATTGCGTAATAATGAAAATGCGATCTTAGATACTGATTATGAAGCTCAAGATCATTTGAATAACCAAGATATTATTCAACCCTTAATCATAAAACAACTTTATACCCAAGATGACCTAATCGATGAGGGATGTTTTGTTGATAAACAGCAGTTGCAAGATATATTAAATAGCTTAAGGTTGAAAAAAAATATTATTTTACAAGGTCCGCCAGGGACAGGTAAAACTTGGTTAGCTAAACGTTTGGCTAATATTAAGGTCGGTTATAAAGATTCAAATAATATCAAAGCTATTCAATTTCATCCTAATATGTCTTATGAGGATTTTATCCGTGGCTATCGACCAACCAGTGATGGGAAATTAGCGCTGATTGATGGACCTTTTTTAGAGATAATTAATCAAGCACGGAATGATGCTCAATCAAATTATGTGATTGTGATTGAAGAAATTAATCGCGGTAATCCAGCACAAATTTTTGGCGAAATGTTAACGCTACTTGAAGCTGATAAACGAAATCCAAATGAGGCATTAGAATTAACATACCAACACCAAAATGAAAAAGGCATATTTATTCCTGATAATCTCTATGTTATCGGCACTATGAATATTGCCGATCGTTCGTTAGCGATGATCGATTTTGCTTTACGTCGTCGTTTTGCCTTTTACCATTTAAGTCCTCATTTTGGTGAAAATTGGCTCAACTATATGCAAGAAAAAAACGACTTTTCACCGCAAGAATTACAAGATATAAAGCACCGTATAGAGGCATTAAATAAATATATCAGTAATGATAGTACACTTGGCAAGGCATTTACCATTGGACATAGCTATTTTACTTGTCTTAACCAAGAAATGGCTGCGAAAGATTGGTTTGAGCATATTGTTCGTTCAGAAATCGAGCCTCTATTAGAAGAGTATTGGTTTGGCGAGCCTGAAAAATTTAACGATGCAATAGATATATTATTAGGTAATGCACAATAATGGCCACGATAAATTATCATCCGCTATTAACCAATACTACCGTTGCCAAAATACCAATTAGAAACATATGGCTACTTTTGCTCTATGCTTCTGATTATTATAAAACTGTAGGGAAAAAACAGAGAATAGAGCTGGAAACTAACCCTGAGGAATTAATAACACTCGCCGCCAAACTATATTGTCAGGCAGCAAATAAAAGGTTAATACATCATCTTGCCGCAGATTATCAGCTCACAACAAAAGCACTTAATCGTGTCAGAGGAAAAATAGATATTTTAACTACTCAGCGTAAACAATTATTAGCAAAGGGTAAAATTCAATGTCGATATGATGATTTAACGATAGATACCCCTAAAAATCGCTATATTCATGCTGCGGCTCATTTATTAGTAAAACAATTGAATGATGCAAGCTTAATTGAACAATGTAGAAAAATTATTCACCAATTTACTGCGTTGAATATTGGTCAAACAACATATTATTGCTATGAAAAGGAACGTTTTAACCATGCGAATCTTAAAGATAATACTTTAATCTCTTTAGCAAAACTGATTTTTAGCTTGTCAATTCCTACTCAATTTCAAGGATTACATACCATTGAACAACTAAAAAAAAACGATCATTGGTTACGGGAATTATTTGAAAAAGCGATAGTTGGTTTTTATCGTGTAAATTTAGATCCTCAGCAATGGACTATTTATGCAGGTAAAAAACTAAATTGGCAATATAGCAATGCGACCGATAATATCACCGCCTATTTGCCCACCATGAAAACCGATTTAATCCTTGAAAATAGCAATTATACACAACGTTTAATTATTGATACTAAATGTACTTCTATTTTAAAAAAATCACGATTTAGACTTAACTCGTTTAGTAGTCATCATCTTTATCAATTGTATGCTTATTTAAGAAGTCAGGAAAAAGATAGCGATCCTTTATCCGTCAGTGCCTCTGGCATGTTGCTATACCCAGCTGTCGGCGTGACAGTTAATGAAAATATGACCATTCAAGGACATAAATTATCATTTTGTACTATTGATTTAACGCAAGATAATAACATTATTAGAAATAGCTTATTGGCGTTATTAAATAGTTTTGGCTTATGCTAATTTAAATTTCATAAATTTTTATCTAATTTTTTATTCTAACTACTGTTGGGCAATCTTTGAACAGTATTACTATTCCTCCTTGCAATTTAATAAGCTAGCCAACAATCACGTTTATTTAATTTGTGCTTATTTCTCTGCAATATGTGACATCAGTCACAAACAAGAGTATGTTTCCATTTATTAATAAATGAATTCAATCTATAGTGAATCGAAGCTCAAAAATAGCTAGTTTATTGATAAATTTAAAATAGTGTAAGTTTCAATTTGGCTTCACTAAGGAGAGAATAAGATTATGGTTAAAAGTACAACAATAGCAATAGAATCAATCAAACAATTAATTGAGTTGGTTGGCGGAAGTAAAAATATTGCCAGTGTCACCCATTGTTTAACAAGATTAAGGTTTGCTTTAATTGATCCTAAGCAAGCTGATGTTCAAGCCATAGAAGAACTGCCTTTTGTGAAAGGTTGTTTTAATAATGCTGGACAATTTCAGGTAATTATTGGTACTGATGTTAATAGTTATTATCAATCACTTATCCAACAATTAAATTTAAACGAGGCAAGCAAGGAACAAACTAAAATAGCTGCAAAACAAAATATGTCCTTTTTTGAAAGACTAATTTCTAATTTAGCCGAAATTTTTGTGCCATTGTTACCGGCGCTAATTGCTGGTGGTTTGTTATTAGGTGTGCGTAATATTATTGGCGAAATGCCAACCATTGATGATAAACCGCTGATACAAACCTATCATTGGTTGGCGCCAATTTACAGTATACTTTGGCTACCTTGCGAGGCGATTTTCCACTTTTTACCGGTCGCCATTTGTTGGTCTACCGTAAAAAAAATGGGTGGCTCACCCGTACTTGGTATTGTACTTGGTATTACGTTAGTTTCCCCTCAGTTAATGAATGCGTATGATCTTGGCAGTAAAATCCCTGATGTTTGGGATTTTGGTTGGTTTAGTATCGAAAAAGTCGGCTATCAAGCGCAGGTCATTCCGTCTATTTTTGCAGGTTTAGCGTTGGGTTGGATCGAAACACGATTACGCAAAATCGTGCCAGATTACCTAAATTTGGTGATAGTGCCAATTGTAGCCTTGTTACTATCCGTCTTTTTAGCGCATTTTTTATTGGGTCCTTTTGGACGCATGCTAGGTAATGGTATTGCTTTTATTGTTAAATATTTAATGACGGGGGATTATGCCTTTATTGGCGCTGCTATTTTTGGTTTCTTTTATTCGCCATTGGTGATTACAGGTATTCACCATACAACCCTTGCGATTGATTTACAAATGACTGAAAGTATGGGCGGTACGCCGATTTGGCCAATTATTGCTTTATCTAATATTGCGCAAGCTTCGGCTGTTGTGGGTATTATTTTAGTTAGTAAAAAACATAATGAGCGTGAAGTGTCGGTTCCTGCTGCTATATCGGCTTATTTAGGCGTCACCGAGCCGGCCATGTACGGTATTAATTTGCGCTATAAATTCCCGATGCTGTGCGCTATGGTTGGTTCAGCTTTAGCTGGGTTAATTTGTGGTTTGTTTGGTGTGTTATCAAATGGTATTGGGGTTGGCGGTTTGCCGGGTATTTTATCGATAAAGCCGATATATTGGTCGATTTATGCTTTGGCGATGATTGTGGCAATTGTGGTTCCGATTGTTTTAACTTCGATCGTTTATAAAATAAAACTTAAAAAAGGTACGTTAGATATTCGCTAAACACGAGTTAATAACCATTAACCGTTCTTATCATTGAGCGGTTAATTTATCAAAAAATAAATAATAAAGAGCAAGCAATGAATAAAATTAATATCCCTTGGTGGCAAAATGGTACTATTTACCAGATCTATCCCAAAAGTTTCCAAGCCAGTGGTGCTGGTACAACGGGTGATTTATTAGGCATTATTAGCCGATTAGATTATCTTGAAAATTTAGGGGTTAGTGCTATTTGGTTAACGCCGATTTATCCATCCCCACAAATTGATAACGGTTATGATGTGTCGGATTATTATGATATAGATCCGAGCTATGGCTCAATGGCTGATTTTGAGCTACTGGTTAAACAAGCGCACGAGCGTGGTATTCGCATTATGATGGATATGGTGTTTAATCATACTTCAACACAGCACCCATGGTTTAAATCGGCCCTAGATAAGTCAAGCCCTTATCGCTCATTTTATATTTGGAAAGATGCCAAAGCTGACGGCTTTGAACCCAACAATTGGCGGTCAAAATTTGGCGGTAAAGCATGGCAATGGCATGAGCAATCCAAACAATACTATTTACATTTATTTGCTAAACAGCAAGCCGATCTTAATTGGGAAAACCCAACCGTTCGTCAAGAAATTAAAAAAGTATGTCAATTTTGGGCTGATAAAGGCGTTGATGCATTAAGGCTTGATGTGATTAATTTAGTTTCCAAACAGCAAGACTTTCCGGATGACGAGCAAGGTGACGGACGAAAATATTATACGGACGGCCCCAAAATACACGAATTTTTGCAAGAGATCAGCCGAGATGTTTTCCAACCTAATGGTTTAAAAACAGTGGGCGAAATGTCATCCACTACATTAGAAAACTGTCAAAAATATGCCGCATTGAATGGCAAAGAGTTGACCATGACATTTAATTTTCATCATTTAAAAATTGATTATCCAAATGGGGAAAAATGGACGCTGGCTAAGCCCGATTTACTTGAACTTAAAAAAATCCTTGGCTATTGGCAAAAAGGTATGCACGGTAAGGCTTGGAATGCAATTTTTTGGTGTAATCATGATCAACCTCGTATCGTTTCACGCCTTGGTAATGAAAACCAATATCACAAACAATCGGCCAAAATGTTAGCCATGCTGCTGTATGGTTTACAAGGCACACCTTATCTTTATCAAGGTGAAGAAATCGGTATGACCAATCCTCATTTTACTGATATTTCACAATATAAAGATGTGGAAAGTCTTAACATCTATCAAGAAAAAATAGCAGATGGTATGCCTAAAGCGGAAATTTTAGCTATCCTTGCTAACAAATCCAGAGACAACAGCCGAACGCCAATGCAATGGGATAATTCAGCCAATGCTGGCTTTACTAAAGGTAAGCCTTGGATTGAGGTTGCTAATAATTATCCACAAATTAATGTCAAAGCGGCACTCGATGATCCTGATTCGGTATTTTATTGCTATCAAACCTTAATTAAATTACGCAAAACGTACCCGATTTTTATTTTTGGTGATTATCAAGATTTAACGCCAGATATTGCTGATTATTGGTGCTATATCAGGCGGTGGCATAATCAAACGTTACTGGTGATAGCCAATCTGACCGAAAATACGGTTAAATGGCAATTACCTAAAGGGTTAGAAAATAGTCATTGGCAAAGATTACTAGGTAATTATGAAAACCAAATTGTATTAAAGCCAGAAATGGTGTTGCAACCTTATGAGGCAATGTATTGGTTGCACCTAAATAGTTAATCGGTGGCATCAGATTACTAGAATATACGCTAAATCATTTTGTTCTATTGAATTAAAAAATGTTGGACAAACTGGGGAGTAAAAAAAGCCAACCATCGTGTTGGCTTTTTGATTGAAACTTCATAATATGTTGTTCATCAAAAGTTGTGGATAGTTCATATTGGTCATCAATTCCTATATGTTAGTTAATTAACAGCTAATCTAAATCACGTTAAATAATTGGCAAATCATACTTTTTTATGTGTAAATCTAACTTTCCTGTTATAAAAAACGGGTAATCAGAATGTCTATCTATACCAACTAGAACAGTGATTAATTAGCATAAGTGATGAATATCAATATTAGGTTGTTTTGAGATAAAGTGTTATAGAGAGCATGTTAAATGATCTAATTAGTAAAGCTATCGAGAAATAGAGCAATAATACATTCGTTTTATACTAAAAAATATTCTTCAATCATATTTATTGGGATAATTTTGATTTTTAGAATTTGGTATATAAAAATAATTATTATAAAATAATAAATTATAATTCGATCAGTAATAATACCATTGAAAATAATAGATTTATCATCGTTAAAAAACAGAGAAAAAAATGAACACAAGAAGAAAACAAAATAAACCATTAAAAAAATCTTTTATGGATATTATATTAACAGCACTGGTTTTTGGTGTTTTATTTTGGTCTATTTTGTTATTAGTTTTTATTTTTCTAGCTGTTATAAATTTATTTATAGGTGTTGATGAATTATTATTTTTAATTCACGGTGTGTGGTTTTTTCCTGCTACTATTTTAGTATGGCTATGCATGACTCCAACTTTCCATATCACAAAGAAAAGCATTATTATTTTACGAAAAATTAGACCAAAAATTTATATTCCAATTTGCCAAGATCTTGAAGTTAAAATCATTAAGGTCGAATATTTCAAGTATCCATTTAACGGGTATCCATTTACAGTGAAGCCAAGGAAAAGGATAAGATGGAAAGGGAGATGGCATCCTATATATATATTATTTATAACTTTTAAAAATAAAAAAGTAAAACTAAAAAAAAGCGTGATAAGTGGGGTATACACACATGACCAAATTGATTGTTTTTTACGTAATTTATATTTGTCAGGTGTTCGCTATGAAGTCAAAAATTTGCATATACCTGTTTAGTAAAAATTTAGGGATTTATTTCTATATAACCTTAATGATTTGGATATTTCATTTTTATAATTTGGACCATTTTGGTAATTGATTTCTCTTTCCTCGATTGTATATATTCTATAATTTTTTATTACTTAATATCGATTATATAACCACTCCCGCATTTTAATTAACCGAGCAATAATTTCATTTGAATCAGGCAGTTCAGGTAGTGATGATGTTAGCGATGCGATTTCAATTTTGCTTAACAATGTTTCTGAGATATGCATAATCTCATCATAGCTTAATTGACCATTTTTAATGGCGAGCAGTTCGTTTCGATTAGTGCGTTTATTGGTAATGGTGCCTTTGGTCATTATTTCATGAGCAACTTGTAATAAGCGAATGGTATGCATCATATTTTTAGCATCAAAATCATTACCACTTTTAATATTACTTTGATAACGCTGCTCATTTCGCTTTTCAACCCATTGCCAGTAAGCCTTATAATCACGACAATGCGATGAAAAACCATCACGATTAAAACTTAAGTAAGCATTTACTGTGGCGCCTACTTTCACCGATGACAAGCAAAGTTCGGTCGAATCATCATTTTGAATAATACCATGATAGCCACACTCCCCCGATGCATCATAAAAAAGCGCATATAAATCTCGACTATGTGGAATATTCACCAAACCACATAAGTGTTGCTCAAAACGCTTTTCACTTAACCAATTGGTGAGGGGATAAGCATGCTGACCTTGAATAATATAACAAAAATCAAGAACCGATTTACGTTTCACCTCAATGGGATTATTGATTTTTTTATTCAATCCTTTAGCTTTTTTAATTTGTGACATTGCATAGTGAGCAAAGGTTTGTTTAGTTTGTTGGGATAAAAATAGATCAAGGGTTAACTGCTGCATAATTGGATGCTAATATAAAATACAGTCGGGTACAGAAGCCAATACTTCTAAAATATTCGGATTATTTTTTAGCAATAACTCAACAAAGCGACCTAATTCATAATAGACGATATCATTAGTTTCATTACTAATTTGCGGAATATACTCGAGTCCATAAAATTTATCTCTAGGTAAATAAAACACCCCTTTAATATCGGTATCTGTAATATCGGTATCTGATGTTTCAGTAGCCAAACCAAATGCACGGCTACCGCTGATCACTTCAAATAAGATTAAGTTTTGTGCTTTTAAATCATCAATTGTCATGTCGTATTCCTTTCCTTATTTTAAGCTCATTAACGTTTGTATAAAAAAGCGATTGGAATGGCAACACATTTTCAAACAAAACAATTAAAGGGTAAGTGTTTTTTAAATTCAACGAGAGGCAAGTAGCCTAACGAAGAATGTAATCGTTTATGATTATACCAATAAGCATAAGCCGAAAAAGCTCGTTGTAACTCAGCCGTTGAGTTAAAACGTTGGCCTTTTACAAATTCCGTTTTAATTGTTTTAAATGTCGCTTCCGCTACCGCATTGTCATGCAGCGGTTTCATTCACTTCCGTAGTGTGAGATTGATAATGTTTAACGGTGTATTTTGATACTAACAATAAGGCTTTCATCACCCGAGCAATGTAACGGCGTGACACCCAAATATTCTCTTTTTGTAAATCAAAACGAATTCGTCTTGTGCCATAAGACTGATAGCTTTGATTAAATAGCGTCACGATTTTATTAGCATAAAGCCCTACTGATTTTTGTCTATTCAATTTACACTGATAATAAGCATAATGTCTTGATAATCCTAAATATTGACATAGTTTTGTTATGCTATAACGATGTCGATTTGCTTTTAGGATAGCGATTTTCGCCCTATTATCAGTGTAAATTGAAATGTATCCGGGTTTATATCCGATTTTCCGCTTGATTTGGGGTAATTTCAGTTGAATTCGGTTGAGTAGTGAAACAAGCTGAAAGGCTTATTTGAAAAGGCTTTAGGCATAAAAAAACCTGCTAGAAGCAGGTCTTAGAATTTGGTGATTGGTGCCCGGACGCGGAATCGAAGATGTGGGGTGAATTCTTGTGGTTACTGGATTTGAAAAATTTAGATGAAAAATGTACCCGTATTTGTATCC
>NZ_WTEX01000090.1 GCF_009795845.1 Gilliamella sp. Lep-s35 | reverse complement strand
TCCATTGATAACCGAGCTTTCTAATGCGATGAAAACATTTAGGAAAACCCCAACGTAAATGTCTTTCTGCGATATCGCAATAATCTTCGAGTCATCCGGTAACTTAGGTTGATAATAGTAAGCACAACGGCTTAAACCAACAATGGCACAACTCATAGTAATAGTAACAGAATGATTTTGTTGTAGTTGCTGTGCCCACGTTTTACGTTCTTGCGTGGGCATTACAGCTTTTTTATAATTTTTTCCTGAAGTTGGGATTTTAAACTTAACTCAGCAAACATCTGTTTAAGTTTGCGATTTTCTGCTTCAAGTTCTTTTAAACGTTTGATATCTGAGC
>NZ_WTEX01000089.1 GCF_009795845.1 Gilliamella sp. Lep-s35 | reverse complement strand
GTTTTACGTGCTGTTGTGGGCACTAAAGCTTTTTTATGATTTCTTCCTGAAGCTGGGATTTTAAGCTCAGTTCGGCAAACATCTGTTTAAGCTTACGGTTTTCAGCTTCCAGTGCCTTTAAACGTTTGATATCTGAGCTTTCCATTCCTCCGTATTTTTCTCGCCATTTATAGAAAGTTGAATTACCCATGCCATATTTACGGCACAGTTCTTTAACGGCAATACCTGCTTCTGCTTCTTTTAAAATAGCGACGATTTGATGTTCAGTCATTTTTTTCATAATTAAATCCCCTTTACTTTTATCATAGAGAATTTTCTACTTTTTTGTTGTGCTATTT
>NZ_WTEX01000088.1 GCF_009795845.1 Gilliamella sp. Lep-s35 | reverse complement strand
GACAATAACGGACAGACTTTGCAGGTTGCTGCATCAGAATGATAATGACGATAACCTTCTCTGCTAGTCGTTTTATATATTAATGTTTGCCCGTTTGGGCAAGTATAAGTATCGTTTTGACTATTATAGATAAACTGCTTTTTTCTGATGGGATTCGCACCATGACTGGGACGACGATAGCCCAACACCGGATATATCTGCTCTGCTAGCAGTAAATGGCAAATGGGAGCCGTAAAATAACCTGCATCAAGACCGACACCAACCGGATTAAAGCCAAACCGCTCTAACTGGCGTTTTAATCGAGCCATATAAGGCTGAGAGTCATGGACATTTCCCGCTGT
>NZ_WTEX01000087.1 GCF_009795845.1 Gilliamella sp. Lep-s35 | reverse complement strand
AGGCAGAAAATCGCAAACTTAAACAGATGTTTGCTGAGTTAAGTTTAAAATCCCAACTTCAGGAAGAAATTATAAAAAAGCTGTAGTGCCCACGCAAGAACGTAAAAGGTGGGTGGAAAAGCGACAAGCAACACATTCAATTACAATTGCAATGAGTTGCGCAATAATGGGATTAAGTCGTAGTGCTTATTATTATCAACCTAAGTTGCCGGATCACTCGATGATTATTGCGATATTGAGCGATATCGCAGAAAGACATTTACGTTGGGTTTTCCTAAATGTTTTCATCGCATTAGAAAGCTCGGTTATCAATGGAATCGTAAACGGGTTTACCGGGTGTATTGTGAGTTA
>NZ_WTEX01000086.1 GCF_009795845.1 Gilliamella sp. Lep-s35 | reverse complement strand
GGTTCTTCTACTTAGATCACCGAACGGTTGATGGCAAACATAATTTAATTACCGATACTTATGTCACAGCCGGAAATGTCCATGACTCTCTGCCTTATATGGCTCGATTAAAACGCCAGTTAGAGCGGTTTGGCTTTAATCCGGTTGGTGTGGGTCTTGATGCAGGTTATTTTACGGCACCCATTTGCCATTTACTGCTGACAGAGCAGATATATCCGGTGTTGGGTTATCGTCGTCCCAGTCATGGTGCGAATCCTATCAGAAAAAGCAGTTTATCTATAACAGTCAAACCGATACTTATACTTGCCCAAACGGGCAATCATTAATATATAAAACGACTAGCAGAGAAGGTTATCGTCATTATCATT
>NZ_WTEX01000085.1 GCF_009795845.1 Gilliamella sp. Lep-s35 | reverse complement strand
ACTTAATTGATAATGCGCTAAATTATTTATTTTTAAACAAGCAACTTAATGATTAAAATAAATTTATAAAACAAGTCCACCACTTTCAGCTAAAGATAATTTTAAAGTGCCATCACTTTTTATGCTGTAGTAATGAACTCCCCTTGCAGGTTTATTGCCTGTCACTGCCGCTTCCATACTGCCAAAACCTTTATATAAGCGATAAATCTCCGGATTTTTTATCCAGTTGGGAACATTGTCCATATGGTAATTAAATGTAACTCTTGGCTTATCTTTCCATTGATGATTCACTTTCATTATTTTGTCCACTACCACTCGACCAAAACAGAAATTGGTGCCTCCCGACCATCTTTTATCAATATATTTACGGCCTTCATCGGTTAAATCAT
>NZ_WTEX01000008.1 GCF_009795845.1 Gilliamella sp. Lep-s35 | reverse complement strand
TTTTAGTCCGTAGACTTTTATCTTTTGTCTCGCAAGTGCCCACACAGATTGTCTGTTTCTTCTTTTTAAAGAGCTGACAGCTTTTAATTAACCCAACATTTCGCTGTTTTACTTCGCTGTCTCAAGGGTTGCGTATACTACGCTAACCTTTTTTATTCGTCAAGATCTTTTTTTAAAATTTTTGATCTTGCCTACCGACCTTATTCACCGTCTGCTTGTCGCTGACTGCGTGTCAGTGGGTGCGCATTATAGGGCCTTAAAAAAATCATGCAAGCGTTAATTGCAATTTTTTTTCTATTTGCGTTTTATTTGTTCAAATCTTTATGTTCTATACATTTGACATAAATAAAATAAGCGTAATTTGCTATAGAAAAAAACAATTTATTAACTTAATTTATATGAAAATATGAAGAATCTCATATTTTTAACATGGATCTAGAACATTAATTTATATTCTAAATTTAATAAAAATATTTCAAAACACCAAATCAATTAATAAGATATCTAACGAATTGCGCCAATAAGGTATTTTGCTTTATTTTTGAAAAGTAGTGTTATTATTTTAGCAATACTGACACTTACGATTAAAGTTAACACTAAAAAGATTACAGCCCCTAATGATGCTAACCAACCATTGTCGGTTTTGATTACATAACCTAGAGGAGAAATATACAGTAGCTGTTCAAGTTCTAAAACAATAATTTCATGAATAAAATAGATAGGAAAACTAATATTTGCCATATAAGACAAAAATTTATAAATTCGTCCTTCATTAATCTTATGATTCAATTTATCTAAAAAGTAAAGTGCTAAGATAAATAAAATGATTTTTTGTAATGTATCGTAATAAAGTTTTTCAACAATTAAGTGGTTCATATAACGATAAGCAAATGGAATCCAAAAGCATAAACAAAAAAAGAATATAACCAAAAATAAATTACTTTTTACAGATTTCATAATGGTTTGATAGTTTTGTTTTATCATCATACCCGTTAAATAAACAGGACCATAATGCAATAAATTTAAAAAGGGTTTAGTGAAATCAGGCTTAGTAAACATAACTACCCAAAACATAGCAATCAAACCAGCTATAATTAAACTCTTTTTCGATAAAAAATATAATAAAGGAGCCATTAAGTAGATAATGATGATCATCGGTATAAACCATAATGGCAATAGTTGTGTTCCTGTCAACATCATTTTAGTTATTGCGCTAATTATGTTAGTTTCAGTTGACGAATACCAAGGTAAACTTGATAAATATTGATAATGAAAAAATATAAAACAGAAAATAGATATTGAAATGTAAGGACATACAACCGTCTTAAATTTTGATAAATAATATGTTTTAGTATCAAATTTGTATGTTAGATGTTGAAATAAAAAACCGGCAATTAATACAAAAAATGTCGTAAAATTAAATGCAAATAGATTCAAGAAAGAAAATAAATAACTGTTAGTAATTAAGTTGGTGTTTTTAAATACACCTAAGCAGTGACTAAAAACAATCATGATAATTGCAACGCCACGTAAAATATGAATCGAATGAATTTTTTGCGGTTTTTCTGTTACCATTTTAGATACTGTAAATAATGAAATAAATTAGCATACATTATCACATTTCTCTGTGACTGAAACTATAATTATAAAAATAAATCCCCAAACAAATTAAAAATAAAATATCATTTAAAATCAACTAATTAAATCCATCACTTCAATCTAATTTTCTAGCCAATTTCTTAATAGCAAACGAGCAAATAGGAATAATATCACGGTTTTCTTGTTGTAATCGTCTTACTACAATGTCTAATAAATTATCAGCAATACCTTGCCCTCGATAAGCAGGATTAACATAGGTATGATTAATAGTAGCTTTATCTTTTCCTAACCTTGTAAAAGTTATTTCAGCTATCTCTTTATTATTGGCATCACAAACATAAAAACGATCATTAGCTTCTAAAAAATGTAACGACATAAAAATACCTATATCATAATAGTTAATTATAACCATTTAATTAATAATAAATTTAGTATCAAATAATTTTAGAAAAATAAAAAAATAGGTAGCCATTGTTAACATTTCATTTCCAACAACTCACCTATAATAAAACAATTAAATCTTTCTCAATTAAGGTTATATTTTAATCACAATTAGTATTTAAAATAATCGTTTAGCAGTATTATATAGTTCTATATCAAATGAACGCTTCATATTATTGATAGCTTCGATGATATCGTGGTGCACTAACTTACCATTTTGTACACCTACACTTCTACCTGCATGACCTTCAAGTAATAATTGAACCGCATAAGCCCCCATACGTGACCCTAAAATACGATCATAAGGCACTGGTGAACCACCTCGTTGAACATGCCCTAAAATTGTTGCACGAGTTTCGTGATGGACTGCAGCTTCAATATCAGCAGCTAGTTTGTTTACATCACACATATGTTCTGTAACCGCTACAATTGCATGTTTTTTACCTTTCGCAAAGCCAAGTTTAATTTCTTCAATTAGATCTTCTTTAGTATAAGAAACTTCAGGAATAATCATAAACTCACAACCGCCAGCAACAGCAGCATTTAAAGTTAAATCGCCACAATCTCGCCCCATAATCTCAATAACTGATATACGGTTATGCGAAGAACAAGTATCACGTAATCTATCAATTGCTTCAACAGCCGTACTAAGTGCAGTAAAATAACCAATAGTGTAATCGGTACCACGAATATCGTTATCAATAGTGCCCGGTAAACCAATACATGGAAAACCTTCTTCAGTTAACCGCATGGCCCCCATATATGAACCATCACCACCAATAACAACTAAAGCATCAATTTGATGTTTTTTCAAATTAGCGATGGCTTTTTGTCTTACGGCTTTATCTTTAAACTCTGGAAATCTGGCTGAGCCAAGAAATGTACCACCACGGGTAATGATATCAGACACACTTGAACGCGCTAACTGAATGATACGGTCTTCACAAAGCCCCATATAACCATCATAAATACCAAAAACATCCAATCCTTCTGTTAATGCAGTTCTTACCACTCCTCGAATAGCAGCATTCATTCCTGGAGCATCGCCACCACTGGTTAAAATACCTATTTTTTTTATCATATAAAATAACTCCAAATGATTAACTTTTCGTTATTATAGAGCCTTAACAGATATCTAACAATAGAAGATTAATCGCCATTTTGATTGTTTTTTCTGCTACATCATTTCGTCTGGTACAACAGAAATGGGATCTTGATGAATAATAACAGTTGCTGGTGAAAACTGCTTTGAAATTTGCTTTTCAATAGAATCGGCAATAGCATGGGCTTTAATTAAAGGCATATTATCATCAAGTTCTATATGCAATTGGATGAATTTAACAGGGCCTGCCTGCCTCGTTTTTAAATCGTGAAAACCGTAAACCTCTGGATACTGACTAATAATTTCTGCAATCAATATATTATCGCTTTCAGGTAATGCTCTATCAAGCAAATCTTGAATAGCATTATAGGCAATATGAAAAGCATTATAACAAATATATAAAGCAATAAAGCATGCAAATATTGCATCAGCATAGGTAATACCATACCAACTAAAACAAAGAGCAACTATAACGGTAATATTCAGCAAGAGATCAGAAGAATAATGTAACATATCAGCTTGAATAGCATTACTTTTAGTAATTTTGATAACGTGCCTTTGGTATAAAACAAGAACACATGTAATTGCAGCAGAAATTGTCGAAACAGCAATTCCTAGCAAAGGAAACTGTAGTTCACTTGGCTGAATAAAAGATCGAATACTAGAAAATAATAAAATTATTGCAGAACCAATAATAAACGCACTTTGTGATAATGCTGCTAAAGGTTCTGCTTTACCATGGCCAAAGGTATGCTCATCATCTGCAGGTTTTAACGCATAACGAACTAAAAAATAATTAAAACCAGAAGCAATTAAATCAATACTTGAATCCAATAATGAAGCAAGCAAACTTATTGAACCTGTTAACCAACAAGTAATAAATTTAACTAAAATGAGAAAAATAGAAATTAAAACAGCACTTAATGTTGCTCTTTTAACTAATTTTTCATACAAATGTGAATTTGACATTTAGAGCCTATTTATTGATAGGTTTCAATCCCCAATGGAAGAACCAGCTGCTGAGCAACCTCAGCAGCCTTTGCTCGTCCTAGCAAAACCTCAATAATTTTTAAAGCAAAATCAATAGAGGTTGCAGGCCCTTGGCTAGTAATGACTTTATTTTGTTCATCAAAATAAACTCTATCATCTTTCCAATTCTGAAATGCCTCTTTAGTAGTTGGGTAACCAGTCATATTAGCATTAGGAAACAAATTATGATGTTGTAAAACCATAGCAGGAGAAGCACAGATTGCTGCAACAATTCCCCCTTTTTGATGTGTTTGTTTTAATTTTTCAATCAACAATGGGCAATCACGAAAATTTTCAGCGCCTTTCAAACCACCTGGCAAAATAACAATTTCAAAATCAATGTGTTGAATATCTAAAAGCGTTTTTTTAGCTAAAATTGTTACTCCCCGAGAACATTCAACCTCACGAGAGTTTGATATGCTAGCGGTAGTAACATTAATACCCGCTCGAGTTAATAAATCAATTGTTGTTACCGCTTCTGTTTCTTCGCAGCCATCTGATAAAAATACCAATGCTTGCTTTGTCATTACTTCGTTCCTTTTAAACAAACAACTTAATCATTTTTAGTTTGATGAAGTTTATTTTACTCTTTCAATATTAGCGCCTAATTTTCTTAGTTTAGCCTCAATATTGTCATAACCACGATCAATATGATAAATGCGATCAACCGTTGTTAAACCTTCAGCAATACAACCGGCTAAAACTAAACTTGCTGATGCACGCAAATCCGTTGCCATCACTTGTGTACCACTTAGCATTTCAACGCCGTGAGTAATTAGAGTATGGCCTTCAATTTCGGCCTTAGCTCCCATCCGAATTAGCTCAGGTACATGCATAAATCGATTTTCAAAAATCGTTTCTTTAATAATTCCTGTACCTTCGGCAACCATATTCAATAATGAAAATTGTGCTTGCATATCAGTGGGGAATCCTGGATGTGGAGCCGTATGAATATTGACAGCTTTTGCTCGTTTTCCTTGCATATCTAAACAAACCCAATCTTCGCCAACTTCAATTTTAGCTCCAGCTTCCTTTAATTTCGAAAGCACTGCATCAAGCAAAGTTGGATCAGTTTTTCGACAAGTGATTTTACCTTTAGATATAGCTGCAGCAACTAAAAAAGTTCCCGTTTCAATACGATCAGAAACGATCTCATGAATGCCACCACCTAAACGTTCAACCCCTTCAATCTCTATGCGCATTGTGCCCGCACCGGTAATTTTAGCACCTAGCATATTTAAAAATTTAGCTGTATCAACAATTTCGGGTTCGCAAGCTGCGTTTTCAATGATAGTTTTACCCTCAGCTAACGTTGCTGCTGACATAATGGTAACTGTCGCTCCAACACTGACTTTATCCATAACAATATGAGCACCTTTTAGGCGTCCATTTACCGATGCTTTTACATAACCGTCATCGAGTTTAATTGTCGCCCCTAATTGCTCAAGACCAGTAATATGAAGATCAACAGGTCTGGCACCAATAGCGCAACCACCAGGCAATGAAACTTGACCTTGCCCAAAACGAGCAACAAGTGGACCTAAAGCCCAAATTGAAGCACGCATGGTTTTAACTAACTCATAAGGTGCACAGTAGTTATTAAGGTGACTTGCATCAAGATGAATAAAATCATTTCTTTCACATTTTACGCCTAACTGGCTTAGCAATTCTAATGTTGTGTCAATATCTTTCAGCTTGGGAACATTTCGAAGCTCTACTGGTTTTTCAGCCAAAATTGCAGCAAATAAAATTGGTAGCGCAGCATTTTTTGCGCCAGAAATAACCACTTCACCATTTAACGCGGTTGGGCCTGTTACATGAAACTTTTCCATTATTAACTCTTATAAATTATTATGTTTGATAAATTATCGAACATTATAGAAGTTATTTATAAATAGATAAATGAATTTCATGAAAAATTGAAACACTAATTATTAACCAGAATTCATTTTAGCCATATATAGGACAACATCGCGTGGTTTACACTTCATAGTTAAAATAATTCGCTAAAAACGCATGAGGCGTTTGAGCTTTTGTTTCTCTCTTTTGAGTCGCTAAATACTGGCTAATTATATAACTTACCATTAACATACGTATCGCTATTTCGGCTTTTCCATTGGATTATGAGCTGGTGATTTTTGTCGATTTTTGGTTGATATGCTAGTTATTACTCATTTTATCTAACCTAATAATTTATTTAAATAAATAAAGACAGGATTATTTTGTCAAAAAGTTTCAGGAGTGTACTACATTTATGTATAAAAAACCTAAAAATAAAATAGATAACAGAAAGTGAATATTCTCTAGTTTGCTGTTTCGTTTGATTTTTAAGTAACGTTAAACCTTTGCTATTAACCTGTCGTATTTCGCTCAGATAGGTTTTGTTATCGCCTTTAGCTTGCTTTTTTAATTTATCTTCAATTGATTTTTATATTTTAATCAGATTGTTAACACCATAATTAATGGTTTTATAACGTTCATTTTTACTACTTAAAGGGATAAAAACTTTAATTGGGCTTTATTTAGCACGTGATAAGAGGTTTGGCTACAGACCATAAAGCGTTTAGCCAAATTAGTAATGGTTATTTTTCTTTATGATATCAGCGCCCTATCGCTTGACTGTGATAGAGCGTTCATTTTGTTTTTTATGGATACTTATAACAGTAATTTTTCAAATTACTAGGGGCAGTTGATCTTTGCTGTACATAAATTGCTCAACAATACATTGGCAGCCATATTAACATAAATGCCAGTGATACCATACTGGCATAATTCCTTTCTAACTTATCGTATCTAGTTGATATTGAACGATATTGCTTGATTCTAGCAAAGGCATTCTCGACTAAATGACGATAGCGATAAAGGCACCTATCCATACTGTTTTTATCTGTATCCTTACCATAATTACGTTTAGCAATCACCGTTCGTCCGCCTTTTTGACGAACAAAGCACCGAAAAGGCTCTCTTCAAACGTCATCCGATGCTCGGATTTATTATAAACTCGGCCGGTATTTTTCATTATTTGTAGTAGCTTTTCCCACCGTTTATCTGTTAGCATTGTTCTTGGCATGATGAATTGAGTTATGGTTGTTTTTTGCAGAATTATTATAACTCACATCATGCCGTCTAAAAAATAATCACGAAAGATCAACACGCCCTAATTACCCTGAAAGTAAAATAACAATATCTGATTACGAGGATATTTCTAATGATTTAGATGAAAAATGGATTTCAGCTCCCTTTCAAGTTAATAGCGAAGGTTTGGTGATAAATATGTCTGATGGTATAAAAAATTATAATATGATCTTAGATAGTGCTGCCACTACTTCAATTTTAAAAGAGCAATCACTTTCACCAAAAACAACTATAATTAATAATGATGGAAGCGATGATAAATTTGTATCTATTAATTTTAATAATATTATTAATGATAACATTGAGGCTGTTATTCTAGATTCTATTCCAGATGAAATTCAATCGGATGGTATAGTAGGACATGATTTTCTTAGTAAAAATATAGTAAAGATTGACTTTAAGAATAAGCGACTTTGGGTTAGGTTTTATGAACTAAAATAATTTTTTACTTTCTATTATTCAATGCTGAGAAAATAATAATTTCTACATATAATGCATAGCAATCTCCAAACTGTGGTGGTGCGAAGTAGCTAGTATTATAAATCACCTTTCTACTGTCTTCACTCCACCGTGTTTAAAATTGCACTTCATGTTTGAATTCAGGTTTTTCTTTATAGAAATGAAAAATTTATTCACAAATCAGTCAGAAATGTTATTGATTTTATTGGGTTTTTTATTTTGGTTATATTACTCAAAAGAGCACCTTATCAATACCAATAAAACGCCATTTTGAGTAGAAAAGCAAAACGCTATAAAACCATTCTTACAATATCGATTTCGCCCAATTCTTTATAAAGATTCTCGATCTGATCAATATGCGTTGCATTGATGGTAATTGAAACTGAATGATAATTACCTTTACTGCTCGGTTTAATTGATGGCGTATAATCACCTGGAGCATGCCGCTGAATAACAGATACCACTTTGTCGACAAGCTCTGGTTTGGCTTCTCCCATAACTTTATAAGTAAAAGAACATGGGAACTCTAATAATTCATTTAATTTTGTTGATTGCATAATTTTATTTTCTCAGTTACTGATTCGATATATTGGCATCAAGGATCATTAGTATATATAGACGATTTAGCATTCTTCAAGTAACCAATAATAAACATCGCTTTTTAAAGTATATATTTTAAGCTATGATAAGAAAATTCTAACATAGTGAAATAAACGTATCTTGCTATTTACTATAAGGCTAAAACATCATGTCATCTAATTCCAATCATAAAGAACCTTTCGGCACATTATTAGGTTATGCACCAGGCGGTGTTGCTATTTATTCATCTGATTATGAAACATTAGATAAAAATCAATATCCAAATGATGCGTCATTTCGTAGCTATTGTGGATATGAATATATGGGCTACAAATGGCAATGCGTTGAATTTGCAAGACGATTTTTATTTTTAAATTATGGCATTGTTTTTACTGATGTGGGAATGGCACATGAAATTTTTTCACTTCGTTTTTTAAGACAAGTTGTTAATGAGGCAATTTTACCTTTACAAGCATACGCTAATGGCAGTAAAAAAATGCCAGAGGCGGGCTCGTTATTGATATGGGATGATGGTGGCGTGTTTGATCGTACAGGTCATGTTGCGGTTATAACCGAAGTATTTGAAGACAAAGTACGAGTAGCAGAGCAAAACGTTATCCATATGCGACTACCTATTGGTCAACAATGGACGCGAGAACTAAAGATGACCGTAACAAGTGAAGGTTATCAATTACATGATACGTTTGATAATACTAAAATTTTAGGGTGGATGATCCAAACTGATGATACAGCATATAGCTTGCCACAACCAGCAGTGCCTAGCCCATTACTGACTATTCATAGCGCTCACCTTAAAAATGAAGGGCAATTTGATAAAAAATGGCTAAATGAGTCAGATCCATTAGACAACGCCTATGTATTAGCAGCAGGTCATGCTATTAGCCATGATGATCATTATCGTTATTTCATAATTTCGGAAAGTGCTGAACAAGAATTAATTCGAGCCACCAATGAATTACATTTAATGTATTTACATGCAACCGATAACGTTTTAAAAGATAATGATTTATTGAGGAATTTCAATATTCCCGAAATACTTTGGCCAAGATTGAGGCTTTCATGGCAGCAACGCCGTTACCAAATGATAACTGGACGATTAGATTTTTGTATGGATGAACGAGGCTTAAAAGTGTATGAATATAATGCTGATTCCGCCTCGTGCCATACTGAAGCGGGAGATATTTTACAAAAATGGGCTATTCAAGCTGGATTAAATCGAGGAACTAACCCTAGCAGTGGTTTACTCAATGCCTTAGCTAACTGTTGGCGACATAGCGATGCCCAACCTTTTGTCCATATCATGCAAGATAATGATAGTGAAGAAAATTATCATGCGTTATTTATGCAAACAGCGCTTACTCAGGCCGGATTTGATAGCAAAATCTTACGGGGACTAAGTGGGTTAAGATGGGATAAACGTGGTCGACTTGTGGATGATGACGATCGCCAAGTCACCTGTGTTTGGAAAACATGGGCTTGGGAAACGGTATTAGAGCAACTTCGTGAGGAAAGTGAAGCGCAAATTGCAGGCATACCAATTCGCACTTGGCATCCAGAAAATACAGTCAGGTTAATTGATGTATTATTGCGACCAGAAATCTCAGTTTTTGAGCCATTATGGACGGTAATTCCAAGTAATAAAGCTATTTTACCTGTATTATGGTCACTGTTTCCAAATCACCGTTATTTATTAGAATCCACATTTGAACTCAATGAAAGCTTAATTAAAAAAGGTTATGCTGTTAAACCAATAGCAGGACGCCGTGGAAGTGATATTCAATTAGTCAGTAATCAAGAACAGATCCTTGATAAAACAGTTGGACGTTTTGCTAAACAAGAAAACATTTACCAAGAGCTATGGTGTTTACCAAAAGTCGAAGATCGCTACCTACAGCTATGTACTTTTACTGTTGGTGGACATTATGGTGGAACTTGCTTACGCTCCGATCCTTCTTTAGTTATAAAAGGTGAAAGCGATATGCAACCATTGCGTGTATTAACAGATGATGAGTTTTTGAAACAATCTTGTGAAAAAGTTTCAGGAGAAGTACGTGTTTAAGTATAAAAAAGGACTTGTTAGTTATTGCTAATTGATTCTAAAATAAATATAAATCAATTGATTATTAGTATTTATTTATAATTTATACAAGTTGGTCTATTTATGACACAACCTAACAAAAATATGCTTAACACTCATAAGTCTATAATGACATCAATTACAATAATGGTGTTTTCTGTTAAACTTGTTTTTGTTGTAAAAAAATGTTAAGAAATAAAAATAATGTAAAAAATAGAAAGGAATATATGGCAAATACATTACTTAGAAGTGGCGATATCAAAGATTTCAAAATGTTGGGATATGATGGTAAAGCAGCTTATTTGGTAGCGACTCAAATTCGTGAAATGTTTAGAGTTAAGCTAGGTAAACAATATGCTGATTATTTAGCCATTCCTCAGCGTAATGATCAAGGTAATATTATTGATTGGTATATTCCTTTTGATTCAAATCAGCCTGATGGTCAATATGATATTATTCCTTGGACATCCGCTAGCGAATCAGAGCAGGAATCAGCGCTGATTTTGCTTAAAGAATTTGAACATAAAGTCATGAATTTGGGTAAGCAATTAGCTAGCAACCCAAATTTAGATGGCGATCAACTGCTTTTTAGTCGACTTATTTATGATCCCAAAAATAGCGTCGATAATGCTGAATCTAATTTGATGGCAATCCGTTTTCCAAGTAATCAGTTTGTTTACATTGTTAATGGTCAACCTGTCATTACTTTTTGGGGCTTTGTACATCCTCAAACGCCTCAAGTTAATTCACCATTCTATTGTTTAGAACCAGTAAAAAAAGTCACACCAGCAGCGACTGTTACTCCACCGCCGATACCAAAACCAATCAATACCAAACCATGGTGGAAACGTTGGTGGGTATGGTTATTAGGCTTGTTACCTTTGTTATTGCTTCTTTTAGCCTTCTTTTTATTACGAGGCTGCTGGTTAAATCCTAAAATATCGGTTAATCCGTCATTATCGTTACCTGAAAATGGTAATGTCAGTGTACCTGTTGTTAATGATGAAAAAAAGGTTGAAAAAGAACCAGAACGAGAGTTAAAAACTGAAAATGTTGTGGTAGATAATCGGTTAGGTGTTGCTGGTAACAGCATAGTAAATGGTGCGATTTCTGGCGATGCTAACACTATCCCTAATAATACTAATGTTGCTAGTGATTCAGCTGGCCATTCTATGCCGCTTGGCAATAACGAGGGCAATAATACACCAAGCCCTGATGCTCAAGATAATAAAAATGAGCAAATAGTGCCTCCTGATGTTGGTAATTCTGATAATAAAGATGAAAAATCGGCACAATCCGATAATACAAAAGATAATGCAGATGGGAAAAATGAGCAAAATAGCACTGTTCCAACATCTACATCATCAGATAATGTTAATCCTGCTGTTGATCAAACAAATAACTTAGCGCTACCTGCTGATGCAATAAAAGAGGGGTCAACAAAATTCTTAAATGGCCAATGGTCTGTCAATGGTGGTATTCAAGACAAAGCTACAGGTAAGCCATTGCAATTAAGTTATAACTTTAACGATGGAAATGGCGAGGTCACAGTAACACGTAGTGATGGCGTGAAATGTGTCGGTAAGGTTGGTACAAATATCAAAGATACTCATTTAGCTATTGCGGGTAACAATGAAGCGATTTGTAGTGATAATAGCAAATATCAACTACCAAACATTCAATGCACACCTGGCAACAATAATAAAGCTAATTGCCAAGGAATTTATAATAATGGGACTTCATTCCCAATAACGATGAAAAAACAATAAAGGTTATATATGCTTCCAGAATTACGCAATTATGGTCAAGAAGTCACACTTATTATGAATAGTGGTATTCAGTTTCTTGACTTTGCACTTAAAATCGATTGGAAAGATAATCAATGGCGCAGCAAAGTTAATGGGTGTTTTATTGATCCCTCAGAAAGTGGTGCACTAATTAGATTGATTGAAGATGTCGACAGTGGTCAATTTTTTACGCCTGATAACCGTGCGTTTGCAGTTAAACCAACACAAGAAATTAGCGTTGATCAATCATTAAAATTATTTGATGGTATTTGGCTACCTGTTCCTGTTTTACGTTCAATTCCTCCTGAACGTTTTGATAAAGGCCCACATAACTGGAGTCGAGTTCGAATTGTTAATATTCCCGAAGGGGAAGATCCTAACGGCAATACACACCGAATCACGTTTGCATTTGATACAAAAGTATTTGCGAATTTACAAGATGTTGCCTACCTTGCCCCAACCGAAAACGATGTAATGACCGGTGCTGTATTTAGTTTAGCACATCGTTCCGATCACGTGTCATGGTTTTTAGAACTTAAATGGATAACCAGTTGGTTAATTGATCTCTTTCAAGAGTTGGCGCCACAACCTGAGCGCTTAAAGATTCATAAAGATGATATTAATCAAGAAATAAAAAATAAAACTTACTATGGGCATTACCTAAACATTATCCATTTACTTGCTGATTCATTGCAATTGCCAACAATTAAAATTGTGTCAAATAATAAAGATGATATTGTTAAATCAATTCCTGTTGATATGATTTTAGATGTGGGAAATTCTCGAACTTGTGGCATTTTAATTGAAGATCATGCTCAAGATAAAGATAGTTTAAATCATCGTTATGAGCTTGAAATTCGTGATTTAACTCAGCCAGAGCATATCTATAATGAACCATTTGAAAGCCGTGTTGAATTTGCTCAAACTTTTTTTGGTAAAGAACATTTTTCATTGCAAAGCGGACGCCGTGATACGTTTCGTTGGCCAAGCATTGTTCGAGTAGGAAAAGAAGCTAGCAGACTTGCCAGTCGGCGTGAAGGTAACGAGGGATCAACTGGACTTTCAAGTCCAAAACGTTATTTGTGGGACCAAGACAAATACGAACAAGGTTGGCGTTTTAATTCTTATTATGTAAAAAGTGATCATGAACCATTTGCAACTGCTGAACCTTTCTCAAGTTTAATTAATGAATATGGTGAAGCACTGCACATTCTTAGCAATGATATTCAAGAAGAGTATGATCGCAAGATGCCGGTATTCCACCCAAAATACTCAAGAAGTTCGTTGATGACATTTATGCTATGTGAAGTGTTGATGCATGCATTAATGCAAATAAACAGCGTCGCTCAACGTAATAAACTGGAACACGCTAAAACGCCACGCAATTTACGCTCAATTATTTTAACTATTCCACCAGCCATGCCAAAGCCAGAGCAAGCAATATTTAAAAGTTGTGTATATCAAGCAATTGGCTTAGTTTGGAAAAGCCTTGGTTGGGATGGCTTAGATGATAATATTGATTTTAACAACCCAGAACAGCTAAAAAGTGTATGGCCGAATATTCCTGAAGTCCATATTCAATGGGACGAAGCAACTTGTGGCCAAGTGGTTTATTTATTTAACGAAACACAAAATAATTATAATGGTCGTTGTGAAGAGTTTATTGCTTCAATGGTGCGTCCAAGTAAAGTAGATAAACAAAAGCTAACTATTGCAACCGTTGATATTGGTGGTGGTACGACGGATTTAGTGATTAACGACTATCAATTAGATTACGGAGCAAATGGGCAAGCCAATAGCAGTAATGCTTATATTGTACCAACACAGCGTTTTCGTGATGGATTTAAAGTTGCAGGAGATGATATTTTACTTGATATCATCCAAGATACGGTGTTAACCGCTTTGACAAATGGCTTAAAACAAGCAGGTATTGCTGACCCTAACCCAATTTTGTCCACCATTATTGGCTCTCAGCAACTGTCTATTCAAGATGCGGTATTGCGCCAGCAACTTACCTTACAGCTATTTACACCAGTTGGATTACAAATATTAAAAGCGTATGAACTTTATGACCCATTACACTCAGAAAAACACGATTATCGTTCAACCTTTGGTGAATTATTACAACATAACACAATGACTGACAATGTGCTTAATTTTATTAATGAACCTATTAAGCGCGCATTAAATAATCCTGATTTTTCAGTACTTGATTTGGATATCGAAATTAATCTAAAACGCATTCATTATCTGTTTATTCGTGGTGATTATTATAATATTTGTAAAACATTTGATGCACTATCCGAAATTATTAGCTGCTATCAGTGTGATGTGCTTTTATTAACGGGTCGTCCTTCTCGTTTACCGGGCGTTCAGAGTTATTTCCGATCACGTTTATCAATGCCTGCAGGGCGAATTTTACCGTTACATGGTTATTATACGGGGGGATGGTATCCGTTCCATAAGCAAGAACGCATTGATGACCCTAAAACAACCGCAGCGGTGGGAGCAATGCTGTGCTTTTTAAGCAAAAATCTAAGGTTACATAATTTTTATTTTAGATCCTCAAATATAGATTTATATTCAACCGTTAAATACATTGGACTTTTAGATAATCTTAATATGATTAAAAAAGAAAATGTCTATTACCAAGATATTGACTTAGATAATCCTGATTATGACTTTCCTGAGCACTCGTTCGAAATTAGAGGTACCACAAGGCTTGGTTTTAGGCAACTTGACGTTGAAAGGTGGCCAGCATCACCTATCTATATATTAACTATTGAAAATAGTGAGGTGGCTAAGCGTTTAAGTGCCGATGGTGTGATTTTAGAAGTTACATTAGGAATTAAAAATAAACAAAAAACGGTTGAAAATTTTTATATTAAAGATGTAAAAGCCTCGGATGGGCGTGCTTGTAATAAAAATCAGGATATTAAACTAAGCTTAAATACTATGGTTAATTCTGGATTAATTAGCACACAATATTGGCTTGATAGTGGAATGATAAAACGATGAAAAACTTAAACGAACAACTACCTAAATCTTGGGATCAGGTCTATCAAGCATCGGCAGAGGCCATTGATTGGGTGAATCAAACACGCCATTCATCTAAACGTTTAGATAGTGAAGCGGATAATTTAATTTTAGATTTACGCCGTTTACGAAACAGTGCAAAACGATTGGGCGATGTATCAACTAAATCTGTTGCGGTTGGTTTTTTTGGTTTATCACAAGCGGGTAAATCTTACCTTATTTCAGCACTTGCTGCAGGTGAAAACGGTAAACTAGAAACAGTTGTCGATAATGAAGTGTTAGATTTTATTGACCATGTTAATCCTGTCGGTAGTGGTAAAGAGGCAACGGGACTAGTGACACGTTTTAGTCGCATTGCTAAAGGCGGTATAGCTAACTATCCATTAGAATTAAAATTATTTAAAGAGATAGAAATTGTAAAAATCTTAATAAATGCTTATTTTAAAGATTTTGATCAGCAAAAAATCTCCAATAAAATCGACTTTTCACAGTTAAACCAGTTGATCCAACGTTTAGAAAACAAAAAACAAGCCCACTATGTTGGTGGTGTGAGTGAAGATGACATTGTTGACCTATACGATTATTTATCTGAAAACTTTGGCAACTCGCTTGAAGAATTAAAAGGCGGTTATTGGGATAAAACCATTCACCTTCTGCCTTATCTAACAACAGCTGATAGAGGTGAGCTGTTTTCGGTTTTATGGGGTGGAATTGCTGAACTCACCAATATTTATACACAATTGGTGTCAACTTTATCAAGTTTAAGTTATGCTGAAACAATATACGCGCCACTTTCTGTCTTAATCAAAGATAATAATGGTACTAAGTCACAAATCGATAGCATTATGAATGTTGATATTCTTGAACGATTGAATACCGACAAAGATTCTTCAGTCACCATAACACCATTAAATGGCGAACCCGTTGCAATCTCTTTAGCACAACTTGCTTTTTTAACTGCTGAATTAATCTTTCCATTAGTCAATAAAACTAGAGTACCAACGTTTGAAAATGTGGATTTACTTGATTTTCCTGGATATCGAGGGCGTTTAAATTTGATATCGATTTCAGATGTTAAAGAAGGTAACCCAATTGCTCAACTTTTATTACGTGGTAAAGTTGCTTATCTATTTGAAAAATACACTGATAGCCAAGAAATGAACGTACTTGTTGTCTGTACACCATCAGATAAACAATCCGATGTTAATGATGTAGGTCCTGTACTTGAACGCTGGATCGATAAAACACAAGGCGAAACGGCTGAAAAAAGAGCCACTAAAAAAGCAGGGTTATTGTGGGCAATTACCATGTTTGATAAACGCATTGGCACATCATTAACGCTATCTGAAGATAATCTTAAAAATAGCTGGGGTAAAGGCGGTTTACTACAGCAAACAATTTTAGAACGGTTTGGTAGTTATGATTGGTTAAGTAACTGGTCAAACGATCATAAATTTAATAATGTCTTTTTAGTCCGTAAACCTGGATTCGATGTGCCATTTTTAAATGTCGAACCAAGCACTAGCCAAGAGCTTGATTATAGAGAAAATTATCAAGATAAAATGAATGTATTAAAAAGTACATTTGTGCAAAATAGTGATATTAAAGAATATGTGTTCCAGCCAGAAGAAGCATGGGATGCCATGTTAAAGCTTAATGATGGTGGCATAGGGCGAATTAGCCAATACCTAGAACAAGTTGCTATTACAGAAGTTAAACAACAACGAATTGTTGAACAACTTAACGAAAAAATTGAGTATATCATCAATATGCGTTTTGATACTTGGTATCAAGCGGACAATGATGAAGCATTAGCTAAGAAAAAGCAGATCATTGCCGATGTTGTTAAAGAGTTACAAAGTAAAGCATTATTGTTAGGCGAACTACTCAAAACCCTTGAATTACCAGACCAAACTATTAGAGCTCTTTACCATTCTAGTACTATGGATAATGAAACGGCTCAAGATGGTAACGATAATTTATTAGATAATTTATCAAACGATTTTGGTTTAAATGCTGATTTTGAATTGTTTTCTGATTCAAGTTTATCACTAACAGCTAAATCAACAGAAGTATTACCAACTGAATCAAAGTTTGCAACAACAGTCTTTTCGGCATGGTTAGAACATTTAAGAAATATTGTGTTAGATAAGCATATTCTGCAATTTTTTGGTATTGATAAAAAGTCACTTTCTTTTATTATTGAAGAACTTATTACTGCTGCAAACCGAATGAAATTGGAAGAAAGTTTAACTAAACGCATTTTAAATAATGAAAATATAGGTAGTAAACGTGATGATCTTGAGTCTAGACAGATCAGTACTATTCATACTTTGCTAGCAGACTTTATTGCTTGGCTTGGTTTTATTCAAGGACAAGCAAGTGATATACCAATGAGTCGAGTTAATCAAGGTAAGCCGATATTTTCTTCACCATCAAGTGAATTTAATGCCCAATCATCGAATTCATTACCAAAACTGAACGATCACACTAAAAATTATTCTCAGTATGCGATATTTGATTGGTTTATTGCGTTTGCAACACTGGCGCAAGAAAATGTTGGACATCATGCAGGGCGAGAAATTAGCCAAGAGCAAAATAGCCGATTAGGCGAGATTCTGGCTTCTTTTAAACAATCGCGGATTAATTAAAAATAGCATCACTACACAATAAAACATAACAGGAAAGCTAATTTTGCATAAACGAGCTTACCTGCTTAATAGTAATAGATTGCATGAAAGATACTCACATATTTGAGTATAAAAATAGAGGATATCATGGCATTAAGAATTGAGTTAAGTAGTTATAAACCCGGTATTGTGAAGTTTTTAGCTCAAAAATGGAGCGGTAGTTCTGATATTGATATACTTATCCAACGAAATCAAGATGGTTATTATTTATCAGCCATTAATCAATGGAGCCCTGAAAAAAGTTGGCACCCCCTTGAAAACATGTCAGTTGAAAATGAACAATTAACAGGGTATGTTGGCGAATGGTTAGTTGACTCTTTGGTGATACAAGAAAGTCAGCTCCGATTTCTTATACAAGTTCGTGATAAGCAAAATCAAAGTTATGTTGATAGTGGTGTTGTTAGTATTGAGGATGATGTTCTTCCTTCCATTGCATTAAGCACACAAACAGCCCAACCGAATGTTCAACAAGCAGAACCTATAATTGAGCCAGAGGTTCAAGAGAACTCACCATTAATTGAAGAACCTAACCTTGATGCTGAACCGGCGACATTAGACGAACCTATTGAAAACAACGCAGACCCTGAACCTAAAGCAATAGAAACAAAAGAAGTTGTTAAACCCAAAAGCCATCTTGGGCTAATTTTGGCAATTGTGATTGCGTTGATGATGTTAATTGGATTGGGTATTGCTGTGTGGTATTTTTTATTTTTCAAAAATCAATCACTGCAAATCCCATTAGTACAAACTAGTGGACAATGTAGTGTCAGTAATGCGAATACCGATGACTTAACTTTTATTCAACAATGCTTACAAACCAAACCCAAATCGGATGAAATTATTCAAGTCATTACGGAAGCTAAAAAAGCAGAAAAATGCAATATTGCTCAGCGATTATATGCAAATCAGGCACAAACCGATGCCAAAATAGCTATGTTATATGCAAAAGAGTATGACGAAAAATTTTATAAAGCCAATAACTGCTTTAAATCAGATAAAGAAACAGCTATTTATTGGTACGAAACATCGTTAACCAAAGAACCTAATAATAACTTTGTTAAAGATCGTTTAACACAATTACAAAATTAGTGAGGAGCAAGAATGAATAAATTAGCTGTCTCAAAATTCATTTCGACGATAGGTCTAACATGTTTACCTTTGATGGGGTTTGCTATTGAGCCATTAAAACAAGATGGTAAAACAACCCTATACCAACGCGTATTAAGCACACCAACATGTGAATTAAAAACCAATATTACCGATTCTAAAGGTAAATCAGTTCCTGCTTTTTCACGTTATTATGTTTATGAGCGCAAAAATAATAATAATCAAGAGTGGCTTAAAGTAGGACCTGACTCTTATGGTAAAACAATAGGTTGGATTAACAATTCGTGTGCAATTGCTTGGAATATGCAAATGACATTAGTTTTTACTAACCCCGTTGATCGTGATCCTTTATTATTTTTCAAAGATAAAGCGACATTAACCAAAATAGTCGATGCAGACAAACCCGAAACCTTATTAAAACCGATTCGTGATGCATTAAAAGCCAATAAACAAGTAACAGAAGTCGTTGCTCAGGAGCCAAAAGAGTTTGTTGATTTTAAAAGTAACTTCTATTTATTGCCTATTTTGCAAGGTGAAGAAGTCATGAATGGGCAAGGATTTTATGAACGTGTATTAGAAGTTGCCTCAGTAAGCAAACAAGATACTTTGATAAAAAATAACACCAAATCAACCACAAACCAAACGACAGATGATAGTACTAATCAAGTTGTCCCATTTAAAGCTGCCATTGTGTTTGTTATCGACTCGACTATCTCTATGGATCCTTATATTTCAAGAACTAAAGAGGCGGTAGAGCGTGTTTATCAGCATATTGAAAAAGAAAACTTACAAGGGCAAGTTAAATTTGGATTGATTTCATTTCGTTCTAGCTTAAAAGCATCGGATAAACTTGAATTCGTCACTAAAGTTTTTGCTGATCCCAACAAAGTCAAAGATAAAGAAGATTTCAAAAAACTAAGTGCTTCACTTAAACAAGCTTCTGTTTCTACCTCGTATTTTGCCGAAGACTCTTATGCGGGGGTTGCTCAAGCATTAAATGACATTAATTGGAATAGCTTTGGTGCACGTTATATGATCTTAATCACCGATGCTAGTGCCATTCCAGGCGATGATAAGCTATCAAGTACAGGTATGGATGCTGCTCAGTTACGGCTTGAAGCTCAGCATAAAGGTGTTGCCATTTATGCGTTACATTTAAAAACACCAAGTGGGGGTAAAGATCACCAAATTGCAGCAACGCAATATTCAGATCTAACTTATAACGATTTTATTCATAAATCACTTTATTACCCAGTTAACGCAGGTGATGTGAATGAATTTGGTCAAAAAGTGGATTCATTAGCAAAAGCACTATCAGAACAAGTAAAACTTGCTTATCAAGGCGAAGCGTCTGTTGGTAATGCGCTTAATGCAAAAGATAGTGATACAGACATGTTGAAAGATGCATTATTACTTGGTAAAGCAATGCAGCTTGCCTATTTGGGGGATGTTAACGGTACTAAAGCACCGTCAGTTTTTAAAGCTTGGATTGCTGATAAAGATTTTGTTAAACCGACCATACCAACGGCTGAACCGCGCATTTTATTAACTAAGTCTCAATTAAGTGATCTAAGCGATATTGTTAGCAAGATCGCTAATGCAGCTAATGATGGATTGATTTCTGCCGATGATATGTTTTCGCAACTTCGCTCTGTTGCTGCCGCAATGGGACAAGATCCAAGTAAATTAAAATCAGATTCTGTCACAAAAATTGCTGATTTAGGCTTGTTAGGTGAATATTTAGATAATATTCCATATAAAAGCGATGTAACGGGGCTTGATAAAGATACATGGAAAAGCATGAGCGGGCTTGAGCAAGAAAAGTTCATCCGTAATTTAAATAGTAAAATTCGCTATTACCAAAAATGTAATGCGGATGTTGACCGTTGGATATCATTGGCTGAGGGAAGTGATCCTCGTGAAAATGTGTATCCTATCCCATTAGAAATGTTGCCATAATGCTGTGTTATTAGAAAACATGTTAACTATCAACCAACTTGCTATTTCGCGCTCAACAGGCAAATCCTTTTTTAGTGTTTGCCTGCCAAATCTAACTGTAAAAGCGGGTGAAGTCGTTGTTATTCAAGGCGATAGTGGTGCCGGTAAAAGCACCTTACTTGAAATGGTAGGAATGATTTTAAAACCAGATAACATTGGTAGCTATACCATGGCTATAGATCATTGTGATATCGATATTGCAACGCTAATTAAGCAAAATAAGATCGATCAATTAGCTAATATTCGAGCTAAATATTTAGGTTTTATGCTACAAACAGGTGGATTATTGCCATTTTTAACGGTTCGTGACAACATTTTATTATCATTAAAGTTATTACAAAAAAAAGTGGATAATAATCGGTTTGATTATTTAGTGCAAAAACTTAATATAGCGCATTTAATCAATAAATACCCCAAACAGCTATCAATTGGTGAAAGGCAACGAGCCTCTTTTATTCGCTCAATTATTCATAAACCTGCATTATTACTTGCCGATGAACCAACTTCGGCATTAGATCCTTATAATGCGAATTTATTGTTTGATCTAATAATTGAACAAGCCCAGCAAGATAATATAGCAGCGATGATAGTCACTCATGATTGGCAACGCATAGCTGATAAAGGCTTATTTACCTTATCAGCTAAGTTAACTTCATCACAATCATCAGAATTTTTACCATTACAAGATAAGGCGTAAAAGATGACTAAAGCACTATCAAAATGGTTACTTATTGCTCGTTTATCTTTAGCAGACTTATGGTATGACAAAAAAGTATCATTTTGTATTATTGCCTCAGTGATCTCAGTGATTACACCACTATTATTACTATTTAGTTTAAAATATGGCATAGTTTCGCAACTTCGTGAGCAATTAGTAAACGATCCACAAAATTTAGAAATCAAAATTGTTGGTAATTTACAACTTAATGACGAAATGTTTAATTGGATAAAAAAGCAACCTGAAACCGCTTTTGTGATCCCACTTACACGCTCGTTAAACACGCAAGCTGATTTAATCAAAGACGCTAGCCATTTTGTCAATAATGCCGAAATCATTCCCACCGATAAAGGCGATCCAATAACCTATGGATTAGTATTATTGAGTAAAAATCAGATCCTATTAAGTGCACTATCGGCCGAAAAAATGCAGGCTAGCGTAGGTAGCCATATAAAAATGGCAATTACTAGGCAGCTTGATGGAAAACTTGAAAAAGGAATAACCGTATTAGAAGTTATGGGCATTATTCCCGAAAATCGTTATAACCGAGCTGCGGCTTTTGTCTCTTTAGATTTACTTATTGCGATGGAAGATTTTTATGATGGTTATCAAAGTGACATATTCAAAACATCCACAGGACAATTAAACCCACTTAACCACACATCGTTTGCTCGCGCACGTATTTATGCTAACGAACTAGATAATGTTGCGCCATTGGCCTTTAAATTACGAGAAAAGCATATTGAAACTCGAACGCAATCTAACGCAATCGAAAACGTAAAAGCGATCGATCGTGTACTTAATTTTATTTTTAGTGTTATTGCGATCACGGCAGGAATTGGCTGTATTTTATCATTTTCTGGCTCATTTTTATCCAATATAGAACGTAAGCGCAAGGATATCGCTTTCATGCGACTAATTGGTTTTCAATCTAAAGAAATTATGTTTTATTTAATCAATCAAGCGATTACATTAAGTTGCTTGGCATTTTTTATCTCTTTTGTGCTATTTTTATTAGGAAATTATGCGTTTAATACGATTTTAGGTGAAAATTTAGTTTCACAACCTATTGTAAGTCGATTACAATTTTATCATTTTATTATTGCATTTATGCTGATCCTATTTATTTCAGCTCTAGTTGTAGCCATAGGAGGTCGACGTGCTATTAAGATCCAACCAGCAGAAAGCCTGCGTGAAGCATAATTATACTCAATTAGCATGTTTTGGATTGGTAGCAATCTGTTTAATTCCGTCGTTAAGTTTTGCAGAACCTTGGGACAGCAAATTTTACAACCCAAAGCCCGCAAAAGATGACGTAATTTTACCTATGCCGTGTGATGGCAGTTTAGTCATGAAAAAGGTCTTCACACCAACTAATAAACCACTTGATGATGTCAAAATTATTTTAGGTAGTAACCAAAAAGAGCTTGGTTTTGCTGAATATGCAACACCAAATTATATTTCTGGTAGCTTTTCTGACTCGGGCAATGAAAGATATTACCTAATAGGTAAATATGAAATTACTGCACTACAATACCAAGCAGTCATGAATGACACTTGCCCAACAGCTAAATTAAATCTTTCTTTTCCTATCACTGATATTAGTTGGTTTGATGCTATTGCATTTACTGACAAATATAACCGTTGGTTAATTAAAAATCAGGCAAAAATAAAATCAAATTCTATTCCTAAAGGATATATTCGTTTGCCTAATAATACGGAATGGGAATATGCAGCACGAGGTGGGGCAAAAGTAACTGAATCGGAGTTCCGTGAATCACGATTCCCTATGACAGGTAATCTTGAAAGCTATGCGTGGTTTTCTGGCGCTAAGTCAGCTAATGGTAAATTACAGCTTATTGGAAGATTAGAACCAAATCCGCTAGGTCTTTATGATATTTTAGGCAACGCTAGCGAAATGATGTTTGACTCATTTAGAATGAATAAACTTGATCGCTACCATGGTCAACAAGGTGGAATGATTGTGCGTGGTGGCAGCTATTTAACGCCTGAATCATCAACCACTAGTGCTTTTCGTACTGAAAAACCTTTTTATGATGATAAAGGCGCTTATAAAAGTAAAGATGTTGGGTTTCGTTTAATTTATACCACAGAAGTAATGAATTCTAATGATAAAATTAAAGAGCTAGATAAAGAATGGAGCGCATTAGGCAACGAAACAGACAACACCAAAAGTAGCAATGTTGTTGGTGAGCTTGAAAAAATCACCAAACAAGTCGAAGATGAAAAAACCAAAAAAGAATTAAATCAACTCAACACACTTTTACGCAGTGCAAACCAAGCGCGTGACGAACAACGCGATCGCTCCATACAATCAGCATTACAATTAGGCGCATTTTTGTGTGCTAATGTTTCAGATTTAAATAGCAAGTTTGAATATAATGACAACTTATATAAAACAATGGTTAATGAAGTGTGTGATCCAAAAGAAACAGACACACTAGATGACAGCAACATGTGTTCAAAAGTGAAATTAGATAATTTAAAACAGGTTGTTGATGAATCCAAAAGTGCGCGGGATTTTATATTAAAATATTATTCCGATACCATTGTTAACACTGCATCAAACTATGAAAAAAAGACAATTAATGATCAAGCTAAATCAACACAATTTATTTTAGAAAATAGTGGCAAAGCAAATATGAGCGATTATTTAAAACTTTATTTCAAGCATATTAATCAATATGTTGAATCAGGGAAAATCGAACGAACAGCTTGGCTACAAACATGTAATGAAATAAAAGGAAAAAATAATGAATAAAATTATAGTAGCCATTACTTTATGTTTATCGCTGATTTTAACAGGTTGTCAAGGGGCTGGTGGAGTAAGCTCTAGAAACGTCGATCCTGCATTAACTAAAAGCAATACAGCCAAATTTTTTAGCAAATCAGCATGGCAATCTTGTGCTATTGGTGCGGGTTTAGGTGGTATTGGCTGTGTATTAGCAGGTGGAAAAACTAAGGTATGCCTTGCATCTGCGGCGGTTGGTTGTGGTGTGATGATGGGCGCAAACTATTATCTTGATTCTAAACGTGCTCAGTACGCTGATGCCGAAACACGTCTTGATGTTTATATCCAAGACATTCAAAAAAATACCTACGAAGTGCAAGCTGTGACCGAAACAGCTAAAGCTGTATTAGATAAGAATTTAGCAACACTTAAGATATTAAATAATCAAATCAAAAAAGACACATTGAATAAAAAACAAGCTCAAACCGATTTAGCACAAATTGATGCCAATATTGCCTATTTGACAGATAAGTTACAGAGTATGAAGAAAGTTGAAAATGATTGGATTTTAATATCATCCCAAGAACAACAATCTGGTGTAAAAGTATCAAAACTTGATAAACAAATAAACCAATTACATAAACAAATTTCAGTACTTGAAAATCAAATTACTCTTGTTACAAAACAACGTTCAGCAGTTAAGGTTAGCTAATTATGAAAAAAAGATATCTTTTATTACTCAGCCCACTTGTTTTTTTAGCGGGTTGTTCAACAACACTTGAACAGTGCGATCCCAAAAATACAGATATTGGTATTATCGATAAAATTAGCTGTAATTATTCAGGAAATTACCAAGCTCGGGTTGATCATAAACAACAAATTCTTGAAAATGAAAAAAGAGCCAATCAGCAGTTTAAAGAAATTTATGCCACTATTGAAAAACAAAAAAATGATAGTGCATTAAGTATTAAACAAAAACAGGCACAACAACAAAAACTGAAAACTGATTTAACTAAACTCACTAACGAAATTAAACAAAAAGCTAAAGGTCGTAATGACTTACAAGCCCAAGTATCTGATATTGAGCAACAACTTAAAAAAGTGAACAGTTCAAGTAGTTCAGAGCTTGAAAAACAAGTTGAGTTAGACAAGCTAAACAAAAAACTACAACAATTACAAAAAGCACTCAATATATAACTATATTGCTTGTTCAATAAAAGCTGAAATAAAAACAGAAAAAGTTAAATGAACACCTAAGTAAAGAGAAGAGCATTAGCAATGCAACGAATAACAAGAATTGTGTTTGATCATAATAATATTGAAAAGAAGTCTTTATTAGAACAATATCATTCTTTATTAGCATTGCTAAAACCTCATTTAACTGAACGGACATTTTCAATTTTAGCTATACCAAAATTAATTGATGATAATCAATATATTGCTTGGCATACTCCGTTAGAGGGGCAACCAATCTTATTGAGCAATATCAGTAATGAATCACAAAAAAATAAGATAGAAAAAACTCTACAAAATCGCCTCAACGATATTGAAGAAACAGTTAAATTAATTGCTGTTACTGACCAACAACGAGTATTTCTTTCATCATGGTTACCTAGGCTAAAAAGCTTACGTAACTCTATTTATGTCATTAATGATGATCCTGTTATTGTTAACACCTTTGAAGATCCTATTTTACCTGCTTTAGCTCCTGTTCCCATTATTGCAAAAACATCATTTTGGCGTTGGTGGGATTTTTTACTTTTAGGCTTATTACTCCTTGGACTACTTGGTCTGCTTTGGTATTTATTTTGCCCATATGGAAAAGAAAAGCCCGTAATTGCTGAACCAGTACTAACTCAACCAGTTGAAGAAAAGAAACCAGAACCTACTATTATTGAAACACCTAAGAAAGAGCAACCACCTGTTGCAAAATCTGAGCCTGAACCGATAGTACCAGCCCCCATACCTGCGCCAATACCAGCACCAGTACCTAAAAATTGTATTACTCGTCAACAAATTGCGAATAATGCTGACACACCTAAAATGGTTATGATATTTGACAATTCAGCATCAATGAAATTGACATTGATGGAAACGCCAGAATCTATTGATAAATACTTGCATGCTGATTGGTATTCAATGAGCGAAGATGAGGCCGACGCATATCAAAAACGCATGACACGTTTACCTAATCGTTTATCAAGTAGTAAAAAGGTTGCATTGTCAGCCATTGATAAAATACAACCAAATATTAATATTGCGTTAGTTACGCTTTCTTCTTGCCCTGTGGCAGAAACGACTTCGTTTTACAGCTATAATAATAGAGGTAAGCTAAAAAATAAAATTAATCGATTAAATCCATTAGAAAGCCACAGCTCAACGCCTTTATATAGCGGTATACAGCAAGCTAGTAAAATGCTTAATGGTGTAAAGCATGATGATTACATATTAGTAATTAGTGATGGTGCAGATAATTGCACCAAAGCAAATATTTGTACTTTAGCGAGCGAAATTGCCGCTAAAAAACCTCGCCTAAAAATCAACATTGTTGATATTGCAGGCGAACATAAAATTGACTGTGTAGCTAATAAAACGGGTGGTAAAGTTTATATAGCTCAAAACCCAACACAGATAGTCAAACAAATGAATAATGCTGTTTCGAATATGAATATTAGTAAACCGATATGCGAATAACTATTTTTTTAAACAATAGGCTATAATTAACTATCGAATTTATTATAAATTTATTTGTAATGACTATAAAAATAATAATGAAATGTAAGGACTTAAACTCACAATGCAACGAATAACACGGATAGCTTTTGATTCTAATGACCCTGATACAATTCCTCAGTTAGAACAATATCATTCCTTACTTTTATTATTAAAACCACATTTAACTGAACGTACTTTTTCAATTTTAGCCACACCAAAGCTAATTGATAATCAGCAATATGTAGGTTGGTATACTGATCTTGAAGGGCAACCGCTTTTACTTGATAACATTATCAACCAATTGCAAAAAGACGAGATTACCCAAACATTACAAACACGCCTTAATGACATTGAAACTGCAATAAACCTTATGCCATTAAGTAACGAAGAGCAAAATTTAGTTTCGATGTGGCTTCCTAAAATTAAAAGCTCAAGCAACTTAATTTATGTCATCAATGATGAACCTGTCATTGTTAATACTTTTCAAGAAGGTGTACAACCTGCACCTGCGCCAATTGTTGCGCCAATACCATTTTGGCATTGGTGGCATTTTTTACTTTTAGCCTTATTTTTAGTTGGACTACTTGGCTTACTTTGGTACTTATTTTGTCCGCTTGCAAAACCTAAAATTGTGCCTGCTGAGCCAGTATCGAAGCCAGTTATTTCGGCACCGGTTGAAGAAAAACAGCCAGACCCTGTGCCAGAGCCAGCAACAAAACCACAACAGCCCGAGCCACCGGTGGTGTCTGAGCCTATTGTAAAATCTGAACCAGCGTTAACACCAGCGCCAGTGCCTAAGGTAAAAAATCCGCCTAACTGCATAACCAAAGAAGAGATTAAAAAAAATTCTAATCCTTCAAAAATGGTTATGATTTTTGACAACTCATTATCAATGACCGTCACCTTAAATGAACCACCCCATGAGGTTGAAAAATACTTCCAATATATGTCCTATGGTTATGGTCGTAACATGTCAGAACAAGACAGAATCAATTATGAAAAACGCATGACACGCTTACCAACTCGTTTATCAAGTAGTAAGAATGTAGCAACCTCAAGTATTGATAAAATACAACAAAATATCGATATTTCGCTTGTCACCTTAACAAGTTGCCCAACGGCCGATGTTTCGCCATTTTATAATTACACAAATCGAGGAACGCTAAAACGAAAAATAAAACGACTAACACCAACAGCGGCAGGTGGTGGTGGAACGCCTTTATACAGTGGGCTACAAAAAGCTAGCCAAATGCTTGATGGTATAAAACGTGATGATTATATTCTGATAATCAGTGATGGCGAAGACAACTGTTCAAGAAATAACATCTGTACACTAGCTAATTATATTGCATCACAAAAGCCACGGTTAAAAATTAATATTGTCGATATTGCTGGCGAACACAAAATTGATTGCATTGCTAATGCCACAGGTGGCAAGGTTTACATAGCCCAAAGCCCTAAAGATATGATAAAGCAGATGAATAAAGCGGTATCAAGCTTAAAAATCAACAGACCAACTTGCCAGTAAAAAACAAACTGTGCCAAATTATTCGTTTGGCACACTAAGTTAGTTTGTGGTTGGCACATTTGAACGCTTTGAAATTTAAAAAATATAAGCACATTTTATAGACTTAAAATAAAAAAGACATTATCTTTTATAAAAAATTGGTCAGGAAAGATATTGATTTTATTTAGGTTTTTTATTTTTCGCCAAAAACAGCTTTCTCACAATCCTTATTCCCAATAAAAAACCAGACATGACGTCTGGTCTTTTTCCGTTTTTTATTACGGTAACATTTAGAAATCTAAATTCGCCGCTTTAAGGGCGTTTTCTTCAATAAATAGTCGGCGTGGTTCAACTTCATCACCCATTAATGTAGTAAATAATTGATCCGCTTCAATTGCATCTTTTATGGTGACTTGCAACATGCGACGACTGGTTGGATCCATTGTGGTTTCCCATAACTGTTCTGGGTTCATTTCACCAAGACCTTTGTAGCGCTGGATCGTTAAACCACGGCGAGACTCTTTAATTAACCAATCAACAGCTTCATCAAAAGATTCTACGGGTTGTTTGCGTTCTCCACGTTGAATAAAGGCGCTGTCTTCAAGTAGATCTTTTAATTGTGTACCAAGGTGGCAGATATTACGGTATTCATTACTATGGATGAATACTTGATCTAATGGATAATTAGTATCTACACCATGAGTTTTTACTTTAATGATTGGCACATATAGCTGTGCTTTTTCATTATATTCAGCTGAATAAAGGTAGCTGCTGCCATGTTGTTCTTTGTTTGTTAGTTTTTCAACAAGTGTTTTTGCCCAATTTTCGGCCTGTTGTTGATTTTGTAAAATACTTTCGTTTAATACATCATGATAAACCAATTCACAAAGCAATGCTTTCGGGTAACGGCGCTCCATTTTGGTGATAAGCTTTTCAACTTTTTGATATTCTGCAATCAGTCGTTCTAATGCTTCGCCTGCAAGTGCAGGTGCATGGTCATTGACATGTAACGAGGCATCTTCAAGTGCTAAGGCAATTTGGAATTGCGTCATGGCGTCATCATCTTTAATGTATTGTTCTTGCTTGCCTTTTTTGACTTTGTATAAAGGCGGTTGTGCAATATAAACATAGCCACGCTCAATGATTTCAGGCATTTGGCGATAAAAGAATGTTAATAATAAAGTGCGAATATGCGAGCCATCAACATCGGCATCGGTCATGATAATAATGCTGTGGTAACGCATTTTATCTGGGTTATATTCATCACGCCCAATTCCACAACCTAATGCGGTAATTAGTGTTCCGACTTCTTGAGATGAGAGCATTTTGTCAAAACGGGCTTTTTCAACATTAAGAATTTTCCCTTTTAGTGGCAATATCGCTTGGTTTTTGCGGTTACGCCCTTGTTTTGCCGAGCCACCCGCAGAATCCCCTTCCACTAAGTATAATTCAGATAAAGCTGGGTCTTTTTCTTGGCAGTCAGCAAGTTTACCCGGCAAGCCACCTAGGTCTAATGCTCCTTTGCGTCGTGTCATTTCGCGCGCTTTGCGTGCTGCTTCACGTGCTCTTGCTGCATCAATAATTTTGCCAACCACAATTTTGGCATCGGATGGGTTTTCTAGTAGGTATTCGGCGAGTTTTTCGCCCATGACAGATTCAACGGCTGATTTGACTTCTGATGAGACGAGTTTGTCTTTAGTTTGTGACGAGAATTTAGGATCAGGCACTTTGACCGATACAACTGCAATGAGTCCTTCACGAGCATCATCACCTGTGGCGCTAATTTTGGCTTTTTTACTGTATCCTTCCGCTTCCATGTAATTGTTTAATGTCCGCGTCATTGCACCACGAAAACCCGCTAAGTGTGTTCCACCATCGCGCTGAGGAATGTTGTTAGTAAAGCAGTAGATATTTTCTTGATAACCGTCATTCCACTGTAATGCTACTTCGACACCAATATCGTCTTTTTCGGTGCTGAAGTAGAAAATTTTAGGATGAATCGGATTTTTGTTTTTATTAAGGTATTCAACAAAAGCCTGAATACCACCTTCGTAATGATAATGCTCGCTTTTTCCTGTGCGTTCATCAAGTAATTTTATTGATACCCCTGAATTTAGGAAAGAGAGTTCACGAAGTCGTTTAGCAAGTATTTCGTAAACAAATTCGATATTAGTAAATGTTTCAGGACTTGGCCAGAAGCGAACGTATGTACCTGATTCTGTGGTTTCACCAATGATGTTAAGTGGTGCTTGTGGTACCCCTAAGTTGTAAATTTGTTGGTGAATTTTTCCATCACGATAAATGACAAGTTCTAATTTATCTGATAAGGCATTAACAACCGAAACCCCAACGCCATGCAAGCCGCCAGAAACTTTGTATGAGTTGTCATCGAATTTACCACCTGCGTGTAATACGGTCATGATAACTTCAGCAGCTGAAATACCTTCTTCTTCATGAATACCCGTTGGAATTCCACGACCATCGTCACGAACAGAAACCGAGTTATCAGGGTGGATGGTGACTTCAATATGGTGGCAATAACCCGCTAATGCTTCATCAATGGCATTATCGACCACTTCAAAAACCATATGGTGAAGTCCTGTTCCATCATCAGTATCACCAATATACATACCTGGACGTTTACGGACAGCATCAAGCCCTTTGAGTACTTTAATGCTGGAAGAATCATAAGAATTAGACATGGATTTCTCGACTTAATTGATTGTTTATATCATTCTGTATACTTACAAAATTATACCAGATTTTATGTGAAAAATCTTATCATTTTCATCGATCATATGGCTAATTTGATCTTGGCTAACTGCAGTAATAAACACTTGTGAATTAGCTAATTTTAATCGTTTTGCTAGCAAGTCACGTTTATTTTGGTCTAGTTCTGAAGCAAAATCATCAATCAAGTAAATACAAGATTGTGCATTTTGTTTTGAGTAATATTCACCTTGAGATAACCGTAAAGCACACATCATTAGCTTTAGTTGACCTCGGGATAAAAGATCTTCGACAGGAATATTATCGATACGTAATTTTATATCCGCTTTATGTGGTCCAAGGGTGGTGTAATTAAGGAGCTTATCGCGATCGTACTGCTTTTGTAGCTGTTTGGAGTAATTAATTCCATGATCCCAACCTTGATAATATTGACAATTAAGTTGATATTCAGGTAAAAAATCACGGCAAGTCTTAGTAATTTCAGGAAAAATATGGTGTAAATAATCGGCTCGAATTTGGCTAATTTTTTCGGCAATTGGGGCGATCTCTTTGTCCCACGGTAATAATTGTTTATAACTGTTGGCTTGTTTTAACAGTGCATTACGTTGCTTAAATAGGCGTTTTAAATTGTTCCATAAATGAACAAATTCAGGGTAATGATGAAAACATCCCCAATCGATAAATGCACGGCGATATTTTGGACCACCACTCAATAAATCAAACCCTTCAGGCGTCACTAATTGTATTGGTAATAATTTGGCTAAATCGGCCAATCGAAAGCCTCCGTCTCCATTTATTTTTATTTTATTTTCGTTATTGCGTGATTTTGCAAGACCTATTGAATGAACTTGCTGATTGGTACTTTTTATCTCACTAAATAATATAAGCTCAGGTTGTTCATGTTGAATAATTCGATTTGATTGGGCATGCCTAAATGCTCGTCCATGACCAAGCATATAGATAGCTTCAAGCAGACTAGTTTTGCCACTGCCATTATCACCAACAATGAAGTTGAAGTATGGTGATAAAACAAGCTGTGCATAATCAATATTACGAAAATGATGAACGTTGATGGTTGAAAGAGTCATATACTGTCAATTATTCCGGCCGAAGCCGGACAATTAAATAAGATTTGATTATAAGCGCATCGGCATAACAACATAAGTGGCAGATTGATTGTTGAGATCTTCAATTTGTACACTTGATACTGAATCAGTAAGTAATAGTTGTACGCTATCACATCTTAATGTGTTTAATATGTCGAGTAAATAAGTAACATTAAAGCCAATTTCAAGCTCTGATGACTCATATTTTACATCAACAACTTCTTCTGCTTCTTCTTGTTCCGGATTATTGGCTGTGATTTTTAGTTGATTGTTATGGGCATGAAGTCGAATTCCACGGAATTTTTCATTAGATAAGATAGCAACCCGTGACAGGGCATTTCTTAGCTCTTCGCAGGCGACTTCAAGTGGTTTATCTGGATTACGAGGTAATACCCGTTTATAGTCAGGAAATCTGCCATCAATAAGTTTTGATGTAAATGTGAAATCACCAAGATTAACGCGTAAGTTATTATGACCAATTTGCATTGTGATAAGTTCGTCGTTATCACTAACTAATTTTGCCAGTTCAAGCACCCCTTTTCTTGGTAAAATGACCGCGTGGTGATTTTTTATATTTTGCTCAATGGGCTGTGCGCATAACGCTAGTCGGTGTCCATCGGTTGCGACAGTTTTTAATAGGCTATCTTCAATTTCAAATAACATGCCATTTAAGTAATATCTGACATCTTGATTTGCCATTGAAAATTGTACCGCATCAATAAGTCGTTTTATTGTTCTTTGTGGTACTGAAAGATCAACATCACTTTGCCAATTTTCTAAATTAGGAAAATCGTTAGCAGGTAGCGTTGCTAAAGAAAATTTACTACGACCCGATTGAATCATTAATCGATTATCGTCAACACTTATCGATATCTTTGCATCATTAGGTAGGTTTCGACAGATATCAAGAAATTTTCTTGCCGGTACTGTAGTTGCGCCAGGTTCACTTGGCTCAATTAATGGTAAATGAGATATCATCTCTATTTCAAGATCCGTTCCTGTCATTGATAGTGTGTTGTCATTAACTTGTAATAATAAATTTCCCAAAATAGGTAACGTCGGGCGATTACTCAATGGGGCGCTGACAAGTTGCAATGGTTTTATCAGTTTTTCACGATCTATAATAAATTTCATAGTATTGATTCTTTTTTAAGTTGATAATGTTCTAATTAAATTGGAGTAATCTTCTTTAATTGCATTGCTTTCTTCTTTTAATTCGGCAATCTTTCTGCATGCATGTAATACGGTGGTGTGGTCTCGCCCACCAAAGCCGTCACCGATTTCAGGCAGACTTTTATTAGTAAGTTCTTTGGCAAGCGCCATTGCGACTTGTCGTGGTCTTGCAACTGAACGAGAACGGCGTTTAGAAAGTAAATCAGATACTTTAATTTTATAATATTCCGCAACTGTCTTTTGTATATTTTCAATAGTGACAAGTTTTTCTTGTAAAGCGAGTAAATCTTTTAAAGCATCTTTAACAAAATCTATGGTAATAGCTTTACCAGTAAAATTAGCGTTGGCAATAACTCGATTAAGCGCGCCTTCCAACTCACGAACATTCGAACGTAGTCGTTTAGCAATAAAAAAAGCGACCTCTTCAGGTAATCTGATATGATTTTCTTCGGCTTTTTTCATTAAAATCGCAACCCGTGTTTCAAGTTCGGGCGGTTCGATTGCAATGGTTAGTCCCCAACCAAAACGTGATTTTAGGCGATCTTCAACGCCATCAATCTCTTTAGGATAACGATCTGATGTTAAAATAATTTGCTGATTGCCTTCTAATAACGAGTTAAAGGTGTGAAAGAACTCTTCTTGAGATCGCTCTTTATTGGCAAAAAATTGAATATCATCAATCAGTAAGGCATCAACTGAACGATAGTAATTTTTAAACTCTTCTATCGCATTGTTTTGTAAGGCTTTTACCATATCTTGGACAAAACGCTCTGAGTGCATATAAACAACTTTAGCATTGTTTTTTGCTGCCATTATTTGATTACCCACGGCATGTAATAAATGCGTTTTACCTAAACCCGTCGAACCGTATAAAAATAAAGGGTTATAAGCTTTGCCTGGGTTTTCAGCTACTTGTTTGGCTGCAGCAGCAGCAAGTTGATTTGATTTACCTTCAACAAAACTATTAAAAGTGTGCTTATGATTAATACCCGAACGATAAGTATGATTGTGATTTGTCTCTTTTGTTGTTTGCCAAGCAGGTAAAACTTCTGCTTTACGTTGGTTATTTTGCGTTTTTTTATCTTTGGATACGGTTGAACCAACTTCAAGAAATAGTTTTAAAGAATCGTCATTGAAAAGCTTATTTAGCAATTGGGATATCGTAGTTAAATATTTATTTCTTACCCAATCTAACACAAATCTATTAGGTGCATAAATATAGAGTTTATTATCGACCATTTCCGCTTGCAACGGGCGAATCCATAAATTAAATTCTGTCGTAGGGATTTCTTCTTGTAACTGAGAAAGGCAATCTTGCCAAATTGCGGTAGGCACGGCAACTCCTTCAACTTTTCTTACTAACAATACTGAGAAGCAGTATAATATCTTTTGTGGATAATTTGTAGATCTAAGTCAATATATAATTTAGTTGTTAACAAAAAAGAGATAAAAAACCCGGCTTTTAACCGGGTCTTAATGAATAACTAAAAACAAAAATTATTTTGTTGAATTAGTTACTTGAACTTCTTGAATGTTACGTGCTTTAACTTCAATTTCAACACGACGATCTGGGGCTAAACATGCTTTTAAGTTAGCGCCACGAAGTGCATTACATTTAGTACCAGTAACTGGTTGAGATTTACCTACACCACGAGCACTGATTAAGTCAGCAGGAACACCTTTAGCAACTAAGTATTTCATTACTGAGTGAGCTCGTTGTTCTGATAATTTTTGGTTATAGCTCTCTGAACCAATACGGTCAGTATGGCCAATTACCACTACTGCGCTTTCAGTTGGGTTGATTTTAACAAGATTTGTTAATAAGTTATCTAATGCTTGACGACCTTCAGCTTTTAAGTCAGCTTTTGCATAAGCAAATAGCACGTCTTCATTTAATACATAACGTTTTACTTCAGTTTTTAATTCAACTGGAGCTGGTGTATCTAATGTTGCTAAACGGTAAGTAACACCTAAGCTTACAGTACCCGCATCTGGAGATGCGTCAGTTTTAGTGTGAATATGTTGCACGTATTGGTATTCTAAACGAGTTGATAAATCGTCAGTTAAACGATAGTCAACACCTAAAGCATAAACTGGAGAAACGTCTGTTTTTGAACCATGATCAAGTTTTTCGTATTTTTTTACTAAACCGCCATTTTTCCATTTAGCGATAGTGACCATACCACCTGCACGACCATAGATATCTAGACCGTCAATGATAGGGTAGCTCAATTTACCAGTTAAAGATACGCCTTGAGCAGATACTTTACTATGACCTAGATCATAGTTTTTACCTGCATAGTGGAAAGATCTTTTATATTTAGCAGATCCTAACCAATCGTAGCCTAATTCAAATGCTAAATAAGGGTTTGCTTGGAAACCAAGGAAAGCACCACCAGCAACATTGCTGCGATCTGAAGTGCTGACTCCGACGTTATCCCATACGCGAACTCTATTTGCATCTAAACGATAAAGTTCTGACCAACCTAATTTAGCACCTGCATAAAAAGAGTTATTTTCATATGCCGCATTAGCTGCAGTAGCTGTTAAACTTGCAACTGCAATCGCTAGAGCTAGAGTAGTTTTTTTCATTTTATTGCCTCAACTTAAATGTTGTTATAGACGATGTTTAATTTCTTTATTGTTTAAAATTTACTTTAAATAAAAAGAACAATTATTTATTGTTATATAATTATGTTACCCATAATCTGTTGCGTAGTATAGCATAGATAATAGGCAAATCTATAGTTATTGCTATCTAATAAAAAATATTTAAATAATTTTATCAAATGATTTTGTTAATAGTCATATAAAAGTCATTAATGGTATTGGCTAATGAATTAGCCATAATAAAGAAGTCAGCTTCAAGTCTTTTATTAAACTCATCTGAACCGATATCTTCATTTTCATCTAAAATAACCGAATCAAATTTAATTCGTTTAAAAGTTAAATCACTATTAACAATAAAGCTGACGCCTCTTTCATCGATAATTTTAATTTTAGTGAGCCATTTACCAGAATCGAAATGAACACGCATTTCATCACTGGTGATTTCTTGATTTTTGCAACTGATAATTCCATTACCTTCAAGCGGATCTTTAAGCTCGGCCTGATCGCCCAATAAAAATGGTGGGAAATTTAGGTTTTCCCTTGTCCATGTGGTCATGATTTGTTCAAGTGGTTTATCAATAGATAACGGCGTTAATGCAAGCGAGCCAAGCTCTTTACGCAAAATAGCTAAGATATCTTCGGCTTGTTTAAAGCTACTACAGTCAACAATAATGCGTTTATTATGCGTATCTAACCATAACCAATAGTGATTATATTTACTAAAAGCTCTTGGCATTAAGTCAATCATGACCTCATCTTTTAAAGTGGCTTTTTCGTTTTTGGTTAACTTCCTACTTAGCGCTTGTTCTTGTTTATCAATTTTTTCTAATAAAGCTTGTTTGATTACTGGAGAGGGCAATATTTTTGTCTCTTTTTTGATGCGTAATAATAAATGCCCTTGCATATCAACAATAAAATCCTCTTGATTATTATCATGATAAGGCGAAACCCAGCCCATTTTTGTGGTATCTAAATTTCCACAAGGTGTAAAAGGGTGTGATTTTAGTGCGTTTTCAATCGCATCTTTATTAAGTAACGTGTCGTTATTGAGTTGATAAATGATGGCATTTTTAAACCAGAGCATACTTTTCTATTTCCTGAATTTTTTGTAATAAAGATTTTATTTCATTTAAACAGCAATTACTGATTATCGTAAGTATTGCTATTATGATTTTGATATTGAGTTTCAATCAATATTAATTAAAAGTTATAAGATAACCCCATATAAACCGAAGTGATAGCACTATTGTCAACCATAGGACTACTTGCCGCATCGCCAGTTAATTTGTCGATATGAATACCGCCAAAAGTCGCTATATTTTTGGTTAATGAATATTGTGCAGCTATTTCGGCATAAGGTGTTAATGAACTGTCTGCATTAAAGTATCGCAATTTTGAACGAGACGATTCTTTATGCGAAATACCATAATAATAATTATTATGTTTACTATTAGCCCAATTTATACCAATAGACGGCGCTATAATTAAATTACCCTGCATATAAGGGACAGTATAATCGGCATTAGCTAAAACACTATTACTTTCGTTTAATACATCAGCGCCGATACTACTAGAAACCACTCCCCAATTGGTCACAATAGAATATTCTATTTCTGCCAGTAATGTTGAGTGACGGCTATTAAGTTGCCTTAATTGGTGATTATCTGAATTGTGTGGTTTAAATTCATTAGATAAGTAGCGAGCACCTATTGAGACACTTTGATTATCAGTATTATAAGCATAAACGCCAGCAGATAAATCATCAATAAAAAATAGCCCATTGTCATAATCGATATGAGGAATAGGGTAATAATTATCATTATAATTTTTATAAGGTGAATTTGCCCAACCCATGCCTAAACCAAGGGAAGTTGGCTCAGCTAATGCAAACTGTGCAGTTCCTAAAGTGATTATAGATAAAATAGAAAGTCCACAAAGTGTTTTTTTCATTTTTTTATGCTTATATAAAAAGTGAATGTTTATTACAAATTAATAAGATTTAATTGTTTAGCTAATCGTCACACAATCTATACATTAACTGTACATTGTAACAAGCAAATTTCTTGAATAATAATGCCACATTTTATTGTATTTGAATATTGATTAGTGAGATAAATTATGAGTAAACCAACTTTAGAAATGACTAACAGTCGTCCTGATGATGCTACATTGTTAGCTGATGAAGCGAAATATTGCTCTTTTGGTGATACCGTACATTATGTTGAGCCACCAAAAATCTTTGACGGTTGTGAAGGTAGCTACATGTATGACAAAGAAGGTAAAGCTTTCCTTGATCTACAAATGTGGTACTCAGCATGTAACTTTGGTTATGCCAATGAACGCTTAAACAATGTTCTTAAAAAGCAAATTGATACCTTACCACAATGCGCTAGCCAATATTTACATCCTACAAAAATTGAATTAGCCAAAACCATTGCCCAAGGTATGGAAAAGCGATTTGGTTATGAAGGGCGGGTACATTTCAATGTAGGTGGTTCACAGTGTATTGAAGACTCGTTAAAAGTAGTGCGTAATGCAACAGGTGGTAAATCACTAATGTTTGCTTTCCAAGGTGGATACCACGGCCGTACACTTGGCGCCTCATCAATCACATCAAGTTATCGTTACCGTCGTCGTTATGGTCATTTTGGTGATCGAGCGATGTTTGTTCCATTCCCATATCCTTTCCGTCGTCCTAAAGGTATGACTGCTGAAGAATATGGCGAACATTTAGTTGCTGAGTTTGCACGCCTATTTGAAACCGAATACCACGGAGTTTGGGATCCAAAAGTAGGGCAAGCCGAATACGCGGCATTTTATGCTGAACCTTTACAAGCAACGGGTGGTTATATTGTTCCTCCTCGTAATTACTTTAAAGGTCTTAAAAAAGTTTTAGATCAGTATGGTATTTTATTAGTCGTTGATGAAATCCAAATGGGCTTTTATCGTACAGGTAAACTTTGGTCAATTGAACATTTTGATGTTAAGCCTGATGTTGTGGTTTTCGCTAAAGCATTAACTAATGGTCTTAACCCACTTGGTGGTTTATGGGCGCGCGAAGAATTAATTAATCCTGAAGTGTTCCCTGTTGGCTCAACACATTCAACATTTGCATCAAACCCACTAGGTACGGCAGTTGGTCTTGAAGTATTAAAAATGACTTCTGAAACTGATTACGAAAAAATGGTTATGGATAGTGGAGCTTACTTCCTTGAAGGCTTAAAAACACTAGAGAAGAAACACAAAGAGATTGGCGAAGTTGATGGTTTAGGTTTAGCTCTTCGTGCAGAAATTTGTACAGAAGATGGCTTTACAGCCAATAAAGCACTTGTTGACAAAATGGTTGATATTGGTATGTCAGGTGATCTTGATTGGAAAGGTACCAAAATGGGCTTAGTACTTGATATTGGTGGTTACTATAAAAATGTGATTACTTTTGCGCCATCATTACATATTTCTCGTCAAGAGATTGATCAAGGTATTGAGCTTCTTGATCAATTAATTACACGAGCTAAAAAAGAACTTTAATCATTCATCTTAAATTCCCGCCAATATTTATTGGCGGGCTTGCGTGCTACAGCCAATCATTTATTTGAACGTTATGAAATACATCAACCAGTTAGAACCCAATGAATTAATAGACAATTTTCTAGATCATCCGCCACAAGACTTTTCAGCATGGCTTAGTGAAGATGGTGTGCCTGTTTTTTCAGCAAAGTTTGATCTTTTGACTACTGCCGATGATGATTTCAGACATAAAATTCAAAAGCTTCCTTTTTATCATAAATGGCAACGCTACTTAAAACCCAATACCTGCTTTGTTGGAGCAACAGTTTCTGAATATGCGTTATTAAACGATAAAGTTGATGAAAATCAATTGGCTGAAAACATAAAAACGGCTTACGCTAAACGATATCCTTTTTTGATTGTTAAAGATATTCCTGTTTCATCGCCTTTATTGAGTGAAAAAGACAACGACTATTCATTGCGCTTTATTTCATCACTAAAAGCACAAGGTTTTATTGAAGTTGAAGGGCAAGCACTGGCTTGGGTACCGATTGATTTTAGTGATATAAATGAAGTCTTTTCCCGTTTTTCGTATAGTCGACGTAAAAATTTTAGACGAAAACTAAAATCACGCAATAAACTAGCCATTCATATTTTGCATAGTGGTGATGAGTGTTTCTATGACCAAGCAGTTTTAGATGAGTATTATCAACTTTATCTTAATGTTTATGAGCAAAGCGAAATACATTTTGATTTATTGACTAAATCTTTTTTTACTCAGCTATTACAAAACAAACCCCAAAATGCGCATATTGTAACTTATTATCATGATGATAAATTGGTTGGGTATAATATTTGTTTTGTGGTTAATAATATGTTAGTTGATAAATATATTGGTATGGTTTATCCACAGGCAAGAGCGCTTAATCTCTATTTTGTAAGTTGGTTTGTTAATCTTGAATATGCTTTACAGCAAGGTTTTAGTCACTATATTGCAGGTTGGACTGATCCCGAAGTAAAAGCTTCGTTAGGTGCAAAATTTACCTTTACAAAACATTTAGTTTATATTCGCAATCCATTATTAAGAGCTGTATTAAGAAGATTGATTAGTCATTTTGAAAGTGACAAGGAGAAAGTAGCATGACATGCCCTATTATTCTCAACTTTGATCAAAGTGTTGGTAAAATTGATTATGCTAACACAATTGATGTTACCCAGTGGCAAGATACAATTCGTTTTGGCTGTACTAAAAAGACGTTTAACCAATTTAACAATGTGTTACAGCAATTTTTACCAGAAAATTATGGTACAGTACTAATGGGTAGTGGTGATTTTCATCATATTTCATTATTGCTTATTGAACGTTTAGCAAAGCAATATTCTGCTGATAACCCGATTCAAGTTGTGATTTTTGATAATCATCCTGACAATATGCGTTATTTGTTCGGTATCCATTGTGGATCATGGGTAAGTTATGTGGCAAGTTTGCCTTTTGTGAGCCATGTGCATGTGCTTGGTATTACCTCTCATGATATTGGGCTTGCTCATTTTTGGGAAAATCGATGGGCGCCACTGTTTCATAAAAAGTTGACCTATTGGAGCTTAGATGTCAATGTCACATGGGCCAAAAAAATAGGTTTAGGCCATGCTTTTCGGCATTTTGCGACACCAGATGATCTTATTGCTAACTTTCTATCGGAACAATATCATAGCGCACAGCCTGTTTATGTCTCGATTGATAAAGATGTATTGAGTGAAGAGGTTATTCACACCAACTGGGATCAAGGTAGATTACAAACTTACCACCTACTTGATACTATTTCTTCAATTAAATCTAGAATTGTCGGTAGCGATATTACGGGGGAACTATCAATATGGCAGCCAGCAAATTGGTTTAAGCGTTTGCTTAGTTCGCTTGATAAACAACCTACCATATCACCAAATAACCTTGTTAATTGGCAACAAGAGCAACATCAGCTTAATTTGACGTTATTAAAGGCATTAGCAGTATAAATTTTTGTAAAAAAGTTTCAGGAAAGTACGTGTTTAAGTATAGAAATCACTTACTTTCCTTGCTATATCAGAACTTAACGTTGAAGATTGTTTGACTCTTGTTTAGATAATTTACTTTCTGCTAACGCTAAAAAAAGAATGCCAGAAACAATTAGTATTGTGCCAATTAACTTGAATAATGTAATTGGTTCGTGAAATAGCCAGATTGAAACAACCATAACTGTTACAACCTCAAAGTGAGATGCTGCAAAAGCAGGGCCTACAGGGGCTTTTTTTAGTAACGTCATCCAAGTAAAAAAAGTTAAAATATACCCAGCTATTGAGATATAAATCCATGGATTAGTAAATACACGAACTAACCAATCAACGCTCATAGCTAATGGTTCTGCATGTATTGCAGTTAATTTAAAACTACACTGTGCAATAGTGTCAAAAAACAACAATACGGTAAATCCAATGATATAAAATCTGGCCATATTAAGACATTCCTACAAAAATAACGCCTGCTGTGATTAATAGCATGCCAATTAAGCGATAAATGGTTAGCAATTCCTTAAAAATAACTCGACCTACTAGCATGATAGTAATGATATTAAATGAAGCAAGTAATACGCCTTGCGAAAGCGGTACTAATGTTAAAAAAGCCAACCATAATAAAAATTCAGCTACATAAGCGATAATGCCAACCCAAATCCACTTATTTTTAGCTAGATCTAACCAATAGTACCAACCATCGCGGTTATTGGGAGCAGTGGCGGCGAATTTAAAAGCAACTTGCCCTAATGTATCAAAACAGATATTACTAACCCAAAGAATGATAACTAATGGCGACATTATGCTTTGATTCCTTCAGCAATATTATCAAAAAACGACGCGCACTCTTTGATTACTTCACGGCGTTGGCTATCAATTGTAATTAAATGATAACTATCATTTAATACCACTAATTTTGTTGGACCTGATACCGATTTTTCAACTAATTTGGCATTGGTTTCTATATTAGCAATATCATCATTACCTGAATGCATAATTAAACAGGGTGATGTCACTTTAGGTAATTGCTGACGCATGGCTTTTGCCAGTAATTGCATTTCGGCAAGTGCAGGAAACGGGTTACCAGCAAGCCCTGCTGATGCCGCATCGCCACTTAACATACTTTCAGAAACCACAGCTCGAATACGCTCGTCTTTAAGCCCGTAAGGTGGTTTTTCAATAAACACTTTCTTTTGGAAAATACCCAATTTCTTAAAATAAACCAGTAAGAAAAACAGTTTTTTTGCCCAAAACGGCATACTCCAACCATCATAACAAAATGTCGGTGCTAACACGCCAACACCTTTAATTTGTTCAGGTCTGTCTGCGGCCAATTTTAGTGCCAATAATGCCCCCATTGATAAACCTGCTACAAACATATTCTCTACATGCTGTGCTAAATAATCAGCCCCATCTTGCACGCTTTTATACCAATCTTGCCATGTTGTTTTACACAGATCTTCTTCAGTACCACAATGCCCAGCTAATTGAATGGCATAAACGGTAAACCCTGCTTTATTTAAACCATTAGCTAAAATTCGCATTTCATTCGGAGTGCCAGTTAAACCATGAATCAATAACACGCCGTTTTTATTACCAGGTAGAAAGTAAGATAAATCTTCAATTTTACTCATTAAAATTCCTTATTCTTTTACCATCATGACAGGAATAACCCTTTGTTGTGCCTGTTTTAATGCGTTAGTTACATCTGCAAAGCTAGTGATTTTACGGTGTACTATTTTATTTTTTTCACAATAATTAACGAGCTTATCTTTGGCAAAAACAAAATCAACATTATGTGATACGCAATAGTCTGAAGTACCATCGCCAACATAAAGAATCTGCGTAAAATGCTGTTGTTTTTTAACATGGTTACATTTGCAGTTACCACTTTGCTTAATACAGCTTTTATTTGTGTAAGGGAATTCAAGACGCCAACTACGCGCATTATTATGCATCAGTTTATTGGCAAAAATAGGTAAATTTTTAATACCATGACGCTTTAAAATAAACTCAATGGCATAATCCAATCCATCACTCACCACATGAACGGGAATACTATTTTGTTCGGCGTAATTAATAAAAGCTTTAAAAGCAGGATCAATCTCAATTTGTGATAAAACGCAATTAAGCTCCTCTAAGCAGGCGTCCATTAAAGCAATTTGTTTGCTCATACACTCTTGAGAGCCAATTTTGCCATTAACCCATAATTCTTCAAGCTCATCACAACCATCTTGACCAAAGTGGCTAAGTAACGTGTCAGTCACATCTTTTACGCTAATTGTGCCATCGAAATCACACAAAACAATTGGTGAGTGATGCTGTGTATAAGATGGGTGAAAGACCGTATTTGTCATCGACGAAAAAGTGTTCATTTTTAATATAAAAATAGTCTAATTATAGATATTGGCACAAATTCTCTCATAGAGTGGCAATAAACTTTGTAGGCTCTTTGTATATATTTTGTAACGGAGAATAAATTGTCTGTATAATGAAGTATCTTCAGTACAAGTAGTGGTAACTAAAAGCAGATAATGAGTGAACGTATATTAATCATCGAGGATGATCAACGGTTAGCCAACTTAATTCAAGTTTATCTTATTCGACAAGGCTATTTTGTGGAGTGGCATAATAGCGGTGCTGGCGCTGAAGAAAAGATCCAACAACTAAATCCTGATTTAGTCATATTAGATGTCATGCTACCTGAAAAATCGGGTTTTGACATCTGCCGAGATATTCGCTCATGGTTTACTAACTATATCCTAATTATGACGGCTAGCGAAGATAATATTGATGAAATCGTAGGACTTGAATTAGGCGCTGATGACTACTTGGCAAAGCCTGTTGAACCAAGACTACTGCTTGCCCGAATTCGAGCACTATTACGTCGAAAACAGATAGAAACCGACAAAGAAAACACAAAAGAACTTGTTATACCTCAGAATAATAAAACATTAATTTTCGAACAATTAGCTATCGATGGCGAAAATCGCAAAGTCCTATTGCAAGAACACGAGATTGATTTAACCACCGCCGAGTTTGATCTGCTTTGGCTATTAGCCAGTAATGCAGGAAGTATTTTGTCTCGAGATGATATATTTTCACAAGTTCGCGGTATTGATTTTGATGGCAGTGATCGTTCCATTGATGCTCGAGTCTCAAGACTTCGCCGAAAATTACTTGATGATCCCGATAATCCGTCACGAATCAAAACCGTTCGAGGCAAGGGCTATTTATTTATGCGAGAAGGGGAAAACCATTGAGACAATTACTTGCTAAGCCGCTATTTTTTAATCGCCGAATTGTCTTTTACCTCGTTATTTTACTATCATTGCAATGCATTATTGCCTATGGTGCATTACTGGTATTTGATTCGTTACCTTCATCATTAACTGATATGCCCGATGATCATATTGTCTTTCGAGAATCACAACGTGGCACGGTCAACTTGATTCGTATGCGCATTGATGAAAACAAAGATCGCCCTCTACAAAGTGTTGTTGACGAATTACAGCCCTATTTTGGCTATCCTATCACCATTCTACCGACTAACAAAAAACTCCCCAACACTGTGAACAAAGAGTTAGAAAAATTAGGATTTTCATATGATAGTGATGAAGAAGTCATCTATATTGCTCTAAAAGACGGCCATTTGTTGCAACTAGGTCCAATGGTAATGCGAGATATTTTAAAATCCAATACAATGTCATTATCTGTGTTTTTAATTATCTGGGCTTTGTTTAGCGCGATTATCTTTTTTATTTTAATTTATATGGCTTTTAGCGCTGTCTGGAAAGATTTAGTCAATATCAGACAAACAGCTGAACAGCTAGGGCAAGGTAATTTAAAAGCACGGACTGAAAATGTTAAAGGTTGGTTGTTTAAGCCGCTTGCCAACGTACTAAACAACATGGGCATGCACATTGAACACTTAGTCAGCACCAATCAAACCATATCCCACGCAATGGCACACGAACTGCGTACGCCACTGGCTAGAATGCGATTTGAACTTAGCATGCTTGAAGAATCTAACGACGAACAAGAACGCTTATTGTTACAAAAAGGCATGGGTGATGATATTAACGAGCTTGAAACATTAATCAACGCCAGTTTAAATTACTTTAAAATGCAACAAAGTAATATTGAACTCAACTTAACGCGTATATCGCTAAAACAGTGGGGAGAAAGAATCTGTCAATCGTTAATATTATTTAAACCCAAAGACTTTGAACTTACTTGCAATAGCCAAAATGCTCAAGCAACTATTGACACCAATTTAGCTGAAACAATCGTCAAAAATCTGCTGCTTAATGCCTTTAAATATGCCACCCATAAAGCCGTATTAAACATCAGAAAACAAGAAAATCGTGTTATTATTGAAATTGATGATGATGGTGCAGGCATCCCCTTCGATGCACGAGAAAAGATCTTCATGCCTTTTGCTAGACTTGATACCAGTCGCACCCGCTCAACAGGCGGATACGGGCTTGGTTTAGCTTATGTAAAATTAATGGCAGAATTTCATAACGGCAAAGCGTTTGTTGTTACAAGTCCATTAGGGGGAGCAAGATTTGTGGTTTCATTAAAATCAGGGGATGAATAACCGCTGTATTTATTTGTAAACGTGGACAAAAAGTTGTCAGGAAAGGGATTGATTTTATTTGGTTTTTATTTTTGTTTTTTAGTTACCTAGATTAGGTCTTGGTTATTTTGTTAAAAAACAACATTGTTTAACCAAAAGTTAATTTTGTCGATACAAATACCTGTTTTCCGTTTCAGAAATAACAAAAATTTGTTATATTCATCCACCAACACAAAAAGTAACGGCAAGAAAATATTCTTAATTTGTTATTAATAAATATATCATCAGAGGTTTTTTTATGAGCGGTTCATTACCGACAGAGACTGAAACTCGTCCAACTAACTTTATCCGTCAAATTATTGATGCGGATCTTGCTGCTGGCAAATATAAAACAACGCATACTCGTTTTCCGCCAGAACCAAACGGCTATTTACATATTGGTCATGCTAAATCAATCTGTTTAAACTTTGGCATTGCACAAGACTATCAGGGTAAATGTAATTTACGTTTTGATGATACCAATCCAGCTAAAGAAGATGTTGAATATGTTGAATCGATCAAACAAGATGTTCGTTGGTTAGGATTTGAATGGGATGGTGACATTTGCTATTCGTCTGATTATTTTGACCGATTATATGAATATGCCATTGAGCTTATCAAAAAAGGACTTGCCTATGTTGACGAGCTATCTGCTGATGAAATTCGCGAATATCGGGGCACATTAACTCAACCAGGTAAAAACAGCCCTTATCGTGATCGTCCTATTGACGAAAACTTAGCACTGTTTGAGCAAATGAAAGCGGGTAAATTTGCTGAAGGAAAAGCCTGCCTAAGAGCTAAAATTGACATGGCATCACCATTTATCGTTATGCGTGATCCTGTGATATACCGTATTAAGTTTGCTGAGCACCACCAAACAGGTAACAAATGGTGCATTTACCCAATGTATGACTTTACGCATTGCATTTCTGATGCGATCGAAAACATCACACATTCACTCTGTACGCTTGAATTCCAAGACAACCGTCGTTTATATGATTGGGTATTAGATAATATCACTATCGAAGCACGCCCACATCAATATGAATTTTCAAGATTAAATTTAGAGTATGCCATTACCTCTAAACGTAAATTAAATCTATTAGTATCAGAAAAAATTGTCGATGGTTGGGATGATCCACGCATGCCAACTATATCTGGGCTGCGTCGCCGTGGCTACACACCAGCGTCGATCCGTGAATTTTGTCGCCGAATTGGTGTTACCAAGCAAGAAAATACCGTTGAAATGAGCACGCTTGAGTTTTGCATTCGTGAAGACTTGAACGAAAACGCACCTCGCGCAATGGCGGTGCTCGATCCTGTTAAGGTTGTGATTGAAAACTTTTCAGACAATATTGATGAAATACTTAGCATGCCAAATCACCCAAATCGTCCAGAATTAGGCACGCGTGAAGCGACCTTCACCCGTGAAATCTATATAGACCGAGCCGATTTTAGGGAAGAAGCCAACAAAAACTACAAGCGCCTAGTACTTGGTAAAGAAGTGCGTTTGCGTAATGCCTATGTAATTCGTGCTGATCGTGTTGAAAAAGACGCCGAAGGTAACATCCAAACAATCTATTGTAGCTACGATCCGGCTACATTAAATAAAAACCCAGAAGACGGACGTAAAGTGAAAGGCGTGATTCATTGGGTTTCGGCTAAGTTTGCAAAATCTGCTGAAATTCGCTTATATGATCGCCTATTTAACACACCAAATCCAGGCGCTGCTGAGGACTTCTTAGCAACCATCAATCCAACATCTTTAATCATTAAACAAGGTTTTGTTGAAGCAAGCTTACAAAATGCCAAGGTTGGAATGGCTTATCAATTTGAACGTGAAGGCTACTTCTGTTTAGATAGCAAATATGCAACCGACGATAAGCTAGTGTTTAACCGAACCGTTGGTTTAAGAGATAGCTGGAGCGAAGCATAATTTAACTCAACCATTCGCCGACTTATTGGGTCGGCGAATGATTGTAGTTGCCGCCTCATTTACATTACTTCAATCTAATTCAATAAATTATTCTTCGTGTTTAAACAATTTTGTTTGTTGTTCTAAATAGCTCAGCACATCAGATATTCGGTGTTTGCCTGACATTGATTGTACGCTATTGGCTGTATTTATTAGCGGCATGCCTATCGAGGTAACATATAGTGGGTGCTTACTTTGACCACGAAGAACTTCGATCAAATACTCGCTATTGCCTGAAAACGGCTTTTTAGCAACACCAATAATAGGAATGGTTTTGTGCTTGTCCAATCACTAAATAACACGCTATTTAGATTTAGTAATACAAAAAATTTCTGAAAAATGGATGATGGCTGAATCAATAGTCACCTTGAAATGCTAATACACAAATTTATTTATAGGATTTGACTAACAAGAAAGTTTTAATGTTTAGCTTGTATGCAGTTGAACAATTTATTTTGCTGTTCAACCGCATTATAGCTATATTAAATTAACCAAAAAACTTTTTCACTTTGTCAAAAAAGCTTTTTTCTTTGGGACTGTGTTTAGCATTTTTATCGGCTTTAAAACTTTCGCCTAGCTCTTTGAGTAACTCTTTTTGTTTACTGGTTAAGTTCACAGGCGTTTCAACCACAACATGGCAATAAAGATCCCCAACGGCACTATTTCGTACGGATTTAATACCTTTTCCTCTTAAACGGAACATTTTACCTGTTTGGGTTTCTGCTGGAATGGTCAAGCTAACTTTACCGTTTAAGGTTGGTACTTCCACTTCACCGCCAAGCGATGCCAATACAATGTTAATTGGGATTTCGCAATGTAAGTTTGTACCATCTCGCTCAAAAATAGCATGCGGTTTCACTTGCACTTGTACATATAAATCACCAGATGGAGCACCATTTAAGCCGGCTTCACCTTCACCAGAAAGTCGAATACGGTTACCAGTATCAACACCGGCAGGAATTGTAACCGATAATGTTTTTGTTTTTTGTATTCGGCCTTCACCGTGACATTTTTTACATGGATTTTTAACTACTTTACCGCGACCATGACACGTTGGGCATTCTTGCTGTACTGCAAAAAAACCTTGTCGCATTTGAACAGCACCAGAGCCATGGCAAGTGTTACAAGTTACAACATCAGAAGCCTTTTGTGTACCTTGACCATGGCAAGTATTACACGTTACCCAAGTTGGGACCTTGAGTTCTTTTTCAACACCTGCTGCCGCTTCTTCAAGTGTTAGTGTGATATTGTATTGTAGATCTGCACCTCGAGAGGAGGTTTGTCGACCACCACGACCACCGCCAAAGAAGTCACTGAATATATCATCAAAGGCAGAACCGCCACCAAATCCGCCAAAACCTCCAAAACCGCCAGCACCAGCGCCACCATGACCTTGTTCAAAAGCGGCATGACCATATTGATCATAAGCGGCTTTCTTTTGTGGATCAGTTAAGATTTCATAAGCTTCTTTGACTTCTTTAAATTTTGCTTCGGCTTCGGCTTTATTGTCCTGATTTTTGTCAGGGTGATATTTCATTGCTAGGCGCTTATAGGCTTTTTTTATCTCACTTTCACTGGCACTTTTACTGACGCCTAATGTTTCATAATAATCTTTCTTCGCCATAATTAACCTTTATTTTTATCTCTTTTCATAAACAACTAAACGGGCTTGAGGAGACCTCGTGCCCGTTTAATGTGTTATATGTTTAAAATTTGTTGAAATAACGCATTAAAAAACATACTAATTAATGATTATTTTTTATCTTCATCAACTTCTTTGAAGTCAGCATCAACAACGTCATCTTCTGCTTTTGTGTTTCCACCTGCAGATTGACCCGCACCTTGGCTTGCTTGAGCTTGTTGTTGTGCTAATTCAAGCAATTTTTTAGACGCTTCCATTAAGGCATTAATTTTTGCTTCAATTTCGGCTTTATCTTCACCACGAGCGGCAATTTCTAAAGCACTTACTGCATCTTCAATTGCTTTTTTATCATCAGCTGATAACTGATCACCCGCTTCAGTCACTTGTTTACGAGTTGAGTGAACAAGGTGATCTGCTTGGTTACGAGTTTGAGCTAACTCTTCAAACTTACGGTCTGCATCGGCATTAGCTTCCGCATCATTAACCATTTTTTGAATTTCTTCTTCACTTAAACCTGATGAAGCTTTAATAGTGATATTTTGTTCACGGCCAGTATTTTTGTCTTTCGCTGATACATGTAAAATACCATCGGCGTCAATATCAAAAGTTACTTCAATTTGTGGCATACCACGAGGTGCCGCTTGAATGCCATCTAGGTTAAATTGACCTAGCGATTTGTTATCACTTGCACGTTTACGTTCACCTTGTAATACGTGGATCGTTACCGCTGATTGGTTGTCTTCCGCTGTTGAGAACACTTGACTATGTTTTGTTGGGATAGTTGTGTTTTTCTCAATCAAGGCAGTCATAACACCACCCATGGTTTCAATACCTAATGATAATGGCGTTACATCAAGTAATAAAACATCTTTTACATCACCACCAAGTACACCACCTTGAACCGCAGCACCAACAGCAACCGCTTCATCTGGGTTTACATCTTTACGCGGCTCTTTACCAAAGAAGTCAGCAACGGCTTTTTGTACCATTGGCATACGAGTTTGGCCACCAACTAAGATAACATCTTTGATATCAGATACCGAAAGCCCTGCATCTTGTAATGCAGTTTTAACAGGATCCATTGAGCGTTTTACTAAGTCTTCAACTAAAGCTTCTAGTTTAGCGCGAGTCACTTTAATATTTAGATGTTTAGGACCACTAGCATCAGCAGTAATATAAGGTAAATTAATATCAGTTTGTTGTGCTGATGATAATTCGATTTTTGCCTTTTCTGCCGCTTCTTTTAAGCGTTGCATTGCAAGTGGATCGTTTTTCAAATCAAAGTTTTGTTCACGTTTAAATTCGTCAACCAAATAATTGATTAAGCGTGAGTCAAAGTCTTCACCACCTAAGTGAGTATCACCATTTGTTGCAAGTACTTCAAAAGTTTTTTCGCCATCAACATCATCAATTTCGATAATAGAGATATCAAATGTACCACCACCAAGGTCATACACAGCAATAGTGCGGTTACCCACATCTTTATCTAAACCGTAAGCAAGTGCTGCAGCTGTTGGTTCGTTGATGATACGTTTAACTTCTAAACCAGCAATACGACCAGCATCTTTTGTTGCTTGACGTTGTGCATCGTTAAAGTAAGCAGGAACAGTAATAACCGCTTCAGTTACTGCTTCACCAAGATAATCTTCTGCTGTTTTTTTCATTTTCTTTAAAACTTCAGCTGAAATTTGTGGTGGAGCAATTTTTTGTCCTTTAATATCAACCCATGCATCGCCGTTGTCTGCTTTTACAATTTTATACGGCATAATACCAACATCACGTTGTACTTCGGCGTCTTCATAACGACGTCCAATTAAACGTTTAATCGCAAATAATGTATTTTGTGGATTAGTTACTGCTTGACGTTTTGCTGGTTGGCCAACTAAGATTTCCCCATCTTGTGTGTAAGCAATAATGGAAGGAGTTGTGCGGTCACCCTCTGCGTTTTCTAAAACTTTTGCTTGACCGTTGTCCATTACAGCAACACATGAATTTGTTGTACCTAAATCAATACCAATAATTTTACCCATAGTCTATTCTCCTCAAAACCTGTATTTTATTTCTTGTATATAGGTCTTAAATATTAATTTTCAAGCCCTTAAATTCCACAAGAAATGTTTTTGTTTTCACATAAATGGGAACGTTATTGTTAATATCAAGGGGAATAAAAAAATAATTTTCTTAAATCTTGATTATAGCCTTTTCAACACTTATCATTGCCGCTCTTTTTCATTATCAAAATTAATTTATAGGATCTTTATGGAACAAGCAAAACTTGCAAATCCAGGCCCTCTTGGTTTGATGGGATTTGGTATGACAACAATTTTATTAAATATTCATAATGCAGGGTTTTTCCCGGTTATGACGGCGATTGCATCAATGGGTATTTTTTATGGTGGTCTTGCTCAAGTGATTGCAGGTATTTTAGAGTTTAGAAAAGGTAATACTTTTGGAACAACTGCATTTACCTCTTATGGTTTCTTTTGGATTGCATTAGTTGGTATTTGGTATTTACCAACCTCACCAGCAACAGCACCATCTGACGCAACTTTTGTTGGTATTTTCCTTGCTTTATGGGGTATTTTTACTGGCTTTATGTTTATTGGTACATTAAAAGGCAATCGTGCTTTGCAATTCGTCTTTGCTAGTTTAACTATTTTGTTTGCTTTGTTAGCTATTGGTAATATTTCTGGTAACCATGGCATTATCCATGTAGCTGGTTTTGAAGGTATTATTTGTGGCGCAAGTGCTATTTATCTTGCAATGGCAGAAGTACTTAATGAACAATACGGACGTACTATTTTACCAATTGGCGCACCTAAAGGCGCTGCGCATTAATTGATGTATCACCCCTACCTAATTATTTGGGTTGGGGTGATTTCTTATCTTCACAATAACGTTAGCTCTACTATTTATCATTATTGGTACTTATCAATGATCGACTTATTTCAAGCAGTGATTGAGTATGTTTGTTTATCACTTTATCGGACAAGTAGTTATCTTTTGCACTATGGGCATTTTTTATAACAATTTTACCATTTTCATCTATATCACCCGATGTGATCATGATGTAATTGGGTATTTGTGTTTCCATTTTGCCACTGTAAAAAGTAATATCTTCTAGTTGTAGATTTGATTGTTGCGGTTTTAGAAAAATTAACTCGTTACCATTGCCAATACTATCGATAAAAATAAATTTTTTGTCTTTCATTTGGTTAGAATAGCTTTCCAACATTTTTAAACCATATTGGTTGCTATTGCCACCATCATATAAAACAAAAGCTATTTTTTTCTTCTCTTTTTTATTAAGTTTATTAATTAAATTTATGATGGTAATAATGCTTGATGAATTACAAACAAAGTTCTTTTGGTTAGGAATGCCACTTTTAAATTTAAAGACGAAAAAAAATAACAAAACCGTTGAAATAATTGAGCCAACTCCTGAAACACTAAAAAAACCTTGAGTACGGATATCAGGAATCAAAACAAAATAATTTAGTATCAATGAAGCAATGAATAAAATAATGATTGGCGCAATACTGATAAAGTAACTTAATTTACTAAATTGTGGAGAAAATGCGTATTTTTTTTGAATATTGAAGTTATTAACGCCAGTATCGTAATAAGTGCAAATAATTAATTCAGCTTTATTTAAATCACCAATATAAGCATTGTAATAGTTTTCATATCGTCTTGTTGCTAATTTCAACTTGGCTAGTTTAGCATCAACCATATAGCCTAATTGAATTAGTTCTTTAGATATCACTCTTAAAAAAGCAATCTTTTGTTTAGCAGAAAATCGTTTACCAAATATGACACAGTATCGGAGCACAAGATCTTTAAGTATTTTCATTATTAATAAACTAGTTAGATATAAAAATTAAACAATATAGTGAATATAACTTTATTAATCATATTCACTATACACTTGATAATATTATCAATTAGCAAAATTAAACTAATTAATAATCATCTTCATTCTGAGATTGATGGGAATGAGTAAGATTAGCAATAGCATCTTGAATATTATCATGACCGGCGTCAAGACACTCTTTGGCTAATTCTTGTACTGATAATGAGTCTCTATTACATACTGCATTAATTACCATAGGTAAGCTCATGCCGGTAATAACTTTAACATCCATACCCAATTCACGCCATTTGGGCACGCATTTCATTGAAGCATTGTAAGGAGAGGCTCCATATAGATCGACAAAAATTAAGACTCCTTTGCCTGAATCTAAAGATTTTGAACAATTAAATAGATCCGTTTTTAATTGATTAATATCTTGCCCTGGATTGAGTGATAGTGTTTCAAATTTGTCTTGTTCTCCAACTATCATTGTTACACTATCTTTCATCCCTGATGCCATTTTGCCATGGCTAATTAATAAGACACCTATCATTTTTACCTTCCTATATTATTCAAACATTTTGATTGCTTCATTTAATGTTACTTTTTTCAAAGAAGGTGTTGCTTGAAAATAGATATCCATATCCGGGTAACTATTTTGTAAATCGATCAATAGATCAAGTTGCTCTTTGTTAATCGATACTTCTTTAATGATTGATGTTGCCCCAGGAACTAGCGGTAAACCACCAATATTTAGGTTTGTTATTGGCACTCCTGCTTTAATAATTTTATACATTACTTCAATGTTCTTTGTAATTAAAATAACGTTAAAATCATCGTACTTGCGATCATTCCAATATCTTACTGCACCATCTTCTTTTAATACTCTAATTTTATGACCAGTGCTAGCACCAGCGCCTAGAATGATATTTTTTGTGAACTCGTCATTTGCTGAATAGTCATCTACCACAAATAAGGCATTAGCCCCAGCTGCTTTTGAAACATTAGTTGCAACTTGACCATGAATAAGACGACTATCTACTCGAGCTAAAACAACTTTTCCCATAATTTAAAACCTCTATTTTTTATATAATTATTTTATAAAATGCCAATTGCAGCTAAAACACCAAGTAGGATTGTTAATCCAATTAATGCATTGGTTACTTTTAAACCTTTTTTAGAGAAATAAAAATATAATCCCATTACAACAATAAGTGGTAACACTCCTGGTAAAATTTTATCCAATGTATCTTGTATAACGAACTCTTTGCCTGATAAGGTAAATTTTAAACTTGATGAAACTTTGATATAACTGGCAGCTAAGATACCCATCATAAACAAACCTAAAATAGATAAGCCTTCAATAAGCATCTGCATTTTATTACCAACAACTTCTGTTGCCGCGTTTTTCCCTAACTTAAATCCTAATTGAGCAAAATAATATCCAACAAAAAGTTGATAAATTACAAAGGCAAAGAAAGGAAATAATGCCCCAATTGCTAAACCTTCTTGTGCCCAAGGTAGTGCAATTGCGATAAAAATATATTGTACTGTGCCTGAGTCAATCGCATCGCCAATACCCGCTAATGCACCCATTAACCCAGCTTTAGTATTATAAAGTACATCATCATCAATACTGATTGGTTTATTTTGATATACTTCATCGGCTCTTACTGACTCAAGTGAGGCCATAATCCCCGAAATCGTTCCTCCACCCCAAGTTATTTGAGTATTAAAGAACAATAAATGTCTTTGGTAAGCCGCAGCCAGTTCACTTTTTGATTTATATAGTTTTTTTAGGATTGGCATTAATCCCCACATCAAAGATGCCGCAAGATAACGATCAAATGAGTGTGGGATTTCATTGGCATAATACCATCGTAACCACGCAATAGTGATATCCTTTTTAGTGATTGTTTCCGGCTTTAGATCAATACTTTCTTGTACGATTTCTGTCATTATAAAGTTCCTCTATCTAATTTATTAATCGAATATCTATAGATTAATAATCATCATCATCTTCATTATTATTGGCATTATTTCTAGGTTGGTCTGCTGCAGCGTTTACCGCTTCACTTTTTGCCAAGACAAAAATAAATGCAACAATAGCGCCAACAATTGCGTAAGTTACCATTGTTATATTGAGTGGTTTTGTAATTACCGCTAAAAAATAAGCCAATAAAAAGAATATGATGTAACTCTTTTTACCAATCACATAAATGGTTAATGCAATACCAACAGCTGCCAGCCCACCACCAATGACATTAAGGATATGGAAAACAAGTCCGCCCGCATTTGATTTAATCACATCGGCAATAATCGGTGCTCCAAAATATAATGCGACAAACATAAATGGTATAAATAGAGCACAACTACAAATGATTGGTAGTATGATTATAGAAAATGTTAATTTTGAACTATTTGCTTCTTGCGCATATTTTTCTGTTAATTTCATAATCATAGTGTTAAAGAAAAACCTTAGTTGATACAAATAAGATCCTAATAAACCAACGGGTACAGCGACCGCAACAGCAGCAGTGGGCTCCATTTTTCCGAGTAATGCTACTGGAACAGCAACTGCCGTAGCAATAGAAGGTTCTGATGGCATTTGACCACCAGGAGAAAATACACCCATATAAATTAATTGTATTGCCGCAGTTGTTATCATGGCATTTGTGATATCATTAAAAACTATCCCAACAATTAAACCTGTCATCATTGGGGTAAATCTTAATGTTAATGTTGCACCTCCTAGTCCCCTAGACATTACCATCGCAACCCATACAGAAATGATGGCTGCTTGAAGAAACGTTACATGCATTTCTTGCATATATAAACTCCTTAATGTTTTTATTATTACTTAAAAATTAAAAAAATAATTAAGAAACAATTGATTGTAGTTCTAATTTGTTAACAAAATTTTCTACATCTTGTACACATTTTTCTCCCATTCCTTGTAAGCATTCAATTGCATAAGCTGAGGTATGTGGTGTAACAAGTACTTTTGGATGTTTAACTAAAGGATTATCGTTGTATGATGGCTCGACATACATTACGTCTGTTGCATGCCCAGCTACAATTTCACTATCAAGTGCTTTTAATAATGCACTTTCATCAATCAATTCAGCTCGAGCAGTATTTGTGATATAAACGCCTTTCTTCATTAAAGAAAATTGGCGCTCTTTTAAAATATGGTAACTGGTTTCATTTAATGATGCGTTTAAAGAGATGATATCTGAATTTTGGAGTAAATAATCTAAATCAACAATTTCAATATTATTTTTACTCGCCCATTGTTTATTAACTTTAGGATCAACAACGAGTAGCCGAGCATTAAAACCATGCTTAAATATTTCTGCTACTCGACTGCCAATATTACCGCATCCAATAACACCAACGACTTTACCCGTAACATTAATACCTAAAAAAGAGGCTCTTTTCTTCCACTCATTTGACTTAACTGCAGCTTGAGATTGAACTGTTTGTCTGATTAATGCTAGTAAATTGGTTACTGCATTTTCAGCGACAGCATCTCGTTCAACTAAAGGAGGAACTATAGTAACAATCGTACCGTGTTCTTTGGCAGCAATAACGTCAACGTTATTAAACCCGATTCCATGGCGAGAAAGTAAAAATAAAGGATCTTTTTTATTATCAAAAAACTCTTTATTAAAAAATGGCCTAACGCTTGCAATAAATATATTGTATCCTTGCAATGCATCAGCTAGTTCCTTTCCTGAAATATTATTATCAAAAGTAAAATGTTTTACTTCACCTATTTTTTCTAATCGCTGTAAATGATCAGGAAAGTATTTCCCAAAACTACTGGAGTTGATTACTGCAATTTTATAATTTTCCACTCAATGCTCCTAGTTAATAAACCATTACAATTATATTTATTAGTAAATAAATACCGTTTATTTTCCATTCAGCTATTATGTGACTGGTAACATTTAGTATAGTTTATTAAATTTAGAAAAAAGTGAATTTAGATCACATTTTGAACACATTTTTTCTAGAAAATAGACATTTATTTAATGAATAACAAATTCTTTTAACTTAGAAAGTTTTAGATAAATATTGAGGAAATTTGGAATATGAGATTAGCAATCAGAAAGGCTATTATTACGTAAATTCAATCAATAAAAAAGGGCAACTATGCCCTTTTTAATCAGTTATAAAAATACAATCAATTATTTTTTATAAGCGTCGTTATGAACACCCACCGCCGCACGGCCTGATGGATCATTTAAGTTTTTGAATGATTCATCCCATTCAATCGCTTTAGCTGTTGAACATGCAACTGTTGGGCCACCAGGTACACAATGAGCCGCACTTTCAATTGGAAATAGTTCATTAAAAATTTCACGATACATATAAGCTTCTTTCGAAGTTGGCGTATTATATGGGAAGCGGAATTTTGCATTTTCTAATTGCTGATCAGTAATTTTACTTTCTGCAATTTCTTTTAATGTATCAATCCAACTATAACCAACACCATCAGAAAACTGCTCTTTTTGACGCCAAACAACCGATGCAGGTAAGTAGGACTCAAATGCTTCACGGACAATATGTTTTTCCATTTTGCCATTGCTACCACACATTTTATCTTTTGGATTAATGCGCATTGCGACATCTAAGAACTTTTTATCAAGGAATGGGACTCGAGCCTCAACACCCCAAGCCGCCATCGCTTTATTTGCACGCGCACAATCATACATATGTAGTGCTGCTAATTTGCGTACCGTTTCTTCATGGAACTCTTTAGCATTTGGCGCTTTGTGGAAATAGAGGTAACCACCAAACACTTCGTCAGCACCTTCACCAGAAAGCACCATTTTAATGCCCATTGCTTTAATCTTACGCGCCATTAAATACATTGGTGTTGATGCACGGATTGTGGTGACATCATAAGTTTCAATAAAATAAATCACATCACGAATCGCATCAATACCTTCTTGAATAGTAAAGTTAATTTCATGGTGAACTGTGCCTAGATGATCGGCAACTGCTTGTGCAGCTTTAAGATCAGGTGCACCTTTTAAACCGACAGCAAATGAATGCAACTGTGGCCACCATGCTTCTGATTTTTCATGATCTTCAACACGGCGCGCTGAGAATTTTTTAGTGATTGCTGAAATGACGGAAGAATCAAGCCCACCTGATAATAATACACCATATGGCACATCAGACATTAAATGGCTTTTTACTGATTCTTCTAACGCAATGCGAAGCTCATTAATGTCAGTTTTGCTATCTTTAACGTTGTCATAATCCATCCAGTCACGTTTGTAGTAGGTTTTGATTTCACCTTCAGTACTAGATAGATAACACCCAGGAGGGAATGCTTCAATTGTCTTACAAACAGGCACTAAAGCTTTCATTTCAGAGGCAACATAAAATGTGCCGTTTTCATCATGACCTGTATACATTGGAATAATACCAATATGGTCACGGCCAATAAAATAGCTGCCTTTGTTGATATCATAAAGGATAAATGCAAACATGCCTTGTAATTCATCAAGGCAATTAATACCTTTTTCTTGATATAAAGCAAGAATCACTTCACAGTCAGACCCTGTTTGAAATTCATAACGATCTTTGTACTGATTTCGGAGTTCTTGATGATTATAAATTTCGCCATTTACTGCTAAAACTAATGTTTTATCTTTATTATAAAGCGGCTGAGATCCTGTATTAACATCTACAATTGATAAACGTTCATGAGCAAGAATAGCTTTATCTGACGCAAAAATACCAGACCAATCAGGACCACGATGACGTTGTAGGCATGATAGTTCTAATGCTTTTGTTCGTAGTTGTTCTGGATCTGATTTAATATCAAGAATACCTAAAATCGAACACATTGATTTTCTCCATTTCAAATCGCATAAGCGATACAGTTACAAGTAAAAACTAACTAGATAAAAATTTCATAACATTTTTTACTTTTATTCAATATAAAAAATATTATGAACAAATATTTAAATAAACAGCATACACATTATTAATACACAATAAAAGCGTTAATTATTTTTTTAACCATTGGCCTTGTCGCTTAATATATTGCCCTGCAGGGGTCTTTTCTTGCGCTTTACTACCGGCCTTTTTTTCTACTTCATTTAAAGGAACATTACTTTCAGCTGATACTTTTTGATACTGTTCTTTACGAGCTTGATTAATAAGTTGTGCAATTTCAGAAGCGTTACCTTCGTTTTTTACTACACCTAAATAGCCATCAGCTTGTTCACCGACAATACCTTGTGCTTTGGCTTGGCTTAATGAATCAATTGCTTGTTCTAAATTTAATGCAAATACAGAAAAAGATAAAACAGTTGATAATAATATTATTATTGCTTTTTTACAGATAGTCATAATAAACTCCTTAATGAGTACATCATATTTTATTAATTTAAATATGAATAACAAAAATTTTTAATACCACGTATTTTGTGTTACACAATCAAATCGATCAATCTAGTATAATCCTGATTTATTGATAATATTATCTAATGCTTTATCGACCTTAATATTAATTTCATGGTCTATTTTTACATTCAAATTGATATTAATCGGTTCGCTCGGTGCTTGAACTTTGACAGTAGGCGAACATCCGATTAACGTTCCAGCTAATACCATAATTACCATAACATTTCGTACCATAAAATAACCTCTTATTTTGAAGATTTCCTTTTTAAATGTGCTTCAATACGTTTACGAATAGGCTCGCTAACTTGATCAGATAGCTGTAAACTCATAAGTAATTTACTGATATTTTCTTCAAGATTGATATTTAAATTCACTGCCTTGCCATTTTCAACATCTAAATTACTTCCTTGAATATTTAATCCTAGTTTGGCAATATCATTGGCATAATCAACCGTTCCTGATAACTTAGTATAATGAAAATTTTTAATAATATCAGCGAGTATTTTCATATTCGGGTTACTTTGTACATAATTTTTAAGTGCTGAGTTTTCAAATTGTAAATATCCATCTTTAGTGGTAATTAATTGGCCTTTTTTTATAACCGCTTCGATGATCGTGCCACCTTTTTTCTTGTTAGCCAATAATATAATCGGTAAGTTACCATCGATCGCCCCACTGCCAGCTAACCCTTCTGCTGGGTATTGAGTAAAGATATCTTTTAGTTGTATCTGTTTTATCTTTAAATTTAATTGTTGAGGTAATTTTGCTAAATTCAACTTGTTTTTATCAAGAAAGATAAGGCCAGAAAAGATACTCGCTTGGGCTTTAGTCCAGCTAATGGTTCCCTTATCGGGGGCATTAATTGAAGCAAAATACTTTCCAACTAATTTGATCTTTTCAAAAGATAACCCCATGTTGACTTCTTGTATATTCAACGCTGGACTCGAAATAGTAAACTGATTATTCTTCACAACAAGATTAATATTACCTGTCGCAGATTTTATTTCGCTGGTTTTATAAATACCATTGAGTTTATTAATAACAAGCTGTGTTGTGGCAGATAGTTGATTGTTGTCAAATGGAATGGCCGATTCAACTTGAAAGGTTAAATTACCAGATGAATCAGCTAAGATAAGATCATCAGAAAGACTAGCTTTAACTAAACTAATAGAAGCATCATTTAAACTTGATAAACTTAACTGTTTACGGTTAACCCAACCACTAAACGGTAAAGTTAGTTGCCCATTTTCAATACCAAATTGGTTTACTGTTGTGGTAAAAAGTCCATTTTGTATATCAATACGTGGCTCTGTTGTATTAACAGTGGTATTAAATTGTAAATTAGCTGATAGTTTCGCAACGTATTGGCTATTGGTTGACATGACCAACTGTATTGCTTCTTGCTGTTTGGTGATATCAATTTTCACGTTAAATTGCTCGTTATTTTGTGTATAAAATCTTAACGAATCAATATGAATTTTTGATGGTAACCAATAAAGTATTGTCGAAATGAATGACGCATCATCAGATTGGTTAACGTCCTGATTAAAGTTTTTATCAAGCGTTTCAACCACTTCTTTTTGAGTAGTATCTATTACTTTTTTATCGTCTGATTGCCAGTGAATATTAAGTTCATTAGCTGATAACTGCGACAATGAAATCAGCAAGTTTTTTGCTGTTAGTGAGTATTTTGATGGTTGAGAGACAGTGATTTCATCAATAGCTAAGCCATTAAAGCTCACACTGACACCATGCCAATCTGCCGATAGCTGGTATTTATCTTTTAATGATAGCCAATATTGCCTTACACATAAGCTCAATAGCATAATGATTAGTACAATACTGAGTAAAATCCAATAGCGTTTTTTTAAGCGAGCCATTTCTAAACTCTCAACTAAGCAAAGGAAGGGGATTGCCAGATTACTATATTATCTGGCAATAAAATGATACTGCTCTTATTATGCTTGTTCTCGTTGGGCGATATAAGCTAGTGCTTTATCAATTCGAGCAAGGGTACGGGCTTTACCAACCGCAAAAACAGTGGCATCAACCGATGGCGACTGCCCGATACCTGTTACCGCAACACGCAATGGCATTCCTATTTTGCCCATACCAATATTAAGCTCGGCTGCTGTTGCCTCAATAGCATGGTGAATTTTATCAATTTGCCAATCAAATTGAGCAATAGCTTCAATTTTTGCTTTAATTGTTTCTAATGGCTCTTTGGCGACTGGGCGTAAATGTTTTTTAGCTGCTTCTGCATCAAAATCATCAAAATCTTGATAGCAATAAGAACATGATTCAGCCATCTCTTTAAGTGTTTTACAACGTTCACCAAATAACTTAATAATAGTAATCAGATCTGGGCCTTTTGCTAAATCATAGCCTTGCTGATTCATATGCCAGACTAAATGTTGAGCCACATAATCGGCATCTAAATGATTAATATAATGGTGATTTAGCCAAAGTAGTTTTTCGGTATTAAAGGCACTGGCTGATTTACTCACGGCATCTAATGAAAAATAGCTAATCATTTCCGGAACAGAAAATATCTCTTGATCGCCATGAGACCACCCTAAACGAACCAAATAATTAAGTAATGCTTCAGGTAAATAACCATCATCACGATATTGCATTACACTAACTGCCCCATGACGTTTAGATAATTTTTGCCCATCATCGCCTAAAATCATTGATACATGCCCATATTCAGGCAATGGTGCACCTAAGGCCTTTAAGATATTAATTTGGCGAGGTGTATTATTAATATGATCCTCACCACGAATTACATGAGTAATTTCCATATCCCAATCATCGACAACCACACAAAAATTATAAGTTGGTGAACCATCAGTGCGGCGAATAATAAGATCATCAAGCTCTTTATTAGCGATTTCAATCGGACCACGAATTAAATCATTGAAAATCACAACACCATCAATTGGGTTAGCAAAACGAACAACATGAGGCTCGTTGTGTGAATGCTGTTTTTGTACCGAATCACAGCGGCAATGCCCATCATAACGCGCTTTTTCGCCTTTCGCCATTTGTTCTTCACGCAATTTTTCAAGACGTTCTTTAGAGCAATAACAACGATAAGCTGTGCCTTTGGCTAACATTTCATCAATGACTTGGTTATAGCGATCAAAACGTTTAGTTTGATAATAAGGTCCTTCATCCCATGATAATTTTAACCAATTCATCCCTTCCATGATTGCCTCAATTGCTTCAGGCGTTGAACGTTCAAGATCTGTATCTTCAATACGCAAAACAAATGAGCCTTTTGCATGACGAGTATATAACCAAGAATAAAGTGCAGTTCGTGCACCGCCTACATGCAAATAGCCAGTTGGACTAGGCGCAAAACGGGTTTTAATTTTCATGAAATAATCCTAATAAAAACAGAAATGAGGGCAAATACTGTAATGCAGTGATTTGCACTCTTTTTAATTCGACAATATCAATTAATAGAATAACATTTTGATATTCATTCATTTTAGTTGCTTATTCTAACATGCCTAAAGGTTTCGGCAATAGTTCGATTCATGTTAGAAAGTTAATATATAATTTGTGAAAAAGTTTCAGGAAAAGACGTGTTTAAGTATAAAATCAGCCTTTAGCTATTTGTTTAAGGCTGATTTATTACGTATTGATTTAGTATGATTAATGGGCTTCATCCCAATTATCACCCACACCAACATCCACTTTTAATGGTACAGATAGTTGATAACAATTTTCCATGATTGATTTTATCTGATTTTGATATTGCTCAACCCATTCTTCTTTTACTTCAAATACCAACTCATCGTGTACTTGCATAACCATTCTAATATGACCAACTGGTAAGCTTTTTATCCATTGGCTTACTTTAATCATCGCTGTTTTAATAATATCAGCGGCGGTACCTTGCATTGGGGCATTGATCGCTGCTCGCTCAGCACCTCGACGCTCAATACCATTGGTTGAAGTGATTTTTGATAAATATAAACGACGCCCAGATAAGGTTTCAACATAACCTTGCTCGGTAGCTAGTTGTCGAGTCTCTTCCATATATTGTTGAACACCAGGGTAACGTTCAAAATAACGGTCAATATAAAACTGCGCTTCTTTACGAGGTACATTAATTTGTTTAGATAAACCAAAGGCGCTCATACCATAAATCAAACCAAAATTGACGGCCTTAGCTCGTCTTCGCTCTTCAGAAGTCACTTCAGATTCAGTTTTACCTAAAATTTCACTCGCTGTTACACGGTGAATATCTTTATCGTTGGCAAAAGCGTTAAGCAAGCTTTTATCTTCTGATAGATGCGCCATAATACGCAATTCAATTTGTGAATAGTCAGCAGAAATAATCTTATAGCCTTTTGGCGCAATAAAAGCCTGTCGAATTCGACGCCCTTCTTCATTACGAACGGGAATATTTTGCAAATTAGGATCATTTGATGACAATCGACCTGTTATCGTACCAATCTGATTATAATTAGTATGTATTCGCCCATCTTTTGAACTAATCATTAAAGGTAATTTATCGGTATAGGTATTTTTAAGTTTAGCTAGTCCACGATGAAACAAAATCATCCTTGGTAATGCATACTCATTAGCCAGTTCACTTAACACTTCTTCACTGGTTGAAGGATCGCCTTTAGGCGTCTTTTTTAAAACAGGCAATTGATGTTTATCAAATAAAATCGCTTGAATCTGCTTAGGTGATGCGGGGTTAAATTTTTCGCCAGCAAATAATTGTAATTGAGCTTCGGTTTCTTGTAATTTTTGGCTAATTTCTTGAGAATATTCATTAAGCAATTTAGCATCAACAAGCACACCAGTCCTTTCCATTTCAGCAATTACAATTGCTAATGGCATTTCTATATCAGAAAATAGCTTGGTTAGTTTTTCATTTTTTTCAAGTGTTGACCATAATTTATTATGCAATTGAAAGGTAATATCGGCATCTTCAGCTGCGTATTGTGTGGTTTTTTCCACCTCGATTTCATCAATAGTAAACTGCTTTTTATCAATTTTAGTCAACTCATCGTAAGTAATCGTTTTATGATTTAAATAGCGTTTAGCCATACTATCCATATCGTGGCGTTCTGTGCTATTTAATACATAAGATTCTAGCATCGTATCAAATGCAATACCTTGCACGGTTATGCCATAATTGGCAAACACACTATAATCAAACTTCGCATTTTGGGCTATTTTTTTTATTGCCGGGTCTTCAAGCACCGGTTTTAGTTTTGCTAAAACTTCATCAAGCAATAATTGTTTGGGAACCCCTAAATAGTGATGAGAAAGCGGTACATAAGCAGCTTGATGAGGTTCAATACAAAATGAAATCCCAACTAATTTTGCATGTACATGATCAACGCTGTTTGTTTCAGTATCAAAAGCAAATTGTTGACTATTTTTTAATTTATCAACCCAATTATCTAGTTGTTCATGAGTTAAAATGCATTGATAATCTATTTCTTTATTTTCTAGTGATGATTCATCATTAGAAAATAGAGGCACCTCACCTTTAATATCAAAAGCTGATAACTGTTTTAAAAAATTGCCAGACATTAACTCTTTTTGCCAGCGATGAAATCCATAATTATCAAATAATTCAGCAAGTGCATTAATATCAATATTACTCACCATCAGTTGTTCATTAGTAAAATCTAATTTAACATCGGTTTTAATAGTCGCCAGTAAATAAGAAAGTTCGGCTTCATTTTGATTATCAATTAATTTTTGTTTTAATGATTTCGCACCTCGGATTGATAATTTTTCGATATCATCCAATCGATTATAAATATCTTTTATGCTATCAAACTCAGCTAATAAACCCTGAGCCGTTTTTTCACCGATACCAGGTACACCGGGTATGTTATCGGATGAATCGCCTCTTAAAGCTAAATAATCAATAATCTTTTCAGGGGGAACACCAAATTTGTTTATCACCCCTTGTGGATCAAGTACCGTATTATTCATAGTATTAATTAGGGTAATTTTATCGCTCACCAATTGCGCCATATCTTTATCGCCAGTGCTAATTAATACATCTAAATTCTCTTTTTCTGCTTGTCTAGCTAATGTACCAATTACATCATCAGCCTCAACGCCTTCAATGCAAAGTAGAGGTAACCCCATAGCTTTTAAAATAGTATGAATGGGTTCAATTTGAGGGCGAAGATTTTCAGGCATCGCTTCACGAGTTGCTTTATACTCAGGATAAATCTCGTTACGGAAAGAACCACCTTTAGCATCAAAAACCACAGCAATATGCGTAGGATTGTATTGGTTAAGCAGGCTACGAATCATATTAATCACACCAAAAATAGCCCCTGTGGGTTCGCCTTTGGCATTAGTTAACGGTGGGCATGCAAAAAAAGCACGGTAAAGATAAGAAGATCCATCAATTAAGATAATCGGCGTTTTGTTTGACATCATAGTTACTCAATCATTATTCAACACGATAGTGAACAGTATACCTTAATTAGCCATAATATTCTTATCATCACTAATAATTATAGTGTAAAGAAGTTTCAGGTTACTAGCTACTACTAGCTACTATCTGTTTCAATATAAAACCACAAGCAAAAAACTGTATATTGCCTTATAACTGTTATATAATATTTCATCAATTTTCGTCCGAGTATTTGATAATGACAGAATTAAGTCTTGCTGCGCAAAAAGTTAAAGAGGCACTCGCTGCTAAAAACCTTGAAACGCCATCCTGCCGTTTAGCCATGGATAATTGTGAGCGTAAAAGCAAAATTGAAGCGCATTTTCGTGAAATTATGAAACTCATGGAACTTGACTTAACTGATGACAGCTTAGCTGAAACTCCTCATCGAGTATCAAAAATGTATGTTGATGAAATATTTTCTGGTCTTTATTATGAAAATTTTCCAAAAATCACATTAATCGAAAATAAAATGCAAGTAGACGAAATGATAACCGTTCGCGACATTACTTTAACCAGTGTTTGTGAGCATCATTTTGTCACTATCGATGGCAAAGCAACGGTTTCTTATATCCCCAAAGATAAAGTGATTGGGTTATCTAAAATCAATCGTATTGTAGAATTCTTTTCACAACGACCGCAAGTACAAGAAAGGTTAACTCAGCAAATTTTAGTTGCTCTACAAACTTTACTTGGAACCGTTAATGTTGCTGTTTCAATTGATGCAACTCATTATTGCGTAAAAGCAAGAGGCATTAAAGACTCAAGCAGTATGACAACAACAACAGCCTTGGGCGGTGGATTTAAAACGAACCCAAGCACAAGGCAAGAGTTTTTACGCGCTTTAAACCATTATTAATTATTTGATATTAGCTATCACAAAAACAAAATATTCAACGAAAAAAGCTGTTTTATATTACGTGCATCTTCAAGAAAGATTGGTATAATTCTTGGCTATTTAGTATAAATAACATTGTTTTCATGAAGATTATCCGCGGTATAGCAAATTTTAAAAATCAGTTTTCTCAATGTGTTTTAACATTAGGGAATTTTGATGGTGTGCATTTAGGGCATCAACAACTGATTAACCATCTAATTAAGCAAGGTAAAAACTTAAATTTACCAACGGTGGTAATGCTATTTGAACCGCAACCATTAGAGTTTTTTACCCCTAATAATGCACCATCACGGCTAACGTCATTTCAAGAAAAAGTCATTTTTATTGAAAAGTTAGGTATCGACTACATTATTGTAATTCCGTTTACCCAAACTTTTGCCAATATGCCTGCTGATAGTTTTATCCAAGATTGGTTAATTAACAAATTGCAAGCTAAATATATTGTTATTGGCGACGATTTTCGATTTGGATTTAAACGGCAAGGAGATATTAATTTACTACAGCAATACGCGCACAATAACCACTTTTCCGTTGAAAGTATGCCGACATATGTTTGGAATAACTTACGAATTAGCAGCACCGCTGTACGTCAAGCGCTATTAAATAACGACTTTGAATTAGCGCATTGCCTTTTAGGACGAAATTATACAATTCAGGGGCGAGTAATACATGGTAATGCTTTAGCAAGACAGTTGGGATTTCCAACTGCTAACATCCATTTACATCGCAAAAAACCGGCATTACAAGGTGTCTATTTTGTTAAAGTTAAAAATATCTGTAATAATCAGCATTATCATGGTATTGCCAACATAGGTATAAGACCAACGATTCATGGAAAAACAGCAATTTTAGAAGTGAATCTATTTGACTTTTCAGGCGATATTTATGGACAATATTTAGACGTGAATTTTGTACAAAAATTGCGTGACGAGAAAAAATTTGATTCATTAGCCGATTTGAAACAACAAATTGCACGAGACGTTTGCACTGCGAAAAAGATCAGTGCACAATTAACTAATTAAAAAGTAGTATCAACAAAATTAACTGGAATAAATCAGCATGACAGACTATAAAAACACATTGAATTTACCGGAAACTGGATTCCCGATGCGAGGTGATCTTGCTAAACGTGAACCAGCTATGTTGCAAAACTGGTACGATAAAGAACTTTATCAAAAGATCCGACAAGTAAAAAAAGGCAAAAAAGCTTTTATTTTGCATGATGGTCCTCCTTATGCAAACGGAAAACTTCATATAGGTCATGCAGTTAATAAAATAATCAAAGATATTATTATCAAATCAAAAAGCTTAAGTGGCTATGATTCCCCGTATATTCCAGGATGGGATTGTCATGGTCTACCTATTGAGCAAAAAGTGGAAGAGCAAGTTGGTAAACCAGGTGTAAAAGTAACACCTGCTGAATTTCGTCAAATTTGCCGCGATTACGCAGCTTCACAAGTTGAACTACAAAAAGCGGATTTTATTCGCATGGGTGTACTTGGTGATTGGAAAAACCCTTACCTTACAATGAATTATGATACCGAAGCCAATATTATTCGCGCTTTAGGTAAAGTAATTAAAAATGGCCACTTAGTTAAAGGAGCTAAACCTGTCTATTGGTGTACCGATTGTATGTCATCATTGGCCGAAGCCGAAGTAGAATATTATGACAAATCATCACCAGCCATTGATGTAAAATTTAAAGCGGTTGATAATCAAGCTGTAGCAAATAAATTTGGCATCACAACAAACTTAACTATTTATGCCGTTATTTGGACAACAACCCCTTGGACATTACCTGCTAGCCGAGGGATTGCTTTAAATGCTGAATTTGAATATCAATTAGTTCAAATCAATGATAAAGAGTGCTTAATTTTAGCTGCTGATTTAGTTGAAGCTGTGATGAAACGCGCAAATATCAGTGATTGGAAAATCTTAGGTAGTTGCCAAGGTGATGCACTTGAATTATTACGCTTCAAACACCCATTCCTTGATTTTGATGAACCTATTGTACTTGGCGATCACGTCACAATTGATGCGGGTACTGGCGCAGTGCACACCGCACCAGGCCATGGTACAGAAGACTTTATGGTAGGTCAAAAATATGGTCTAGAAGTGGCAAATCCTGTTGGTGGTAATGGTTGCTACTTACCAGGAACTGGCGCAGGGTTAGATGGTTTATTTGTATTCAAAGCCAATAAAGTGGTAGTTGAAATATTAAAAGAACACAATGCATTATTACATTTTGAAAATATTGAACACAGTTACCCATGCTGTTGGCGCCATAAAACACCGGTGATTTATCGTGCAACACCACAATGGTTTATCAGCATGGATAAACAAGGTTTAAGGGCGCAATCATTAAAAGAGATTAAGCAAGTTCGTTGGATTCCAGATTGGGGACAAGCGCGTATTGAAACCATGGTAGCAAATCGCCCTGATTGGTGTATTTCTCGACAACGTACATGGGGCGTTCCAATGACATTATTTGTCCACAAAGAGACCGAAGAACTGCACCCAAATACGCTAGAACTGGTTGAAAAAGTTGCCAAATTAGTCGAACAAAAAGGAATTCAAGCATGGTGGGATGCCGATATCAAAGAACTACTTGGTTTGGATGCAGAAAATTATCGCAAAGTGCCTGACACGCTAGACGTTTGGTTTGATTCAGGATCGACATTTTCGTCAGTGGTGCGTGTTCGACCTGAATTTGAAGGACACGAAGCTGACATGTACTTAGAAGGATCAGATCAACATCGTGGTTGGTTTATGTCTTCATTAATGTTATCAACAGCAATTGATAACAAAGCACCTTACAAACAAGTGTTAACTCACGGTTTTGTTGTCGATGGACAAGGCCGTAAAATGTCAAAATCGCTTGGTAATATCGTTACTCCACAAGATGTAATGAATAAACTTGGTGCCGATATTTTACGTTTATGGATTGCCTCAACAGATTATTCTGGCGAAATGAACTATTCGGATGAAATTATCAAACGTTCAGCCGATAGTTATCGTCGTATTCGTAATACTGCACGCTTTTTATTAGCGAATTTAAATGGCTTTGATCCAGCTAAAGATATGGTAAAACCAGAAGATATGGTTGTCCTTGATCGCTGGGCGGTTAGTATGGCAAAAGAAGCACAAGAGCAAATTGTTCAAGCTTATGAAAATTATGATTTCCATAAAGTCGTACAACGTATTATGCAATTTTGCTCAATCGAAATGGGATCATTCTATTTAGATATCATTAAAGATCGTCAATACACAGCAAAAAGCGATAGTATCGCACGCCACAGTTGCCAAACTGCGTTATACCATATTGCACAGGCATTAGTTCGTTGGATTGCACCTATTTTATCATTTACTGCCGATGAAATTTGGCAATATCTACCTAGCTTACAAAAATCAGAATTTGTGTTTGAAGACGAGTGGTATAACTCACTATTTACATTATCAGATAGCGAAGCATTAAATAGTGAATATTGGGCGCAAATTTTGGCGATTCGTAGTGAAGTAAATAAAGTCCTAGAACAAGGTCGTAACGATAAAGTAATTGGTGGAGCGCTTGAAGCAGCAGTTACGCTTTATGCTGATGAAGCGATTGCTAACGCCTTAACTAAGTTAGAAAACGAATTACGTTTTGTTTTACTCACCTCGCAAGCGAGTGTAAAACCGTTACAAACAGCACCAGCAAATGCCGTGCAAAGTGATATTCAGGGCCTTAAAATTGAATTAGCTAAAGCGCAAGGTGATAAATGTCCTCGTTGTTGGCATTATACAACAGACAATGAACCAACAACGCATTTATGTAAACGTTGTGAACAAAACATTCACGGTAATGGTGAAGTTAGACATTTTGCATAATAAAAATCAAAACAGATAATAGCGCTAAGATTTAGCGCTATAAAAAATATCCCCATTTTCCGCCGGCAATTTGTCGGCGGAAATATAATAATGAGCACGAACTTATATGAAAAAAGATCATGGACTTTACTGGTTACTATTAGCAATGGTTGTATTTATTATAGATATTGCAAGTAAGTTTTGGATTATAAATAACTTCTTTCTATTTGAATCAGTAAACCTTTTACCTTTCTTCTCAATTACTTATGTGCGTAATATTGGCGCAGCTTTTAGTATTTTTGAAGGTCAACGTACAATGCTTGCCATTCTTGCCTTGGTTATCTGTGCAGTAATTGTACATATGTTATACCGCAGTACTCGCCAACAAAAATTAGAGAACTTTTCTTTATCACTAATTCTTGGTGGTGCATTAGGAAATTTATTTGACCGTCTTTACCATGGATTTGTTATTGATTTCCTTGATGTTAATTTTGGTGATTGGCATTATCCAACCTTTAATATCGCTGACTGTGCCATTTGTGTAGGTATTGGATTATTTATTTTATGTAGTTATAAAAAACCGAAGAAGGTAGCGGCATAGTATGCAGATTATTTTGGCCAATCCTCGTGGTTTTTGTGCAGGTGTTGATCGTGCTATTACCATTGTTGAACGCGCATTAGAACTTTTTGGTGCGCCCGTTTATGTACGTCATGAAGTTGTTCATAATCGCTACGTTGTCAATCGATTAAAAGAATTAGGGGCAATTTTTATTGAAGATATAAGTGAAGTCCCTGACAATACTATTTTAATCTTTTCTGCTCACGGTGTATCAAAAGCAGTTCGAGAAGAAGCAAAGCAACGTCAGTTGCGTGTTTTTGATGCAACTTGCCCATTAGTTACCAAAGTACATATGGAAGTCGCTCGCTCAAGTTATCGTGGTGAAGAAGTCATTTTAATTGGTCATGCAGGGCATATCGAAGTTGATGGCACTATGGGACAATATAACAACCCTGAAGGAGGTATCTATTTAGTTGAATCGATTGATGATGTACAAAAACTACAAATAAAAAACGAAAATCACCTCTGTTTTACTACTCAAACCACGTTATCAGTAGATGATACAGCCGAAATTATTGACGCTTTAAAAGCACGATTTCCCCATATTCGTAGCCCTCGTAAAAATGACATCTGTTACGCCACAACTAATCGTCAGCAAGCGGTAAAACAATTATCAGCACAAGCCGATGTGGTATTAGTGGTAGGATCTAAAAACTCATCAAACTCTAATCGATTAGCTGAACTAGCAAGGCGCAACAGTAAACAAGCATACTTGATTGATTTTGCTTCAGACATTGATCATAATTGGTTAACTAACGCCAGAACAATAGGCGTTACAGCAGGTGCTTCTGCTCCGGATATTTTAGTGCAAGACGTGATCGAACATTTAAAAAATTTGGGTTGCACCTCGTTAATCGAAACAGACGGTATTTTAGAAAACATTACCTTTGAAATTCCAAAAGAATTACGAATTGACGTTAAATCAAACTAAGCTAAGAAGAACTTTTAAGTAATTCAAATTTTGCCAATAGCTGATCTGGTGTTTCAATATGCTCGGGATCAGCAATAATTGCATTTTGAATTGGGCAAACACGCTGACAAGTCGAATGATCATAATAACCCACACATTCGGTACATTTATTGGGATCGATCTCATAAGTGTCAAACCCCATTGAAATAGCCTGATTTGGGCACTCTGGTTCACACATATCACAATTAATACATTTATTGGTTATTTTTAACGCCATTATCTTATTATCTTTATCAACTACAAAAAATTTGTGACATTATAGCGCAATCGACAATAAATCCGAACTAGGATCCTATTATTGCTTGTTAAGCAACACAATTATTCGTAAAAATTTTGAGTAAACTGGCTTTTTGGCATAAAAGTGATAACGTATGTGAGTTAGATTTTCATAACCATTACAGTTTGTTAAGAATAATTATCAATAACATTTAGTTTATTACGATAGAATGTTAAAATAACAATAAGAACATAAAAAGGTGAAAACATTGTTAAAATTGATAAAAATTAAATATCTAGTTATAGCCACCATTATCTTTGCAATTATTTATATTGCATACTTAATCACATCTAGTTCAAAGCCTGCAGTAAATTATATTACAGCGCCTGTAACTAAAAGTAATATTGAAAAAACGGTACTTGCTGATGGCACAATTAACGCTTTTAAACAAGTGAGTGTTGGTGCTCAGGTTTCTGGTCAGATCAAAAAACTGTATGTTGAGTTGGGCGACGAAGTAAAACAAGGCGATATGATTGCCGAAATTGATGATCTAAAACAAAGCAATGATTTAAAACAATCAGAAGCTTCTCTCAATAGTTTAGAAGCACAACGTGAGGCCAAAAAAGCCAGATTGATTAATTATCAATTAACTTACGACCGTCAACGAAAACTAGTCAATAAAGGGGCTGGTGCTCAATCCGACCTAGATGCAGCAAAAGCAGAACTTGATGCAATCAAAGCCGATATAGCAGCACTTGATGCCGACATTATGAAAGCACAAGTTGCTGTAGATACGGCAAAAGTTAACTTAGGGTATACCAAAATTCGTTCACCGATTGATGGTGTCATTGTTGCTATACCCGTAAATCAAGGACAAACGGTTAACTCTGTTCAAAGTGCACCAACGATTGTCAAAGTCGCGCAGCTCGACAAAATGACCATTGAAGCACAGATTTCTGAAGCCGATGTTATTGACGTTAAAAAAGGCATGCCGGTTTATTTTACTATTTTAGGCCAACCTAATAGGCGTTTTGAGGGGTTAACGCTACGAGCAATAGAACCCGCTCCTGAGTCAATCAACACAGAGACAAACTCTATATCAAGCTCATCAACAACCAAAAGTGCGATTTATTACAATGGACTATTTGATGTAGACAATCCAGATCATGTGTTAAGAATTTCAATGACAGCACAAGTTTATATCGTTTTATCTGAAGCAAAAAATGTACTAACTATTCCCTCTCAAGCTATTCAAAAAAAATTAGGCAATAATAAAGCGATTATTTATCTATTAAATCAATCTAAAGAAATTGAAGAGCACGAAGTCACTCTAGGTATCGATAATAATGTCAATGTTGAAATAAAATCAGGAGTAAAAGAAGGTGATACTATTGTCGTTAGTAGCGCTAATGGTGCTTTAATCGGTAATAACATAAGAGCACCAAGGATTCGATTCTAATATGACAAATAATATACCTCTTATCAAACTTGAGAATATTGTTCGAGAGTTTCCAGCTGGTGACTCAACCATACAAGTTCTTAAAAACATCAACCTGACAATTAATGCCGGCGAAATGGTGGCAATTATTGGAACATCAGGATCAGGAAAATCCACTTTGATGAACATCCTAGGTTGCTTAGATAAACCAACATCGGGAACTTACGCAATTAACGGACGCACAACCAGTGAACTGTCGCCCGATGAACAGGCCGAATTACGACGTGAACACTTTGGCTTTATCTTTCAACGTTATCATTTATTAAACGCACTAACTGCACAAGGAAACGTTGAAATCCCTGCCATTTATGCGGGTGTCACTAATGAACAACGACAAAAAAGATCAAGCGAAATACTAAGTCGTTTAGGACTTGCTGATAAAATTCATAATAAACCGAACCAATTATCAAGAGGACAACAGCAACGAGTTAGCATTGGCCGTGCTTTAATTAATGGCGGACAAATCATCTTAGCTGATGAGCCAACAGGCGCGCTCGATCACAAAAGTGGTTTAGAAGTCATGGCAATATTACGAGAATTGCATCAACAAGGTCACACAATTATTATTGTCACGCATGATTCAAATATTGCTAAAAGTGCTGAGCGAATTGTTGAAATTAGTGATGGAAAAATTATTTCTGATTCAATTAATCCTAATTACCAAACTGAGCAAGATGCTAATCGCCAAGCAAAACAAATCAAAACAACAAAAACTCAAGATAACTTGTTAGCAAAATACTACCGTTTTCGTGATGCGTTTAAAATGGCGATGTTATCAATGCTTTCACAGCGATTACGAACAATCTTAACAATGTTAGGAATTATTATTGGTATTGCATCGGTCGTGTCAGTTGTTGCATTAGGACAAGGCACCAAACAAAAAATCCTATCTAACATCAATTCATTAGGAACTAGCACGCTAGAAATCTATGCAGGTTCGGGCTTTGGCGATCGTAATGCTGACAAAATTACCACATTACGCTCATCAGATGCCGACTTTCTAGCCCAACAAAGTTTTGTACACAGCACTACACCGAATCTTGCAACCAGTGTTTATTTTCGCATTGGCAACCTAGCGGTAACAGGCACAGTCAATGGGGTTGGCGAGCAATTTTTTGCGGTACGTGGTTATACCATTTCGCAAGGAAAATCTTTTGATGAAACAGGCATTATTACTTCAGCACAAGATGCGGTAATTGATGAAAATACCGTTAAACGACTATTTGCAAATCAAAACCCTATTGGAAAAATTTTAATGGTTGGACAACTGCCTGTAAGGATTATTGGTGTTGCAACAAAGCAACAACAAGGGTTTGGCAGCAATGAAAGCCTAAATATTTGGTTACCTTATACCACCGTAATTAATCGCATGGTGGGGCAAACCTCGTTAAGAAGCATCACAGTACGAGTAAAAGATAATATCGATTTAACCATTGCCGAACAAGCAATTAATCAAATTATGCTTAAACGCCATGGTACAAAAGATTTCTTCATCTTTAACTCAGACAATATACGAGAAACAATTAACTCATCAGCTTGGGTCATGACGTTATTGGTTTCGGCTATTGCGCTAATTTCACTTATTGTTGGGGGGATTGGTGTAATGAACATTATGCTAGTATCAGTCACCGAAAGAACGCGCGAAATTGGCGTACGCATGGCTGTTGGCGCACGCTCAAGCGACATATTACAACAATTCTTGATTGAAGCGGTATTAGTGTGTTTAATCGGTGGCACAATAGGTATTTTACTTTCGTTTGCCATCGGGTTTATTTTTAATACCGTTGTTACATCATTTGCGATGAGTTTTTCAGCAATATCAATTATTGCAGCATTTAGCTTCTCAAGCATAATCGGTATTATTTTTGGCTATTTCCCTGCCAGACGCGCAGCTAGGCTTGATCCCATTTATGCGTTAGAACGAGAATAACCACCAAAATCCTAACGATAATAAAAAAATCCCTTTGCATCATTATATTGAACAAAGGGATTTAAATATCAAAACGAAACAATTAACTTATTCTGATTATCGCTAATCGCACTATTTTTTATCAGAATCCGTTTTTTTAACGATTTTTGCGTTAGGATCTAAACCTGCTACAAATGCAGTCACTCGTGCATAATCATTAATAAACGCATCTTCACTAGTCATATCAAGCCCATTTGGCACAATATAAAACTTACGATTAACGATAACAGTAGGAATAGATTCTGGTTTCATCTCTTTAATTGCTTCAGCTTGCTGTACCATAAAGGCTTTAACTAAAAAACCCTCTTTTGTTTTATCAAAATCTTCACCGCTAACCCCTAATTTTTCAAAAACAGCTTTGATATCATCAGCCTTTTTTATTATTTTATCTTTCTGAATGGCATTATAAAGTGCACCAGAAGCTTTATCTTCAATACCAAGCACATTCGCCACTGCCCATGCTTGCGCAAGCTCTTTCGCTAATGGCCCAAAGCTCTCTAAATGGTAGCGCTTAAATTTGACACCTTTTGGTAGAGCCTTACCAATAGCTTGTGGGCCTTGATTTTGAACTTCAAATCTAAAACAGCTAGGACAATTAAACGAAAAGAACTCAATAACTTCTTTATCAGGTGAGGGATTAGTTGGCAACACGATATATTGTTTATCTAATTCAATCGGAGCTTGTGTATTTGCAGTAGCTGCTTGTGATGCTTCAGCTTTGGTTGTTGTTTTTCCTTCATCTGCAAAACAACTTACAGAAGAAAGTAAGACACTCATTGCAATAAGTGTTTTTTTCATATTAATGGTTCTCCTTATTCTTTTATAATTCCACGCGCTTTTAATAATGCAGATTTAAAATCTTCTTCATAATCTTTTTTTAGCCCTGGAATAGCTTCATTCTTATCAGCGCCTCGCATTTTTAAATGATAAATTAAAATATCATCACTCAAGTCTTTTAGCTCGCCGTCAAACCCTGCTTCTTGAGACAATTTAGCTAAAAATTGTAATAAATTCAGGTCAGAATCACCTTCCCAAGCTGATTGTAATAATTCCATTACTTCATCAATACGATGACATTTCATAATTGTTACCTTTAATAGATCTTCAAACCCTTTGAAGATAATGACAAATAAGCAATCATTAAAAAATGATACGCTACGACTTGCAATAACTTTGCTATATAGTAATGTTATTTTGTTTTTTCGCAACGTAAAAGAGAAATAATTTATGGAAAACCCCTCTATTACAGCAATTATTCTAGCCGGCGGTAAAAGCACCCGCATGCATGGCAACGACAAAGGACTGTTATTATTACATCAAAAGCCACTTTATCAACATGTCATTGAGCGCATCAAACCGCACGTTGACGCAATTATGATTAATTGCAATCGTCATATCCAACAATATCAAAAAACAGGTTATCTTGTATTTAGTGATGACCTAGCAGGGTTTTGTGGACCATTATCCGGTATTTATAGTGGTTTATTACGCAGCAAAACTGATTGGAACTTATTTGTCAGTTGTGACACGCCCTTTTTGCCGGATGATTTAATTGACCGTTTAGCTGTTTATACAGCAAATAACAGCGCTATTTATCCATATGATGGACAACACCATCATCCAACTATCTTACTTATTCATAAAAAAAATACGCCACAACTACAAGCTTATTTAGAGCAAGGCGGACGCAAACTAATGCTGTTTTTAGAACAAATCAGCGCTAAATCAGTTGATTTTAGTGATAAAGCAGTTTGTTTTAGCAATATCAACACACAACAGGAGCTTAATATGTTTAACCACAAAGAAGATGAATAATTGTAACTACCCCCTAAAATAGTACAGCAAAAAAGTAGAAAATTCTCTATTGGAATGACAACACATTTTCAAACAACTCGGTGTTTCCCTATAAATCATTGTTGTGATACTCCAAAACAAAAGGAGGTATCAATAATAAATTTCACCCTAGGTGAAAATTCACCGAGGAGTGTAAAAAAGATGTGATGTTGTATCAAATTTTTACTTAAACGTAGGTGTTACCTGAAAGTTTTTGACAAAAATTAGTTCTTTTCTGTCTTTTTTGCTCGCTCAACAAACATCATCACAACAAAAGCAATGATCGTTAAGTAGATAATGAAAGCGCCATAAGTCGCAAACATATCAATTAGTGATCGTCCTCGCATAGCAAAATCTCGGAAAAAGCGAAATAACCAAACTAATGGGAATGCATGGCTAATATAATAAGTCCATATCGGCATAATACCTACAGCCATTGTTGAGCCCCCCATAATAAATCCAGGCGGTACTAGAAAGATCATTTTGCTTGCACCTTCGCCTGGGTTGTTGGTTTTCCAAGACAGTAAAAATCCTAGCCAACCAAATGCCAGTCCTGTCATAAATACACTTGGCACAAATGCAAAATAATTACCATCAAAGCGTAATTGTCCAAATATAACTAGTACGGCTGTAATTAGAGTTAATGCTGTTGTGTAAAATAGTGCATAAGGAACTGTTCTTGCTAATAATGAAACAAATCCTCTTTCTATTGCGGTTTGCCACATGCCTGTGACTTTTAAGCGTCCAACTATCATTAATGAGGTTAACCCATAAGTCAGTGACGAGAAAAAGTAAACAAAATAGATAATTGTCGATATGGTTGAGGAGCTTGCAGGGTTAAACATGTAGCGTGTTTTAAGCTGCATTGGTGATAAAGTTGCTTCGATACCATCGTGACCAAGCCCTAATGCGGCGACTTTACCAATACTGAGTTCGGCACCTAATTCAGGGATGTATTCATTTAAGCTTTGTAATACTTTAGCATTTTGTGCGTCATTGGTATCATCAGCAAAATAACCTAAGCGAACAGTTTTGTCGCCTTTTTTTAAGCTTTTTTCTAAACCTTTAGGAATATATAAAACACCTAAATTACGGTCGTGGGACACTAAAGTGATTGGGTTTACGGGTGCTCGGATCACTTCTGTCACTTCAATATAAGGCGATGTGTTAACTTTGCTAATTAATTCAGTCGAATAATGAGAACCATCAAGATCAATAACTGCAATTTTTCCTTCAAAAACAGCGCCGTGGCTTAATACAATTGAAAATATGAGCGAGACAATAGCCGCTAAGCCAATCGAGACTTTATAATAAGGAATAAAGTGACCTGACAGCATGGCGTCGAGCTCTTCAAGAATGGATTTAATGATGTTTTGCATCATTTTTCAACCTCAAGTGTCATGCCTGTTAATAGTTTTGGTATTGGTTCGATATAAATTCTAACTTGATAAGAAGTTAAATCAGCTTGTCCTCGTTCTCGTGTCATTCGTAAATCAGCAAAAGATGGCGCTGCTGTGGCAAAGCGAACTTTTCCTTTTACTTCTTTATTAAGCGCAATCACATTCGCTGTAACAGTTGTGTCTGGTTGGTAATCATTAACCATCTTTTCATTTACATAAATATCGATATATTTACGATCGGTTTCTAATAATACAGCTGGTGCGCCATTGGGTACCATTTCGCCATCTTCAAACATAAGTTTTAATACTTTGCCATCTTCAGGGGCTTTTAATGTTAACCGTTCATTATTGAGCTGTAATTGTTTTAATTCGGCTTCGCCTTGTGCCAGTTGTGCTTGTATTTGGGCAAGTTGATTTTTGCGGTTTTCGAGTTTTTGGCGTGCAATAGTGATAGATTGTATTGTCATACCTGTTGCCTTTTTTGTTTGCTGAAATTGGCTAATTTGCTCAGGTGTTGCGCCAATCATTAAAGTCGATAATTGACTTTCGATTTGAACAACTTGCATTTTGGCGGCAGTAAAGGCATGACGGGCGTTATCCAGTTGCGATTGTGAGTTACCACCTGTTTTGCGTAATTGTGTTTGGCGATCAAATTCAATGTTAGCTAAATATTGAGCAGATTTTGCGGCTTCTAAATTGGCTTGCATTTCTTCAATCTTGCGCCAAGTTGATAATTCTGAAAGGTTAGTTTCATTCTCTGTAATTTTGATAGCAGCTTGTTCTTGATTAACTGCGGCCTTTTGGCTATCAACAAGTGCTTGCATGCGATCGATAGCTAGCTTGGTATCAATATCTTCTAACTGCATAAGTGGATCACCTTTTTTTACCATTTGTGATTCTTGCACAAAACGTTTGGTGACTTTTCCGCCGACATTTTGAAAGGCAATATTAATTTCGTCAGCGGTTAATACTCCCGATTTGATACTTTTTGCAACCGTTACGGCATCATTCCTTGATCCTAAGAAAATTAAGAATGAGCCAAAAATTAAAAGGAGTAAAAAGATAAGTGGGATTTTGATATTTTTTTTCATCTCTGCATTTTTCATATTCATAGATAGCTTATTTTCCATTTATTTAGTCAGCTAATTATTTAAATAAAAAATAACCGTTGAGTATTTTAAATACGGCTATTTTCGTAATAATTTTCGTAACATTAATATTAAGGATTCTTGTTCTTGCGAATCTAGTACTTGCGCAAAAGCGCGGATTGCTTTTAGGTGATTGGGTAATGCATTTTGAATTAGTCTTTCCCCCGCATTTGTTAATGCGATTAGACGTGAACGACCATCATCACTATTTTTTGACATTGAAATTAATGGCTCAGATACTGATAACATTCGTTTAACCATAACAGATACCGTAGCGGGTGTAACGCCTATACGCAGTGCTAAATCACTGGCACAGGTTTCGCCTTCCGAAAACAATGACATCAGTAAGGCAAACTTACCTTCAGACACACCATAATCTTTATCTAATTGTGCGTAGATATTAGCGCGAATTAAATCAGCTGTTGTGATTAAACTTAGCACCAGATCAACCCCTGATACTTCAACAATATCATCATTAAATCTTTGTGCTCGTGCTAAGGTTTCACGAGAAGGCAGTGTTCTTGAATTATAGTTCAATTGTCATTACTCAATTTATTTAGTCGGCTAATTATATAAATTTAATGATACTTGGCAACTTTTTTTAATTTTTTATAGAAGAGTTAAGTAATTTAGTCGGATGTTTTTATCAATATTGTCTGCTTTTAGTTATTGTTAAGTAAGCGTAATTCATGGGATATTTTTTAAAATTATTATTCTTACTACCAAAGTGGTAATTCTTGAGGGTAGTTATAATCTGTACAAAGTTTCATACAATGTTATCAAAATAAAATTAAATCATTAAATTAAAATAAAATTGGAGTTTTGTATGAGTAAAACCAATCTCGTTATTATTGGTAATGGGATGGTTGGGCATCGTTTTGTTGAAGAATTAATCGATAAAGCACAGTCTAATCAGTTTAATATTACTATATTTTGTGAAGAACCACGACTTGCCTATGATCGGGTGCACCTTTCTTCTTATTTTTCTGGCCACACAGCAGAAGCGCTTTCTCTAGTTCGTGAAGGTTTATACGAAGAGAATAATATTAAAGTCTTACTTAATGAACGGGCTATTTTAATTAATCGTCAACGTAAGGAGATTCACTCTCAACAAGGGCGAATTGTTGCTTATGATAAATTAATTATTGCGACAGGCTCTTATCCTTGGGTTCCACCAATTAAAGGCGCCGATGGTTCGGATTGTTTTGTTTATCGTACGATTGAAGATCTTGATGCGATTGGGGAATGTGCAACGCGCAGTAAAAAAGGTGCGGTTGTAGGTGGTGGATTATTAGGGCTTGAAGCGGCTGGTGCGTTGAAAAACTTAGGTATGCAAACGCATGTGGTTGAATTTGCTCCAGTACTTATGGCAGAACAGCTTGATGCCATGGGCGGCGAGCAATTACGTCGAAAAATTGAAGAGATGGGGGTTGGTGTCCATACCAGTAAGAATACCCAAGAAATTATTCATACCCCTGAAGGCAAAATTATGCAATTTGCAGATGGCTCGGCACTTGAAGTCGATTTTATTGTTTTTTCGACAGGGATTCGGGCAAACGACAAATTAGCGCAAGAATGTGAGCTAGATATTGGACCTCGTGGCGGAATTGTGATTAATGATTATTGCCAAACATCCGATCCCGATATTTATGCTATAGGCGAATGTGCTTGTTGGCAAAACAAGGTTTTTGGTTTAGTTGCACCAGGCTATAAAATGGCTCAGATTGCCTTAGCTCATTTAATGGGTGAATCTGCCAAATTTGAAGGTGCAGATATGAGTGCTAAATTGAAACTGATGGGCGTAGACGTTGGAAGTATTGGTGATGCCAAAGCAAAAACAATTGGTAGCCGTAGTTATGTTTATTTAGATGAAACCGCATCAGTTTATAAGAAGTTAGTTGTTTCTAGCGACAATAAAAAGCTTTTAGGTGCAGTATTAGTTGGCGACACATCAGATTATAGCAATTTACTGCAATTAATGCTTAATGATATGGAGCTACCTGAACATCCAGATACGTTAATATTGCCAGCACATGCAGGTGCAAAACCGGCTATGGGCGTTGATGCGCTTCCTGATTCTGCTCAAATTTGTTCATGTTTTGATGTGACAAAAGAAAAAATTATTCATGCCATTAATGCCGGTTGCCATACCGTTGCCGCAATAAAAGCTGAAACCAAAGCAGGAACAGGCTGTGGTGGTTGTATTCCATTAGTTACTCAAATTCTGAACTTGGAGTTAGCTAAGCAAGGGATCGAGGTTAGCAATGCATTATGTGAACATTTTAAATATTCTCGTCAGGAGTTATATCATCTTATCCGTGTTGAGGGCTTAACGTCTTTTGAACAGGTGATTAAAAAACATGGACAAGGCTATGGCTGTGAGGTTTGTAAACCAACAGTTGGTTCGTTATTAGCATCATGTTGGAATGATTATATTCTTAAAGATAATTTGATTCCTCTACAAGATAGTAATGATATTTTCTTAGGCAATATTCAAAAAAATGGGACATATTCGGTGATTCCGCGTAGTGCAGGTGGTGAAATCACGCCAGAAGGATTAATTGCTGTTGGTCAAATAGCTAAAAAATATAATCTTTATTCTAAAATTACCGGCTCACAACGTATTGGTTTATTTGGTGCACAAAAAGATGATCTTCCTGCTATTTGGAAAGAGCTAATTGATGCTGGTTTCGAGAGCGGTTATGCTTATGCCAAAGCATTACGAATGGCAAAAACTTGTGTTGGTAGTACTTGGTGTCGATTTGGTGTGGGCGATAGTGTTGGTTTGGGGGTTGAGCTTGAAAATCGCTATAAAGGTATTCGTGCACCACATAAATTTAAGCTAGGTGTATCGGGTTGTACGCGTGAATGTGCTGAGGCTCAAGGTAAAGATATTGGTGTTATTGCCACAGAAAAAGGTTGGAACCTTTACGTTTGTGGTAATGGTGGTATGAAACCTCGTCACGCCGATTTACTTGCTGCTGATCTTGATAAAAATACACTTATTCAATATATCGATCGTTTCCTTATGTTTTACATTCGTACTGCCGATAAGTTACAACGCACATCGGTTTGGCTTGAAAATCTTGAAGGCGGCATTGATTATTTGCGCAGTGTTATTATTGACGATAAACTCGGTATTAATGCAGAACTAGAAAATGAAATGGCACGTTTACGCAAATTAATGGTATGTGAATGGAAGGAAGCGGTTGAAAATACAGAAGGTCAAATTCGATTTTCTCATTTTATTAATAGTAACAAACGTGATGAGAATGTCCAAATCGTACCTGAGCGTGATCAGCATCGCCCAGCTACCGCAGAAGAACGTAAAGTAATGTTAGGGGAATAATATGAGCCAATGGATAACAGTTTGTAAGCTTGATGAGATTTTGCCAGGCACAGGTGTTTGTGCGCTTGTTGGTAATGAACATGTGGCTATCTTTCGTCCTTATAATAATGCTGAAATTTATGCAATTAGTAATATTGACCCGTTTGCTAAGGCAAGTGTTTTATCGCGTGGCATTATCGCAGAACATGAAAATGAGTTATGGGTGGCAAGTCCGCTTAAAAAACAACGTTTTCGTTTAAAAGATGGTTATTGTCTGGATGATGAGCAATATTCTGTCACTCATTATGATGTAAAAGTTAATGATAATGGTGAAGTGCAAGTAAAATCGCAATAACTATATTTTAAAAAGGATAAATATTTATGTATACCGATACGATTAATAAATGTGCTGCTAATGCAGCGCGTATTGTCAGTTTGGCAAAAAATAATCCATTTGGCTTTTGGTTAAGCTCAGCTATGGCAGGGGCTTATGTAGGAATAGGTATTATTTTGATTTTTACTTTAGGAAACCTTGTTGATCCATCAATAAGACCTTTACTTATGGGGGCAACGTTTGGCATTGCTTTAACATTGGTTGTAATTGCAGGTTCTGAGTTATTTACAGGGCATACCATGTTTTTAACTCTAGGAGTAAAATGCAAAAAAATTACTCATACCCAAATGTGGACAGTATTGCCGCAAACATGGTTAGGAAATTTATTAGGTTCAATTTTTGTTGCTGCATTGTATTTTTATGCTGCAACACCGCTATTATCAACGGATACTAGTTTGGTACATGCAGCAGCTTTAGCAAAAACATCAGCTTCAGCTTCGGCATTATTTTTTAGGGGTATTTTATGTAACTGGCTAGTTTGTTTAGCGATTTGGATGGCTAATCGGGTAGAAGGCTCGGCAAAATTTATTGCGATTTGGTGGTGTTTGCTAGCGTTTATTGCTTGTGGGTATGAACACTCTGTTGCTAATATGACACTTTTTTCACTTTCTTGGTTTGGTCACCATAGTGAGGCTTATACATTAACTGGCATTGGTCATAATTTACTTTGGGTCTCGTTGGGTAATATTGTTTCTGGTGCTATTTTTATGGGATTAGGATATTGGTATGCTACACCTAAAGCTGAGCGACCATAATCTCAGCATAATTATAAAGGATAAGTATTGAGGTTTTATGGATTATTTTCCACTATTTTGTAAGTTAGAAAACCGAAACTGCCTGCTAGTTGGTGGTGGTGAAATAGCCGAGCGGAAAGCTCGGCTATTGCTTGAAGCTGGCGCTAGGTTAACGGTTAATGCACTTGAGTTTAATGAGCAATTTTTATGCTGGCAGGAGCAAAAGCAGTTAGTGTTACAGCAAGGTGAATTTGATGCTCAATTACTTGATAATAAATGGTTAGTCATTGCTGCAACAAACAGCCCTGAAACAAATAAAACAGTAAGTATTGAGGCTGAAAAACGATGCGTTTTTTGCAATGTTGTTGATTCAGCAAAAGAGGGCAGTTTCATAATGCCTTCAATTATTGATCGTTCCCCTATTATGGTAGCCGTTTCTTCAGAAGGACATGCTCCTGTTTTGGCTAGATTACTACGAGAAAAATTAGAGTCTATTTTACCTCAGCATTTAGGTAAATTAGCTAAATATGCAGGCTATTTACGCAATAAAGTTAAAATAACTTATCAAACCATGGCTGCCCGTCGTCGCTTTTGGGAGCGATTGTTTTCTCATGATAGATTAGCTCAGGCGATTGCAAATAATGACTCAGATCGCGTTGAAAGGCTGACCAATGAGCTATTTGATCTATCGCTTGATTCCCGAGGTGAGGTTGTTTTAGTTGGAGCAGGACCTGGTGATGCAGGATTGCTGACGATAAAGGGATTACAGCAAATTCAGCAAGCAGACATTATTGTGTATGATAGATTAGTATCCGATGACATTATGAATCTTGCTAGGCGAGATGCTCAGCGCATCTTCGTAGGTAAACGGGCTGGATTTCATTGTGTTCCTCAAGAACAAATAAACCAAATTCTTTTACAGCAAGCGAAGAAAGGTAAGCGTGTTGTTCGCTTAAAAGGGGGCGATCCGTTTATTTTTGGTCGTGGCGGTGAAGAGCTTGAAACCTTATTTAATGCAGATATTCCATTTTCTGTCGTGCCTGGTATTACTGCGGCTTCGGGATGTTCTGCCTATAGCGGAATTCCGTTAACACATCGAGATTATGCTCATAGTGTGCGTTTAATTACTGGTCATTTAAAAGATGGAAGCCATCTTGATTGGCAAAGTTTAGCTGCAGAAAAACAAACTTTAGTTTTTTATATGGGATTGTCTCAAGCAGAAAATATCGAAAAACAGCTAATTAAATATGGTATGGATGCAAACGTACCTGTTGCGATTGTTGAGGAGGGCACCACAACAAAGCAAAAAGTGGTATCAGGCGTGTTAGGTAATTTAACACAACTATCATTGCAAGCTCGTAGCCCAAGCCTAATTATTATTGGACCTGTTGTCGCATTACGTGAAAAGCTTAATTGGTTTTCTACGTGATACCCTTTACTTGTTCCGATATTTTAAATTTTGGGGCTCAAAAAGAGATGATAGATAAATTAATGAACAAAAATTATCAAAACAAATTAAACTCTTAAGGCTATTATGACAGATAAAAATCGGATAGAATTATTTTTTGAGCAAGACATGTAGAAATACACTTATGAACATTTGAAGGGAGTATAGAAATTCCTTGCGCTGTTTATAGGGCGTGTTGATCTTTCGTGATTATTTTTTAGACGGCATGATATGAGTTATAATAATTCTGCAAAAAACAACCATAACTCGATTCATTGTAACTGTCCCCCTAAAATAGCACAACAAAAAAGTAGAAAATTCTCTATGATAAAAGTAAAGAGGATTTAAACATGAAAAAAATGACTGAACACCAAATTGTATCGATATTAAAAGAAGCAGAAGCAGGTATTCCGGTTAAAGAACTGTGCCGTAAATATGGCATGGGCAACTCGACTTTTTATAAGTGGCGAGAAAAATATGGCGGAATGGAAAGCTCAGATATCAAACGCTAAAAAGAGCTTGAGGCAGAAAAGCGCAAACTTAAACAGATGGTTGCTGAGTTAAGTTTGAAATCCCAGCTTCAGGAAGAAATCATAAAAAAGCTTTAGTGCCCACAACAGCACGTAAAACGTGGGCACAGCAACTACAACAAAATCATTCAGTTACTATTACTATGAGTTGTGCCATTGTTGGCTTAAGCCGTTGTGCTTACTATTATCAACCTAAGTTACCGGATGACTCGATGATTATTGCGATATTGAGCGATATCGCAGAAAGACATTTACGTTGGGGCTTTCCTAAATGCTTTAATCGTATCAGAAAGCTCGGCTATAAATGGAATCATAAACGGGTGTATCGGGTGTATTGCCAATTAAAACTTAATCTCAGGGTAAAGCGAAAAAACGCATTCCTCCACGATGCCCGGAAAGGTTATTAGTCACCAATAAGCAAGGTGAATGTTGGTCAATGGATTTTATGAGTGACAGCAGTCAAAATCAACGTCGCTTTAGGACATTCAATGTGATAGATGACTTTAATCGTGAGGCGTTAGGTATTGATATTGCAGTCAGTTTACCTGCAGGTAGAATCATTCGTTATCTGGATAAACTCGCTCAATACCATGGTTATCCATTAAAAATACGGGTCGATAATGGGCCGGAATTTACTGGAAAAACCTTTATAAACTGGGCTAAATCACATGATATAACCATTGATTATATCCAGCCCGGTAGCCCTTATCAAAATGGCTATATTGAACGATTTAACCGAACTTATCGAACCGAGGTGTTAGATTTATATCTTTTTAACAACCTAGAGCAAGCAAGGAGAATGACTGAAGAATGGTTAACGATTTATAATACCGAAAGACCGCATGAGGCATTAAATAATATGACGCCGATTGAATTTAAAACACAAAAACAGGCAGCGTGATTTTCTATGTGAGTTTTGTACTAAGTTTGGGGTATTTACAATTAGGGCAATAAAGTGGTGCTACCGCTTCTCGAATAAATTCAAAATCAATGACTTTAGCTATTTTACGAACAAAGTGATTTTGAGGGACAAGCGCATCTAACGAAATTTGATCTATTTTTTCGGGTGTCGCTGGCGTTGGTTTTTTTAGCATAGAAGAATTCCTCTTATCATGGACTCTTCTCTATTAGATCAAAGAACTCGCCAAAAAGCGAGTTCTTTGTCATCAATCTGATGCGTATTTACAATACGCAATAAATAAATTTATAAAGATAACCTTTTAAACTACATATAAAGCAGTAAGTTATACTTCTTTTGGATACAAAGAATCGTCTGGTATCTCAATATCAATACTTTCTAACAGTGCATTATATTGGTTTATATCTTCTTGAACTTTTTTTATTATTGCGATAGCTGATTTTTTCATTTCTGGCGCGTCAATAATAAGTTCACCTCTTTCTAAAACGCCACACAGATGAGAATATTCGTTATGCACTCTATCGGTCATAAATACATAAAGATCATCACCCCAAAAACTTTTCAGTACTTGGGTTGTTCCATAAGATGGAGATGGAAATTTGTAAAAAGTATAAATTTCTAAAAATTTACGAGCATGATTACCAAAGTTATAAAATAAATCATAATTACTATCATCAATACTTTTCACTGTTGCACATTTATAGATTTTTTCAAATAAAAAATTAAATTCTGTTACAAATTTACTCAAGTATAAAGGCATACGTTTTATTGTCGAAATATGATCATTTCGTTCAATTAAATAATAACTACTATTTCTATTCTCTTCTTTTATTTTTTTGTTAGCAATTTTAGAATCTTTATCAATTCCTTGAAGCTGTTTTAAATACTTTAAAAATTCTAAGCTATGAGTTGAAATAAATAATTGCTTATATTTTTTATTTTTACAAATTCTTTCCTGAATTAAAGAAAAAATAAAGAAGATATGGTTACTATCTAAACTACAGATTGGATCATCTATCCAAATAATTGGGTTTTTATCTTGCTCAAGATCATCTTGGATTTTTGCTAAAAAATAACAAAAGGCAATAAGACTACACTCCCCTTCACTCAAATTATGTGCTTTAATACCATTTCGTTTAATTTCAAATTTGATAATTTTATTTTGAGAATCATCTAGTTCTTTTGCTTCTAAGCTCAAAGCGTTATGACCAAAATCATGTTGTAGTATTTCATTGATACGATTACAGGCCTCTCGTTCAGATTTCAGTTTATTTTCTTCTAACTTAATTTCGTTGAGAATACGATCCTTTTCTTTTATGTATAATTCCAATTGGTTTTCTAATGGTGGAATAGTAGCCTTAAGCTTTTCTATTTCAGCTAATTTATTGATATAATTGATATCTTTTAAAAAATTATAAACATTATTTAAGCGTAGATGATCTTTCGCTACTTTTTTTTGATGATTTAAATTGGTTGTTAATTCAATATGCTTTTGTCTAATGTTTTCAATCTGTTCTAGTTTTTTTCTTATCTCCTCAGAATAATCCGCGGGAGGTGAAAATTCCAACACACTAAATAACTGTTCTTGCTTTTTCGTTAAGTAAGATATAAGCATATCTGATGATTGGATTTGGCTTTGTAAAAGTCTTGAAAGTTCTGTTTTTAATTCATTTAACTCAGGATGAAAATTTTCATAAAAAGCATTTACATCGATATTAACGGTCATAGAAGCTTTTTCTTCTTCTAAATATTCAATACATTTTATAATACCTTTTTTTAATTTTGTTGATTCTTCATCAAAGTGATTACGTAGAGCCTCTAAACGCTCGTTAGTAATACTATTTGAGCAAAAAGCACATGTATTTCTTTTTTCATGGTGATGCATCCCCTCTTCTACCCATTTATTGAGATGACCATTATTTACCAATTCCTCTATTTTTTTTGATTTTCCAATTTGGGTGTTAAGTATCTCTTTGACTAATTTAATTATCGTTTGGTAATTGATTGTAAAAGAAGGTATCTTATTGGGAGCTTCTTTTTCTACTTGTAAAATAAGTTTTTCATATGAATATCTTTGGTTTTTATCTAATGATTTATAAGTTGTTTTTAAAACCTTAGGAATATCTTTTTCTTTTAGTTTTGTGATAGTATAATTTTGATCGCCATATTTTTCAGGTTGTTTTCTTATAGAATCTTCACTTTTTGTAGCTCTATCTAAAAGTAATTTATCTAGTTCTTTTTGCTTATCAGAACAAACATTCGTTGCCTTATTCAAATTTTTTTGTTTTTCTTTAATGGATAAATATATACCAGTTTCGGCATCTTGTTTATCTGTACCAAGTTTATCGTTTAATGCTTGAATACGGTTCAAAACTTTTTGGTTATCGTCGCCTAAAGTAACTGAAAATGATTCAATGTCTTGTGAATCATCATAAATAAACTTTAAGTTTTCTTTTACAAAATCAGAATTATAAACATAAATTGGATAAGAAAAAGAATCAAGCTCAGATTGTTTAATAGTTTTATTATGTTCTAAGCAAATTTCAAACTCAGGATTTTCATATTTACTAGAAATGTTTTTAGTTTCTAATGATCTAATTATTTTAGAAAGACTTGTTTTTCCAGAATAATTTCTACCATAAAAAATATTAATCTTTTTAAAATTATATATTTCCTTTTTATTATTTTGTAGATAAGCTAATTCATTATCCCATTCAAAATTTCGAAAAATTCCAAAATTCTCGATTCGTTTTATTTTTAAAATTTTCACTATTTTTTATCCTTATATAACATCAGATTATTTTTAACAAAATATTCAAGAATGCTTATTTCTATAGATTTACCTTATAGGCATAATTTTTAATTAACAACTAAAGAAAAGTGATTAAAAAACAATCTTTTTTAATCTATTACAACATAAATTAATGGTCAATATTTTATTTATTCAATATAAAACACCCTTTATTATTAGTCAGAAAGCTGAAAATTATTATGACTGTGAGGCGCTAGAAAGTGATAAAAATGGTTTCATTGAGCAGAGGTTATACACCAATTTTGATTGGTTTTTATATGAGCTAAAGCAATTAGAAAAACATATTTATACAGATTGTGAACGCTCCCAAAAAAGACATCTCAAAAAAACAAAAACTGTATTTATTTACAGTGCTTTTACTGCTATACTGCTAGTATTATAACTAGCCTTATGTATTAATTTATTATGATAACTCAACTAACTATTAATAATTTTGCTATCGTCGATCGGTTGCTTGTGGATTTTTCTTTGGGGATGACAGCAATTACGGGTGAAACAGGAGCAGGAAAATCAATTGCTATTGACGCATTGGGATTATGTTTAGGAAATCGTTCTGATGCTTCATCTATTCGGCATGGTGCAGATCGTGTGGATATTTCGGCTTGTTTTGTGCTTGATGATACGCCAGCAGCTTTTAATTGGCTAAGCGAAAACCAACTTGATGAGGGCAATGAGTGTATTTTGCGACGAGTGATTAATCAAGACGGGCGCTCTAAAGCGTTTATTAATGGTCGCGCTGTTCCTATTTCGCAATTAAAAGATTTGGGGCAAATGTTGATTCAAATTCATGGACAACATGAACATCAGCGTCTGTTACGCAGTGATTATCAGCAATTGTTGTTAAATCACTATATGAATGAACCAACACTACTTGCCCAAATGCATCAAGCCTATAAGCAATGGAAAGAGGCAACACGAGCTTATCAGCAATACGAAACAACACGGCAAGAACGTGATGCACATATGCAGCTTTTGCAATATCAATTGAAAGAACTCAATGAGTTTTCGCCCATTGAGGGGGAATATCAACAAATTGATGAGGAATATAAACGGCTATCTAACAGTGAACAGCTAATTAATTTAAGCCAACAATCTGTTATGTTGTTAGACGAGGCCGACGACTATAACATCAGCAATTTGCTAAACAGTGTAAAAAATAGCGTTCAAGAACTAACCTCGCTCGATCCAACGTTAAATAATGTTTATAACATGTTGGAAGATGCATCTATCCAAATTAAAGAAGCAAGCGATGAGCTTCGTCACTATAGTGAACGTTTAGAGCTTGATCCTGCTCGAGTTATGCAACTTGAACAGCGGTTATCTAAACAAATTGCTTTGGCGCGTAAACATCATGTCTCGCCCGAAGAATTGCCAAATTTACATCAAACTTTGTTAGCTGAATTTAAGCAAATTAATCAGCAAGATGAGCAAAGTGAACAACTTAAAAATGATATTACTAAATACCATCAAATCGCTGTCGAAATTGCCACAAAATTACATCAAAAAAGATTAACAATAAGCAAAACATTAGCCAAAAAAGTGACCACTATCATGCATGACTTATCAATGCCAAATGGTCAATTTAGTATTGATGTTGCTTTTGATGAAAATCGATTAAATGAAGACGGTGCCGATCAGGTAACATTTTTAGTCAGCACCAATGCAGGACAAAGCGCACAACCGCTTGCGAAAGTGGCTTCTGGTGGTGAACTGTCGCGTATTGCTTTAGCAATTCAGGTGTTAACCGCTCAAAAAATGGACACACCTGCTTTAATTTTTGATGAAATTGATGTTGGTATTAGTGGACCAACAGCAGCTAAAGTCGGTCAGCTATTAAGGCAACTTGGTGAATCAACGCAAGTGATCACAGTAACCCACTTACCACAAGTTGCTGGACAAGCAAATCAGCACTATTTTGTTAGCAAACAAACCAACGGCAAGCAGACATCAACCGATATGCAAAAGCTAGATAATACGGGTCGTTTAAACGAGCTTGCTCGGCTATTAGGGGGCGACAAAATTACTGACGCAACATTAGCCAATGCAAAAGAGCTACTTATTATCTAACTGAATTGTGGTAATATAGCGCTTTCATTTTAGGTAGGAAGGAAGCTAGCTTATGAGTCTATCGGGTAAACGTATCTTATTAGGAATTACTGGCGGCATTGCTGCTTATAAATGCCCTGATCTGGTTCGTCATTTAAAAAAATGTGGCGCACAAGTGCGTGTTGTTTTGACTGATTCTGCTAGCCATTTTGTTACCAAAATGACATTACAAGCAGTTTCGGGCAATTCGGTATCGAGTGATTTATTTGATCCATCTGCCGAGCTGTCTATGAGCCATATTGAACTGGCCAAATGGGCCGATTTAGTCCTTATTGCCCCAGCAACTGCCAATATTATTGCCAAAATGGCAAATGGTATTGCCGATGATTTATTATCAACAGTTTGCTTAGCTACCCCGTCGCCAGTTGTCATTGCACCAGCTATGAATCAACAAATGTATAAAGCGGCGGCGACGCAACATAACTTATCAGTATTAGCATCAAGAAACACCTTAATTTTAGGGCCTGACAGTGGCTTTCAAGCCTGTGGTGATATTGGGCCAGGGCGAATGTTAGAGCCTGAAACAATTGTTGAAAATATTAAACAGTATTTTTCAGCCACTGCGGCACTTTCAGGCATATCGATAACGATTACAGCAGGGCCAACAATTGAAGAAATCGATCCTGTCCGTTATATTAGTAATTACAGTTCGGGTAAAATGGGTTTTGCAATTGCAAATGCCGCGGCGCAAATGGGAGCAACGGTCACCTTAATTAGTGGACCTGTTCATTTAGATACCCCAAATAATGTTAACCGAATTGATGTTAAAAGCGCTAGGCAGATGTATGACCAAGCATTGGAACATGCCCAAAAATCGACGATTTTTATTTCTTGTGCCGCCGTTGCTGACTATCATGCTAAAACAATTGCGACGCAGAAAATAAAAAAAACCGGCGATAACGATGAGCTTGTGATTGAATTAGTAAAAAATCCCGATATTGTAGCTAGTGTTGCCGCATTAAAAGCACATCGCCCTTTTGTCGTTGGATTTGCTGCCGAAACCAATGATGTTAAAGCTTATGCGCTAAAAAAATTAACGACAAAAAAATTAGATTTAATTTGCGCTAATGATGTTTCAGACAAGAGCATCGGCTTTAATTCTGATCAAAATGCATTAACACTATATTGGCAAAATGGTGAGCAAACGTTACCATTAAGCAATAAACAACAATTAGCAACACAATTACTTGAAACCGTTATAACACGATATAAAGTGAGTCATGATGAGAAGAAAAATTGATATAAAAGTATTAGATAAACGTTTAGGAAATGAATTTCCACTACCTACTTATGCAACTGAAGGATCAGCTGGTATTGATTTGCGCGCAATGTTTGATAAAACAACTGAAATCAAAGATGGCGAAACCATTTTAACACCAACAGGTTTATCAATGCATATAGCCGATCCTAGTTTAGCGGCATTGGTGTTACCGCGTTCAGGACTTGGTTCAAAAAATGGTATTGTACTTGGTAATTTGGTTGGTTTGATTGATTCGGATTATCAAGGTCAATTGTTTGTTCCTATTTGGAATCGAAGCCAGACCCCTTTTGTGATTGAAGCAGGCGATCGAATTGCCCAACTAATCATTGTTCCGGTTGTACAAGCCGAATTTAACATTGTTGATGAATTTATTGAATCAGCACGAGGTGAAGGTGGATTTGGGCATTCGGGTAAAAAATGATTGTGACAAATAAAAATAAAAATCGTAAAGAAGACATATTACAAGCATTAGCCAAAATGCTTGAGTCCAATGAAGGCACACAACGTATTACGACAGCTAAATTAGCCGCAACAGTTGGGGTTTCTGAGGCTGCGCTTTATCGACATTTTTCAAGCAAAACCAAAATGTTTGAAAGCTTAATTGTCTATATTGAAGATATTTTGTTGTCCCGTATAAATGTAATAATGAATGAAGAACCAAATACATTTACTCGGTTACAACTTATTCTTGCTTTGATATTAGGCTTTTCTGAAAAAAACCCAGGATTAACTCGAATTATGACTGGGCATGCATTAATGTTTGAACAAGATCAATTACAAGAACGCATTAGCCAACTATTTGAACGAATTGAAACACAAATTAAGCAAGTCTTACGTGAGCGTAAAATTCGTGAAGGCGTTGCTTTCAGGACTGATGAGCGTATTTTATCTAGCCAATTATTGGCTTTTTGCGAAGGTATGATGGCGCGTTATTCTCGTTCAGGTTTTAAACATCTACCAACAACCGATTTTGATACTCGTTGGGCTTTATTGGCCAAACAACTTATTTAGTGCATGCTGATAAAACACGTTGACAGAAATATCTGTTACCTATTACTGAGGATAATAAGATGAATTTTGAAGCTTTTTTAAATCATAGCATTTCATTTATCAAAAAATACGACGGGGTTGTATTTAGCTATATCGCTCATTTTTTCTTTGCTATTCTTATTTTTGTTATTGGTAGAACTATCGCTAGGTTTATTAGCAACCAATTAAGACGCATATTATCAAATCGCCATGTTGACCCGACTGTTGTTAAATTTGTCAGCGCCTTATCGTATTATGCTATCCTTGTTATGACATTGGTGGCAGTTTTAGGCCAATTAGGCGTACAAACAGCGTCAATTGTCACTATTATTGGTGCGGCCGGTTTAGCCGTTGGTTTGGCATTGCAAGGCTCACTATCTAACTTTGCTGCCGGCGTTATTTTAATTATTTTTCGCCCATTTAAGGTGGGTGAAACAGTTGCGATTAATAGCCAACAAGGTGTGATTGATTCAATACAAATTTTTTCAACATCTATCATCACATCCACTAATGAACTGGTTGTGATACCTAATAGTCAAGTCGTCAATTCTAATATTGTAAACTACACTCGTTTGCCTGAAAGACGTTTAGATTTAGTGATTAATGTTGGGTATGATTCTGATATTCAGACCGTTTACCGAGTATTAAAACAAGCAGTTGATAAAACAAAAAACATATTAACAACCAAAGAGCCAACTATTCGATTAGATGTTTTAGATGCTTCTTCAATGAATTTTAATGTATTAGTTTGGACATTAAATGAAAACTACGGAGTAGTAAAAGGTGAACTACTTGAAAATATCAAAAATGCATTGAATGAAAATAATATTAATATTCCATATCCAACGATGGATGTAAATGTTAACAGTAAGTCGTCCCTTATTAAATAGCTACTTATTAAAAATGCCGTCGATACCTATCAACGGCATCTTTTATCATAATTTGTAGAAATCCCTCGCGTTGTTTACAGTAATTTGAGAAAAGACTGTAATAAATATCCATAAAAAAATTAACTCCTTATCACAGACAAGAAATATGGCGCTTATATCATAAAGAAAAAATAACCGTCACTGATTTGACTAAACACTTTATGAACAGTCGCCCGACCATTTATAACGTACTAAAGAAAGCTCGATTGAAGCTGTTTGTGCCTATGGCCAGTAAAAATGAACGTTATAAAACCATCAGTTATGGAATTAACCGTCTGGTTAAAGTCGAAAAATCGATTGAAGATAAATTAAGACGGCAAGCTAAACGCGATAACAAAACCTATTCGGGTGAAATGCTACACGTTGATACCAAACGTTTACCTTTACTTAAAAATGAAACAAAACAGCAAACTAGAGAATTGATCCTCGCCCAAAAAGTGGACAAAAGTTGCCTCTATGATATAAACAAAAATCATAGGAGACAAACATCATGGTCAAAAAATTTAGTATCGAATTTAAACAACAATCAGTGGATTATGCGTTATCTAATGCACACCTTTCTATCAGCGAACTTGCCAATCATCTAGGTATGGATAAATCAACCCTAGATAAATGGATTAGGCAACTTTCCCCGAATAAAACCAGCCGTCGAGAGTTAACAGCTGAGCAACAGCGGATTATGGCGTTAGAAAAAGAGATTAAAGTGTAAATACCCCATTTTTAGCACAAAACCTACATAGAAAATTACGCTACCTGTTTTTGTGTTTTAAATTCAATCGGCGTCATATTATTTAGTGCCTCATGCGGTCTTTCTGTATTATAAATGGTTAGCCATTCTTCAGTCAT
>NZ_WTEX01000084.1 GCF_009795845.1 Gilliamella sp. Lep-s35 | reverse complement strand
ATTTATTTTGCTCATCGGACACGCATTTTGTTAAAATGAAGGCCGATGAGTAATACGTGTCTGTCAGATTAAGTTTGAGCTACTATAGTTTTATGCTTATTGATATAATCATAAACGATTACATTCTTCGTTAGGCTACTTGCCTCCCGTTGAATTTAAAAAATACTTACCCCTTAATTTTTTTGTTTGAAAATGTGTTGCCATTCCAAAGTCTATGCTCGGCGAAAAGAGACCGTAGAGCGGAGCTTTGCTGATGCTAAACAACACCACGGACATCGCTATGCAAGATTTAGGGGAAGAAGGCTGATTCAAATGCAGTGTTTATTGGCCACAACGGCACAAAATATTAAGAAAATAGCGATAAAGCTATTTTTGTTACGTTTTTTAGGCCA
>NZ_WTEX01000083.1 GCF_009795845.1 Gilliamella sp. Lep-s35 | reverse complement strand
AAGTTGTAGTTTAGTCGTCCTATTATCGCTACTAACAGGTTGTGATAACACCGATTATAAAACCCGAATTCAGGAAGAAAATGACAACATTAATCCCAATGGTAATAGAGCTGTTTGTCTGGCAGTGGGTGAAATTTATAAAAATATGTATCCTTATACAATTAAATATATGGCAGGTTATCATAAGGATATGGATTATCAAGATCCCATTTATATTAATCATAAATTAAATTACCGATTAGCGCTGTATGCCAAAGAAGGACTATTTACCGAAGAGCTAGTGGGTTATGACGGTGATAAACCGCTGTATCGTTATGATTTAACCGATGAAGGCCGTAAATATATTGATAAAAGATGGTCGGGAGGCACCAATTTCTGTTTTGGTCGAGTGG
>NZ_WTEX01000082.1 GCF_009795845.1 Gilliamella sp. Lep-s35 | reverse complement strand
AGAAAAGTACGATATTCAACCACGGGTAATGAGGTTGATTTGGTAAGAATGCCTGATGGATTAAATATTAATTTAGGTAATAACATACTTATAGCATTTAATTTCACAGATACGCAAAGAAGGTATTGCAGCCCAGAATGTTTTGCCGGATTTATGGGGGTGCTAGGACAATTTGGTATTGCAGGGGTTAGGTGTACTGGAATGTGTTTCGGGGATGCAACCTGTTATCCAAGCATAAGTCATAATAATGGAGTGAGCGTGGATACAGGTTATCTATCTGATAATACGAACCGACCTAATAATACAAACCAACAAGATTTATTATATGCGTTTGTTGATTGGGGCTTTACTCAAGTTATTGCCGCTGAAAATAGACAAAATTGGCTGTTAGGGGCG
>NZ_WTEX01000081.1 GCF_009795845.1 Gilliamella sp. Lep-s35 | reverse complement strand
AGGGTGATAAGCATAATAATCGTTTGTTTACTACACAATCTTTAATTCAATTCATCAATTTCTTTATCCACAAATTTGCGTTCGACAAGTTCACCGTCTTTATAGGTTTCTGTGTACAAAAGTTTGCCTTTTTTAGCAGAAGATAGATCAGCAGATCCATCTGGCTTCTCTTGGTAATCTAATTCATAAAACTTCCAAATTCCAATCGGTAATCCTTTTTGGTAATTTGCTTCAAGGTAAGTATAACGGTAAGTATAATAACCATTCAGCTTCTTCTCAATCCATAAACCTTCGCGAGTATGATTTTCGACTAACCCTTGCTCTTGATTATCTTTATAGTTACCATTTTTAGGATAGTAACGAATAAATTTGCCATCGTCATTTAGTTGATATTGATAAA
>NZ_WTEX01000080.1 GCF_009795845.1 Gilliamella sp. Lep-s35 | reverse complement strand
AAGTGGTGGTAGAAAAAATATTGGAAATTGATCATCAATTGAAAAATATGCCAATGGTACATTTTAGTTACCATATGGAAAATGTACCCAACTGGATAAAAAATCCGGAGATTTATCGCTTATACAAAGGTAATGGTGCAGTACAATCTGCAGGAAAAGGTAAACGCCTTCTGACAGGTATCCACTATTATTCTAAAAAAAGTGATGGAACTTTACGATTCCGCATGGGCGAAAGTGGTCATTATGTTTTATAACTTTCTTATCATTATTAGGTTACTTGTTTGAAACATGAATTACACGGCATGCTTTTTACTCAAAATCGACACAGACAGATATGGCAATAAAGCGCTCCCTTATCTGCTTTCTTATCAATATAAGGTGGTCAGTTGGTTTGATGAGCTAGTC
>NZ_WTEX01000079.1 GCF_009795845.1 Gilliamella sp. Lep-s35 | reverse complement strand
CGTTTCTTTCAGCTTGTTCCTAATTGTTAAAGAGCTTTATCTTTCTATTCACTCATTACAACTAATAAGTAAATACAAACATAATTTAATTCAAAAGAGACTTCTTTAATGGTGGAGCTAAGCGGGATCGAACCGCTGGCCTCCTGCGTGCAAGGCAGGCGCTCTCCCAGCTGAGCTATAGCCCCATTGTGTTCACTTCTTCAACGACTCAAACTCATAAGCTCAATTCAGTTGAATTGGTGGGTCTGAGTGGACTTGAACCACCGACCTCACCCTTATCAGGGGTGCGCTCTAACCACCTGAGCTACAGACCCAATAAAGTGACTCTTTCTTCTAAACAAACAATCTGTGTGAACACTTACGAGCTCTTCGTAAGGAGGTGATCCAACCGCAGGTTCCCCTACGGTTACCTTGTTACGACTTCACCCCAGTCATGAACCACACCGTGGTAA
>NZ_WTEX01000007.1 GCF_009795845.1 Gilliamella sp. Lep-s35 | reverse complement strand
ATAAGATAAATAAAACAGGCGGATAACTCCGCCGTTTTTTTATTAATATGGTTTTGGTAATGGCAGAAACCTGCCGATACAGCATTCCTGTAAAGATTAATGTATACCCCGATATTGAGTGGGAATTTAAAGTTGAATATGCCTGTAAAAATCCAATAAAATATAGAGATTCATGGGTTACAATGAGGCAAGCACGAGTTGATGATGCTGTGAATAAGGCACAAGCTGGTGATATAGACGGATATGATGGAAATTTAGAGACTAAATTCAAAGTAGGTGGAGGTGTAACTTATAATAATGTTCAAAAAGAGATTTCATATGAATTTGCAGGAAAAATAAGACCTATTCTTAAAACATTTTTAAAAATAAAAAATAAGATAAATAAGTTAATCGGAGGAAATGAAGCAAAAAATGGGTTTAATTTTTTACCGAAAGATATGCAAAACGCTTGTGCATCCCTTGCTGCTAAACTTAAAAGACAACCCGTAATGTTAGAAATAGGCTCTCCATCCGTAAGTTTTGAGTTAAATTATAAAAACGTATACAATCCCCCTTCCCCCTTGTCGGTAGTTCGTCAATTAGAAGCACACTTAAAATTTTCTCCTTTTTTAACCGGAAAAGGAACGTTAGACCTAATTGCGATTGCCTCCAGAATGCCGTATATTGGACGCATAGTGAGAACGGTAGATACTGCACTGGTTGCCTTAAATATAAATGCTGTATTCGCTGTATCAGCAATAGGAGAAATAGGGTTTGAAATCATAGTATCGGGTTTATATCATGAAAAAACAGGATTTAAATTTTTTAACGAAAATAATTACAGTGTAAAAGCCAATGGTCGCTTTGGTTTAGAGGTAGAACTTTCCGCAGAAGGAGAGTGGAAAATAAAAACCTGGTTACTTTGGGGGGATGAACATACTATGAAAGCAGGGGCTAGCGCAAAAGCCAGCAGTTTTTTTGAACCCACACTCGGTTTTGCGGCAGATGAAAAGGGTCCCTATTTAGAAGGAGCTGTAAAGTTTACGGGTATCAAAATTATTCTGGAAATTAATGCTGAATTTGATAAATACGGTATTAAAAGATCGAAAGATATCGTTATTGTTGAAGCACCGAAAGAACCTATTTTGGGAGGAAAAAAATATTTTAATGAAAATGATAAAAAAAACAGCTAGTGTTCTTGTAGCCTGCTTATTACTATTACAAGGCTGCGGACAAGCACCAAAAACAGATAAACAAATAATTAAAGAAACTATGCAAGCAATTGAAATACCAAAGCAGTACCAGCAAGAACCGTTCTATTATGCCGGAATTTACAGTGCTAATATTAAATGGGAACTATTTATTAATGATACACAAACGTTTGCCCATTATCAGGGTAAAATTACCAGTCCCATTGTCCCACTAAATTATAATATACTGGGCAGCGGTAAACAAAAATTAACCATTCGCATGTATCCCCCCAATGGACAGACTGTTTTAGGCGAATATGCCGCTTTTAGATTGAGATTATATTATAGAAAGAATTTTAGGGATAAGAAAGTTCCTGAAATCCCTATACTAGATTTCGAACTGCCTTATGAACAGACTAAAGATTTACCTTATTTTGAAAAATCGTTTGAATTTGAAGCGCAAGTGCCTTATCAAATGACTGGTTGGACAAAATCTAAAGATTTAACCAAAGTCCCCGATTTGGAACAAAAAGTAGTAAAAAAAATAGAGGCGTTGCGTACTATTTTAGAAAATAAGGATACAGAAGCTTACTTTCAAGCAGTCATGCCCAGATCGAAAGAACAATTTATCTGTTTATATGCTACTCAACAAGAAATTGAAAATTCTTTTCAAGAAGACTCTTTAACCAACGGGCAGCTTTCAAAGATATTGGATGATATACAAATTTTACCGATTACTGACTATCAGATAATACTTGAACCCCATAATAGGATTGTAAAATTAAGACAAAAAGACGATGATAGTTTTACAGACGGAATTAAATTTAAAGCAATTGATAAAGAAGATAAAAAGGAGATTACTGGAGGTTATTACTTCCGTTTCCATATACCTGAAGGATCTGACGAGTTAGAGGTAATAAGATAAATTCATGATGAAAAAATTAATCAGCGTGTTTTTACTTAGTTGTTTTCTGTTTTCTTGCGGACAAGCACCAAAAACAGATAAACAAATAATTAAAGAAACTATGCAAGCAATTGAAGTGCCAAAGCAGTACCAGCAAGAACCTGCCTATTATGTCGGAATTTACAGTTCTAATATTAGATGGGAACTATTTGTTAATGATGTACAAATGTTTGCCCATTATCAAGGTAAAATTACCAGTCTCATTGTCCCATTAAACTATCGAATTTTGGGCAGTGGTAAACAAAAAATAACCTTTCGCATTTATCCCCCGAATGGACAGGCTGTTTTAGGCGAGTATGCCGCTTTTAGATTGAGATTATTTTACAATAAAAATTTTAGGGATAAGGAAGATCCTGAAATCCATATACTAAACTTCGAACTGCCTTATGAACAGACTAAAGATTTACCTTATTTTGAAAAATCGTTTGAATTTGAAGCGCAAGTGCCTTATCAAATGACAGGTTGGACAAAATCTAAAGATTTAACCAAAGTCCCCGATTTGGAACAAAAAGTAGTTAAAAAAATAGAGGCGTTGCGTACTATTTTAGAAAAAAATAATACAGAAGCTTACCTTCAAGCAATCATGCCCAGAGAGAAAGAAAAATTTATCTGTCTATATGCTACTCAACAAGAAATTGAAAATTCTTTTCAAGAAGACTCTTTAACCAACGGGGAGTTTTCAAAGATATTTGATGATATACAAATTTTACCGATTGAAGACTATCAGATAATAATTGAACCCAATAATAGGATTGTAAAATTAAGACAAAAAGACAAAGATGATTTTTCTGACGGAATTAAATTTAAAGCAATTTTTAAAGAAAATAATAAGGAGTCTAATGGAAGTTATTTATTCCGTTTCCATATACCTGAAGGATCTGACAAGTTAGAGGTAATAAGATAAATTCATGATGAAAAAATTAATCAGCGTGTTTTTACTTAGTTGTTTTCTGTTTTCTTGCGGACAAGCACAAAAAACAGATAAACAAATAATTAAAGAAACTATGCAAGCAATTGAAATACCAAAGCAGTATAAGCAAGAACCTGCCTATTATGTCGGAATTTACAGTGCTAATATTAAATGGGAACTATTTGTTAATGTATAGTAGCTCAAACTTAATCTGACAGACACATATTACTCATCGGCTTTCATTTTAACAAAATGCGTGTCCGGTGAGTAAAATAAATTCTCCAATTGCTTTTCCTTAACCAACCCCTTTGCACCATTCCATGTTTGCCATGGTGTCTTCCCATAACAATATTTTCCAGAATGCGCTCTTTCTCGATTGTAAAACTCAAGCCATTGCTCAACTTTAGTAGCTCAAACTTAATCTGACAGACACGTATTACTCATCGGCCTTCATTTTAACAAAATGCGTGTCCGATGAGTAAAATAAATTCTCCAATTGCTTTTCCTTAACCAATCCCTTTGCATCATTCCATGTTTGCCATGGTGTCTTTCCATAACAATATTTTCCAGAGTGCGCTCTTTCTCGATTGTAAAACTCAAGCCATTGCTCAATATTGTTTTGTATTTCACTCAATTGTGTGTAAATCTTACGCCGAAATAAAATATCATAACATTCTGTTTTCATCGTCTTATGGAATCGCTCACAAATGCCGTTAGTTTGTGGACTGTAGGCTTTGGTCTTGGTGTGTTCAATATCTTCTAGATTAAGATAAAGTTCATAAGCATGGCTCTCCTTATGGCCATTATATTCCGTTCCTCGGTCTGTAAGAATGCGTAAAAGGGGGACTTGTTCGCTGTAAAAGAAAGAAAGCACTTTATCATTGAGCATATCGGCTGCAATCAGACTGTTCGTGATGCTTTGGCTTTTTCAAGGGCTGTAATTGATTTTCCGTGAGCACACATCCTTCTTGTGCCACTTTGGTTTCTAGAGCTATTAAGCGTTTTTTAAAACTTTCTAAATCGTGACGTAGCCAAATAGAGCGTACACCACTCCCTGACACCATGATGCCTTCTTGACGAAGTTGATTGGCAACTCGATGTTGCCCATAAGCTGGATATTCATAGGCCATATTGACAACGGCTTGTTCTATATGTGGCTCTACCCGATTTTTTTCGATAGGCTTTTTGCGACTGATTTCTTGAAGCGCAAGCTCACCCCCTTGCTCATACAATTTTTTAAATCGATAATAGCTATCTCGACTGTATCCCATGACTTTGCAAGCTTGTTGAACGTTACCGAGTTGCTTAGCTAATTCTAAAAGTCCTAATTTAGGTTTAATGATTTTGGCGGTTTGATTCATTTATGACTCTCCTTTTGTGTTATAAAATAACGCAAATGTCAGATTGAGTGAAGACTATTACAGATTAATACATAAGAAATAGGATATCCATGATTTTTTAAACACTCACTCAACTCTCGTGAAGATAGTGGTTTACCTACTTCTTCTTCATACAAAACTTTACTCTTTGAAACACCCAATGCTTTTTCTATGAATGTATAATCACTACGAAGGCCATTTTCAGTTAAATGTCCAACAATAGATTTCAGCTCTCCGCCCCAAGGCCTGAAAATACAATTAATTGTATAAAAGCGTTTATCGCCAGTTTCTTCATACAACTCTTTCAAAATTTGTAATCGTGTATTTCCCCCATCTGAAATTACATAGCCCTCTTCTCCTGGTATTTTTGTAATGGCAGGAGCATGATCAAGTCCCTTTTTTCGAATAGATTCTTTAATATCTTCATATGATTCATTTTTTTTCAGGCGTGGTAATACCTGACTAGGTCTTAATTCGTCAAGATTGACCCGCATAGGCATTTCATTCAATGTAATTTTAGTGGTTGCCCTATCACCGTCTGGGAAACCTGTAGATATACGTTCACGCATAACATCAACAGATGATTTTTGTTCTACCATAATATTAATATTTTCCTTAAACTAAATTTTGATAATGCATGTATGGCCCATCAAATTTGACTGCTACTTTACCAGTCGCTGCATTACGAGCTTTGGCCACTATTAATTCACCAGTCCCTTTAGCTTCACTGTTTTCGTTATAGACTTCATCTCGATACAGTAATATTACTGTTGTCGCATCTTGCTCTAAACTGCCAGATTCTTTCAAATCAGACAAAAGAGGATGTTTATCAGAACGAGATTCAACTGAGCGGTTTAATTGTGAAAGCAGAACTAAAGGAATATTGAAATCTTTACAATGAATTTTTAGCTGTCTACTAATATTGCTCACTTCAACAGCACGATTTTCATTGTTTTTTTCACCTGATGACATTAACTGTACATAATCAACTGCAACAAATATTGGTTGGCCATATAAACGTGTATAACGCTGAACTTTACGTCTGAAAATGCTTGGAGTTAAATACGCATTATCATCAATAATAAGAAATTTTTCCGTAATCACTATCGTCAAGATTTTTATTTTTTATATCGATAAATGGTACATGGGATAATGTAGCTAATAATCGCAACATCAACGATTGTGCATCCATCTCTAAGCTAAAAACAAAAACAGGTTGTATAGGTAAATTAGGATTATCATTAAGCGCTATTATTTGATTGTAAATCAATGAAATAAGAAATGCTGTTTTCCCCATGGAAGGTCTTGCGGCAATAATTGTAATTTCCTTGGGTTCCAACCCACCTATTTTAGAATCCAAATTTTTAAAACCTGTTGGAATAAATGGAGAGTGCTCCGTTTCCAAAAATGTCATAATATTATTCAACATTGCTGGTATAAGTTGCTCATCTTGATTATCTACAGCATGTCCCAACTGAAAAAGTTCGGATTCCGTTTGTGCTATAATCTGATTACTGCTGTCTGAATTACTAAATGACGCTTTTGTGAGCTTTTTTATCAATGTTTTTGCAATATTATTTGCACTACGAGCTTTTGTATAATTGCGTAAAATTGATGCATAGTGTTTAAAATTTGTTGCTCGTGGTGTATCTCTACTCAACTCAGCTAAATATGCTAAACCACCACAATTTTTTAGTTGTTCTTCGGAAAGAGCCTGAGATACAGTCAGAATATCCGCATGCTTACCTTCTTGAATTAAAGAAACTATGGCATTAAAAATCAATTTGTGCTGTGGTATATAAAAATCATCCACTTTTATTTCAAATGTATCATCAATACAGCTATTATCGATTAATAATGCACCTAATACTGATCGCTCAGTATCATTAGAATAAAAAAATTGCTTATTCATATAATCACCTTGTTATTTATTGTGAACAGAAATAAAAATGATTAATGAGTAATTTCGGTTTTCATAAATGCATCAAATTGTGGCTGATACCTAGGTAATAGGTGTTGACACAAATAATAAATATCGTCTTTGATACTTTGAGCTTGGGCTTTTGTTATTTTATATGGATGAGCTACTTTATTTGTTGGTTCGGTATAATGTTGAAATGCTGCAATACCGAGGGATGCGGCAACTTTGTAACTATTTTTCTTTTTAATATCTTTATCTAAAACAGTAATTTTAAAGGGTAAGGGTGGCAGAGATTTGATTTGTTGATTAAAAAGTTCTTTTATACGACGGCAATCATTATTTTCTTCTACTCGATTAAAAAACGTATAAACAGGAGGTAATTCTATTCCGTAATCCGTAAAAGGAATCAAACTTCTAAATAAATTAGAAATAGTGCCTCGCAGATATTCTCGAACGCCTGGCATGGAAGGATCTAGCGGAGATAAAACCACATCAGAAGCAAGTACTGCCATATTGACCGTTGGATCAATTGTTCCGACCGTATCAATAACTATCACATCGTACTCGTTTTTGAGAAGTTTTAAGCATGATTTTAGACGGATAATACCATCGGCCGAAGCGTTTAAATGGGAAACAATTTCTTGTCTAACACTGTTTGATGACATAACATCTAAATTTTGTGTTGTTGTCGCAGATATTAGTTTATCTAAATCTGTTTCATGCATTATAAGAAAATCATAAATGCCATATGGAGCCTCTTTTTGCGATGGAAAATATGAACAAGCTGTAGGCTGCTCTAAGTCAAAATCCAGTAATAGTGTTTTTAACCCCGAATGTGCTATAAAAGCAGCAATATTAACTGCTGTAGTAGATTTGGTAGAACCGCCTTTAGTATCGGCTATAGTTATCACTGTTGCATTTTTTTTCATGATATTAACCCTTAAAAAATTAAAAAATTTATTAAACATTAAAATCATGAGATGGTGGCCCCTACTGGACTTGAACCAGTGACCAATCGATTATGAGTCGACTGCTCTGACCAACTGAGCTAAGGGGCCATTTGGATGTGCTACTGAGTTAGTAGGGTTGCGATTATAATAGAGTTAAATCGAATTTGCTATAGTTAATTAATAAAATAGAACGGTTTGATTATTTATTGTCCTGTTATTTATTGGGTTTTATACAAGTTTAATTACTGATATTTTTTATTTAATTAAACTGCTACAATAATTTAGTTTATTATTGATTGTTGTTTTATTGGTTGAGGAAATATTATGTCTATAAAAAAATTATTATTCATTGGTGTTGCGATGGTTGCGACTTTGTTTTTAGGTGCTTGTAGTAGTTCTAACTATCAAACTACTTCTGCCGGTAGTCATGTTCAATTCATAGATACTAAACCTGCTGCTTCTTGTCAATTATTGGGTAAAGCAGAAGGACGCCGTAGTAGTTTCTTTTCTGGTCTTAAAACACATAGCGAACTTATTCGTGATGCTGCAACAGAATTGATGAATAAGGCGGCTGCGATGGGTGGCAATGTGATTTATAATGCACAGGATACTTCAATGCAATATATTTCTGATATTGCACCAACAGATGCCGTTATGGTTGGTGAAGTTTATAGCTGTAAATAATGCTGATTAAATGAAAAAGGGAGGTTTGTCTCCCTTTTTGCTGATAGTAATGACTTGTAATATTTTGAGTTAATTTAGCTATTTTGTTTTTCAAATTGCTGCATAAAATCAATTAAATAATTTACGCCGTCTTGATCCATGGCATTATAAAGAGATGCACGCATTCCTCCAGCAATTCGGTGACCTTTTATACCTATAATGTTAGCTTGCGTTGCTTCACTTACAAATTTTTTATCCAGATCTTCATTTGGCGATAAAAAGGTGACGTTCATTATTGATCGATTGGCTTTAGCAACCGTATTTTGATAAAAATCAGATTGGTCAATAAATTGATATAGTAATTGCGCTTTGGTTTGGTTTCGTTGTTGCATTGCTTTTAGTCCACCAAGTTTTTTGATCCATTTAAATACTAAGCCAGACATGTACCATGCAAATGTAGGTGGTGTGTTAAACATGGAGTCATTGTCTAATAAGATTTTGTAGTCTAATACTGATGGTAGGATTTTTTGTGCATAGCCAATTAGATCTTCACGCACAATAACTATAGTGATACCTGAAGGGCCGATGTTTTTTTGTGCTCCAGCATAAATGATGCCATATCGGTTTATATCAATAGGTTGTGATAATATGCATGAAGATAAGTCGGCAACAACAGTTTTGTTGTTAAAATTAGGCTCTTCGAAGATTTGAACACCGTCGATTGTTTCGTTTGGGCAATAGTGTATATAAGCTGCATCATCATTTAATTGCCATTCGGACATGGGTTTTATTGCTGTTAATCCATCTTGTTTAATGATGACATTTTGTTCATTAATTTGGCAATATTTGCTAGCCTCTTTGGCAGCACATTGGCTCCAGTAACCGCTGTTAATGTAATCTGCACTGGTTTTATTTCCCAAAATATTTAGTGGTACAGCGGCAAATTGTGCTCTAGCTCCCCCTTGGCAATAAAGGATTTTATAATTATTAGGGATGTTTAAGATTTGACGCAGATCATTGCTTGCTTCAATAGCGCATGCATCAAAATCTTTACCTCTATGGCTTAATTCCATGACTGATGCGCCAGTATTATGCCAATTTAATAATTCAACTTGAACTTGTTTTAATACATCTGCAGGTAATTTTGCAGGACCTGCACTAAAATTATAACTTTTATTCATTGCAATTCACTTTGATCCATTCAAAAAAGAGTTCTATTCTTGCACTGTCTGCACTGATATACAATCAGATTTTTTATAAAAAAATAGCATAGAAGTGAATATGTTGGCATAAAAACGCCAGCAGATGCTGGCATAATGTTATTGAGGAGTTTAGTTAATTATGATAATTGTTGCTTTGCAACTTCAATTGCTAATTTTACTTGTTGTGGTGAAACGCCACCTTTGGCACAGCGTTTAGCTAGGCATGATTCTAATGATAATATTGGATAAACATCATTATCTATAACTGGACTAAATTTTTGTAGTTCTTCAAGCGAAAGTTCTTCAAGTGCTTTTTGTTTTGCAATAGCCTCTATCACCGCTTCACCAACAATATGGTGAGCTTCACGGAACGGTATACCTTTGGCAACTAAATAATCAGCTAATTCAGTTGCATTAGAATAACCTTGTTTGGCCGCTTCTTGGCAATTGGTGTAATTAATTTTAATATCTTCTAACACTAGCATAGCCATATCTAAACACTCAAGCCAAGTATCAAGCGCATCAAATAGGTGCTCTTTGTCTTCTTGTAGATCTTTATTGTAAGCCAAAGGTAATCCTTTCAAAGTCACTATTGCTCCTGTTAGTGCACCAACAACTCGCCCTACTTTGCCACGGATCAGCTCTAATGCATCGGGATTCTTTTTTTGTGGCATGAGTGAAGACCCCGAAGTCACGCGATCAGATAGTTCAACAAAATTGGCTTCGCCACTATTAAAAATAATAAGATCTTCAGCAAAACGCGATAGATGTATCATGCCTATTGAAGCATTATTTAATAGTTCAATAATGTGATCACGATCAGACACCGAATCTAAACTGTTATTAGTAGCTTGCGTAAACCCTAACCAATGCGCTAATTGTTCACGATCCATTGGATAGGCAGTTCCTGCTAATGCACCAGAGCCCAAAGGGCTTACATCAAGGCGTTTTAGTGTATCTTCTAAGCGACTAATATCACGACTAAGCATTTCAAAATAGGCTAAGCACCAGTGAGCAAACGTTATTGGCTGGGCTCGTTGCAGATGAGTGTAACCTGGCATAATCGCATTTTGATGTTGTTCGGCTGTTGCAACTAGTGATTGTCGCAAATGATTAACGGCGTTAATTAAATATGAAACTTGTATTTTACACCATAGTTTTAGGTCAGTTGTCGATTGGTCGTTACGACTTCGTCCTGTATGTAATTTTTTACCTAAATCACCGATTTTTTCGATTAGTTTTTGCTCAACCCAGCTGTGTATGTCTTCGGCATCGCTTTGTAAAATCTGTTTGGGATCTTGTTGGACCGAAAGTAATAATTCGTTTAAGGCCTTTTCTAGTTTTTTTTGCTCATCATAAGATATAACGTCAACGGTCACCAATGCTTTTGACCAAGCAATCGAACCGATAATATCTTGCTCAGCAAGACGATAGTCAAAGCGCAATGAGTCATTAAAATGTTTAAACCTTTGATCTGCCACTTGGCTAAAACGTCCACCCCATAATGCCATAATTACCTCAATATTATTTTAATGATTAGTTATACGATTTTAATTTATCGTTTTTATGTGTTTATATTTATAATAAAATTTGATTTTATCAACAATAAAAATAATATATACAGGATTTAACCTGTATATATTTATTATAGTAGTTTGATTTTTTGATACTAGCGCTTATTTTTTCGTTTTTGTGACTGCTTTTTTAGTCGCTGGTTTTGGACTTTTAGTTGTTTTAGCCTTTTGGGCTGGTTGTTTTTTCTTTTCTTCATTTAAAGCTCGTATGCGTGATGACAACGAGAATAAACGAATAAACCCACCTGCATGGCTGTGATCATAAACTTCATCTTCCCCAAATGTAGCAAACTCTTCATTATATAGACTATTTGGCGATTTCTTTTGTACCGCTGTTGCATTGCCTTTATAGAGTTTAACCACGACTTCGCCAGTCATGTCTTGTGCTAAGACTTCGGCTGCAGCTTGAATAGAACGACGATATGGAGCAAACCAACGCCCGTCATAAACAACATAGGCCATTTCTAAACCTAATTGCTCACGCCATTTAAAGCTGTCACGATCTAAGATTAATTGCTCTAAACCACGCAATGCTGTCATCATTATGGTACCACCAGGCGTTTCATAACAACCTCGTGATTTGATACCAACTAAGCGGTTTTCAATAATATCAACTCGACCAACACCATGTTTAGCACCAATTTTATTTAATGTTGCAACGCAGTTATAAGGTGATAATTTTTTACCATTAACTGAAACGACTTCACATTTTTCAATACCAATAGTCACTAATTCTGGTTTATTTGGTGCATCTTCTGGCGAAACAGTCCAAGCCCAGCAATCGGCATTAGCTTGGTTCCATGTGCTTTCAAGGACACCGCCTTCGGTTGAAATATGCCATGCATTTTCGTCACGGCTGTAAATTTTTTCAACTGTTGCAGTAGTTGGAATTTTACGGGCTTTTAAATAATCAATTAAAGCTTCACGTGAGCGTAAATCCCACTCACGCCAAGGTGCAATCACTTTAAGTTGTGGAGCTAGTGCAGTATAAGTGGTTTCAAAGCGCACTTGGTCATTACCTTTACCTGTTGCACCGTGACAGAGTGTATCAGCCCCGACTTCTAACGCATATTCAACTTGCGCTTTTGCAATAATTGGACGAGCCATTGAGGTACCAAGATAATAAGTACCTTCATATAACGCCCCAGTTTTTAATACTGGATATACATAGTCTTTAACAAATTCTTCTCGTAAATCAACCACTTTACAAGCAACTGCTCCCGATGCTTTGGCTTTCTTTTCGACATCTTTTAATTCTTTAGGATCTTGCCCTACATTGGCAACAAAGGCATAAACTTCACATCCGCCATAATTCTCTTTTAGCCAAGGAATAATTGCTGATGTATCTAAACCGCCCGAATAAGCCAACACAACCTTTTTTGTTCCACTTTTTTTCATGTTATACCCTTTCTAAATTAACTGACGATAAATAAATGAGTTAAAGATGTTTTCTTTTAATATTCAAATATAGATAGCTAAATTAATATACTAGCAGCTCAATACTTAAGCAATAATTCTTGTGCCTGTTATACCTGATTGTCCGTTAAATAGTTCAATTAATTTGTCAGATTCTTTCCAACTAGCAATATCAATAGCTCGCCCTAAGGCTTTAGCCGCTTCAAAAGCAGCATTGACTTTCACTATCATCCCCTCGGTAATAATACCTTTGGCAATTAGCTGATCAGCTTGCAATTGTGTTAATGATTCGATGCGTTGTTTATTTTCATCAAGTACGCCAACGACATCAGACAATAATATTAAATCGGCATTTAAGGTCTTAGCTAGTGCTACCGCTGCGTGATCGGCATTAACATTCATCATTTGTCCCGCTTGAGTAATACCAATCGAGCTAATAATGGGAAGGTAACCCGAATTAATAAGTAGATTGATTAATGTAGGATCGCCAGCTTTGGCTTCACCAACATAACCTAAATCCTCTGAAATTTGTTTAACTTCCACACTATTACCGTCAGCTAAACAGAGCCCAACACTAGCTATTTTTTGTTTTTTTGCTTCTGACAACAACGTGGTATTAGCACTACCTGCAAGGCTACCAACAATAACATCGATTTGGTCAGCGGGCGTTACACGCAGTCCATTTCGGCGTACCACAGGTAAAGAAAGCCTGTCCATCAAGGAATCAACGACCGTACCCCCACCATGAACAATGATTAATGAACGTTGAAAATTTTTTTTGTATTCGCTAATGACAACAAATAATTTACTTAAAGCATCTTTGTTATCGAGTAATACGCCTCCAAGTTTTATAACTAATGGTTTCATTTTAGTTCCCTATTAATTTAACTTATTGTTAACACGTTCAAAATTTTGCATAGAATTAGTTCATTTTTATAATAATGATGTGGTTTCATCAAAACCAAATCGAATATTCATACATTGCACCGCTTGCGCTGCAGCACCTTTTAATAAGTTATCTTCAACAGAAATTAATATTAAATGACGATCTTTCAATACAAAACCAATATCGCAATAAGGCAAACCAATGACAGACTTTAATGCTGGCCAATCTTTTTGGTAAACTCTAATTAACGGTTTATTTTGGTAGTATTTATTTAAAGCATTCAAAACGTCTTGTGATGTTACACTTTCTTTTACTCGGCAAGTTATTGTGGCATGAATACCTTGTTTAAAACTGCCTAAATGAGGTGTAAAGATCACTTCTTGACCTAAATGTGTTGCAATTTCGGGGTGATGACGATGCGTAAATAATCCATAAGCGTGTAAGCTGACTTCACAAAATAGATTATTATGTGAAGGTTTTCTTCCTGCTCCACTTACCCCACTCACAGCATTAATAACAGGCCATTGTGAATTATCTAATAGCCCCTCCTCGATTAATGGTTTTAGCGGTAATTGAGAAGCCGTAGGATAGCACCCAGGAACTGCAATAAGTTGAGCTCCTTTGATCTCTTCGCTATTCCATTCAGCTAAACCATAAACTGCTTTATCTAACCATTTTTGATGTTGATGGGTGAAACCATAATAATCGGTATAAAAAGTAGCAGAATTAACTCTAAACGCACCCGACAAATCAAAAACAGTGCAGCCATGTTCTAAAAAATAAGGAGCTATATTGTGGCTGACAGCATGTTCAGTTGCTAAAAAAACGACATCAACACTATTAATATAAGAGGAATAATCTGCGGTAGCAGTAAGTGGTAAATCAACAACACCTTTTAATTGGGGATGTAAATCGTAATCAGAAATCAGCTTGCCACCATCTTGACTGTTCTCTGATACAGTTAATGCAATAAGTTCAATATGTGGATGTTTGTGTAGATAATAAGCTAATTTTGCACCAGCATAGCCACTCGCACCAATAATAATTGCCTTTAACATACCTATCCTTATCTATTATTATGCAATAATGGATATATAGTAGGCTATTTATAAAACTAGCACAAGTATAAAATGAATTTTTATTCACTTTTTTTGAATTTAATTTCATTAATTTTTTTGCAGACTTTTAATATTTCAACGTATTATGTTTAAAAACTCCTCGCGTTGTTTACAGTAGCTATCCTTAAAATAGTACAGCAAAAAAGTAGAAAATTTCCCATAATAAAAGTAAAAGAGGATTAAAACATAAAAAATAACCGAACACTAAATTGTATCAATATTAAAAGAAGCAGAATGTTCCTCTTCCGACAGGTAATAAAATTCATCTAATGCTTCATCTAATGCATATTCTTCGGGTTCTATTTCTTCGTCTGTTTCAATGTCATATAAAAATAGTTTCATCTTTAACTCAATATTTTATCTAATTCTTTAATACATTTTTCTTTTGCTTTGGTAACATCTCCCGATAGATCGCCATAATGACTTTCTTTAATTCCTAATTTCTTTCTATATAAATCTTGAATGGTGATAATCATGCCGGTTAAAGCATCGGGATTTGTTTCATTTCTTATCGCACTATTGATATATTGGGTTATTTTTAATTTCGTTGATTTATGACGAAACCAAATTTGCCTCATCGCAGCAGCTCCACATTGACGTAATGTTCCTTCCGGATCATTTAACATACGTTCATTTAAATACCCTAAGTCTTTTGAATTACCAATCCAGCCCAATACAATGATACTGGCATATCGTAATTCATATTCAGGAGATTTTATTTCTTGGATGGCGAGTTCTTCTGTTCCTGAATATTTTATTTCTCCTAGAATTTTTATTATTTCACTTTTTAGAGATACATTTTGTTCTTTATCATATTTTTTTACTAAAAAATTACCTACTTTGTTTTTATCTTTTCTTTTTACGAAAAAAGTTAATAAATCTGTAAGTAAATATTTATCTTTTGTAGATTTTATTATTTCATAATGAAATTCTAAAACCTTTTCATCATCAGATTTTAATAATAGATCACCAAAATCGAATATACCGTCATCAGTATCTTCCATTTTTATTAATTCTAAATATTTTTCCTTTAATAAATTAATATTCATATGCTTTATGGTTTAGGATTTTTGGGTTTATTTGCTGGTCCATATTTATGGTATTGATCACCACAGAATTTATGTCTATCTCTATGAACCGATTTTCTTTGTGTTTTCATATATTTCGCCTTATCTAGTTTTCTTTTACCCGCATGTGTAGTTCTTATATAAAGAGGTTTTTCATGTGAAACTTCATAACCTTCTGGAACTTTTTTCCCTTTTGAATCCAATATTTGTCTTCTAGCTCTATTACTCAATCCACTTTTGGGGTCTTTCGCATCTCTTAAAAGGGCTTTTCTTCTTTCTTCCATATTTCTCCTATAACTTGGAGCTTTAATTTTCTTGTTAGGATCTTCGGTAAAACGCCCTGTTTTACTATTGTGTAGTCTTCCATTTATATCCCTAAAAGTACCTACTGGGTCTTTTACAACTTTTTTAATTGTATCAGTAAAGCAAGGCTTAGCATTATGCACCAGCCAAGCGAGTTTGCCAACAAAGTAGGTGTGCCAGTCTTCAACTTCAAAATTATAGACTTTTTATATCTCTTATTGTAACGTTTTTACTTTCAGCATAGTCTAGTACTTTTTGGGAAATTTTTCCGCATTACGTTCGGTGTTTTTGATAACTAAAAGAATGCACAATAAAATATTATGGTAAATCTAAATATTCAGGTTTTAAAATGTTTTGATAATCAAATAAGTATTCGTAATCTGTGTAATTTTGGGGTTTTCTTAGCCAATTATGTGATAAGTTTACTTGGGTTTCTTTTTCTTCATAATTCATTCCAAACTCCGGTCTTTTTGTTTTTGTAATGGTCTTAACATTCATAATGCCATTATCTCTAAAAAGAACTTTGTTGGTTATTCTTTTATCTGCATCTTCATCATATAACTCAATCTGACGTAAAAATATCTTTCCATCCACATCCTTATTATGTGAATCTTTACCTTTATCGTAGACCATAAAAAGATAAATAAACAATTCACCATTATGATAAGTTAGAAAATCAATACTTATCTTTCTAAAATAATTATTTACGCATGCTATAGGCTCACCATCTTTAAAAAAGGTGACATAGTATTCTTTATCATTATCAAAAGCATATTTGGCCCAATCTTCTGCATTCTTGAGATGTTTTTTGTCTTCTGCTGTTGGTTTCCTATCAAGGCTAAGATCTACTATATTCTCTAAAGTATCTTCTTCAGACATTACTTCTTTCATAGTGTCATTGTATTCTGCGAATTTTAATGTGTACATATGTGCTTAATATTATTAATTAATTTTATAATCCGGGTAATTTAGAAATATCATCTAGTATACGTACACCTTTATAAGATGCCTATTTTTGATTTGTTATCAAGAGATAATATCATTCAATACCGGGCGTTCGAGTTGGATTATGCCTTCGTATTGTCCAAATTCGGGATATTTTTCGTATAAGCCTGAAAAGTCGAGTTTTTGATTGCCTTTGTAATCTTCGTATTTCCCCTTAGAATCGATATATTTTCGGGCAGCGTATGTTCCGTCCTGATCAAATGCAAAGTGCATACGGTACTCTTGCTCTTCGCTGCTGTTTCCTGGGATAAATTGATAAAACCAAACTTCTTCTAAAAATAGGGTGCGATCTTCTTTTACTTCATCGAAAAGATATTTTAGATATGTTCTTCCTTCATTATCGATAAAATAAACGCCAACATGTTTATTTCTAGGCACTATCGTAACGTAACAATAGGGGTAAAGTGATTTTTCGGAGTGTAGTACGCAAAACTCATATCCCAATAAATGCTCGTGGTTATATTTAGCGACTTCTTCAGAGGTGAGTTTGCCTTTTTCTACTTTTTTCTCAAATTTAGTATTATTCCATGTGTCCCAACAACCAACTGCAAGATATTCTTCTCTTACTTTTTTTCGGAAGTAATCTGTATATTTTATCATAATTTGCTTCTTTTAATTTAATATGTTTCCGTTTATATCTCTTATTGTAACTTTTTTATTTGCCGCGTACTCTAAAACTTCTTTGGAAATTTTTTCTGTTTGTCTAGGTACTTCTAAAATCATTTGCCCGTCTAATTTTTTTCCTGCTCTTGCAATGGCTTCCGCATTACGTTCGGTGTTTTTGATAACCGTACCGGGGGCGTATTTGCTAGTGAGTTCATCAATATATTTTTTTGCTGTTCTTTCTGTTACTTTCCCTAACTGTGTAAATTTTCGGCTTACTATTTCTTTACTGGGTAATAATCTAGTCCTTTTATATTATTATTTTTTAAAAGTTGATATAGCTTTTGCGATACAAAGACTTCTTTATAATTGGCATGACCGGAACCAAAATTTTCTTGAGATACAAAAAAATCAAAATTTCCAGGATGATTTTCAAAAGACGGAAAAAATCCTTTATTGTTTAAATGAAACCTAGTCATTTCCCACTCTGGGATATGTGTTTTCTCATCTACATTATTATCATTTATATTTAATTTAGATGAGGATATTCCTTGTGGTAACAATTGAACTACTGTAACTAGAGGTTTTTGATTACCATACCCAATTACACTTTTGCTTTGTATATTCAGTGGTTTAAATATATTTTCATAAATTGAAGGTGTAGTAAAAAATGTATCTTCAAGCCAATATATTGTTCCTATACTTTTTTTATTCCATTTAGGTTCGCTTAATAGTGAGATACTTCCAATTTGCTTTCCTCTAATAATTCCAAAATTTTCACTTCTTTTTGTTATTTCAAATACATTGTTTAAATAAGGAAAAACATTAAAAGGAAATTTTTCCAATTCATCATTTCCATCTAAGTCTTCTGGTTGAGGATATCCCAAAATTTTACTAGACTTAATTGATAAATAATCGGCATTAATTCTTTCGTTTTCTGAAAATTCTGTTTTGACAACAGTAACATAGTTTTTATAGTTGCTTCCGAATATGGATTGAAGTTGCTCGTTCGTTTCGTCATTTTCATAGAATGTAAAAGCATCACATCCCACATCGACATAAATATTTATATTTTTTAATTTACAAACTTCTTTTAAGGAAAAATTTTTAAAAAATCGATATTTTATTTTCATATTGATTAAATCCATGTATCAATTTTTTAAACTTTTTCTATTATCCTTTCATAGGATAATAATTTAAACCTTTAATATTGTTAGTTTTTAATATGTTATAAAGTTTTTTTGAAATTATTGTATTTCTTTGAGTTAATCCTCCTGTACCAAAATACTCATGAGTATAAAAAAAATCAAATTCACCGGGTGAAGAATCAAAAGATGGATAATAAGAATCATCGCTTAATACATATTTATCAATATCCCAATTTACAATATGTGTTTTTTCTTTGACTTGAGTTTTATTAATAATTAAGTGAGATTTACTGATTCCTTGTTGAACTATTTGTACAACATTTTCTAATTTGGTTTGAGTTTTATAGTTTATAACTGGCAAAGATTTAATATTTAAAGGTCTAAATATTTTTTCAAAAACTTCGGGTTTTACAAAAAAAGCATCTTCAATGTTATTTGCCGAGGCAATTTCATTTCCTCTCCAATTAGGTTCATCTTCTAAAGAATAATAGCCGATTTGATTTCCTCTTAATATTCCAAATTGTTTGTCAGTCTTAATTATTTCAAAGACACCTTTGTAATAAGGGTATATATCAAATGAATATTCGTATTCATCTACAATAGATTCGTCATCTGGTTTTGCATATCCCAACATTTTATTTGCATATATATTTAAATACGGGGCTAATGCTCTATCTTTTTCTGAAAAATAACTTTTCTTTTGGGTTATATTATCCCAATCCTTATTCAGCATATTTTTGATTCGTTCAAAATTTTGATTATTTTCCTCGATTTCAAATGAATCCCACCCTTCTGATACATTAATTCCTAACCTTTCTAATTCATCTTGTTCTTCTTTATTAAAATTCTTAACAATTCTATATTTTATTTTCATAATTTTAATGCTTCTGGATAGTCTTCCCACCCTTGCAATGGCTTCCGCTTCTATATTTATCCAATAGAATCTTGTATCAGGGAGAAATATTTGTCGTCTTCGTCCTGAAAAATTTCTTTTCCTTCCAGCATATAAGCACTCATAAGCGCATCTTTGGCTTTATCCATATTTTCTAATTCATAATACGTTTCTCCAAGTCCTAACCACACATAGCCGTTTTCTAATCCGTCAGGACATTTTAAGGCTTGTTCGTAGTTGTTATTGGCTTGTTGATAATTGCCTAGATTGAAATAACTATCTGCCATTGCCGTGTAAATATGTAAACTGACTTCCCAGTTTTCTTTTTGGAGGGGAACTAAATTTAAAGCAGATTCGTATTTTTCAATCGCTTTGTTATATTCTCCTGCTTCGGCATATTGGTCTCCTTGTTCTAATTTGGAAACGATTTGATCGTATAATTCATCTGATAATTCCATATTATTTATACCTTTTTGCTGTTTAATTTTTTATGTACTTTTCAGGATGTCGATAAAAATCTAAATATTTGGGGTCTTCACCTTTAAAAACTCTATAGCCTGCTTCAGACACAGCATCATCCCATTCTTCTTTGGCTTTTACGTAGTCGCCGGTTTCAAAATAATACCTGCCAAGATAGAAACCTAAGTCTTCATCATCTAAATGTAAGTTATTATTGACCATAATCATATTATTAAGCCACTTTTTTGCCCGCTCAAAATCTTTTATTACAAAACATTTATTAACAACATAACTTGCGGTATTGTATGCTTCATTCCAATTCTCTTTGGGTTCGGGGTATAAATTCCATGCTTGTTCATACAATTTAAAAGATTGTTCAATTTCATTGTTTTGAAATTTTTCATAAGCCAAATCGGTTAATGTTTCAATTTCATCCTGTAATTTTTTGTCTAATACTGCCATAATTTTTATCTCTTTTTTATTTTAGCGGAGGTTTATACGTTTCTTTTAACTTTCCACCTCTGCTGCGGTTAATTTTATAATATTCGAGTTCGTAATTTTTACTGTTTAGCATCCATTCTCGTACTTCTTCGCTTTTGGCGCCAAATTTTCGTCCTACTCTGTTCCACCAACTTACGGCGTCTACTTTATGGGACATATCCGCATATTTTATATCCCTCCACTTATTAGAATGTTTATCCCAAAATTGTTTTTGCCCGTCTTTTATTCTTGCTGTACCTTTTTTCTCCATCCTTTCAAATACTTCCCTGCCGGTTCTGCTGTTTTTACCGGGTGTTCGCCCTAAGTATTTAAGCCTGTTGCTAATATTTTTTAGGGAATTTTCCAGTTTTTTTATGCCACCGCTCAAACAAGGCTTAGCATTATGCACCCACCAAGCGAGTTTGCCAACAAAGTAGGTGTGCCAGTCTTCTATTTGTCTTGTTTAGTTTTACAATTCACGTTTAATTTTATTGAAATAAGTTGTACCACTCTTTTATTATAGCTATTTGATTCACTTCTGGGCATATTATTTCTACAATACCTTTTAATTTCTTCACAAAAAATAATATTTGATTGTCTAAGTCATCTTGTGTTTCGGCGGTTATAGAAGGTTTCCAACCAGTAGTTGAAATGTTTTTAATTTCAACTATTTTTTTATCATGAATTAAAAGTAATTTTCTATTTGTTCCTACTTCGTAAAAATCTAAGATATGTTGTTTTTTAATACCTTTTGTGACTTTTAATATATCATCTAATTGTTCCAAGAAAACAGAGAGATCACCAAATACAGTAACGTTCCATACTTCACCTAGTAAATTGAAATAAAACTTTATTTTATGAGTTTCATAAATAGCATCTTCAATGATAGAAAGTGCCTCTGTTAAGGAATCTTTATCATATAACTCAAACTTAAAGTCAGTTAGTTTCGTTAATGGTTTTTCAATGATTAAATCAAATTTCATTTTTTTTAAGGTATTATTTTAGGGTAAGCTGTAGTTAAAATATTAGTTGAGCCATCAGGATTTTTTATAATATGTAATGTCTATTCCATAAAATGAATTGTTTATGCAAGCTAAGGGAGTTTCTCCGGCTAAGATTGTCACATAATATTGTTGATAATTAAGGCTTGAAAAGGCATATTCAGCCCATTTTTTAGGGTTTTTAATTAATTCTAATTCTTCTTTGTTAAGATTATTATCTAAATAGTTTTCTTTGATATTGTTGAGTGTGTTTTCTTCTGAATCTAAACTCTTCTTTATCCAATTGTACTCTTTAAACTGAAAGTTATATTTGCTCATAATTAATCACTTTTTGAATAATACTATAATAAATATACATAAAAAAATTAACTTATTATCGCAAACAAGCGATAGTCGCTGATATCATCAAGAAAAATAACTGTTACCAATTTAGCTAAACGCTTTATATTCAATAACCTAGCCACTTATAATGTGCTAAATAAAGCCCGATTGAAGCTATCAGTTCTTTTAATCTGCTAGAATGAACGCTATAAAAAACAGCCTGTCAAAATGCGATCTCTATCTAAAACATGCTATTTATAATCTCAAAAAACTCATTTAACATTAAATAACATCACTCCTCTGAATATAACACACTAATAAAAGTGTAATTTTTTAGGTAAACGGTGTAATCACTATTGGGTATTTACTCGACTGTTCTTTTTTTAAGTTAAATTTTGTAAAAAATATTCAGGAGTCTATACCGTCTTGAGATAAAAAAATGAAAAGAGTGATACAAGCTTTAAATTGAAAGGTGGCCTAATCAACAAATATTTAGCGATTCAAAAAGAGAGAAAACAAAAGCTTAACTGTTTTATTGATTTTTATAATACGGTTAAACCGCATAAAGAAATTTTAGGCAAAACGGCTTATGAGTTTTTAGGGGATTATTTTAATTATGGAGTGTAAATACCTACCGATAAAGATCGGTAGGTACGCGTTAGATTATTTTAGATGGTTTGCCGATTTTAAGATCGCTATTAATAATTCCCAATATCGGTAAACACTTTGAATATTGACTTTTTCATCTGGAGAATGCGGCGAAACAATTGTTGGTCCAATTGAAATCATATCCATATTTGGGTAACTCTGCTTAAATAAACCACATTCAAGCCCTGCATGAATCACCATTATTTTCGCTTTCTGAGAAAAAATTTCGTGATATTTATTTTTTGCAAGTTGTAACAATTGTGAATCTAAATTAGGCTCCCAACCAGAATACCCTCCACTAATTTCATAATTAGCATTTGCTAATTGGCTAAGCGATATCAATGTTGATACAACCGCATCTTTTGCGCTATCAACTTGAGAACGAATTAAAAAATGAACATTCAATTGATTATCTTCAATATTAACAATACCTAAATTAAGTGAAGTTTCAACCACACCATCTAGCTGTTTACTCATTCTAACCACGCCATTAGGTGCTGTATTTAGCCAATTGATGATTTTATTTTGATGTTCAGTAGTTAATACGCGTTTTACTTTATTGGACTGGACTTCTGATAAAGTGATTTCAATAGTCGGTTCAACATGACCTAACTCATTGTGTAAGATAGTTTGATACTGTTGAACAATGGCTTGTAATTTAGGTAGATCTTGTTTATTTAGTGTGATTTCAGCAAAGGCTTCTCTTGGAATCGCATTACGCAATGATCCACCTTTTATATCAGCTAATCTAAAGGAAATATCTTGCGCATATTGCGCTAAAAAGCGAGCCATTAATTTAATTGCATTACCTCGACCAAGATGGATATCACACCCGGAATGTCCACCTTTTAATCCTTTAAGTGAAAGATTCATATAGCAATCGTGCTTTTCTGGCATTACCGCATAAGTAATAGCAAAGGTGGTTGTAAAGTCAACGCCACCAGCACAACCCGTAAATATTTCACCTTCATCTTCAGAATCGGTATTAATTAAATATTGGCTTTTTAGCCAATTAGGTTGTAAACCAAAAGCGCCATGCATGCCGGTTTCTTCTGACACGGTTACTAATACTTCAATCGGTCCATGTTCAACTGATGGATCAATTAAAACAGCAAGTGCAGATGCTAGCCCCACTCCGTTATCTGCGCCTAATGTAGTACCTTTGGCTTTTACCCAGTCACCATCAACATAAGCTTGAATTGGGTCGGTTAAAAAATCGTGAATAGTACCTTCATTTTTTTGTGGCACCATATCCATGTGTGCTTGTAAAGCAATTGATGGGCACTGTTCCATACCTTTGGTAGCGGGCTTAGTTAATAAAATATTACCCACTTTATCAAGTTTGCAATCAATATGATGTGTATTGGCAAAATCGACAATATATTTAGTTATCATTTGTTCATGATGAGATGGATGTGGAATATTACAAATATCATTAAAAATTTGCCAAACAGAACTAGGTTTTAGTGTAGAAAGCATAATATAACCCCAATATTAAGTAAGTAATAAATTTGAGTGGTTTTTTTTATCTAACCACTCTATAATAAGGTGCAATTTTACATCTATTTTTAGTCCATTAATATTAATTTATTATATTCGTATATCCGATTAAAATTGCAGGTTACTCATGTCAATAGAACAAACATTAACAGAAGAAGAAATTAAAGCCAAAAAACAACAAAAAGCAGAACTTATTGCTGAAAAGAAAAAATTCAACGTCACCTGGGAAATGTTACAATCCTATGGTCGTCAACTTTCAGAGCGTTTATTACCTGCAAACCAATGGAAAGGCATTATTGCCGTTAGCCGTGGTGGGCTTGTTCCAGCTGCTATTTTAGCGCGAGAATTAAGTATTCGCTATGTTGATACGGTTTGTATTTCAAGCTATGATCATGATCACCAACGTGAAAAACTAATATTAAAACAAGCCAACGGTGATGGAGAAGGCTTTATCGTGGTTGATGATTTAGTTGATACAGGTAACACCGCTCATACAATTCGCGAAATGTATCCAAAAGCTCATTTTGTCACTATTTTTGCAAAACCAGCTGGTAAGCCCCTTGTTGATGATTATGTGATTGATATTGCGCAAGATACTTGGATAGAACAGCCTTGGGATACCGGTGTCATGTTTGTTAAACCGATTTGCGATAACAAATAATCAAGAAAATTAAATTCGTTATGGTAGCCATCGAAAATCTAACAGCACAAATATTTAAACCACAATTTGATTACCCCGAAACATCAACGCTTATTAATCGTATCGATAGTGGTGATGGTAGTAGCATTAGCGCCTTAGACGGTGAGATTGACTCAAGATGGTATCGAATTATTAATGCGGTTTTATGGCATTGGCGAGGATTACCAAAATTAGAAGCTGAAGCGGTTTTAGCAAAAATTGCCGCTTCAACTAAACTACACACCAATGATAAATGGTTAGATACCGTCGTTGGTTACCAATCTGGTAACTGGGTTTATGAGTTTTTAAATCAAGCAGCAGCATGGCAAGCTAAAGCGGAATCGATTGATAAAACGAATCTTACCGGTGAAGATAAAAATAATTTACTCAATTATTATCTTATTGCCAGTGAATTATCAAGTATTGCTAGCTATCCACATTTTAAAACTGACGAACTTGCAATGCACGCCCAAACTTGCGCTTACCAAACTTATGCAAAAGCAATTAACTTTTCCCCTTTTTTGATTAAAGAACTTGAATTTAAAGTTGATAATCGTAATATTAAGACAATGTTACATTTACCAAAGACGGAAAAGACTTGTCCTGTTGTGCTAATTTGTAACGCATTAGGTAATTTACAAATTGATTATTACCGTTATTTTAGTGAATTTTTAGCACCTAATGGGTTTGCTATGCTAACGGTTGATCTGCCAACTGTTGGTTATAGCCGTAACTTTGCTTTATCACAAAATAGTAGCCAAATTCATCAAGCTATAATAGAACAACTTCCATCCATTCCTTGGGTTGATAATAATCGTATTATTGTTGCAGGATTTCGGTTTGGCTCACACATTGCAACACGTTTAGCATATTTAATGCCAAATAAAATAAAAGGGTTATTTAATTTTACTCCACTCATCCACCAAATTTTTGTTGATAAAACGTTACAAAAAAATCTACCTAATAGTTACAAAGATATGCTAGCTAGTCGTTTAGGATTACCATCAATATCCAACCAACAATTGGCAGCAGAATTAAATTATTTTTCACTAAAAAATCAAGGGCTTTTAACTCATGCTTGCCAAGTTCCTGTTATGAATATCATTTTTGAAGATGATAAGCTCAGTAACCTTTGCGAAGCAAAATTGATTCATTCAACGAAACAAAACAAAGTAGTAACTGTTCCTAAAAAACAATTACAAAAAAGCTTGCATCAAGCGTTAACACAATCAGTAAAATGGATGGAGTCAGTTCTATAATTCACGTTTAAACAAAAGAGTAATATTATGAGCAACAAAAAACAACAAACAATTGTTGTTAAATTAGGTACTAGTGTGCTTACTGGTGGCACTAAGCAATTAGATAAAGCACAAATAATTAAAATTATTCAACAATGCGCACTTTTACATCAAGATGGGCATAAAATTATTATTGTTACATCAGGCGCAATTGCCGCAGGTCGTGAATATCTTAACTACCCTACTCTACCTAATACCGTTGCATCCAAACAATTACTTGCCTCTGTTGGACAAAGCAAATTAATACAACTTTGGGAACAGCTATTTTCCATCTATAAGATTTATATCGGTCAAATGTTACTTACTCGAGCCGATTTGGAAGATCGTGAACGATTTTTAAATGCACAAGACGTTTTAAAAGCAATGTTAGATAATCATATCGTTCCTGTCATCAATGAAAATGATGCTGTTGCAACCGCAGAAATTAAAGTTGGTGATAATGATAACTTATCAGCACTAGCCGCCATTTTAGCTGAAGCTGATAAACTGATTTTATTAACCGACATTGAAGGTCTATACACTGCTGATCCAAGATCTGATAAAAGTGCCAAACTAATTCATACAATTGATCATATTGATGATAATTTACGAAGCATCGCAGGTGATAGTGTTTCAGGGCTAGGTACTGGAGGAATGAGTACAAAACTACAAGCTGCTGAAGTTGCTGGTAGTGCTGGCATTGAAGTCATAATTGCCGCAGGAAACAAAGCCAACGTCATTATTGATATTATCAATAATCAATCTGTCGGTACACGATTTATACCACAGAAAACCCCACTAGAGCATCGAAAACACTGGCTTTTTGGTGCACCCAAAGCAGGCATAGTGCGCTTAGATGATGGTGCAGTTAATGCAATATTAAATAATGGTAGTTCGCTGTTACCTAAAGGGATTATCAACGTAGAAAAAGATTTTTCTCGTGGTGAAGTTATTGATATTTGTGATAAATCAGGCAAACGCATTGCACGTGGTGTCAGTCGCTATAACAGTGATGCTTTAAGACAAATTGCAGGGCATCATTCTCAAGAAATTAGTCAAATTATTGGCTATGAATATGGTTCTGTAGCTGTTCATCGTGATGATATGATTGTCAATTAACATAATAATACAATTAAATTAAACATAGCATAACAAAAATTAAAGAATACAGATAAAGGCAAACATATGTTAAATCAAATTGGAAAGACAGCTAAATTTGCTTCATATCAACTAGCGCAATGTTCTACCACTATAAAAAACAATGCTTTGATAGTTATTGCTGATTTATTAGAACAGTATAGTGCAAGCATACTTAGTGCAAATGAAAAAGACATCCAAACAGCAAAAGAACAAGGTTTAAACGAAGCTATTTTAGATCGTCTACTTTTAACACCTGAACGGTTAACATCTATCGCCAATGATGTACGTAAAGTGGTTTCCTTAACTGATCCTATTGGTCAAGTGATTGATGGTTCAATTTTAGATAATGGATTAAAGCTACAACGTCATAGAGTGCCTTTAGGCGTTATTGGTGTGATTTATGAAGCACGGCCAAATGTAACAATTGATATTGCAGCCTTGTGCTTAAAAACAGGTAATGCAGCAATACTTCGTGGTGGAAAAGAAACAATCAATACCAATGCAGCCATAATTTCTGTTATCCAAAAAGCATTAAAACAAGCTGGTTTACCGCAAACAGCTGTTCAATGTATTAATGATCCTGATCGTAAATATGTTCATGAGCTACTTAAACTTGATAAATACGTTGACATGATTATTCCCCGTGGAGGTGCATCTTTACACAAATTATGCCTTGAACATTCAACAATTCCTGTTATTACGGGCGGTATAGGCGTTTGTCATATTTTTGTCGATGAAACAGCTGATTTTGATAAAGCCCTACCAATTATTGTCAATGCCAAAACTCAGCGTCCAAGCACATGTAATACGCTTGAAACGCTATTAATTCATCAAAATATTGCAAAGCAGTTTTTACCTAAATTTAGCCAGATCATGGCAGATAATAATGTGATTTTACATGCTGATGCAAGCTGTTATGACATATTAAAAACAGGTACAGCAGCTGTCTTGCCCGTTAAAGACGAGGAATTAAAACAAGAATGGTTATCAAAAGATTTGAATGTGCTTATTGTTGATTCGCTTGAACTGGCTATAGAACATATTCGCGAATATGGTACAGGTCATTCAGAATCAATTTTAACGCGTAGCTTAATTAACGCAGAACAATTTGTAAATCAAGTTGATGCAGCTGCTGTTTATGTCAATGCCTCGACACGTTTTACTGATGGTGGGCAATTTGGGTTAGGTGCTGAAGTTGCGGTTAGTACACAAAAATTGCATGCTCGTGGGCCAATGGGACTTGAAGCGCTAACGACTTATAAATGGATCGGTTATGGTGATGATTTGATTCGCCAATAAAAAATCAAAATTAGCATAAAAGCTAACATAACCGTTCGGTCACCCGAACAGTTATTCTGCTTAATAAAACTAAGCAAAATTACGCATCAATAATGCAAAGTTTAAATCGATTTCTTCAGGAATTGGAATATAAACAATATGTCCATCACCTAATCCAGCAGGTACAGGCTGTCCTTTTTTATTTTCCATACGTTCAATAATAAAGGTTTTATTACCTTTTGGTGTCATCATTTCAACACTATCACCAACTGAAAACTTATTTTTAACAATAACCTCAGCAAGACCATTTAAACGCTCACCACTAAATTCACCGACAAACTGTTGCCTGTCCGACACAGAATGGCTATGTACATAGTTTTGCATATCTTCATGTTTATGGCGACGTAAAAAACCTTCGGTATAGCCTCGATGAGCTAAAGAATCAAGTTCGGCTAATAGACGTGGATCAAATGGCTTCCCTTCACTCGCCGCATCAATAGCTTGGCGATACACTTGTGCGGTTCTTGCACAATAATAAAATGATTTAGTGCGCCCTTCTATTTTAAGAGAATGCACACCAATTTTAGTTAAATCGTCCACCAACTCGACCGCTCTTAGATCTTTTGAATTCATAATATAAGTACCATGTTCATCTTCAAAAGCTTGCATATATTCGCCAGGCCTACCTGATTCTTCAAGCATAAAGACCTTATTGGTAGTTTTACCAATTCCTAACGTAGGTTCAATTTCCTGCACAGGAATTGGTTCACATTTATGAACAATTTGTCCTACTTCATCTTCTTTACCTTCTGCAACTTTATACTCCCAACGGCAAGCATTAGTGCAAGTGCCTTGGTTTGAATCACGCTTATTAATATAACCAGAAAGCAAACAACGACCAGAATAAGCCATACAAAGTGCACCATGGATAAACACTTCAAGCTCCATTTCAGGAACTTTTTCACGGATTTCAGCAATTTCATCAAGCGATAATTCACGGGATAACACAACACGAGTTAATCCCATTTGATGCCAAAACTTAACCGTTGCCCAGTTAACCGCATTGGATTGCACCGATAAATGAATTTCCATTTCAGGAAAATGTTCACGAACTAACATAATTAAGCCTGGATCAGACATGATAAAAGCATCAGGCTTCATATTTACAATAGGTTCTAAATCACGAATAAAAGTTTTTAGTTTAGAGTTATGAGGAGCAATATTAACTACCACATAAAACTTTTTGCCTTGAGCATGAGCTTCATTAATACCAATAGCTAAATTTTCATGATTAAATTCGTTATTTCGTACACGTAAACTATAACGAGGTTGACCAGCATAAACCGCATCCGCTCCATAAGCGAAAGCGTAACGCATATTTTTTAAAGAACCGGCAGGAGAAAGTAACTCTGGTTTTGTATATAAAGTTGTCATTAAAAATGCCTCTGATTTCAAGTCAGTATTACTTATTAGTAATAGGTTAAGCAAAATAGGATGGGCATTTTACGCTTTAGCTTATCAGTTGGCAAATTAATTAAATAGTTATGCTTATTAGAACATCTTTTTAGTAAAGAATGTGATTAAATTCACACTATTTTGTAACTATGCCTAATTTTTTTAAATTTTAAAATATGATTTTTATGCAAAACTACATAGTATAATGCCTAGTACAATAATAAAATTAACCAATATCACAAATTATCTGTATAGAAATAAAATAAGAGGAAATCTAATGAATGAAATAATTTCTTGGTATGGTGCTCTAATAGGATTATTTCTTGCAATATTTTAAATTTTACGAGGAATAAATCCTGTTTATTCATTATTTTTTGGTGCAATAATTGGAGCATTTATTGGCGGTGCAAATTTAATTCAAACGGTCTCAATCTTAGTTAGTGGCACACAAAGTATTATGGGTACAGTAATTCGAGTATTGGCTGATGGTATTTTAGCTGGCGTCATGATGGAATCAGGTGCAGCCGAAACTATAGCTCAAGCTGTGGTTAAAAAGTTAGGGGAAAAGAAAGCGCTATTAGCTTTAGCGCTTGCAACAGGAATCATTACTGCATCTGGTGTATTTATTCCTGTAGCGGTGCTAATTGTTGCACCGATTGCTTTATCTGTTGGGAATAAAATGGGTATATCGCGATTGGCTCTATTGTTAGCTTTATCTGTTGGAGGTAAAGCAGGAAATATTATATCGCCTAACCCTAACACCATTGCCGCAGCAAATGGTTTAATTTAAGTTTAAGTGATATCATGATAGGTGGTTTTATTCTAGCTATATTTGGATTAACTGCAACTGTTGTTATTGCCTCATTAATCAAGAATAAAGGAGATAAAATCGCTGTTCAAGAAGTGCTTGCTTTAGCAAAAGATGAACCAGAAAGTAAAAAAAATACTCCGTCTTTAATCAAAGCTATTGTTGCTCCAGTTACCGCAATAATACTGCTAATGATTAGCCCAATTGGTAATATTTGTCATATTGATTCCTTGGCTAATTTAAAAATTGACGCATTATATGTACTACCAATAGTGGGAATGATTGGTATGTTTGCTATGGATCAACATCGTAAAATAGCAATGTACACAAAATCAGGAATAGATAAGATGACACCTACTGTTCTTATTTTAATCGGTGCAGGAGCAATTGCAGGTTTAATTGGTGCATCAAATCTTGCTGGACAAGTTATTCATATAATTCAATCAATGGGGATTTCTGGTTATTATTTATCACCAATTTCAGGCATCCTAATGGCTACAGCGACTGCTTCAACTTCAACCGGAGTTATTTTAGCAACAGGAACTTTCGGTTCTACAATTACGAATATGGGCATACCAGCAATTAGTGCTGCTGTCATGATGCATACAGGTGCTACAGTTATTGATTCATTACCTCAAGGAAATTACTTCCATGTCACTGGTAACAGCATGAATATGTCAATTAAACAGCGTATGAAATTAATCCCATACCAAGCGCTTGTTGGTGGAACAATGACAATTATTGCAACTTTATTATATGGCTTTATTATTTAATATCAGGATTAACTTTATGAAACAAAAAACATTTGTACTTGCACCAGATTCTTTCAAAGAAAGTCTAACAGCAAAAGAAGTTTGTGAAGCAATGGAATCAGGTATAAAAAAAGTATTTTCTGATGCTAAATTTGTTCATGTACCAATGGCCGATGGCGGCGAAGGCACTACACAATCATTAGTTGATGCTACAAATGGAACATTACATACTTGTGAAGTAACTGGACCTCTAGGCAATAAAGTTATGGCCCATTTTGGTATTTTAGGAGATAAAACCACTGCAGTGATTGAAATGGCGTCAGCAAGTGGAATTCAACTTGTACCCAAAGAAAGCCGTAATCCACTAATCACAACCACTTATGGAACAGGTGAATTAATTTTGGCTTGTATAAAGCATGGGGTAAAAAAGATCATTTTAGGTATTGGCGGTAGCGCCACCAATGATGGTGGTGCAGGAATGGCACAAGCTTTGGGCGTCAAGTTTTATGACAAAAACGATCAATTATTAGGTAAAGGTGGTGGGGTCTTAGATAAATTAGCAAAAATCGATGTATCTGAAGTTAACTCATTACTTGATAATGTAGAATTTATTGTTGCTAGTGATGTTACAAACCCATTATGTGGAGAAAAAGGCGCATCAAAAGTTTTTGGACCACAAAAAGGTGCAACACCTGAAATGGTTAAGCAATTAGATAAAAATCTACAGCATTATTCATCTGTAATAAAATCACAATTAGGAAAAGATGTTTCAACAATTCCTGGTGCAGGAGCTGCTGGTGGATTGGGCGCAGGATTAATGGCATTTACTAACAGTAAAATGGAAAAAGGAATTAATATTGTTATTCGTTATAGTGATTTAGAAAACAAATTAAAAGGTGCTGATTTTTGTTTTACTGGTGAAGGAGGAATTGATTTCCAAACTAAATTTGGCAAAACACCTTTTGGCGTAGCTCAAGTTGCTAAAGCACAGCAAGTTCCTGTAATAGCTTTAGCTGGTACAATTGGAAAAAATATTGAAGATCTCTATCCTGAAGGTATTGATACTATTTTTGGCATTATTCCAACTGCTGCAACAATAGAAGAGTTACTTGCTGGCGGTTTTAAAAATATAGAACGAGCTAGTGAAAACATAGCTCGTTTAATTAAAATAACTCAAATATAGCATCTGACAAATAAATTAATATCAAAAGAGGAATAGCATATTGACAATACTATTCCTCTTTTTATTTAACATAATGATATTAACTAAATAGTATTGCTAAATTAACTGGGTTAAATCTGTCTAAATTTGATGATCGAATACGGCTATATATTGCACTTCAACTAGATAAATAATTATTTTAAAAAATCCTAAGCTATTTTTTGGTATAAAATTAATCGCTATTATTCAACAATGGTAAATATTCATTCCATCGATATTCTCTAATTGGCATAGGGTTAGTATTTTTAAAATATAAAACTAAAGCAGGTTTAATACCATTCCAATTATCAACAAATTCATATTTAACAAGCTCCCCATCTTTGATTAACTTCTTTGCTTTGGCATGATAATTAAAATACCCCATAGATTTACGGTTCCGTTTGGTAAATTTAATAAAATTTGATATTAACATATCACAGCTAAAACCTAGCTAATATTATTTTAGATAGAAGTAAATAAAAAATCTTGATTAAAAAGGGTTTTTATAAAATATATCCACTTTAAATTGGAATTATTTCTACTCAATAGTCGAATTATTACTTCTATATTTATAAATCAAAAATTAACATGTTATAAAGATTATTAGAAATTAGAATAAAAATGAGGTGATTGATGTAATTATAACCTATTTAAACTTGACGGCTAATTAGGTCAATGCTAATATCTGCAACCTATTCAGATAGCCCTCTAAGGCGCGTTGGCAGAGTGGCCATGCTGCGGATTGCAAATCCGTCTACCTCGGTTCGACTCCGGGACGCGCCTCCATTAAAATTAATAATTTATCTAACAATTTCTTAAGTAGATAACAACAAGTGGCTGTAAAATGGCGGTCAGTTTAGATAAACTGAAAGCTAGCGAGCTAGCTTTTTGTTAATGATATTCAATTCCATAAAACGAAGCACATGTAAAAAATCTATCAATGCTATTATAAGGATCGTGCGGTAAAGCGTCATAAGCTTCAAATGTTAAATAAACTGTGATTGTTCCACAAATTTTATAGCTGCTTTTTTCTGCAACTAGTTTATAAGCCGACTTATCACAACTGCAATAGATACGTTATTTAGCGCCATTCTTGAAATATAGTGAGAGAATTGAAAACCTTTCATATAGTTTACCTTTTAGTAATTCTGAAATCTGCCAGATCAGTTGAGTTGTTTCTAACTCTATTATGACAACATAATGGCCGAACCATGAGTCAATTATTATTGTTATCTTTCTCCAATTTTTCTTTCAGCAATGCGAGACCTTCAAATATTGCTGATTTCTGAGCTCCATAAATAACAGCTAATTCTTTTAATAATAAACTTTCTTCTTCTGTCAAATACGCACCCGGTAGACGCGGTCGCCCAGCATTTCGAGATCGGTACGCTTGTTCGTTTTTTCGTTGCTTTTCTCTATTCATTATTCAGCTCTGCATCTTTCGAAAGATAGCAATCGTCCCCCATTTTTGACTGATAACGATATACATTAATTTTTTTACTATTGCATGTCATTAATAAAAGGTGTTTGCTATCGTACTGCTGATTGTATAATTGCCAAAAAGCTGTTTTTGCTATTTCAAAGCTGACGGTATTCGTTCTTGTTTCTGCAAGAATTTCGCTACCGCCTTTTCTTTGTTTTAGTACATAAACCCGGTAAGTTTTTATATTTTCAGATATCGCCATTCTCTCCCTCTTAAGTCATTGTAAAGATCGGTAGTGCTTCGGTATTTATGACCAAGTAAAATTTGGGTGTTAATTTTTTGATCTCGGTATAAACGTTCCGCCAACGATCTAATTTCAAAAAAACTAGGCGGGTTATAACCCTCCCATTGATTTTTTTTAAATAACGAATCACGTAAGTTACAAAAATCCCTATTTAGCCGCCAGTACTGCACTTTTTCATCATTAGTTTCTATAAAATAATGATTACCGCCGCATAAAATAATCGCATCTTGTATACTTATTTTTACAGGATCAAGAGTTAAATCAAGCGGTAGCGCAAGTTTTGATCCGTGTTTTATTAAACGTTGTTCACCATCAACTTCTATATACTTTCTGCCCTTTAATTGATGAATAAATAAATGTTCATCTCTTATAAAACAATTTTCTTTGTCAAACCCCATCCCAAGCAAATCGCCCGGTCGTTGTGCTGTAACAAGCGCAAGCATCATAGCGCCGCTTAAGTATGCCGGTGATGTTTTTTGGCGCGATTATACATTAGCATAAATTCATCAAACAGCAAACGCGCACGCTTTACATGTTGAGCTGGGTATTTTTTCAGCCAAAATTGTTATCAATAAAACCGTAAATCATTGCGTCATTAAAAAATCTCCTAACAATGAATACATTATCTTAGCCATGCAAGGCTTATCTGCGATAACATATTCATCAATAACATTTTTCAGATGAATAGTTTTATTTCATTTAATTTTAAAAAGCCGATCTTGCTCTTTATAATCATAAGATGCCGGCTCTTTTCACTTAGAGTTTTAGCAGAAAAGTTTTTATTTGGTAACAATTTTTCATATTTAATTAACTAGTCATGCATATTTTTATTTACTTTTTAGTAATTTTCGAGTCTGCCAGAACAGTTAGTTATTTCTAACTCTATTATGACAACATAAGGCCGCGCTATGAGTTAATATTTTTTATTTCAGTTTTATATTGATTCTTTAGGATCCTTTTTTCAATAAGCTTTTACACTTTGTTTTGTAATAAAATCTAACTGAAAAATTTCACGTAAAAAACCCTGTAGGCGGGTGCGGTGTAGCACGCTTTGGGTCACCTGATCGATTTTGTTCCCGATTATTCATTTTTAATAATTCAGATATGAAAATAGCCAATAGTTCAAGCGTGTTATTGATTTATTTTGATTTTATTTGAAATTTATTTAAGAAAAGTGTTGACTTTGTAGGTAGGTATTACTATAATGATAAACATCAGTAAGGCACTGATGAGGTAAACCCCCGACCTAAGACGGGGGCTTAAGGGAGAAAGAAGATGATTCGGATCTTAATTCTCTTGGTTATAGTGCTGGTATCATTTCCAGTCTATTAACCAATCAAAGGCGGGGGTGCGACCCCGCCGATGACCTTAATATATCAATTGATTAATTAAAAATCAAGGTGACGAAATGGCATTATCAAGGGCTGAAATTCAAAAGCGAAGTGATGACAAGCGAGGCGTAAAATCCAAAAGCTACAAACTACCGATTGAAACGATAGATACAATAATAGCGTTAAGCAACGGAACGGGCAAATCACAAAGCAAAATTATAGAAGAAGCTATTCAATTGTATAAAGATTCACTATAAAAAAGCCTACAAACGTAGGCGAGGATCAGTTATTAGACTATCTTTAGTAAAACTAAAAAGAAAACAAAATTCTTTTAATTCCTTTCTATCTCGAAGTTGATATTGTTGTGACGCTTGATAGAGTCACAACAATAAGATATAGAAAAATCAATATAACGCCAAGCCACCCGGCTAAAGACATCTGTTCACCAATAAATTAGCATCGCTAATATAGCTGCAATAACAGGCTCTAATAAGCTGATTGTAATAGCCGAGCTAGCCGATATTTTAGATAAACCATAGCCATAACATAAATACCCCATAAACATGAGGATCAATGCCATATAAATACAAACCACAATATTGGTTAGTTAGTCAAATAATGCAGTCCTTGTGAGTAACATAACGGGTATGGGTAAAATGCCACCAACGCCCATTGCTAACGAACCAATAAGCAAAGGGGAAAGTGAGGGCGCAAAACTAGCGACTGTGCCCGTTGTGCCCCATAAAATAGATGCTAATATGACAGCTAAAATACCCAATGTATTATTCATTAAATGGGTGATTACTCAATGTTTTGTACTTGCTCTCTGATTTGTTCAATAAGCACTTTAAGTTCAATCGCACTTGCTGTCACATCAGCATTAATTGATTTAGAGGCAATTGTGTTAGATTCTCGATTAAACTCTTGCATCATAAAATCAAGTCTGCGTCCTACTGCTTCGTTTTTCTTTAAAATAGAATAGGTTTCTTTAACATGTGTCATTAAACGATCAAGTTCTTCAGCAACATCAATACGTTGTGCAAGCATAACAATTTCTTGTTCAAAACGAGAATTATCAAGTTCAATATTGGCTTCTTCTAATTTACTTTTTAGCCTCTCTTTTTGCCATTCAAGAATTTCAGGCATCCATTGACGGATTTTGCCGACTTCTGCTGTAATTGCTTCTAATCGTTTGATAATAAGATCACAAAGTGCTTTACCTTCGCGTTCACGCACCGTAATAAATTCATCAATTGCAGTATCAAGTAGCGCTAAAATTTCTTGCGAAATGGTATCTAAGTTTTGCTCTTTTGCCGACATTACACCTGGCCAGCGCAATACATCAATAGGGTTAATTTGCGCTGAGTCATGCTCCGTTTGTACCCAACTTGCCGCATTAAGTATTTGTTTAGCTAGCTCTTTATTTAATGAAAGCTCTTGATGTTGTGCTGATGGTTCTAATTCAAAGCGTAAATTACATTCTATCTTTCCACGAGTTAGGCGGTTTCGTAATCTTTCACGAATGATAGGTTCAAGTGAACGAAATTGCTCTGGCAAACGAATATATGTTTCTAAGTAGCGTTGGTTAACTGAACGTAATTCCCAAGAAGCGCTCCCCCATGGTTGGTTTAGCTCTTTTCTTGCATAAGCAGTCATACTTGAAATCATAATAACATCCTAAAATTGTAAAAAACTTGCTGGGCATTGTATCATAAATTCTGTATAATGCGCTCTTAGCTTAGGCTAAACATCGACTTATCTTGTTGATGTCCTCCTAAATGATTAACTCAAAACTAATTTTAAACAGAAACTGTTGGAGAAATGCATGCGCCCGTCTGGTCGATCTGCGGAACAAGTCCGCCCAATAAAAATAACCCGTCATTATACTAAGCATGCAGAAGGTTCTGTATTAGTTGAATTTGGTGAAACCAAAGTGCTTTGTAATGCTACTGTTGACGAAGGCGTTCCTCGTTTTTTAAAAGGGCAAGGCCAAGGGTGGGTAACTGCTGAATACGGCATGTTACCTCGTGCAACCAATTCAAGAACACAACGTGAAGCCGCTAAAGGTAAACAAACAGGCCGAACAATGGAAATTCAACGCCTAATTGCTCGCTCATTACGAGCAATGATTGACTTAAAGCTGTTAGGCGAACATACCATTACACTTGATTGCGATGTTATTCAAGCCGATGGCGGTACTCGAACGGCCTCAATTACTGGTGCTTGTGTTGCTTTAAATGATGCTATTAACCAAATGCTAGCCAATGGCAAAATTAAACAAAATCCAATTAAATCGCTAGTTGCGGCTGTTTCTGTTGGTATTGTTGAAGGTGAAGCGCTTTGTGATCTGGAATATATAGAAGATTCAAACGCTGAAACCGATATGAATATTATTATGACCGATGATGGACGAATCATTGAAATACAAGGCACAGCAGAAGGCGAGCCATTTAGTCATGAAGAGTTATTAAAATTGTTAGCATTAGCAAAAAATGGAATAGCAACCATTATTGATGCTCAAAAACAGGCCTTAAAAGATTAATTGGAGAAAATCAATGAAATCATACAAAAGTGAATTTATTGAATTTGCATTAAATAGGCAAGCCTTAAAATTTGGCGAATTCACGTTAAAATCAGGTAGAAAAAGCCCTTACTTCTTTAATGCTGGTTTATTTAATACCGGAAAAGATCTTGCATTGTTAGGCCGTTTTTATGCTGCCGCATTAATGGATGCTCATTTAGAGTATGATGTGATTTTTGGTCCTGCTTATAAAGGTATTCCAATCGTTTCATCAACCGTGGTCGCCCTTTCTGAACACCATAATGTTGATGTGCCTTATTGCTTTAATCGCAAAGAAGCCAAAGATCACGGTGAAGGTGGTAACTTAGTCGGTAGCTCTATTTATGAACAGCGCGTCATGTTAGTTGATGATGTAATTACCGCTGGTACCGCAATTCGTGAATCTATGCGGATCTTAGAAGACAATAAATCTAAACTTGCAGGCGTATTAATCTGCCTTGATCGCCAAGAAAAAGGTCGTGGTGAACTTTCAGCCATTCAAGAAATTAAACAAACTTATCATTGTGATGTTATTTCAATTATTACATTAGATGATTTGATCCAATACCTTTACAAAGATCCTGCTCGCAAAGATCAAGTAACGCTAGTTGAGGCTTATCGGTCTGAATATGGGATAAAGTAATAGCTATTTACTTTTTTTATCTTATAAAAATTAAAGCATCGAAAGGTGCTTTTTATTTCTGTCCACAAGTTTTAGCTCAAACTTAACCTGACAGAAACTTATTAACTCATCGGTATTCATTTTAACAAAATGCGTTTTCCATGCACAAAATAAATTCTCTAATTGCTTTCCTTTACTAGCCCCTTTGCTCCGTTCCACGTTTGCCATGGTGTCTTTCTATAATAATATTTGTCAGAATGCGCTCTTCTCGATTGTAAAGCTTAAATCATTGCTCAATACTGTTTTTTAAAGCGATAATAACTATCTCGCCCCTCCCCCAATGACTTTGCAAGCTTGTTGAATGTTACCTTGTTGCTTGGCTAATTCTAAAAGTCTTAATTTAGGTTTAATAATTTCTGCTATTTGATTCATTTCTGACTCTTTTTTTTACGTTATAAAACAAATTAAATATCTGATTAAATAAAAATATTTTATTTAAAACACGATACTATAATTATTACATTTTATTTATATCGGCTAATAAAAAAGGGACAGCAGTCCCTTTTTTGTAGTATGTTTATTTTTGCGATTCAAAAAGTGCTTCAGTTTTGTTATCAATAAAAATAGCATTAACTAAAATAGGATCAGGAGCACCTTTTACTTCAAAACCTTTATCACCTTTTTTGAGTTGTTTTTTCTCAATAGTCAATATACTTTTTTGATGGCATTTTGGACATTGGCAATAAAAATAGAATAATGCATCTTGTTGTTCTATATTTGGATCTACATTATTGATAAGATCATCCTCATTTTTATAAAAAACAATATTACTCAATACATCTGCATAATTACCTTGTTGATTGTTAAGGATTTGAGACTCTAATGTAGAGTCACTAAATGAGCTCAACGTTGATTTAGAATACCAAGTTTGACAATCTTCACAAAAATAATCATTTATACATAACGCAAAGAAAGCAGGAATAAAAAAGATAGCCATCTCAATTAAATAAAGGATTATAAGAAAAATTCCAGATATCTGCCCTCGTGACATTTTACCTTTAGTAATAGTTATTTCACGGTAAGGAATGATATCATTCATCATAATATCAACCACTTTCCAAGGTGAAAAAAATAGTGAAGCGTTAAAATAATCCATTCCTAAGATAATGGTTTCAAAAGTTACAATACTAGAATAATAAGCAAATAAGCAGAGAAAAAACGTCATCAAAAAGTTGACTTTTACATTACGAATTTTGGCCAATTTAGTAAATTTACCAGAGATAAACGTTAAGATATAAGCCATACCGATTACTATACCAGCATCAATAATAATCAATGGTGAATACGAAGATATAATCGAATATATAATACCTAGTACAATTGCAGCAATAATACCAATAAACGTGAGCACAATTGTTAATGCTAAATTAAATTTTTGCGAGAATTGATAATGATTCAAAGATGATTCCATAATTTTATCCCTTGCTTTTATAATCAACCTTATCTTAACTGTCTAAATTATTATTAATAAAAATAATAATTTTTATGATAATGATCAATTATCTATGATTTTTTATAAGTAAAAAAATAGGTTATTAGTGGCTACAGTATTTTAATCAAAGTTTTTAAAATGTAAAGTTTTAGTAAATTTAAAGCTATTTGTAGAAAACCGCCAAGTTATTTACACTTTATGATTAAAATAATCCGCTAAAAATGCATAAGGTGTTTTCCTGAAATCGCTTTATGTGGTTTAACGGTATGATAAAATTAATCAAACGTTTAAGCTTTTATTTTCACTCTTTTGCATCGCCCAATATTGGCTGCTTATACCGCATCTCAATTCAAAGTTGGTATCACGTTTTCGGCTTTTCCACTGGTTTATGGGAAGGTGATTTTTGCTTGATATACCGGTTATCGCACAGTTTATCTAAAAAAATCAATATATTATAACTTTTGTGAAAAAGTTTCAGGAGTGCACTACGTTTATGTATAAAAATAATAAAAATCAAATAGATATAAACAGATGAATATTCTTTGGTTTGTTGCTTGGTTTGATTTTTAAGTAACGGCAAACTTTAGGTATCTGCCTGTCGCATTTCGCTTAGATAAGTTTTGTTATCGCCTTTAGCTTGTCGCCTTAATTTATTTTCAATGGACTTTTCAAGTTTAAACAGATATTAATACTCAGCTAATCGTTTTATAACGTTTATTCTTACTGCTTAAAGGGAAAAACTCTAATCGGGTTTTGTTTAGCATGTTTTAAATAGTCGGACAACCATAAAGCGTTTAGCCAAATTAGTAACAATTATTTTATTTATAATAAAGTTGCCATAATTCTTATTTAAAATTGATAAGAATATCTTGCCAATTTTGGTCTAATTTAGCTTCAATCGTTATTATTTTATTGTCGATGGGATGGGTAATTTCTAGTTTACTGGCATGTAACATTAGTCGTTTGATATTAAAATAAGCCACAAATGCACGATTTTGATGTAAATCACCATGCTTACTATCACCCAAGATCGGATGAAAAATATGTTTCATATGACGACGTAATTGATGTTTACGTCCTGTTTGTGGTTTTAATTCTATAAAACTGTATCTTGCTGTATCAAACTTACCAACTTTAATTGGAACTTCGATTTTACTAATGGAGCGATAAGAAGTCACTGCGTTTTGTGCGGGTTTATTCTTATTAGTGAATTTGTCGGCAATTTTATCTAATTCTTCAACTAAAGGGTAATCGATCACAGATTCCCCTTCAAGATAACCTCGCACTATTGCATGATACGTTTTTTCAATTTTTTTTGTCGCAAATTGCTCTGACATCATCCTAGCAGCATCACTAGAAAGCGCAAACAACAAAACTCCTGATGTTGGTCTATCTAGCCTATGTATAGGAAAAACATGTTGCCCAATCTGATCCCGTAAGGTTTGCATTACAACTGTGGTTTCATGTTTATCTAACCAACTGCGATGCACAAGCCAACCAGATGGCTTGTTAATAGCTATTAAATAATTGTCTTGATAAAGAATTTCAAACATAAAATATTTTAAAAAAATCAATTATAAAAAGATTTTTTCAAGCTCGTGAGCGATACTTGGGCTATTATTATCACCAATAGCATAACTAGCTTTGGCTTTCACTTCATCATCAGCATTACCCATCGCAATACCTAATCCTGCAATAGATAACATACTGATATCATTATAGCTATCACCAAATGCAATAATTTCTTTTAAATCAATACGTTCGTGCGTTGCCCAGTGAGTTAATCCATTTCCTTTGGTATTGCCTTTTACTGCAACATCTGCACGGTTTGACCAAGACCATTCACACGAAAACATACCTAAGGAATCAACTGCATTTGAAAATTGTTGTAAAGCCGGTATGTTATGACTGCTTGTTGCAAATTTAAAAATAGCACCCGCATCGTCAATCATTTTTTCAAAGTTATCAACTTTTTGAATTTCTGGCTGTAAAAAGGAGGGTAATGCATCCACCCACTTAAAAAAGCTTTCTAGATGATCATCTAACAATTCATAAGTCATCATTTTATCAGTATAAATTAAAGTATGTATTTTATACTCTTTAACTAATTGTAATAGTGTTTTAGCTTGATCTTTTGTCATTGGTTTAGCTGCAAAAGTTTGGTGGTTTTCAAAATCATAAAGATAAGAACCATTGCAGCAAATCGTTGGCGTTGATAAACCTAGTTGATAGTAATAAGGATAAATCACCGAATGATGACGTCCTGAAACTAAAATCACTTTCACACCTTTATCGCTGATTTTTTTAATTATATCTACTGTTTCTGGCAAAATTAAACGATTACTGTTAAGTAATGTTCCATCCATATCAAAGGCAACGGCTTTATACTTCATATAATACCTCTTTTCATTTCTGATCTTAGCTATAAGGATTAGCTAAGTGCTAAAACTTCAATAAAATTATAATTCAATTTTTTGACGACCAACAAACGAATGCGATAAGGTAGTACCATCTACCATTTCGAGTTCACCACCAACTGGAACACCGTGAGCTATTCTTGTTGCTGTTACATTAAATTCTGCACACATTTGCGCAATATAATTAGCTGTTGCATCACCTTCAACTGTTGGATTTGTTGCTAAAATAACTTCGTTTATTGATTCTGTTGCTAACTTATTTTTTAATAAATCAAGGCCTATATCACTAGGACCAATACCATCTAAAGGTGATAAATGCCCTAATAATACAAAATAGCGACCACTATACTGCCCAGTTTGTTCAATTGCCACTATATCTGCTGGCGTTTCAACCACACAAAGCTGGCCACTGCTTTGGCGGCGAACATTTTTACAAATAGTACAAGTATCTTGCTCGGTAAATGTTCGGCATTCTTTGCAATGACCTATATTTATCATTGCATCATGCAGATCATGAGCTAGTTTAATGCCACCTTGTCGATTTCGTTGTAATAAATGAAAAGCCATTCGTTGCGCCGATTTTGGGCCAACACCTGGTAAGCAACGTAACGCTTCAATAAGCGATTCTAATAATGGACTTATTTGCATGAATTATTTGGTTTCCACATATTTGAGTTTTAAGATAATAATACCTTTTTTAAAAAATCTATCAAACAAGAATTATTCTATTGTTTAATTAACTAACAATAAAATTAAAAAGATTACAGAAAATAAGTAGGTAGGATGCTTTATAGCGTACAATCTATGTTATAAAAGCACATATTAAAATATATAACATTATTAAGTATAAATTTTTAGGCTATCTTTTGTTTTTGCTACGATGATAACTTTTTGGTTCTTCACCTTTAAAAAGGCGCATAATGTTATTATTATGGCGAATAATAATCAAACACGAAAGCATTGCTACAGGTAAAGTAAGCTCAGGTTTGAATAACCAAACATAAATTGGTGCCATAAGGAAGCCAACAATCGCCGCAACCGAAGAATAGCCTGTAATTAGTAAAGTAAGTAACCAAGTTAAAATAAAGCAACCTGTAAAATCAAACCCAATTGGTGCCATCATACCTAACGCAGTTGCAACTCCTTTTCCTCCGCGAAAATGAAAAAAGCAGGGAAAGATATGCCCCAAACAAGCCGAAATACCTATAATCCCTAAAAAGAAAGGCGTAATACCAAGTCGATAAGCAATATAAACGGGTATTGCACCTTTTAACATGTCAAAGATTAAAACAAAAATGGCTGGTAATTTGCCATTGAGTCGTAAAATATTGGTTGCTCCAGGATTGTGTGATCCATGTTCAGAAGGATTAGGAAAATGCATGATGTGACTGATAATCATTGCCCCAGAAAGTGAACCTAAAAAATAGGCAATGATAATCATCAATACAATTTGCAATGTCAAAATAGAACTCCTTTCATCGGCCACATCCTGCTGATAATAGAATGTTAAACATTAATCAAACACATTATAAATCTATAACCATACTCATCTTTGATATTTACTAAAATAGATATAAATTAAACCATATAATAAGACAAGCATCATACTTTGCCTGCCTTATATAGGTTAAGTGCATAATTAAGCTACTTATTTTTTGTTTTGCTAACATTTGCTAACAATGGTTTTAAATATTTTCCTGTATAAGAGTGTTTAGACTTTGCAACCTCTTCCGGTGTCCCTTCGGCAATAATTTCTCCGCCACCATTACCACCTTCTGGTCCTAAGTCCACAATCCAGTCTGCTGTTTTAACTACATCCAAATTATGCTCAATAACCACAATGGTATTGCCTTTATCTCGCAATGAATGTAGTTGTTCTAATAATTGCTTAACATCAGCAAAATGCAAACCGGTTGTTGGTTCATCTAATATATATAAAGTGCGCCCAGTATCTCGCTTAGATAATTCTTTTGCAAGTTTTACACGCTGTGCTTCACCACCCGATAATGTTGTTGCTGACTGTCCAATGGTAATATAAGAAAGCCCAACATCAATCAATGTTTGCAGTTTGCGTGCTATCATCGGCACGGCATCAAAAAACTCGCGGCCTTCCTCTACAGTCATATTTAAAATCTCGTTAATTGACTTACCTTTATATTTTATTTCTAAGGTTTCACGATTATAGCGAGCACCATGACATTGATCGCAAGGTACATAAATATCTGGCAAAAAGTGCATTTCGACTTTAATTAAACCATCACCTTGGCAAGCTTCGCACCGACCGCCTTTCACATTAAAACTAAATCGACCTGGAGTGTATCCTCTAGCACGTGATTCTGGCACCCCTGCATAAAGTTCACGGATAGAGGTAAAAAAGCCGGTATACGTTGCCGGGTTAGAACGTGGCGTACGCCCTATTGGACTTTGATCTATCGCAATAACTTTATCAAAAAAGTTAAGTCCTTTGATTGATTTATAGGGTGCTATTTCAGTTTTTTCTGCACCATTGAGTTCGTTTTGAGCAAGGGGATATAAGGTATCATTAATTAAGGTTGATTTTCCTGAACCTGATACACCTGTGATACATGTAAATAAGCCAACTGGAATATTTAATGTTACATTTTTAAGGTTATTTCCTGTTGCACCAATAAGAGATAACATTTTTTTCTTATCGACTTTGGTGCGAATAGTTGGTATTTCGATTTTTTCTTTACCTGATAAATATTGCCCAGTTAAAGACTCTTTACATGCCATTATTTGTTTAGGTGTTCCTTGTGCAACAACTTGGCCACCATGAACCCCTGCTCCAGGACCTATATCGATCACATAATCGGCTGCCATAATGGCTTCTTCATCATGCTCAACCACAATAACCGTATTACCTAGATCGCGTAAATGCGTTAAAGTGTCAATCAAACGTGTATTATCTCGCTGATGCAATCCAATAGAAGGTTCATCTAGCACATACATCACGCCGACAAGCCCTGCACCAATTTGGCTTGCTAATCGAATACGTTGTGCTTCACCACCTGATAATGTTTCAGCGGATCGTGAAAGCGTTAAATAGTTAAGCCCAACATTAATTAAAAATTGCAAACGATCATTGATCTCTTTTAAGATTTTTTCGGCAATTTGTGCTCGTTGCCCTGTTAAAGTTAATTTATCAAAAAAATCTTTAGCTTGTTGCGTGCTAAGATCACTAATTGTTGGTAGATTGGTATCGTTAATAAATACATTTCTTGCCGTTGTACACAATCTTGAACCGCCACAACAAGGGCAAGGTCGATGACTAATATATTTCGCTAATTCTTCACGGATGGTTTGTGATTCAGTTTCTTTATAACGACGAGCTAAATTATTAAGGATGCCTTCAAATGGATGTTTACGTTTAACAACATCACCTCGATCATTTGAATAAACAAACTGAATTTCGGTATTACCTGAACCATTTAATAAAATGTCTTTTATCTTTTCAGGTAATTTTTCATACGGTTTATCAATGTCAAACTTATAATGATCTGCTAATGATTTTAGCATCTGGAAATAGTAAAAATTGCGACGGTCCCAGCCCTTAATCGCACCAGCAGCCAATGAAACTTCTGGCATCTGGACAATACGTTTTTGATCAAAATATTGTTGCACCCCCAAACCATCACACTCAGGGCATGCTCCTGCAGGATTATTGAACGAAAATAATCGTGGCTCTAACTCCGAAATACTGTAACCACAAATCGGGCAAGCAAAATTAGCCGAAAACAGATATTCTTCAGCTTGCGGATCATCCAAATTAGCCACTTTAACAATACCATTAGTGATTGAAAGCACTGTTTCAATTGACTCTGCAAGCCGTAATTTTAGATCATCACGAATACGGAAACGGTCAACCACCACCTCAATGGTATGTTTTTTTTGTAACTCAAGCGCAGGTGGATCAGAAAGGTCATAGACATCCCCATCCACTCGTACCCGAATATAACCACTAGCTGCTAACTGTTCAAACAGCTTAACAAATTCACCTTTACGTTCAGTAACTACAGGAGCTAATAGCATATAACGATTTTCAGTCGGTAACGCCATAATGCTATCGACCATTTGCGAAACTGTTTGCGCAGCTAAAGGTAAATGATGGTTAGGACAGCGAGGCTCGCCAATTCTAGCAAAAAGCAATCGCAGATAATCATAAATTTCAGTAATAGTCCCAACAGTCGAGCGTGGATTATGCGAAGTCGATTTTTGCTCGATCGAAATTGCAGGCGACAACCCTTCAATATGATCGACATCAGGTTTTTCCATTAACGATAAAAATTGACGCGCATATGCTGACAATGATTCAACATAACGCCGTTGTCCTTCCGCATAAAGAGTATCAAATGCTAACGAAGATTTACCCGATCCCGAAAGCCCAGTAATAACAACTAACTTATCTCTAGGAATGGTGACATTAATGTTTTTTAGATTGTGCGTTCTCGCACCACGAATATCGATATCTTTGATTGACATAGATCTCTCTTATATTTGTTTTCAAACAAAATGGATGGAAATTTAACTGTATATTGTACCAGTGAGAACAGATTAAATACACTACTATATAGACAAATAACTGATCACTGTTTTACATCAAGAAGTAATTTTTATAAAGATTTTGATAAGAATATTAATTGAAAATGTTATTTCTAACTTAAAACAAAAAACGGTCATCAATGACCGTTTTGGCCGTTTTTACAAAAATAATTGATTAATCAATTAATTTAGGGGTAGCATCAACAGGAATAATTGCACCGCGATATTGTATCACCGTACCGGCAACTAAATGGCCTTGTAATGCAGATTGTGATGGGTTTTGTCCTGTTAGGCGCGCACCAAGGTATCCTGCACTAAATGAATCGCCTGCAGCGGTAGTATCAATCACTTTATCTTTTGCAATCTTATTAGCTGGAACTTCAAAACGCCCTTCAGCTGAATCAATAATACAGCTATCGCTACCGCGTTTAATAATAATTTCTGTTACACCAAATTGTTTTGTACGCTCAATCACTTGTTCATAAGGCAGTTTACCCCATAACAAATCTTCGTCATCTAATGTTAAAAATGCAATATCGGTCAAGCTAAGAATATCAGCATAAACACTACGTGCCAAATCAAGACTATGCCATAAACGTGGGCGAAAGTTATTATCAAAAATAACTTTACCACCATTAGACTTAACTTGTTTTAAAAGATCTAATAATTTAAGGATACTTTCAGCATCTAAAATCGCAATACTAATACCACTTAAATATACATAATCGTAATGTTCAATTTGCTGAATTATTCTGTCTGTTTCAGCTGTTTTCAACCAAAATTTAGCTGCTGCATCATTACGCCAGTAATAAAAAGAGCGCTCACCTTGCTCATCGGTCACGATAGAATAAAGACCAGGCATCTTATCTGCCATTCTTTGTACTAAATCAGTTTGAATATTTTCTTTTTGCCAACTATCTAACATCTCTTGACTAAAAGGATCGGTACCAAGCCCTGTCACATAATGAATCGAAAAATCACGACCTTTTAATAAACGTGATAAATAAACAGAGGTATTAAGCGTATCACCACCAAAACCTCGTGTAGTCGAACCTTGTTTTATCGACAATTCAATCATGCATTCGCCAATCACAGCGATATTTGTCGTCATATTATACCTATACCCTTGACTTAATTATAAATAATCCAGCGCGATTTTCACCACAACTTTACGAACTGTTTCAATCTTATTATCAATAGCACAAAGTGGCTTATGTACTTCGTTAGGTAAAAAAACAATAAAATCATTTGGTTGCAATGTTAGCATTGTTTCCTCTTTTGGTGTTTTGATAAAAGCAATATCGCTTTCTGCTAATTTATCGTCTAACACTTTAGTATAAGGTGGTAACGTGCACACCGCCATTCCCTCTCGCCCTTCTAAAACAATCTGAACATCGATATATTTTTCATGATATTCAGGATTAGCCTCATCAATATAACGTGATCGACTATCTGACACCATAAAAAACATATTATCACCATCAATATCATAACGCCCCACAGGCGTATTAATATTAACGTTATCTTTAATGTACTCAATTGATTGTTTTATTTTGCTAGGCAAATAAGGAACTAGCCTTAAATGATTAATATTACCTAAAATCATATTAAAAGATCCTTAAAATATTGGTGAAAATAAATACTTACAATTGAATTACTCACTATTAATATACACCATTATAATCCAATTTAATTGATAAAGAGTATATACTTAAGTCAATCATTTTTATAGATCATTTGTTAATAAGTTTTTTATCATTTTTTATATTTTTATTAGCATGATATACTTTAAATATTGTTCTAAGAAAAGTAAATAACATGAAGATTTTTATAATAAATTTAGAAAGAGAACCAGCTAAAAAAGAACATATAAAAAAGGAATGTGAAAAACTAAACCTAAACTTTGAAATTTATAATGCCGTCGATGGTAATGCTTTATCTGAAGAATTCATTCAAAATGCAGTCTACGATTATCCAAATAATTTTTTAACTAAAGGGGAAATAGGCTGTGCATTAAGCCACATAAATGTATATAAAAAAATAATACAAAACAATTTACCCTACGCTTTAATTCTTGAAGATGATGCAGTATTAGATGAAAAACTACCTAACTTTTTAAATAGTTTTAAAAGCAAAAATGACAAAAAAGGAATTTTTTTATTAACAGCGGATTTTCATTACCTTGTTAATAAAAAATTCAACTTAGACAACTTTAACATATTTGAGGTAACAAGAGCTGTTAGAGCTACTGGATACATCGTAACGAACGAGACAGCCAAAAAGCTAATTAAATTTTTATATCCTATTCGCTATGAAGCTGATATGTTTAGAATAATTAAATTATGCACAGGAGTTAAATTATATGCAACATTACCCTGCTTAATTACAACAAATGACAAAAACCTCTCAAATTCATCAATACACACTGATAGAATTCAATTTATCAAACAACGATCTGATTATAGAAAAAAACTATTTAAAAAAGATAAGAAAAAAAGAATGATAGTATTATGGTTTAGAAAACACTTTATCAATAGATTTGAAAAAACAAAATATTATACAGATTAAGCATTTTCTTCTTTTTAAAAAAACAAAAACTAGATTACACCATGGAGTGCAATTCGTTTTAACTCCTTAGGATAAAAGGAGGTAGGGCTTTTAACCTATGCCGTTTTCTTGGGCGTGAGTTTAATAGATATTGTGGAATGGCAACACATTTTCAAACAAAAAAATTAAGGGGTAAGTGTTTTTTAAATTCAACGGGAGGCAAGTAGCCTAACGAAGAATGTAATCGTTTATGATTATACCAATAAGCATAAGCTGTAATAGTTTTCGCCTTTGCCCTGAGTATTCAGCTTTATTGTAAAACAGCTCTAACACCTCGTTGCTCATGAGCTAAAGCCTTTTCTATCAAGTCGGAGTTGTAACCGGCCTCATGTAGGTGAGTTGATGCAGTTCTTCTCATGTCATGTACAGTAAAATTACCGAGATTTAAACCGTTCTTTTGAGCTAGCTGGTTTCTCGTTGCCCATTAATGCGGTAATCATAACGAAAAGACAACGTACCTGCTTTAGATACAGCAATATACAACCCATCTCGGTCTGGAATTTTATATTGTTTGTCTTTTGGTTTTATTGATTTAAGCTTGATTTCTGTTAACATTTTTATCTCCTATACCGTCAAAGATACCGTCAAAAAAATCAAGCTTAAATGAGACTACATGAGATTAAATAAGACTAAAAAGCCTTGATAAACAAGGCTTAAAATAACAAAAAAAGACAATATGAGATTACATGATATTAAATGCAATTATTCCCATTCAATCGTCGCTGGCGGTTTTCCGCTTATATCATACACAACACGAGATATGCCGTTAACCTCATTAATAATGCGGTTAGAAACTCGACCAAGGAATTCATAAGGTAACTGAGCCCAATGAGCAGTCATAAAGTCAACCGTTTCAACTGCACGCAAGGATACAACCCAATCATATTTACGCCCATCCCCCATTACACCTACTGAACGAACAGGTAAGAATACAGTAAAGGCTTGACTAACTTTATGATAAAGTTCAGCTTTATAAAGTTCTTCAATAAAAATAGCATCAGCTTGACGTAATAAGTCACAATACTCTTTTTTAACTTCACCAAGTACACGCACACCAAGACCTGGACCAGGGAATGGATGGCGGTAAAGCATGTCATAAGGTAAACCAAGTTCTAAACCTATTTTGCGTACTTCGTCTTTAAATAGCTCTCTTAATGGTTCAACTAAGCCCATTTTCATATCTTCAGGTAAACCACCAACATTATGGTGTGATTTAATCACATGAGCCTTACCTGTGTCGGCTGCTGCTGATTCAATCACATCAGGATAGATAGTACCTTGCGCAAGCCATTTTACATCTTTAAGTTTTGCTGCTTCTTCATCAAATACAGCAACAAATTCACGCCCAATAATTTTACGTTTAGCTTCGGGATCAGCTTCACCTTTTAATGCAGCTAAAAAGCGGTCTTCGGCGTTTACCGCAATAATATTTAAGCCAAATTTATTACCAAACATATCCATAACTTGTTGTGCTTCGTTCAAGCGCAATAAACCATGATCAACAAATACACAAGTTAATTGGTCACCGATAGCTTGGTGTAATAACAATGCAGTTACAGAAGAATCAACGCCACCTGATAAACCAAGTAATACTTTGTCGTTACCAACCTTTTCTTTAATGCGAGCAATGGCATCGGTAATAATTGAAGATGGTGTCCAAAGTTTTTCACAGTGACAAATGTCGATCACAAAACGTTGCAATAACTCGAAACCTTTTACAGTGTGAGTTACTTCTGGGTGGAATTGAACACCATAAAATTGTTTTTCGTCATTAGCCATAATCGCAAATGGGCAAGTTTCAGTACGCCCAATCAGTGTAAAACTATCAGGCAATGTTGTTACTTTATCACCGTGGCTCATCCAAACATCAAGTTGATTAACACCTTGTTCACTTGTGCTATCCAAAATACCATCAGTTAATTTTGATTTTGCAACAATATCAACTTTAGCATAACCAAACTCTCGTTGATTAGAGGCAGTAACTTGCCCTCCTTTCCCCAGTTGAATTGCCATAGTCTGCATACCATAGCAGATACCTAATACGGGCACGCCAGCGTTAAACACATATTCGGGTGCTCGCGGGCTGTTTTGTTCGGTAGTACTTTCAGGACCACCTGATAAAATAATACCTTTAGGATTAAATTGTTTAATTTTTTCTTCCGATACATCCCACGGCCACAGTTCACAATACACACCAATTTCACGAATTCGACGAGCGATTAACTGGGTAACTTGTGAACCAAAATCAAGAATTAAAATACGTTGCTGGTGGATGTCTTTTTTCATGAATTTTATTCCTAAGGTATGAAATAATAAAAAAATAAGAGGTGATATTATATTATCTAACGATAAAATTAAACTTGTTAAATAATAATTGTAAATTTTTTGTTTTACAAGGATATTGAATTACTTAATACAATGATAGTAAATGAGAGCAAATTATTCTGAAATTTTTGATATATTGTTTTGATAATAAAAAGGAATATATACGTAATTACTATTATGACCATAATCACGTATATATTAATAATTTTCTTAAATAAGTTTTGATGATGGAAAAAAACTTACCATTTATGTTCTATACCGATATTTCCTCGATATCCTTGACGTTTAGTACTACCAAAATCATGTTCATAGCGAGTATCACCGTATAAGTACATATTTTGACCTAATGGAGCTTTGATTCCTAGTCCTAATTCGCCCCATGTACTAGTATATTTTTCTCGTAGCCTATCACAACCAATATTGACATCATTGGGTTTGATAAAATCATGCCAAATATTACCTATAGCATAAACTGTGGTTATTTGTTGAGCTTTTCCTTGATTGTAAGCAATTCGAACCCCCATTCGACCTCTTAGCTGATCTTGACCATTTTGATCCACTTTTCTGTATTTATCTTTAAAGCTATCTAAATCAATATATTGATAGACCATTTGAACTTGAGGTTCAATTAACCAATTGTTTTGCTGAATGTCACTTTGGTTTATTATAAAAGCATGCCCTGCTTCGGCTGAGAGTGCCATACTTAAACCATTTTGGGCGTGAGGATTATTCCCATTTCGTGCTTCATATTTGTTACGTAAATAGGAAAATTGCCCCACTAAATCAAGATAACTATTATCGGTAGAAAAATAGCTGTTGGTTAATCCTAAGTTTACTGATTCTGATTTTCCTTTACCTGTACGTTTATTATGAGAAATTCTTCCGTGTTCAGCTCGATATTTGTCAGAAAAATCAGTATAAGCTTTAGTATATGCCAAATACAGACCAACATGATTATGGCTTCCATTTTCTTCAATATTATTGATTAAGTCATGACCTAGTTGGATCCCATACATGTCTGTGTCATAATTTAAACGTGCTTTCCCATTTTGTTTAAGGTGTTTACCTAATATTCTTCCCCATGTTTCTCCTGCATATTTATTGTTGCCATTATAACGGGAAGAATTGAATTTGATATCTTGCCCACGTCGTTCGTGTAATGTTCCAATACTTAAAAGCCCTTGTTCTTGATTGACCTTTGCCATAGCAACATAACCAGCAACTGGACTTGATAAAATAGGTTTAGGCTTAATTAGCACTACTGGTGGCAATTGTGGTGATTGTGGTGATTGCGGATCTTGTGGTACTGGTAGCAAACTACCTATCTGCATTGTCCAATAGTATTCATCTCCATTTGCAGTTTTACGTTTGGCTAATTGTACTTCGGTTGCACCATTAGTATGTGCAACGCCTTGAAATACTTGTTCATTACTACTTGTCCCAACATAAATTACTGGATCTGTATTAATAATACTTGCTATTTGGCGGATATTGCCATCAATGATGTTTTCTTGTCCTGTCGAATTTATCGGAATGACTTTTGTTACTCCTGTTGCCATACCTGTAATTTTTAGTATATCTGATTGTTCATTAGCATCGTACATTACAATTGGATTGTTCCAAAGGGTATTCATTTTAACCATCGCAGTACCAGAAGCCATATAATTACCATCAATTGTTAAAATATCATTATACTTTCCATGCAAATGGTTATCTAAGTTAATGATACCACCATTACTTATAACATCCCCTTTTAATATAAATTTATTGTTACCTGTATCATCAAAAGCGCCGTTAATTGTTGCTCCATTGGTAAGTTCAATTTTGTCAAATTTTGCTATATTACTTGTACCATTCGGTTTCAAATTCCACGTAAAATTATCATTTAAATTAATATTAAGCACAGTATTTACATTGGTATCTAAAACTTCCCCTTCTTCAACTTTTACTAAACCTTTGTAAACTAACCCTGTCATACTACCTTTACCCGAAGCATTAAATGTGACTGAGGATCCTTGATATGCATCGTGCCCAAGTTCAGTTCCATTTGAATCATAAGTATTAGAAAAAAATTGATAGTTAGGTGCTGTATAGTTACCACTTACATTAATAATATAACCTGCATCATTTGCGGTAAGGTCTGTCTTGTCCCCCGTAAAAGATAAAACCGTGTCAACCTGCCCTTGATCAACAAATATTAAATCTTTACGTCCTATAGAACCATTTATTACAGGATCGGCGCTAGTGCCAGTAGTAGTAAATATGGCATTTTTAAAACTGGCTTTCACACCATGTGATGCAGCCTGCTCAAATTGGCCTGTTGAGTTGGCATCATCATGTGTACCAATTTCAAGTGCATAACCGCCTGTTTTGATAATCGTTGCACTATTTTCATAATCTGCTTTGAGCAATGAATTACGAATCATTTTGATACCACTACCTTCTAATGCATTAGTTGTATCAATCGTTAATTCTCCATAAGACTCTAAAATACCAGCACCTTCACCGGTGTTACGTGTTTTACCTAATTTTATAGCCGCACTATCCCATTTTAACGCCGATGTGTCGCTACCTTTATTTATTGTGATTGTATTTTTCCCACCTTTTAAAATCACTTTTGGCGTCAATTGACCACTAGAACCAACCTTATCGGCAGTATCATGATTAGTTGGATTACCTGAGACATAAATTCCGATAGAGCGATTTCCTGTTAATGTCATATCTAAATCATCATTGACTATAACTTGCCCTGCTGAACCATTTCCTGAATTTTCGTAGGCACCTTGAATAGCACGAATACCATTATTTAAGATCGGCTGAGTTTTACCACCTTTTGCTGTTTGATTTATTTTTAATTTATCGACAGTAATTGTACTGTATTTCCCGTTATAAGTGTCTTTTTCTCCTGCATCAGCAAAAGAACCTGCCAATATACTATATGATGCTACATTACCGCCTGAGTTACTCCCACGGGTATAATTATCAGTTATATTTAATTCAACATTTTTGGCAGTTAGATCAACATTGTGATGTGTTGCAAGCCCCATAGTTTGACCGTTGTTGGTAATAGTAAAATTTAAATTGCCTGCGTTAATTGAACCTCCTGAAACGCCATAAGTATATTGATTTGCTAAACCTGTATAATCACCATTAACATTTGCTGTTAAGATTGTATCCCCAACATTAAGTTGCTCATGCAGTTTACTTCTAGTTAGCACATAAAAACTAGCATTACCTGATTGAGTTACAATAGCTGCTTTAATATTATTACAGCTAGGACTATTTTGACCTACTAAATATGATCCATCTGTGTTTGCTATACAATCTAAAGCAAATGCAGAAGTAGGAATGGCTAAAGCTGAAGTGACAAGGCATACAACTGTGGCTGTTGATTTACAAGCTCTTCGAACTAATTCAGAACATGCAATTGTAATACCTGTAACAATATTAAATTTTGTTTGGTATACTTTATTCATAATTATTACCTTTAATTGATGATAAAACGTGGCGAGATCACATATTCATTTTTATACAATAAAAATAATAAGAATATAAAAATTAGTTAGTTAGCTATATGTGGTAATTAATTTAAAAACTTAACATTGAACTTTTTTAATGACAGTATTACTTTTAGATTTGTGATAACCAAAATAACAAAGATTATTTTTTAGTACTTTTTTACAAATTGACTTTGTTAAAAAAACTTCACGCAGCCCAAATGGGCAGTAAAAAGAAAGTAACCATAACCGCTTGGATTTATTTGGTCGATTACAATGAACGAAATTGACGTAAGGCAGTTCTTTATTGAGATATTGCTGCTCTTCCTGATTGTTAAAATATGCCCAATTTATATAACCTAACGGTTTATTATTATGAACAATTAAAGCAAAATTTTTAGAACGAATTATAGGTTGTAAAGTATCTAGAGCTGAATCAAGTGCCACTTTTTTATAGGCTGGATTTTGGTTCCATAACCAAATCATGGCACCTAATACTTCCGCTTCATTCCATATAGTATCAGGATATATACTTGGTGCGATAATTCTATTTACATATTGATTAAAATCGCTCATATATTTTACCTTTTTAGAAAGCTATTAACCATTATATTACTTAATTAAGTAAATTAAATTATTTTATTTTTTATTATTAATAATATTTTATATTATTTAGTTAACATATTATTTTTATTGAAGTATAAAAATACAACGCCAATAAAATAATAAGGATTTTTTTCTAAAACTCCTGTTTTTGAGACACTTGCAAAGTTTATGCAAGCTTTTGAATAATATAGAATTTAAAAAAAACACTTGTTTAAACAAGAATTTAATTATTAACACATTGATTTTTTTAGAAATAAAATTTCATCTTTTTTGTTAATTTTAAAATTGAAAATTTTTAAATTATTTTGGAAATGAATAATAGGCTAGTAAAAAATGGCGTTGAAAAGAGAGGTGAATTGCTCACCTCTTATTGATATAAAAATATACGATTAAAATTAATTGCTAGCGTTTTGTTCTTGTGCAGATTGAATCGCTGTTAACGCAATAGTGTAAACAATATCATCAACTAATGCACCACGAGACAGATCATTAACTGGCTTACGCATACCTTGTAGCATTGGACCAATTGAAACAAGATCTGCAGAACGCTGTACCGCTTTATAAGTCGTATTACCTGTATTAAGATCAGGGAAGATAAATACAGTTGCTTTACCAGCAACTTGCGAATTAGGCGCTTTTGATTTAGCCACATCTGGCATTACCGCAGCATCATATTGCAATGGACCATCGATCATAAGATCTGGACGTTTTTCTTGAGCAATGCGTGTTGCTTCTTTCACTTTTTCAACATCAGCACCTTGTCCAGAGCTACCTGTTGAGTATGAGATCATCGCAACGCGAGGTTCAATACCAAAGGCAATTGCTGTATCAGCCGACTGAATGGCAATTTCAGCCAATTCTTGTGCATTTGGATCTGGATTAATTGCACAATCACCATAAATATATACTTGATCAGGCATTAACATAAAGAAGACTGATGAAACAAGTGAACTACCTGGAGCTGTTTTAATTAATTGTAATGGTGGACGAATAGTATTAGCTGTTGTGTGCACCGCACCTGATACTAAACCATCAACTTCATTTGCTTCAAGCATCATCGTACCAAGTACTACGTTATCAGCTAATTGCTCACGAGCAATCACTTCTGTCATGCCTTTGTTTTTACGTAATTCAACAAGACGAGGGACATATTTTTCACGAATATTTTCAGGATCAACAATTTCAACACCTTGACCTAAAGTCACACCTTGTGAAGCGGCAACTTTACGTACTTCATCAGGATTACCAATAAGCACACATTTTGCAATGTTGCGTTCAGCACAAATGGCCGCTGCTTTGACTGTTCTTGGTTCATCACCTTCTGGTAATACCACCACTTTTTTCGCATTACGCGCAAGTTCAGTTAATTGATAACGGAAAGCGGGTGGTGATAAACGACGTGCAGAGTTCACTATTTCATTTAATGATTTAATCCAATTTGCATCGATATGATCAGCAACAAAATTCTGTGTGTTTTCCATGCGCTCTTTATCATCAACAGGAATTTCTAAATTAAATTGTTGTAAATTGATAGAGGTTTGGAAAGTATTGGTTTTAACCGTAAACACAGGTAAGCCAGTATCAAATGCTGGTTGGCATAATTTTGCGACTTTTTCATCGATTTCATAACCACCCGTTAATAAAACACCACCAATTGATACTCCATTCATTGCAGCTAAACTAATCGTAACTAATACATCTGAACGATCAGCTGAGGTTACTAAAAGTGCATTTGGCTGTAAATGGCTAATAATGTTAGGAACACTACGTGAACAGAAAGAAATATGCTTGATACGACGGTTTTTAATATCACCTTCGTTAATAATTTTTGCATCAAAATGTTTAGCTATATCCACAGCTCGGCAAGCACTTAAATCCATATTCCAAGGAATACATCCCAATACAGGTAATGGGCTGTGTGCATTTAAATCATCGATAGTGATTTTTTTATTATCAAATTTAGGCGTATGATAAATTTCTGCCACATCAGGACGAGCAAGGCTTTGCTCTTCAACTGGTGCATTAACTTTATTAACAATCACACCAATAATTTTTTCATTTTTAATACCACCAAAATTAGAACGCGCAATTTCGATACGATCTCTAAGTTGCTCTGGTGTATCTTTACCCATATTCACTACAAAAATAATTTCAGCACCAAGCGTTTTAGCGATATTATTATTGAGTTCATTAGCAAAAGGATAATCTGATGTCGGCACAATACCTTCAACTAAAACAACGTCAGCACCTTTCGTGTTTTCTGCATAAAGTGCAACAATTTCTTCCATTAACATATCTTGTTGATTCAAACCTAATAGGTTTTCAACATGGCTCATTTTGAGCGGTTTTAATGCTGGAATTGATGTATTGTGACTAACTAAAGTTGTTGTATTATCGGGCGCATCGCCCCCTGCTCTTGGCTGAGCAACAGGTTTGAAGACATTTAAATTAATACCTTGACGCTCCATAGCTCGAATAACACCAAGGCTCACACCAGTTAACCCAACATTGGTACCAGTTGGAATGAGCATAATTGTACGAGACATAATTATTACCTCTTAATTCTTTATTAAATAAAAACAAACCGCCATTTAGGCGGTTTTGAATATTTATTACGCAGTTAAACGCGCAGCATCTTGAGCGATGACAAGCTCTTCATTGGTTGGAATTACCATTGCAATGGCAGAACCATCTTTAGTAATTATGCCACCTGTACCAAAACGCGCAGCTAAGTTGCGCTCTTGATCAAGTTCAAAACCAAGGATGCTTAATTTTTGTAACGCCATACGACGAACTTCTTCAGAATTTTCACCAATACCGCCAGTGAAGATGATAGCATCTAAACGGCCATCTAAAAGCATAGCATAACCACCAATATATTTAACTAAACGGTGAACAAAAACATCTAAAGCATTTTTTGCATTTTCATCTGTTTCGTAATTATCAGTTACATAACGGCAGTCACTACTTACCCCTGTTAAACCTAATAAACCTGATTTTTTATTTAATAGATTATTAATATCAGCAACAGACATTTTTAAATTGTCATGTAAGAAGAACATAATAGCAGGATCGATATCACCACTACGTGTTCCCATCACTAAACCTTCTAATGGTGTTAAGCCCATTGAAGTTTCAACACATTTACCATTTTTAACCGCTGTAATTGATGCACCATTACCTAAATGGCAAGTAATAACATTGGTTTGGTCAACTGGTTTATTTAATAATTTTGCTGCTTGTTGACTTACATAATAGTGACTTGTTCCATGCGCGCCATAACGACGAATACCATGCTTGGTGTATAATTCGTTTGGAATAGCATATAAATAGGCTTCTTTTGGCATTGTTGTATGGAATGCTGTATCAAATACCGCTACATTTTTATTTTTTAGATGTGGGAATGCGGCAAATGCTTCACGAATACCAATTAAATGTGCTGGATTATGTAATGGTGCAAAAGCAGATGCTTCTTCGATACCTTTTAATACTGAATCATCGATAACCACTGATTGAGTATATTTTTCACCGCCGTGAACAATACGATGACCAATCGATTTAATGCTATCTAATAATTCTGGTTTTTGAGGGAAGATACTATTAACAATAAATTTAATTGCTTCACTATGTGCAGCACCAGCACCTAAAGATGCTTCGCCTTTAACACCATCAAGCTTCCATTTAATACGTGCATCAGGAAGGTGAAAACATTCAGCTAAACCAGATAAAAATTCATCACCGTTTTCAGGGTTTATAATGGCAAATTTTAATGATGAACTTCCGCAATTAAGAACTAGAGCGTTATTACTTGATGACATAGTAATTCCTATAGATTGAATAAAAAGACATATACCAATCAAAATTGGTAACTCAGCACATGATAAAAAATCAATGTGACTACACTAGGTGACTTCTGATATCTTGCTTTTTGAGATAAAATAGAGGAGTCTCCAATTTGAATAACACTATTTTAAGACAATAAGAAGTGAATGTCGAGGAATCCGCAAAAGATGAACCTAATAAACACAATTAAAGCTGGGATAAGGTATATGAAGCTTTGTCCGACGGACAAACAGCTAATGCATTCATTTCCTGAATTAAAAATCATTAACCACATAAAAACCGCAAATAAATACTTGCCCCCTATCATTATTGGCTTACTAGTTTGGCAATATTGCCTGCCTGCGCAAATTGCAGTAACAATAATCACCCTATTATTTGCCTTAAGTCTGCCCCTACAAGGGATATTTTGGCTAGGACGACGTGCGCTATCGCCTTTACCGCTTAACTTAATTGACTGTTATAATCAATTAAAATTAAAGTTGATTGCTAAAAAAATTATCGCTGAAAATAGCACAGACGACAATAAGCTAACATTTGAAGCATTTATGAACATTATAAATTTAGCCAAATTGCATTTAGGTGATTATTTTGGTTCAGATGATTCCTTACCTTATTAAAAAGGCCAACAATAATGACAGACTTACTCACAACATTACAAAATCAAATTGATCAACTAGAACAACAGATCAATTTGGTAAACGAACAACGGTTTCAAGAGCCCTATTTTGATGAGCAACTATTTCAAACCAATAAAATTGTGACAGACAAAACGTTTTACCTTGAGAAAATAAAACAAACCTATCACGCATTAGTCGCCAATATTAAATCAGAAAAAATTGAACAAATCACATTTTTATCCGACACATTAGTCAACCAAATTACAGCTCTAACACGCGAACTAGCCACTCATGACTTACGTAAGAAAGAACCTAAACATGTTATTGAAGAAACTTTAGCACAAAAGCACATGCGTCATTTAGATTACTTACGCCGACTACAAGAAATGAAATACGAGTTAGAACTATCATCTGACATCACTAACCAAAGCAAAATAGCTGCACTTGATAATCGAATTTACCGCTGTGAACAAGCAATAAAAAAAATTGAATTAGAAATGGAAAATGACATTGATTTATAAGTTAAAAATAGTTGTTTTGCTATATTTTAGCTAAATATAAGGTGAATATTATATAAAAACATAACTAAAAACGCTTATTACCAAAACGAATATTATTATAATTATTAATTAGTGTTATCTTTTGGAGTTATCTTTATAATATTGGCAATATTGCAAAGATTAGCAAAATTTCTAAAACTATCGGTTAAAAGCAATTAATAAGGATACATTCATGAGTAACATATTTGATGATAACTCACAAACCATTGGGCATACGCCGTTAGTCAGATTAAAACATTTTGGTCATGGCAATATATTAGCCAAAGTCGAATCGCGCAACCCAAGCTTTAGTGTTAAATGCCGCATTGCATCGAACATGATTTGGGATGCTGAAAAACGTGGTTTATTAAATTCTGACGTTGAATTAATTGAACCAACCAGTGGTAATACAGGTATTGCCCTTGCGTCTGTTGCAGCTGCTCGTGGTTATAAATTGACATTAACCATGCCTGAAAGCATGAGCATAGAGCGCAGAAAGCTACTTAAAGCGCTTGGTGCTAATTTAGTATTGACCGAAGCAGCCAAAGGAATGAAAGGCGCGATCGAAAAAGCTGAAGAAATTGTCGCTAGCGATCCTACAAAAAATATTATGCTACAACAATTTAGTAATCCAGCCAATCCAGAAATTCACGAAAAAACAACGGGCCCTGAAATTTGGCAAGATACCGATGGTAAAGTCGATATCTTTATTGCTGGCGTCGGAACTGGAGGCACTTTTACAGGTGTAACACGTTACCTTAAAAATACCCAAGGAAAGAATATTACGGCTGTTGCCGTTGAACCTGCTAATTCACCAGTCATTAGCCAAGCGCTTTCTGGCGAACCAATAAAGCCTGGGCCACACAAGATTCAAGGTATTGGTGCAGGATTTATTCCTGACAATCTAGATTTAAACCTAATAGATTTAGTTGAAAAAGTTACCAACGAACAAGCCATTGACACAGCTCGCGAATTAATGGAAAAAGAAGGCATATTGGCAGGGATCTCATCGGGTGCTGCAGTTTTTGCAGCAGATCGATTAGCTAAATTACCTGAAAACACTGGTAAAACTATTGTTGTTATCTTGCCATCTTCTGGCGAACGTTATTTAAGCACTGATTTGTTTAGTGGGATTTTTACTGAAAAAGAGTTGGGATAAACGACATAAAATTACTAACACCACCTTATAGTGGTGTTAGAATAATAAATGATATGGTTATCAAAAAATATAATAAATTGAACACATCTGCTTATGCATCTTGAATAATCCCAAAATGCCGATATGCATGTGGTGTTGCAATTCTGCCACGAGGTGTTCGTTGAATATAGCCTTGTTGAATTAAAAACGGCTCAAGTACATCTTCGATCGTTTCACGTTCTTCACCAATAGCTGCTGCAATGTTATCAAGACCAACTGGCCCACCCATAAATTTTTCGATAATGGCTAGCAATAATTTGCGATCCATATAATCAAATCCTTCGTTATCAACATCAAGCATATCAAGCGCTTGAGTCGCAATTTTTTGATCGATAACGCCTTTTGATTTTACATCGGCATAATCACGCACACGGCGTAAAAGACGATTGGCAATCCTTGGGGTGCCTCGTGAACGTTTAGCAATTAAATGTGCGCCTTCATCTGATAAATCCATCCCTAAAAATTTGGCACTACGGCTCACAATATATTCCAAATCCTCGACACGATAAAATTCAAGACGTTGCACAATACCAAAACGATCACGCAGTGGCGAAGTTAACGATCCGGCGCGCGTTGTTGCGCCAATTAACGTAAAAGGGGGAAGATCAATTTTAATCGAGCGCGCTGCAGGGCCTTCACCAATCATAATATCTAATTGGTAATCTTCCATTGCAGGATATAAAATTTCCTCAACAACAGGAGACAATCGGTGGATTTCGTCAATAAACAATACATCATTGGGCTCTAAATTAGTCAACATAGCAGCTAAATCGCCGGCCTTTTCAAGCACAGGTCCTGAAGTAGTACGTAGGTTAACATTCATTTCGTTGGCAACAATATTAGCTAACGTGGTTTTTCCTAATCCTGGTGGTCCAAAAATTAACACGTGATCAAGTGCATCTTTACGTTGTTTAGCTGCTTGAATAAAGATCTTCATCTGTTCACGCACCTGTGGTTGCCCAATATATTCATCCAAACATTTAGGGCGAATTGCACGATCGAGTGATTCTTCTTCCTTTTGCGCTTGTGGAGCAATTAAACGATCCGCTTCAATCATAATCAATCCCTATTTACAGTGCCGACTTTAAGGCTTCACGAATCAGCGTTTCGCTATCCATTTCTGGTTTAATGACTTTATTAATAATACGGCTAGCCTCTTGTGGTTTATAGCCTAATGCTATTAAAGCCGAAACCGCTTCGCCTTCAATTTGATTAGCCGATTTTTGAACACTGTCCATATCTACAATCGTACTAGTGTTTGATAATGGTTCCGCAAAATGTTTAATACGATCTTTCATTTCAACAATTAACCGTTGTGCCGTTTTATTGCCTACGCCCGGCAATTTAACTAAAGTCTTAATTTCACCTTGTTCAACAGCATTAATAAATTGCGGTGCGGACATACCTGACAAAATTGCTAACGCCAATTTAGGCCCCACACCGTTAACTTTAATAAGCTCACGAAATAACTCACGCTCTTGCTCTTGATTAAACCCATACAATACTTGGGCATCTTCACGCACAGCAAGATGCGTTAATACAATAACTTCTTGCCCGTTTTCAGGTAATTCATAAAAACAGGTCATCGGCATAAACACATTATAGCCGACGCCACCAACCTCAATCAGAACTTTCGGAGGCTGTTTTTCAATAATAGTGCCACGTAAACGACCAATCACAATATATCCTTAATAATAAAGCATAATAAATAAGCAAATAATAAGGTGTAGTTTACCTGATAGCAAAAAAATAATAAAGAAAAACTGTATAAATGAACAGTTGAATAAAATACTAATTACGACATATATCATTTTACTAAATGATATATGTCGTGAATTTATATATAATACTAGTTAAAAAAGGTCCTTTGTTTATAAACGTTATAATTATTCAATAATCAAAAATTATGTTTTGAACATCATAATTTATTCCATTAAGGAGCGTTATGTATGATTAGTCAAATAAAAAAACTTTGTAAAGATAAAAATAATGAAGATGCCTATTATGGATTTATAAGAGCATTGGATGAAGGAAAGGATTATTACTTTACCAAAAAGGATTTTGATAATTTACCTATAGATGAAATAGAAATAGGCCTACGAGTGGCATTTACGGCTAATGAAAAAGATTCTGGTCAACGATTTGCCACAAATATCAAAATTATCAAAGATCAAGCAGCCGAAAACAATGAACAGAGCCTGTCTGACGATAAACCTTTAAAAAATAAAATTGATGCCCAAGACTATCAAGCACTTTTAATAAAGTCTGTCCAACAAATCAAATATATTGACGAACCACTAGCGTTTGAAGACTCTGTCTTTAATTTATTAAAAGTGATTGGTTTAAATAAAATATTTCAATTTGATCGTGATAATCAAGCAGGTAAGGCTGATGGTTTTTTTATTATCGAAAATTTAGCGGTAATGTATGATTGTACATTACAAAAAAACTTTGAGTCGTTTAAAGAAGAACAAATAGAAAACTATATCAATAAACTGAACCAAAAAGCACAATTAACCTTCAACATTAAAAAAAATGACGGTGGAATCACCCCTAAAACAATTCCATTAACGGGTAAAAATAAACAAGTTTGGATCATTACTAAAGGAGAAAGCAAAGAGATAAGTGATTTCGATAATGTGAAAGTAAAAGAAATTTCGATATATGACTTATGTGAAATTTTCAAAAAGCGTTTAAGTGATATTACTTATGATAATGAAAAATTAGTAAACGATTTTATCTTTATTGGAAAATAATTTTACCGAAAATAGCGGAAAGGAAATATGATTTGCTTTTCCGCCACGATAAAATAATTTACGCTTAAAACGGCATTTTAAAACCTGGTGGTAATTGCATGCCGCCGGTTACTTGGGCCATTCGTTCTTTTTGTGCTTCGTCTAAACGACGGCTTGCATCGTTATAAGCTGCTGCTATAAGATCTTCTAGCATTTCTTTATCATCTTCAGTTAATAGCGATGGATCGATTTCAACGCGTTTACAGCTATGTGTACCATTAATGGTCACTTTAACCATACCTGCACCCGATTCGCCTGTAACTTCTAATTTTGCGATCTCTTCTTGTGCTTGTTGCATTTTTGCTTGCATTTGTTGGGCTTGTTTCATTAAGTTGCCCAATCCACCTTTTCCACCTGAAAACATAATAATTCCTCGTTTAAAAAAATACGGCCATGATTATACAGGACGAACACTTGCTTCATCAATCTTAGCGTCAAAATATCGGCAAATTGTAGCCACTTTTGGATCTTCAGCAATCGTTATCTTCGCTTGTGCGAGTTTTTCTTGGTACAACTCTTCACGCATTTCAATTGGTGTTTTATAATTTAGATCATCATCAATAATAATATTTACATCAAGCTCTTGATTACGATGTTTGCAAAGCGCTTTTTTTACTTTAATCACATTCGATACTGAATTAATTAAATGCTTAACGGTTGAACGCAGGTGCAACACAATCGTCTTATTATCTGTTTGTTCAAAAGCCGAGTTAACAAAAATTTGCTTAATCAAAGGTGACAAATCCAATTGCTCAATTTCAGCACACCATGCATCCTTTTGAGCCATTTCTTCAATCAATTTTTTAGTCATTTCAGGTGTTTTTTCACCGTTAAGCGATTCACGAAAGGCTTTAGTATCAACCACAATCTCTTCTTTCATCGGAATTAAACCACTAGCTTGCCATTGATAATTTTCGGCTGTGATTTCTTCTTTTTCGTTACTATTATCGCTATCATTATCAGCATGACTATCGCTATTATCGGTATTGATAGACTCAACAGGAACCGAATTTTGCTTAATTCGTTCAAGTGATGCGTTAATTACTGGACTTTTAGGTTGAGCCACCGTAGCCTCAACCGTTTTAGACTTTTTTGGAGTTTGTTCCTCTTTCATCAACTGCATACGCATTTCTAAAATGCTTTTAGTCACCGACGAAACTTCATCAGGAATCGCTAAATCATCACTTCCAGATTTCGCCATTTGTTCAACTTTTCGGCTAGCAACAGGTGACTTGTCACTCACTGGTTTAGAGGAATTTTGTGATTGCTCAGGTTCAGAGAGTGGTGAACTAAATATTTGCTGCTCGCCAAGCTCCGGTGATTTAGCCTGCTCTGAGTGATTAACCGCGTTATATTCAAGCTGGCGGCTTACTTGTGGTGCCTTTATTGCTTGTGCTGGTATTGCATGCGGAATTTGCGTTTGAGAATTAACTGACTTATTACCCTCTGCTTGCTTCGATACATTAGTTTGCTCTATTGCTTGAGCTTGATGTTGAGTTTGGGTTTGTGGCTGTAGCACAGTTGGCGGAACAACCGCATCAACGGCCTTTGGCATAAAAGCCAAGGCTCGCAAAAAGCTCATTTCAACACCAATTTTTTTATCAGGAGCAAAAGCAAGCTCCTTACGCCCCATTAACAAAATTTGATAAAACAATTGCACATCGTTCGGTGCCATATATTGTGCTAAAAAACGGATACGTTCTTCGTTATCGGTATAATCACCTAATGCGGTTGACACTACCTGTAATAACGCAATTTGGTGCAATAACGTAATGGTTTCGGCTAATAAATTATCCCAATCGGCACCTTGCATTGCCGCAGCCTCGATTTGTTGCATTAAGGCATTACCATCACCATGATGCAATGCTTCAACTAACGAAAATGGAATTGATTTATCAAGCGTACCAAGCATTACCGCTACTGATTCGGCATCAACTTTACCATTACCAAGAGCAATAGCTTGATCGGTTAAACTTAACGCATCACGCATACTACCATTAGCCGCTTTAGCTAATAATCCAATCGCTTTGGGGGCGTGGCTAATTTGTTCTAACTGTAAAATATGATCGAGTTGCTTGCTGATTAACGCTGTGTCAAGTACATTTAAATGTAAATGCAAACAGCGCGACAAAATGGTAATCGGCAACTTTTGTGGATCGGTTGTTGCCAATAAAAACTTAACATGTTCGGGTGGCTCTTCTAAGGTTTTTAGTAGTGCATTAAAGCTACTGCGTGAAAGCATATGGACTTCGTCAATCAAGTAGACCTTAAAGCGCCCTTTGGTTGGTAAGTATTGAATATTATCAAGAATTTCACGGGTGTCTTCGACTTTGGTTCGTGATGCGGCGTCGATTTCGAGCAAGTCAACAAATCGCCCTTGCTCAATATCACGACAATTATCACAAACGCCGCAAGGTGTTGCCGTAATGCCTGTTTCGCAATTGAGCCCTTTTGCTAATAAACGTGCAATTGACGTTTTACCCACGCCTCGTGTGCCTGAAAATAAATAAGCATGATGAACGCGACCAAGTGATAGTGCATTAGACAAAATTTTAAGGACATGCTCCTGTCCTACAACTTCAGAAAATGATTTTGGTCGCCATTTGCGTGCTAAAACTTGATAACTCATAATCACCATAACTTATTGTCATTGAATTTGGCGCTAATCATACCATAAACCAATAAAATAGTCTTTAAACCACCGATAATTAATGCAATATTGAGCAACAAAGATCCCCATAATAAGCCAAATGTCTTACTTAAGAAAATAGCCAAATTATCGATAATAATCATAATCTTCTTGCTTTGTAAGAATTATTCAATCGCTTAGATTACGCAATACTTTGATTTTATTAAAAATAACAAAAAATAAAAACAAGAATTACTCAATATTTGCATGACGACACTTCATCATTTCTGGTGTTTGCTGTAATTCTTCCATCAAACTATAAACAAGGCTATCGTAAATTAATAACGATAATTGCTCAAAAGTACTACCCATCGGTTGGCTTAATTTAACGACATTGATGGGAGTAACAATAATACTATCGGCCAATTTTGCCAGATTCGAGCTACTGTTTGCTGTTAATAAGATGATATTGATACCTAATTCTTTTGCCTGTTTTGCATAAACAATTAGGCTTTTTGTTTCGCCAGAATTAGAACCTAAAATCAACAAATCGCCTTTAGTAGCTTTGGGTTTGCTTATTTCACTAATTAAGCTAACGCTTTTACCTAAATGCATAAGCCTATTAGCAAAAGCGCTTATCATTAACCCTGAACGCCCTGTTCCCGCTAAAAATAGATGATTTGCATTAATAATCGCATTTTTAAATTCATTAAGTTGTGCTTCGCTTATGGTATCTATTTGTGCTGATACTTCATTGAAAATATTACTTAATATTGATTTTATGCTCATTGTTTTTTCCTTAACTTATCGCTACTTTTAATTTTTCAATATTTTTTTCAATATCATTATTTTTAAAAATAAATCCACCAGAAACGATATTATTAGCCCCAACAGCTACGCATGCAGGTAGGGTTTTATCGGTAATATTTCCATCCACCTGAATATCGTAATGGTAATTGCCTTTTTGCCTTTCTAAATTGAGTTGCTCGATTTTTTGCAGTGTGAAAGGTAAAAAGGTCTCATTTTTTTGTCCAGGATTAACAGTCATAACTAATACAAGATCAACTAATGGTAATAACATTTTTATAGATTCAACTGGCGTACTTGGATTAATGGCTAGACCGACTTTTATATTGTTATCTTTGATTTTATTAATAATAAAGGAATGATGGACCGTTGTTTCGTAATGAAAAGTAATAATATCTGGCTTAGCTTCAATAAAATCAGAAATTGATACTTCGGGTTTTTCAACCATTAAATGACAATCTAAAATAAAATTGGTATGCGCTTTCAGATTTGATATAAAGCCAACATTAAAACCTAAATTAGGAACATAATGATTATCCATTACATCAATATGTAAATGCGTAACCCCCAACAAATCGAGTGTATCTAAGGTTTCTTTGATTAGATAAAGATCTGAATTAAATAACGATGGAGACAAAATCATAGTTATACCTTTATTAACAACCCATCAGCATAAAATTAACATTACGAGTTCTTTCGCGTAATGCATCCCAATCAACAAAATAAACTCGTCCAAGTTCGCCCATAAGCGGCTTTCCATCTTTAATGATTAATACTAGTGAAAAACTACCAAACAAAGAGGATTTGATATGAGCATCAGTATTGAGCATTACCCATTTTTCAGCGGGGTAATTAGGATCATTCAAACTTAAACCAAACTCAATATGTTTTGGTCCAGGGCTGTTGTATTGATTTTCGCTAGTCATTTTTGGAACGATCTGCTCTAGTACATTATTAATATCAACATGTAAATACTCGTCACCAAAAAAGTTAGTATCGTGCATACATTCATCAAAAAAAAGCGAACAGGTTGTGTGCGTTGTGGCGATGGTAATTTGACCATTTTGGATATTTGATTGCTTAATAAATTGGTTTATATCATTAGTAATATCATGATAAGAGTGCCTTCCTGCGACAGTTGCAATTTTTATAGCATGATGATAAATATTCATGAGATTATTCCTTGCTTATTTGCCCCAACTACACATCCACTATTCAGCTAAATCGCAATGTAAATGGGGCTATGTAAATGAGGCATAATTTTAAATGCCAAATCTAATATTGTAATGTTATAACGCTAGGCGTTTTTTTAGTTCAGCAAAAAACTCGTTTAAGCCAACACCAGTTAATAAAGCCAAACCATTTATAACTTTATCTTTAATCGACTCAGGCACAATAGTGGTGCTAATAACCACGTCATACGAATCAATTTTATTTAACTCATCGGCTATTTTTGATTGATAGATTTTGACATTTTCTGCTAATTTTTCATCATTTAACCATTTGGTTACTTTGCTAACGGCAATGGTTGAAGTTGCATGCCCCGCTCCACACATGATAAGTAATTTTTTCATATTGATATCCTTTTAATAAATTTCAATTTTTTTGATTTTGTTGATATAAATCAGCAAGCATAAAATCACCAACGCTAAGCCGATCAGTCCTATATAGCCAAAGTAGCTTAGTAATAAAACAAACAAGGTTACTGGCCATAAACCACATAAAATAACCGTCACAATACCTGCTGTACCTACATCATAATTAGCTAAATGGAATACATCCGTGATGACAGGTGCAAGCCAAGTTGCCATATATAAGCAAATCACTAAATAAATGGTACCGCCAATAATTGAACGGACAATATTTCCTTTAAAAAACGGAATCATCAAACAGATACCAAAAGCGTAAAAGGCTAAATCCCCAAAAGGTAACACTTTATTGCCTGGTAAAATTAAAGCCAATAAAAGTGAGACAGGCACCATAATTAATGCTGTTGCCATAACAGCAGGATGTCCAACTGTTAATGCCGCATCCATACCAATATTAACTTGTTTTCCATTGAGCTTTTTGCTAGTGAATTCACGTGCGGCTTCAGCGACAGGTAATAACCCCTCCATAAACATAGCAACCATTTTAGGCATGATTTTCATAATTGCCGCGGTTGAAATAGCAAGCTTACCAATTTGTGGAACATCATATCCTGCTAAAACTCCTACCACTAAACCAATAATTAGACCAATAACAACCGTATCACCAAAAATACCAAATCGTTTGGTTAGCGTTTCTGAATCAGCATTTAATTTATTAAAGCCTGGAATGCGATCAAAGATCCAATTTAAAGGAATTGCCACAATAGCGCCCGACAAAGCCATTAAATGTGTAATTGAAATACCTGGATAACCAAAAAATGAGCTTATTGGTTTTTGTAACAAATCGGCTAAAAACCATTGCAACATAACAGCGGTAATACACCCAATAATTCCTACCCAATAAAGCCCTGTGATTGAATAAGCCACTAAACCTAAGAATATGGCAAACCAAAAATTCCAAATATCGACATTTAATGTTCGAGTCCAACCTAATGAAATAAAAAGAAAGTTAATGAGCAGCGAAATAGGAATAAGCAATAACCCCAATGTAGTTGAAAATGCCAATGGCCCACCCACACCACAGCCTATATCCATAATGCTTAATGATGTACCGTACTGCTCACCCATTTTTTGAATGGCAACCCCCAAAGTGTCTGACAATAAAGTGATCACCAAACCTAAACCAACGATACCAATACCAACAGTGATACCAGACATAATGGCTTTTGAAAATGGTACTCTAAAAAACAGGGCTATAATAAAAATAATGATAGGTAAAAATACGACCCCACCTAAATTTATTAGCCATTGAAAGATGTTAATAATACTATCCATTTTAGGACTCCTTTATAAAAGTTAACTTTTTATTTCACACCCGCTTCATTTAAAATAGCAGTAAATTGGTTAATTGAATGACATTGTTCCAATAGCTTTATTTGTTGTTCGTTTTGAAATAAGCCTATTAGATTTTGTAGATTTTCAACTTGTTCATGAGGTTGTTTCATCGCTAGCATAAAAATGAATTTGACAGGAATTTTTTCATTTTCATCGGTCATGCTACTAAAAATGACTGGCTGTTTTAATGATGCAAAACAAATCTGAGATTGATTAACTCTTGACGAATCAGTATGTGGTAAAGCAAACCCAGTCGAATTAACTAATAAACCTGTAGGGTATTGTTGCTCCCTTTGCAAAATACCATCTAAAAAATCAGGCTTAACAATGCCATTCGTCAATAATATTTGTGCCATTTGTGTCAGAACTTGTTTTTGATTTGATGCCTCAATATTAAAAAGGCATAAATGCTTATCAAAATACATGTTTGATTCCTCTTTGATTATCCAAAAATAGTTTTAGTTGTTTAAAACTGGTGATGTTTTTTAAAGCAGATATAGCGCACTTGTTAGAAACAATTTCATAAATTTCTGTAAATACTTCATTGATGCTATTGATATTTTTTTCAGAAAGGCTAACCATAATAATCACACTTACATCAATTACTCCCCATTTAATTGGTTTGCGTAATGTCATAATTGATATACTGGATTTGGTCACAAACATCGGTGAACCGTGCGGTAAAGCGATACCGTTTTCAATTGATGTATCACCAATTTCTTCACGGTGTAAAACAGAATCTCGGTAGTGATGGGTGACATAGCCTTTATCTTCAAGTTGCTTTATTAATTGGCTAAGGCATTTATTTTTATTGTCAATATCAGCACTTAATTCAATAAGATCTGGATCTACAAATTTTGCTGTGGAAGGATAACAATTATTTTTTTCTGAAAAATCAGACTGCTTATTTAAAACATAATTTGCATAAGCCTGAATGATATTTTGGTAATCATTAGTATTTAATAATGATGATATTTTAACAACAGGCTTATTAAGATTATTGATATCAAGTGTAGTAATAATTAAATCAACATTGCTAAGATTCGTTGATGCTAGCTTCGAAATTGAAAAGACTTCAATATTGTCTTTAGAAGGCAATATTTTCCGAACTTTATTTAAAATTAAATTTGATGAAGAACAACCATATTGACAAATAATCACAATATTATTTGCATCGGCGGCTTTATCTAATGCGATTTGAAAATGAATTAATAAAAACGAAATTTCATGATCATTTAAGCGAATATTAAATTTATGTTCTAAATCAGAAAGCGCGTACCACAACACACTAAATAATTTTGAATATTCGAGTTTAATTTCTTTTAAAATAGGATTAATAATACGTATTTGTTTTTGCAAACGGGTAATCATGGGTGGAAAGTGTGATAAGAGAGAATGAAACAATTTACTATCTTTCGATAAATCAACGCCTTCAATTTCGCCAATTTTTTTTATGATTTTTCGAATAATTTGCTCATAAAAGCTATCATCAACTTTTACTGATTCATCAATAATTCGATGAGCAAAAAACAACTTACTTAAGTATTTAATGTCATTAGTTGAAAACTCAATGTTAAAAACCACTTCAAGCTGTTTTGCAAGATCCGATGCAATCAAATACGACTGCATATAACGAATATGGTTAAATAAAAAATCATCTTCTTCATCAATCGGATAACCTAGTGCTAATCGTTTTAACTGTATTGCTATCGATATCAATAATGATGATAAATAATATTCAGAGGATCGCTGAACAATTGATTCGTGATGTTCAAATAATAATTGGCTAATTTGCTCAAAAGAATTATCACCCATCAATGAATTCATGAGTTGATTTAGATAATAATTATCTTGTTTATTAATATATAACAATAAAAAGTGCTTAATAGCACGCTGAATTTGGCTTTCTTTGCCCTCTATAACAATGGCTTTGTGTGTAACGATTAATAAAACATTTTCTGATTCTAATGAGCGGTTAATAAACTCGATATCTTTATGTAACGACGTTTTACTCACAATATAATCATCAGATAACTGCTCCAGTGAAACGCTTTCTTGGTTTAATAAGCAACGTTTTACAATATCTAATCGGCGATATTCTGGGGCTAATCTGCGAAAGTTTTTATTAAAATAGCCGTGGCTATTATTTTGTTCTAAATAATCAATTATTAAATCAATACACTCTTTATTTCCCGTTAACATTAAACCTTTGCGTGGGGATTTTTCGATATAAATATCGCTATTTGGAACAGCTAATAGCTGATCATTCAATTTTTCAATATCGGAATAAATGGTTTTAGTTGAAATAGATAACTTTGCACTAAAATAAGTTGCCGGTTTAAATTCAGACTCTTTAAAAAGTAGTTTCAGTAACTCTATCTGTCTTTCCATTACCAAACTCCCTTTTTATATTTTTAAATATATTCATGATTCAATATATTAAAGTATAATTAGTTGGATAAATAAGACGATGACATTTTTTTCCAGATTAATCTGGAATTAGATGTAATAAAAAAGCAGGAAAACTTTAATTATATTTTTATCACCTTGCTAATATAGAATATTTAAAATAAATTTTTATTTATTATATAGTTACAAAAATTTTAATAAATAAGGAGTATTAAGTGTTAGATAAAGCAATTAATTCATTGCTTGATGGGTATAGAAAAATATTTTGTTACGAAGGTCGTTCAACTCGTAGTGAGTTTGGTTATTTTATTCTCTTCCAATTTATAGCATTGTTCACTTTTACTATAATTGGGATAAAAATATTACCACTTTTACTAGTTGTTATTTGTTTAGCTATATTTCTGATCGTTAACTTTTTTGCAATTTTATCCTACAATGTTAGACGGCTACATGATGCAAACGCAAGCGGGTGGTGGTGTCTTGGTTATTTTTTCTGTGGTGCAATTATAATAGGTGTATCTTTAATATTGACTCCAATTCCAGGTGTAAACAAATATGGACCTGATCCAAGAACATTGCCAAAATAATAAAATTCCCCTTACAAGGTGGGAAGATAGATTATCGTTATATCCAATCCCCCTAGCCTTAATTATTTTATCTAACCCTTTATTCTAGGTTTTAAAGTAACTTTAATCTTGATATTTTATAAGATTTAATTTACCCAATTTTTTGTTGCTAATACTCGCTCAACCGTATCGACAATGGCTTGAGTTTGAGAGTCGATTTCGATATTAACTTTGTCCCCAACTCTTTTTGCGTTTAAGGTAGTAACAGCGAGTGTTTCAGGGATTAGATGAATATGAAAGCAATTATCGTTAACCTTGCCAACCGTCAAGCTTGCACCATCAATACCAATAAAGCCTTTATATAATAAATACTTACTAAATTGTGCTGGCAACTGTAACGTCATTTGGCAATTGGTTGCTGTTTTTTGAATATCAATTATAGTTGCTGTGCAAGAAATATGACCAGACATAATATGCCCACCCACTTCATCACCATATTTTGCACTACGTTCAATATTGACAAAATCGTGGATTTTTTTATTGCCTAATGTTGTTAACGCTAGGGTTTCTTGCATAATATCAAACGTTACCCAATCTTGCTCAAAACTTGTCACTGTCAAGCAACAACCATCATTAGCAATTGAAGCACCAATTTCAATTTTATCGACCAATTGATGGGGTAATTTAACTTTATATGTTCTTAATTTATCTTTATCTTCAATATCAATGATCTGACCAACTCCTTGCACAATACCTGTAAACATATATAAACCTCAATTCTTGATAATGCTAAATATTCTATCTCAATCTGCTTAGAATTTCCTATTTCTATTTTCTACTGGTATGATCGTTTCAAATGTTTATTGATCAATTATTATTGATATCGATAACAAATTTAACTTTTTATTACAGTATATAAGCAAGGACATATCATTATGTTAAAACTGATTTTAGCTATTTCGGTCGGTTCGGTGGCGGGTGGTTTGTTACGTTGGTTTTTATCGCTTAAATTAAATATTATTGCTTTTGCAATTCCGCTAGGCACATTACTGTCTAATTTAGTTGCAGGTTATATTATTGGTTTTGCCATTGCTTTTTTTAACCATTCTAACCTTTCTGCCGAATGGCGTTTACTTGTGATAACCGGTTTTTGTGGAGGGCTATCAACCTTTTCAACTTTTTCAGCCGAAATTGTTAACTTTTTACAAGAAGGTCGAATATCTTGGGGCTTAGCAGCCATATTGATTCATGTAATTGGCTCAGTTTTAATGACATTTTTAGGGATTTTATCGTACCAATATTTGCGATCTTAAAGCAATTTAATTCACAAATAATACAAAAAATAGTCATAGGACGAACACTTGCTTCATCAATCTTAGCGTCAAAATATCGGCAAATTGTAGCCACTTTTGGATCTTCAGCAATCGTTATCTTCGCTTGTGCGAGTTTTTCTTGGTACAACTCTTCACGCATTTCAATTGGTGTTTTATAATTTAGATCATCATCAATAATAATATTTACATCAAGCTCTTGGTTACGATGTTTGCAAAGCGCTTTTTTTACTTTAATCACATTCGATACCGAATTAATTAAATGTTTAACGTTTGAACGCAAATGCAACACAATCGTTTCATTATCTGTTTGCTCAACAGCCGAGTTAACAAAAATTTGCTTAATCAAAGGTGACAAATCCAATTGCTCAATTTCAGCACACCATGCATCCTTTTGAGCCATTTCTGCAATCAATTTTTTAGTCATTTCAGGTGTTTTTTCACCGTTAAGCGATTCACGAAAGGCTTTAGTATCAACCACAATCTCTTCTTTCATCGGAATTAAACCACTCGCTTGCCATTGATAATTTTCGGCTGTGATTTCTTCTTTTTCGTTACTATTATCGCTATCATTATCAGCATGACTATCGCTATTATCGGTATTGATAGACTCAACAGGAACCGAATTTTGCTTAATTCGTTCAAGTGATGCGTTGATTACAGGGCTTTTTGGTTGAGCCACCTTAGCCTCAACCGTTTTAGGCTTTTTTGGATTTTGTTCCTCTTTCATCAACTGCATGCGCATTTCTAAAATGCTTTTAGTCACCGTTGAAACATCATCAGGAATCGCTAAATCATCATTTCCAGATTTAGCCATTTTTTCAACTTTTCGGCTAGCAACAGACGACTTGTCACTCACTGGTTTAGAGGAATTTTGTGATTGTTCAGATCCAGATAAAGGCGAGCTAAGCGCTGATTGTTTTGCTTCAAGCGAGGAGGATTTAACGGGATCTGAGTGATTAACTGCGTTATGCTCAAGCTGACTTACTTGCGGTGCCTTTGTCGCTTGTACTGGTGTTGTTACATGCGAAATTTGCGTTTGAGAATTAACTGACTTATTACCCTCTGCTTGCTTTGATACATTAGTTTGCTCTATTGCTTGAGCTTGAGCTTGAGCTTGGTGTTGAGTTTGGGTTTGGGTTTGCGATTGTGGCTGTAGCACAGTTGGCGGAACAACCGCATCAACGGCCTTTGGCATAAAAGCCAAGAGTTGAATCAAGCACATTTAAATGCAAACAGCGTGACAGCATATGGACTTCGTCAATCAAGTAGACCTTAAAGCGCCCTTTAGTTGGTAAGTATTGAATATTATCAAGAATTTCACGCGTGTCTTCGACTTTGGTTCGTGATGCGGCATCGATCTCGAGCAAGTCAACAAATCGCCCTTGCTCAATATCACGACAGTTATCACAAACCCCGCAAGGTGTTGCCGTAATGCCTGTTTCGCAATTGAGCCCTTTTGCTAATAAACGTGCAATTGACGTTTTACCCACGCCTCGTGTGCCTGATAATAAATAAGCATGATGAACGCGACCAAGTGATAGTGCATTAGACAAAATTTTAAGGACATGCTCCTGCCCCACAACTTCAGAAAATGATTTTGGTCGCCATTTGCATGCTAAAACTTGATAACTCTTAATCAGCATAACTTATTGTCATTGAATTTGGCGCTAATCATACCATAAAGCGCTAAATTAGTCTTTATATAAGCAATAATCTGTAGAAAAACACCGAGTTTTTACATTTCATCATTAAGGTAATTCGCTAAAAGCGCATAAGTCCTTTGGCTTAAAATCGCTTTATTCGGTTTAACGGTATAGACTCCGGAATATTTTTTACAAAATAACCGACAAAATAAACCAATAAACAGCCACGCTTAATGTGGGGCTTCTGCTTTTTATTGCTTGGCTAGTTTTTATAACTTAAGTTTGATTTTTTTAGGTTTTTTACATAAATAAGGTGCATTCCTGAAAGTTTTTAACAAAAATGGGGCTTTGTCTGTTTTCTTGATAGCGTAAAAAAACTGAAATATTGGCCTTGCGGTGTTGTTGGCACTTTTTACTTTTTTAGTTAAATCAATTTGTTATGAATTTAAAACGGTATAGACTCCGGAATATTTTTTACAAAATAATCGGCAAAATAAACAGCCCCACTTAATGTGGGGCTGCTGTTTTTTATTGCTTGGCTGTCTTATATAACTTTAAAGATTAATAACTAAAAACTAAGGGGTGGTGCAAACAGCATAAAAGTGAGTGTCGGGGGAGTCGCTGGGGATGGCAACGTTGCCACCGCCCGCGTAGACATTGTACCGAATTCTATCTGCCTCTACCCCGTCACTTGTCCAATAGTAGAGGAAGACAAAGTTCGCACCATAGTAGTCCTGCACGTAGCCCCACTCCGTGAAAAATCCAGCGCCAATTCGACGTTGTAATCCATACTCTCCTGACGACGGCTTGGCGCCATCTATGCCATTCCTACAGGGGAAATAATAATGTTTACCACACTTCGCATTGGTTAAATCTTTTACCTTCGGCATGCGATAACCCAAACTATTACACCATGCTAACTGGTCACTATAAGGTTTAGATTCAGCACCACGATTGACAAACCACTTTTGTAGCACAAATCCATAGACTACCTCATGGCCATCATTATCTCTACCCACTAACTCAAACGTCTGCGGTAACCTTGGCTTAGCAATTGGGCTAGGATTCGGATTCTTATGTTGATTTATTGTTGCCACTGGACCGGTTAGCGTTACGCGAGCTACCACAGGTCCTCTCTCCTCATAATCAGGAGTCCACAAATGAGCATTTACAACATTTGTCACTGTTGCAGTAATTCCTTCGTGCGTGACTGGTTGCCATGTCAATTTATTTATATCTACGCCACTTATGAGTAAATCAAAAAATAGACCATTCGCACCCGTGGTCGGAAAATTGAGATTGTATGACTGAGGCTCGATTGATTGAACTAAAAAGCCTTTATTCGAATTCCATATGTCAGCTGGGCCTCCAAAACCACCCCTTAGAGTTGGCCTTGCATAATTAATAACTTCCGTCAGTGGTAGTATTATGGCATCACTACGCTTATCCGTTTGATTAGTGTTATCATTTGCTGCCTGCAATTGCCACGAATATGACAATAACGGCAGTGCCAGTAATACAATTTTTGCCAATGATTTTAGTGATAATTTAAGCGATAATATCGAGGATATAAGCGAGAAAAATGTGAAAATGCACCTAATGGCAGTGTTTGGTAAACTTAAAACATAGGTTTGCCAGTGTCGGTGTTTAATAATATGGTGCTGCATTATACTTCCTTTGTAAAATAATATCTTGTTTTGTTTATAATCATTTGATTGTAAAATGATCAAACCCTCTCATAAATTTTAATCTTTTGAAATTCACTTGGCTAGCTTTTTTGAAAATTTTTTAAATGTATAACATGTAGAAATTTCTCACGTTGTTTACAGTAATTTGAGAAAATACTGTAATGAATATACATAAATAAAAAATAAAATTAACGCCTTATTACAGACAAGAGATATGGCATTTATATCATAAAGAAAAAATAACGGTCACTGATTTGGCAAAACGCTTTATTAATTTTTATAATACCATAAAACCGCATAAAGCGATTTCAGGAAAAACGCCTTATGAGTTTTTAGAGGATTATTTTAACCATGAAGTGTAAACAACTCGGCGTTTTCCTACATATAAGACAATGAAATTATTCACACACCATGTTTAAAATAATTTGCTCAAAATATGTCAGATTTTTTTAACTGATTAATAATTTGTTTTTTAATCGGCAAACGGTATAGACTCCTGAATATTTTTTACAAAAATAAGCTGCAAATAAAGTGAACTTTATACTAAAATATGTGGTTTTCTGAAATTTTTTGACAGTTTATTAATTTATTGATGCACATGACAAAAACGTCAAAAAACGGTTGCACTTTTTTTTAAAACGAGTATTTTGTTAAGAATAGTTTTTAAAAAATGACAAACAGTTAATTGTATAACATTATGAAATTTTCACTCAAAATCGTCCTCATCAACATTATTGTCAGCGTGGTCATTATTCCAACGCGGGGGCGTTTTTTGAATTAAAAGTATGTTCATACATAACTCAAAAACCCCCGCCCTTAAAAAGCGGGGGTTTTTTTATGAATTTTATTTTTAATAAATCTTATTTTTATGAATAATAAATGGGCAAAATAAGTGAGGAATCAATGTTAGCAACACAGTGGATAGTAAAAACTTTAAAAGAAAAAGGTGTAACCACCGTTTTTGGATATCCTGGTGGACAAATTATGCCGCTATACGATGCACTTTATGATGGTGGTATTGAACATGTACTTTGTCGCCACGAACAAGGTGCAGCCATGGCAGCTATAGGCTATGCCCGAGCAACAGGCAAAACTGGCGTTTGCATTGCCACTTCTGGCCCCGGTGCAACCAACATCATCACAGGTCTTGCCGACGCCTTAATTGATTCAGTACCGATTGTTGCCATAACAGGACAAGTTCCCACAAAGCTTATTGGTACTGACGCCTTTCAAGAAGTGGATGTTTTAGGATTATCACTTGCTTGCACCAAACACAGTTACTTAATTGATGATGCTAAAGATTTACCCAATACCTTAGAGCAGGCCTTTGATTTAGCCAGTTCGGGCAGGCCGGGGCCAATATTGATTGACATCCCCAAAGACATACAGCTTGCCAACCTAGATTATCAAAACTTTTTATCGCCATCCTTAACCAAAACCGCTCAAAATAACACTCAATTATATCCAATCCTGCCTGATGATATAAACCAAGCTAAACAAATGATCACCCAAGCTAAAAAACCAATTCTTTACATTGGTGGTGGGGTTGGGCTTTCTGGCGCAATTGCCGAACTAAGGCAATTTATGGCATTAACGAACATTCCAAGTGTATCAACCCTAAAAGGACTTGGCGTAGCCGATCTTAATAACCCTTATTATTTAGGATTAATTGGCATGCACGGCGCCAAAGCGGCTAATTTAGCAGTGCAAGAGTGCGATTTATTAATTGCGTTAGGGGTGCGGTTTGATGATAGAGTAACGGGCAATCTTAACGAATTTGCACGGCATGCTAAAGTGCTGCACGTTGATATCGACCAAGCCGAAATCAACAAATTACGCCAAAGCCATTTAGGATTGCAAGGTGACATAAAACACGTGTTACCGTTGCTAAATCAAACGGTATCAATAAGCACATGGCATCAAAGGATTGATGAATTAAAAGCACTGCATCCAACCCGTTATGATCACCCTGGCGAAGCCATTTATGCACCAGCATTATTAAAAACCCTATCAGAGCGTAAATCGGCTGATGCAGTTATTACAACCGATGTTGGACAACACCAAATGTGGACAGCCCAGCACATGCGCTTTACCCACCCACAAAACTTTATCACATCAAGTGGGCTTGGCACTATGGGATTTGGTTTACCTGCTGCCGTTGGTGCACAAATGGCAAGACCGAATGACTGCGTTATCTGCGTATCGGGCGATGGTTCATTCATGATGAATGTTCAAGAACTCACCACTATCAAACGCAAACAGCTACCAATAAAAATGGTATTAATTGATAACCAGCGCCTAGGCATGGTTCGCCAATGGCAAGAGTTATTTTTTAACGAAAGATACAGCGAAACAAATCTATCTGATAACCCCGACTTTTTAACGCTAGCCAAAGCGTTTGACATACCGGGGCAAACCATCAGCAAAAAGTCACAAATAAACGGTGCGCTTGACAACATGTTCAATTCCAAAGGTGCTTACCTTTTACATGTATGCATAGACGAATTAGAAAACGTATGGCCACTAGTCCCCCCCGGCGCTGCCAATGAAAACATGCTAGATAAAAGTGGTAAGGAGTAAATAATGAATGAACAAACGCAATATCAATTGACTATAAAAGCGCATGATAATTTAGGAACGCTAGAACGAATATTACGCGTAATCCGTCATCGTGGTGCGCATATTAAGTCAATGCAAATGCAAACAACCGAAAACAACACAATAATAATGACGCTACAATTAACGACTGAAAGATCGCTATTTACATTACAAAATCAAGTAGCAAAATTAGAAGATGTTATTACAATTGAATAAAAATAAAGCCAAGGTTAGTAAATAACTTAACAGTTAAACAAGCACAAACTCAGGGTATAATGCTTAACCATTAAAGCAAAATACTTACAGCAAAAAATACTTATCAAATAAAAAATAAAGAGGAAAACAAAAATGGGTTCTACAGCAAAATCGGATTATATTTGGTTTAATGGCGAAATGGTTCCATGGGCAGATGCTAAAGTACATGTTATGTCACACGCTTTACATTATGGAACTTCAGTATTTGAAGGGGTACGTTGTTATGATACACATAAAGGCCCGGCTATTTTTCGCCACAAAGAACACGCACAAAGGCTGTTAAACTCAGCTAAAATTTATCGTTTTCCTGTCCCTTATTCGCTTGAAGAAATTATGGAAGCGACTCGCCAAACTATCAAAAAAAATAATTTAAAAAGTGCTTATATTCGCCCACTTGTTTTTGTTGGTGATGTAGGCATGGGAGTCAACCCACCTGCTGGCTATCAAACCGATGTCATGATTGCCGCATTCCCATGGGGGGCTTATCTTGGTGAAGAAGCTTTAGATCAAGGTATTGATGCAATGGTTTCATCGTGGCATCGGGTTGCATCAAACACCATCCCTGCAGCAGCTAAAGCCGGCGGTAACTATTTATCGTCATTATTAATTGGATCTGAAGCACGAGCAAATGGCTTTCAAGAAGGTATTGCTCTCGATGTGCATGGTCACCTATCAGAAGGCGCGGGCGAAAACCTATTTATCATAAAAGATAACATTTTATATACCCCTGTTCTATCGTCTTCCGCGCTTCCGGGTATTACTCGCGACGCAGTGCTAACACTAGCACGAGACATTGGCATAGAAGTGCGTGAGCAAACACTATCACGTGAATCACTTTATTTAGCCGACGAAGTGTTTATGACTGGCACCGCAGCGGAAATCACCCCCGTGCGCAGTGTTGACCGCATCCAAGTGGGGATTGGTCGTTGTGGTCCAATCACCAAACAAATACAACAAACATTTTTTGGCTTATTTAATGGTAAAACCGAAGACAAATACGGTTGGTTAGATCCAGTTAAATAACAGATAAAACCAAAATCCGCCAAATGTATTGGCGGATAACTTTTTTAACGTTTGATTAATTTTAAAAACTACAAACCGCTAAATACGGTTACTTGCATAAAACTTGGGAGCAAAAAATGCCTAAATATCGTTCAGCAACCTCGGTCGAAGGCCGAAACATGGCTGGCGCCCGTGCATTATGGCGTGCAACTGGCGTTAAAAATGAAGACTTTGGTAAACCCATCATTGCGGTGGTCAACTCATTTACCCAATTCGTACCGGGGCATGTTCATCTAAAAGATATTGGTCAACTGGTTGCCAAACAAATTGAAGCATCCGGTGGTATTGCCAAAGAGTTCAATACGATTGCCGTTGATGACGGCATTGCCATGGGGCATGGTGGCATGCTCTATTCATTACCATCGCGCGAACTTATTGCTGATTCTGTCGAGTATATGGTTAATGCACACTGTGCCGACGCCATGATCTGCATCTCAAACTGCGACAAAATCACTCCCGGCATGTTAATGGCATCGCTTCGTTTAAATATTCCAACCATTTTTGTTTCTGGTGGACCAATGGAAGCAGGCAAAACCAAACTTTCCGATCAAATCATAAAATTAGATCTGGTCGATGCCATGATCCAAAGTGCTAACCCAAATGTCAGCGACGAAGACAGCAAAGCCATTGAAGAATCGGCCTGCCCAACTTGTGGCTCTTGTTCAGGCATGTTTACTGCTAACTCGATGAACTGCTTAACCGAAGCTTTAGGACTATCCCTACCCGGTAATGGCTCATTAGTTGCCACACACAAACAGCGTGAACAACTCTTTTTACAAGCAGCAAAACGCATTGTTGAAATCACCAAACGCTATTATGAGCATGATGATGAATCTTACCTGCCTCGTTCAATTGCAACAAAAGCAGCATATGAAAATGCCATGTCATTAGACATTGCTATGGGTGGATCGACCAACACCGTTTTACATCTGCTAGCAACAGCACAAGAGGGCGAAATTGACTTTACAATGTCAGATATCGACAGATTATCACGCAAAGTCCCACATCTATGCAAAGTGGCGCCAAGCACTGCAAAATATCATATGGAAGATGTGCACCGTGCTGGTGGCGTGGTATCGATCATGTCTGAATTAGATAAAGCAGGCCTGCTCAATGGTAATGTTCACAACGTACTTGGTTTATCATTGCAAGAAACCTTTGCTAAATACGACATCAAACAAACTACCGACGAAACCGTCAAAAAAATGTACCGCAGTGGTCCTGCTGGCATTCGCACCACCAAAGCATTTTCGCAAGACTGCTATTGGGATTCACTTGACGATGACCGTGTAAATGGTTGTATTCGTGATATAGCCCACGCCTATAGCCAAGATGGCGGGCTTGCCACACTCTATGGTAACGTAGCACTAGATGGCGCAATTGTTAAAACGGCGGGCGTTGCTGCTGAAAATCTCATTTTCCGAGGTCCTGCCAAAGTATTTGAAAGCCAAGAAGATGCCGTCGATGCCATTTTAGGCGGAAAAGTAGTAGCAGGTGATGTGGTTGTTATTATTTACGAAGGACCAAAAGGCGGACCGGGTATGCAAGAAATGCTCTACCCAACTAGCTACCTAAAATCAATGGGACTTGGCAAAGCTTGTGCCCTGATTACTGATGGACGATTTTCAGGGGGATCATCGGGCTTATCAATCGGTCACATCTCACCAGAAGCCGCAAGTGGTGGGGTTATAGGGCTAGTTCGTGATGGCGATATAATCGATATTGATATTCCAAATCGAAAACTGGTATTAGATGTTCCTGCTGATGAGCTTGAACGCCGTCGAGTCGCTGAACTAGAGCGTGGTGACAAAGCATTTACCCCTCATCACCGCAATCGCCAAGTCTCTTATGCACTTAAAGCTTACGCTAGCTTAGCAACCAGTGCAGACAAAGGGGCCGTTCGTGATAAAAGCAAACTTGGAGGTTAATGTGAAACAACAAAACACGCAATTCACAGGCGCCGACTACTTAAAAGCAACGCTTTGCAGTGCTGTTTATGACGTAGCCGAAGTCACTCCGCTTGAAAAGATGGAAAAAATCTCAACACGATTAAACAATCAAATTTTTGTTAAGCGCGAAGATCGCCAACTTGTCCACAGTTTCAAAATCCGTGGCGCGCAAGCCATGATAGCAAGCTTAAATGAAGATGAACGCAAATGCGGTGTTATAGCCGCATCAGCTGGCAACCATGCGCAAGGTGTCGCCTTTTCGGCGACTAAATTAGGCATCAGCTCTTTAATTGTTATGCCACTAACCACTGCTGATATTAAAGTCGAAGCAGTAAAAAGCTTTGGCGGTGAAGTGCTTTTGTACGGTGCCAATTTTGACGAAGCCAAAGCCAAAGCCATGGCACTGGCCAAAGAACAAAAACGCATCTTTATTCCCCCGTTTGACCACCCACTTGTCATTGCAGGGCAAGGAAGTATCGCCATGGAATTATTACAACAAAATGCCAAACTCGACCGCATTTTTGTACCCGTCGGTGGGGGCGGGCTTGCAGCTGGCGTTGCGGTATTAATCAAACAAATCATGCCATCAATCAAAGTGATTGCAGTCGAACCTAAAGACTCCGCTTGCTTAAAAGCGGCTTTAGATGCCGGCCACCCAGTTGATTTAGATCGTGTTGGGCTTTTTGCCGAAGGCGTCGCCGTTAAACGAATTGGAGACGAAACATTCAGGCTTTGCCAGCAATATATCGACGACATCATCACCGTTGATAGCGATGAAATTTGCGCAGCAGTAAAAGACCTATTTGACGATGTGCGTGCCATTGCCGAACCCTCTGGCGCTGTGGCACTGGCAGGGATTAAAAAGTACGTAGAGCAGCACAACATCAGCGGTGAAAACCTTGCTCACATATTATCGGGGGCTAATTTAAATTTCCACAACTTACGCTATGTATCAGAACGTTGCGAACTTGGCGAAAAGCGTGAAGCCCTGTTTGCTGTCACCATTCCCGAAAAGAAAGGCAGTTTTTTAAAATTCTGCCAACTGCTTGGCGGACGCTCAGTGACCGAATTTAACTACCGCTACCACGACGACAAGTCTGCCTACATTTTTGTGGGCATTAAAATTGCGCAAAGCAACGAAAAAGATGGCATCATGCAAGAACTTACCGCCGCAGGCTACCCTGTTGTGGATCTGACCGAAGATGAAATGGCAAAACTGCATGTTCGTTACATGATTGGTGGCAAACCGTGCAAACCGATTCAAGAACAAGTGTACAGTTTTGAGTTTCCTGAATCACAAGGCGCTTTGCTTAAATTCTTGCAAACATTAGGGACAAATTGGAATATCTCAATGTTCCATTACCGTAGCCATGGCACCGATTATGGTCGAGTGCTTGCTGCGTTTGAAATTAGCGAAAGTGATAATAGTGAATTTGATCAGCATTTGAAAGCTTTGGGTTATGGTTTTCATAATGAAACAAAAAATCCATCACTTAAGTTGTTTTTGACAAATTAGAGTAAAAACTAGTAACCACTATCCACCTATTAAGGTGGATAGGTTTAGTTAGGTAAATTAATTTTCAAAATTGATACTAGAATTATTTCTTATAAAATACCGAACTTAATCCCCAAACGGTATAGACTCCTGAATATTTTTTACAAAAATAATTAGGAAAACAGTAACGATGAAAATGGCAAATATTTAGATGAACTTATCTTATCAGCCAAAACAGGACATGAAGATCATTTGTTCTTTTATTCGTCTTTAGTGCTTAATAATCTATTTTATGTACATGTCAAAGCCGATTATGAACTCGGGTATTTTACTAATGTCAAAGATAACCATTATGACTATAAAACGAATGTTAATTTAACTTACCAGTTTAAAAATAATCAATTTTGGCGAAAGGAATATAAGCTTAATTGCCAGACACTTGATCTTAAAGGCTATTTAAATAACATCGATAAAAAGCAGTTTGCTGACGTTGCTGATGTTGCCACTTTTAATGATTATATTGCTTGCTATCCTGTATCTGAACATCTTAATACATATAGAAAAATCGCTAGCCATATCAGAGATACTCGTTACCATTTTTTAAGTAATGCTAACTATAATCAACTTAAACAACAAGTTAAAATCATCTTAGAAGATTAGTCTATGATTTAAATCTGTTTCTTTTATGATTATAATTCCCTCCTATTCGTGGCGTGAATAAGAATTTCGCCACGAATGGATGACGGTAAGTAAGTACGGTAATTGAGCAATAATAAAAACAAGTGCTGCTACGGTAATTTAATATGATCAATATAGCCTTTAACAATATTGATGCTTTTGTCAAAGCGTTGCTTTTCATTTTCGGTAAAGTCGAGTTTGATCACTTTTTTAATACCATGCTGATCTAAAATTGCAGGAACACCAATCGCAACATTTTTATAGCCATATTCGCCGTTTAAAATACAGCTAAGCGCTAAGGCACGGTGGCTATTAGTGAATATGTGTTGGCAGATTTCGGTGATAGTACTGGCAATACCGTATTCGGTGCAGTGCTTACGGTTAGCTATTTCAAAGCCCATTTTTCGAGCTTGAGTGCCAATTTGTTCAAAATCAATTTTGTTTTTTTCTAAATCACTAAGATTAATGCCATAAACCGATGAATGCGACCAAACAGGGAATTGTGAATCACCATGTTCACCAACAATAAAGGCGTCAATACTTTGTGGACCAATATCCATTTTTTCGCCCAATAATCGGCGTAATCGTACGGTATCAAGCCATACGCCAGTACCAATTACGCGGTGGCGTGGTAGCCCTGATAGTTGCCAAACTTGATAAGTAATCGCATCACAAGGGTTGGTGGCAATTAAGAAGATGCCTTTAAATCCGCTTTTCATCATGTTAGGCACGATACTTGCGATAATTTTAGATGTGCCAGCAAGCTCTTCGGCTCGACTTTTTTGAGCAATGCCTGATGTGACGGTGATAATGGCTATGTCAATGTCTGAACAATCAGTTGATTCACGCAGACTAACTTTGACCATGTTTTGCCGATAGGCCGCCGCATCTAATAAATCTTGTGCATGTCCATAGGCTAATTCTTTATTAAGATCAACAAGTGCGATTTCTTCACAAATACCTCGATTTACTAATGTATAAGCCGTTGTTGATCCCACATTCCCCACGCCAATAATCATCACTTTTCTCAGTTTCATACTTATCCTCCCCTATTTTATTTGGATTAAAAAGGAACTATTTGTTTACCCTTATACTCTCGTTAATTAAAGATTCAAGTCAAAATGACTAATTAATGCTATTGTTAAAAATCTACAAGGTAACAATTCTATTGAGGTTAATTATTGAACGATTATTTTTTTATTGTTAAACTGCCATCAATTATAGATGAAAGGAAACTATTAGATGAAAAATAAAATAATTCTAGGATTAACTCTAGCCACACCATTAGCAGTAAATGCACTTGAATTACAAGGAACTCAAACCTACACTGATGAAATTAATGTTCCTGTTACTCACGATTTAAATAAAGTTAATGGAGAAATCACATCAGGTATCCATATATTTGCTAACAGCAATACTGTTTTTGAAAAAAATGTCACTATCAATATCCAAAGAGAAGATAACCACATCGAAGATGGAAGGGAAATTTCTGGATTAAATTCTTTCCTTTCACCTCATTCGACATCCTCTACCATTTTTAATGGTGATCTTACAATTCATATGCAAGGACATAATTCTGATGCAATTAATATCTTTGGAGATTCATCAATTGTTGTTAATGGGAAAACTACACTTAGCGTTAGCGATCGTGAATCGTCAGATGCAATTTCTGTAACAGATGGAAATGTAACATTACATGGCGAATCAGTTATTGATGGGAATATTGTTGCTTATGATGCAGGAGTAATAAAAATCAATAATAAATCAATAATTCATGGTGATATAGAAGCAATTAATAATGGAACAATTATATTAAATTTAACTGCTGGTTCAAAAATTGTAGGTCACGTGACAGGACTTTACAATCCTGATGAAGTTAATCTTGGTGAGACCACTGGAATTATAAAAATGAATCTTGCCAAAGGCGCTTCTTGGGAAATAACCGATGAAGATTCTTACCTTACCGAACTATCTGGACAAGGTTCGATAAAATTTGTTAATGATAATTCTAATGGTAATTATGGAGAGTTAACCATTGAGAATTTAAAAGGTGAATCAAGTTTTGATTTACGTACCGACATTGCTGCTGCAAAAAGCGATAAAATTATTATTTCAAAATCAGCTGACACAAATCGTCCTATATCAGCAGAAGGAACTCATACCCTAAATTTAACAAATAATGGAGCGTCTAATACCACAGGTAAAGAAAAATTGACGTTAGTTAAAATTGATGACAATGCAACAAGTACTGCTGAGTTTAAAATCAATCATGATGTTGAACTTGGTGGTTATCAATATTCTTTAAAAAAAGATGGGAAAGATTATGTATTAACTGCTAATCCTATTACTTCGTCGGCAATGGCTAGCGCCGGATTTCTTAACAGTAATTACTTAATGAGTTATGTTGAAACCCAAACACTGCTAAAACGTCTTGGCGACATGCGAACAAGTGGGCAGTTTGGTGATGTTTGGTTACGCGTTTTTTCCGGTAAGTTGGATTCGTTTTCGGGTGGTAAATTAAGTAAATTTGATATGAGCTACCATGGTTTCCAATTTGGTGCAGATAAACAGCTATCTGAAGATTCACCTTTTGTAGTCGGTGCTTTTGTTGGGCAGACTTATGGTGATCCAAATTATCATAAAGGTGATGGCTCTTTAAAATCATTTAATACCGGCCTTTACGCAACATATTTAAGCAATGATGGATTTTATGTTGATGGTGTTGCTAAATATGCTCGCCAAAAAAATCACTTCAAGGTTAAAGATACTGCCAGTAATCACGTTCAAGGAACAGGCCATACCAATGGACTGGGCTTATCTTTAGAGTTAGGTCAAAAATACAAATTAAATGATTTTTATATTGAACCACAATCTCAATTATCTTATAGCCATCAAAACGCTACATCAATTAATGCGACTAACGGGCTTAAAGTAAAATTAGGTAATTATAATTCGTTAATTGGTCGAGCATCTGCATTATTTGGATACGAAATCAATTCTGATAACAATAATATCAATATCTATGCTAGAACAGGAATTGTTAGAGAATTTAATGGTGATACTTACTATAAATTAAATACTAATAAAGAAAGCCATTCATTCAAAGGTAATTGGTGGAATAATGGCGTTGGTATCAGCGCACAGCTTAATCAACAACATAATATTTATTTGGATTTAGAAAGCTCACCAGGTAACCGATTTGATTTATTACAAGCCAATGCTGGATATCGTTTTTCTTTCTAATTACCAATAAAATTGGCTGCCCCATTGTCCTAAATGCCATAAATCCTATACGCTAAAAATAGGGTTTATGGCAATTTTTTTCATGATTTTTTATGCTAACTATTAGTTAAATAGACGGAACTATCTACTATTTAATTTAGTTTTATATACAATGAATTAAGACTATCGTTATAACAGTATTAAAGCAATACTAAAGTAATAAGCAGTAAATTTTAGGAAATATTTGACTTTATTTGTTTAAATGATAATAATTCTCATTAATATTTGTTATTATTGTTTATCATAACGCTGTTTCACTATTATCACTAATTAAATAAGACGTTATTTTTTTGATTGGTTAATTACTCTATTTGTTAATAACTATCACTGAATTTTATTATTTGATTATGTGCAAGGAGTCGCTAATGAAGTTCAATTTTTTAAAAAACCGCAAAACGTTATTAAAGGTTATTTTAACTTCGTTAATTATTTTGACTGGTCTGTCCAAATGCGCCCACGCAGCAGATAAGAAATTCAAAGTCGTTACCACTTTCACTATAATTCAAGATATTGCACAAAATGTCGCTGGCGATGCCGCTGTGGTTGAGTCAATTACCAAAGTTGGCGCTGAAATTCATCAATACGATCCCACCCCACAAGATATTACTAAAGTACTTTCAGCCGATTTGGTGTTATGGAATGGGCTTAATTTGGAACTTTGGTTTAAACGTTTTTTTGAAGATGTCAAAGATGTACCATCTGTTGTGGTAACAGACGGTATTGAGCCAATGCAGATCCAAGAAGGTAGTTATAAGGGTAACCCAAACCCACATGCTTGGATGTCACCAACTTTGGCGTTAGTTTATGTCGAAAATATCCGTGCAGCATTGGTTAAATATGATCCCAAAAATACCGAGATTTATAATAAAAATGCGGCTGATTATATTGCCAAAATTAAAGCACTTGATACCCCATTACGTGAGCGGTTAGCCAAAATCCCTGATGAAAAGCGTTGGCTTGTGACCAGTGAGGGGGCTTTTAGTTATTTGGCTCGTGACTATAATTTGAAAGAAGCTTACCTATGGCCTATTAATGCCGAGCAGCAAGGTACACCTCAGCAAGTTAGACGTTTAATTGATTTAGTTAATAAAAATCACATCCCTGTCGTTTTTAGTGAAAGCACCATTTCAAGCAAACCCGCTAAACAAGTAAGCAATGAAACGGGCGCAAAATATGGTGGCGTTTTATATGTTGATTCGCTTTCAACAAAAGATGGGCCTGTGCCAACGTATATTGATCTATTAAAAGTAACGGTTGAAACCATAGCTAAAGGATTCGAAGAATAATGACTCAAATTTGCTTGAATGTTGATGACATCACCGTGACTTATAATAATGGTCACACCGCAATTCATGATGCTAGCTTCCACTTAAATGGTGGCACTATTTGTGCTTTAGTTGGAGTAAATGGTAGTGGTAAATCGACTTTATTTAAAAGCATTATGGGAATGGTTAAACCAACTCGTGGTCGGGTGACGTTTAATGATATGTCTGTTAATCAGGCTTTAAAGCAAAATATTATTGCTTATGTGCCACAGACGGAAGATGTAGATTGGGATTTTCCTGTTCTTGTGTCAGACGTTGTGATGATGGGGCGATACGGGCATATGTCTTTTTTACGTATCCCAAGTAAAGAAGATAAAAAGCAAGTCGATATTGCGCTTGAACGTGTCAATATGCTTGATTTTAAGTATCGTCAAATTGGCGAGCTTTCTGGCGGGCAAAAAAAACGTGTATTTTTAGCCCGTGCTTTAGCTCAGCAGGGTAGTGTTCTATTGTTAGACGAACCTTTTACTGGCGTAGATGTTAAAACCGAAAATGCCATTATTGATCTTTTGAAAACTTTGCGTGCTGAAGGCCATTTAATTTTGGTATCAACCCATAATTTAGGTAGTGTGCCTGAATTTTGCGATCAGGTGGTGTTAATTAATCAAACAGTATTGGCATTTGGCCCAACTGAAACCACCTTTACACCACAAAATTTAATGACCACCTTTGGTGGTGCACTGCGTTACCTTAGCCTATCGGGCGATAAATTACACGAAAACGAAGATCCCCGTAAAGTATCGATCTTAACTGACGATGAACGTGCAGCCATTTTTTACGGTGAAGGTAAACATGATTCTCCTCATCAAGATTTGTTGGTTAACCATGTCGAAAACGAGCAAAAAAGGCCAAAATAAATGGAACTGTTACTTGAACCATTCACCTATGATTTTATGTTCAAAGCTATTTGGGTAAGTAGTCTTGTTGGTGCGGCTTGTGCTTTTTTGTCAGCTTTTTTGATGTTAAAAGGCTGGTCGTTAATGGGCGATGCGCTTTCGCATTCAGTGGTGCCGGGCGTTGCAGGTGCTTATGCCTTGGGGTTGCCTTATTCGGTTGGTGCGTTTTTTACTGGATTGCTCGCAGCGCTTGCCATTACCTTAGTTCGCACTTTTACACGGTTAAAAGCGGATGCGATTATTGGTTTTATTTTTTCAACTTTTTTTGCTATCGGTTTGTTGATCATTTCGCTCAATCCGACCTCGGTCAATGTGCAAACAATTATTTTTGGTAATATTCTTGGCATTGACGATAGCGATATGTGGCAAGTACAAATCATTATTTTGGTGTCATTTATATTACTTTTCTTTTTTTGGAAGGATTTGTTAGTGGTTTTTTTTGATGAAACCCATGCCAGATCCATTGGTTTACAACCACTAAAACTAAAAATTCTATTTTTTACCATCTTAAGCGCCTGTACCGTTGCGGCACTGCAAACTGTTGGGGCTATTTTAGTTATTGCGATGGTTATCACACCAGGAGCAACGGCTTATTTATTGACAAATCAATTTTCACGGTTGTTGATGATTTCAGTTGCAATTGGTGCTGTAAGCAGTGCTGTCGGGGCGTGGATTAGCTATTATTTAAATGGCGAAACAGGTGGCGTGATTGTAACGCTACAAACGCTGATTTTTATTGCCGCATTTTTATTTGCACCACAGCAAGGGCTTATTTCAAATCGCCTTAAAATACGTCAAAGCCGATTAAATAAAAGGGGAAAAGTATGACCGAATTTTGTGAGTTTATTTATTACCCACTTACCCTACCCCTTATTCAACGCGCAATTTTAGCCGCGTTAGCCACAGGTGTTGTTTGTGCTTTGCTTTCTTGTTTTTTGGTGCTAAAAGGCTGGTCATTAATGGGTGATGCGATTTCACACGCTGTTTTGCCAGGGATCGTGTTGGCGTATTTAGCAGGAATCCCCATTATCATTGGCGCATTTGCATCAGGATTATTTTGCTCAGTGGCAACAGGTTATATTAAAGAAAATAGTCGAATTAAAGAAGATACCGTCATGGGCATTGTGTTTTCGGGGATGTTTGCGTTTGGTTTGGTGCTGTTTTCAAAGGTAGATACCTCGCAACATTTAAACCATATTTTATTTGGTAGTGTGCTTGGAACAAGTTATGACGAGCTTAAACAAATTATCCTTATTGCCACAATTGTGTCGATCTTAGTTATTATTAAACGCCGTGATTTAATGCTGTACTGCTTCGATCCGCTGCAAGCCAAAGTGGTTGGTTTGCCTGTCAAGCTGTTACATTACGGGCTATTAAGTGTGCTAGCTTTAACTATTGTTGGTTCATTAAAAACAGCTGGCATGATTTTAGTGATAGCAATGTTAATCGCTCCGGGCATTATTGCTTTTTCGTTAACTAAGCGCTTTGAGCGGATGTTAGTCATTGCGGTACTGGTTTCAGCATTTTCAACCGTATTAGGGACGTTAATAAGCTATTATGTTGATGCATCAACCAGTGCAAGTATTGTTATTTTACAAGCAATCTTATTTTTACTGGCCCAAATTTATCAATTTATTGCTAATAAAAAAATCGCCGTTAAAACGGCGATTTAAGTAACATTTAAAATCATTATGACAAAAATATGCCAAGCATTACTGTATACGTTTTTATTGTTATTCGTCATCTAAATATTTACTAGCATCAGCATAATTATCAAAGCGTGAAAACTGGCCTTGGAATTTTAATCTAACTTTACCTATTGGGCCGTTTCGTTGTTTGCCTAAAATAATTTCAGCAATGCCTTTATGTTCTGACGCCTCGTTATAAACTTCGTCACGATAAATAAACATGATCACATCGGCATCTTGCTCAATCGATCCTGATTCACGCAAGTCTGAGTTAACCGGTCTTTTATCAGCACGTTGCTCTAAACTACGGTTAAGTTGCGATAGCGCAACGACAGGAATTTGTAACTCTTTTGCCAAGGCTTTTAGTGAGCGTGAAATTTCTGCAATTTCTAAGGTTCGATTTTCAGAAATATTGGGAACTCGCATAAGTTGCAAGTAATCCACCATGATCATACTTAAACCTTTATGTTCACGATAAATACGTCTGGCTCTTGAGCGTAATTCCATTGGCGTCAAACCCGATGAGTCATCGATATAAATGTTTTTCTTTTCAAGCAATAACCCCATAGTGCTTGAAATTCTTGCCCAGTCGTCATCTTGTAGTTGCCCTGTTCGAATTCGGGTTTGATCAACTCGTGAAAGTGACGCTAACATACGCATCATAATTTGTTCTGATGGCATTTCTAAACTAAATATCAGCACAGGCTTTTCTTGCTCTAGTGCTGCGTTTTCGCATAGATTCATGGCAAATGTAGTTTTACCCATTGATGGTCTTGCGGCAATAATAATTAAATCAGAACGCTGTAAGCCAGCCGTTTTTTTATCTAAATCAACATAACCGGTTGAAACCCCTGTCACACCATCATGCGGACGTTGAAAGAGCTCCTCAATCTTAGCTACAGTTGACTCTAACACTTCAGTAATGCTTTTAGGGCCTTCACCTTGTTTGGTTCGGCTTTCAGCAATTTGGAAGATTTTGCTTTCCGCAAAGTCTAAAATTTCGGTACTATCACGCCCTTCAGTGGCATAACAGTTATCGGCAATATCATTTGATGCACTGATTAATTCACGCAAAATCGCTTGTTGGCGAATAATATCACTATAAGCAACCACATTAATTGCACTTGGCGTGTTTTTAGACAGCTCCGCCAAATAGGCAAACCCCCCAACATCAGCCAAAATATCTTTACTTTCAAGGCTTTCTGAAAGGGTAATTAAGTCAATTGGCGTACCTTTGCTAACCAAAGTATGCATTTCAGAAAAAATCAATTGGTGATGACGTGAATAAAAATCCCGTTCGGTGATCATTTCTGATACCGCATCCCAACGTTGATTATCAAGCATCAAGCTACCAAGCACCGCCTGTTCAGCTTCGATCGAATGAGGTGGAAGCTTGATATTATGGAGTTTTGATTTTTTCGCTTCTTGGTTTCTTGAATCTTTACTTGCACTTTTTTCGTTACTATTCATGACATTTATCTTTTAATTTGATTCAATCTTAAGTGGTTTTATCTATTTTATGCTTAGTTTTATAACTAACTCTATAACTTATTTTGTCACTTATTCTATAAATAGCGGGCCTAATGCCTGCATTGGTATTTGGTATTGAGCAGGATAATCAACTTGAACTAAATACAACCCCTCAGGTTTTGCCGTTGCTGCCGCTTGTGTTCTGTCTTTAGCTTGTAACAGTTCGCCAATCCACTCTGGGCGCTGATTACCTGTACCAACCTCAAGTAAGCTACCGACAATATTGCGTACCATATGGTGTACAAATGCGTTGGCCTTAATATCGACAATAATATATTCGCCCTGCCGCCAAACTTCAATGTGGTGAATATTGCGCCAAGGCGTTCTTGATTGACACTGAGATGCTCGAAAAGAGGAAAAATCATTTTCGCCTAATAGATACTGCGCTGCTTGGTGCATTAAGCTTTCATTCAACGGCAAATAATAATGCGATACCCCTTTGGCTAAAATGGCTGGGCGATAGCGATGATTATAGATCACATAACGATAACGCCGAGCTGTGGCACTAAACCGAGCGTGAAAGCTATCATCGACATTTAGTGACCAACGCACAGCTATGTTATCGGGTAAATGCGAATTCACGCCCATTGTCCAAGCACTAGCTGATCGCTCGGCTTGAGTTTCAAAGTGGATAACTTGCCCTGTTGCATGCACGCCTGCATCTGTTCTTCCTGCGCAAAATACGGTTATGGGTGAATTAGCAATCATTGATAGTGCCGATTCTAGCCTTTCTTGGATAGAATCAACCGACTGTTGCCGTTGCCAACCAAAATAAGCACTGCCATCATATTCAATACCAAGGGCAATTTTATATATAGTCATTAATGAGGATCTCAAGCGTTTCAATTAGCATTAATGCGCCTAAATAACGGATATTATCGGCTACTGACCAAAATTGAATTTGTTCATAATGACCATAACTGTGTCGTAAATTAGACAATTTAATGGTGAGTTGGCTTTCAGATTCGGTGCTCACTTCGGTCACTGGGGTGGGCAAGTTATCGCCTTGAACTTCAACACCAAATTCGCCAAAACGCGCCATATCTAATTCAATTGGTAAACTACTTGATACATTAATGGCTTGCGATACGCCATAAAACACGGGCACAATCACTGACTCAATAGAGACAGGAAGTTCATAATTACTCAATACTTTACGGATTTGGTTCACTTGTGATTTTTCACCTAATATCGCATCATCCTGTTCGTGTGATATAGGCAATAAGTTAAAGGCTAATTGTTTATCAAACAGTTGATTATCAACTGGCATACCATTTAATAAACGCGCACTTTGCCCTGCAAGTTCATCAACACCAGGCTTGCCATATAATGAGGCTGGAATAAAACTAGTTACATGTAAATTGGTTAATAACGCTATATCAGTCAACGATGCAACACAGCGCAATAATTGGCACACAGTGGCACTTGCAACAGCGACGATATTTTCATTACGGTATTCGGTTAATACACTATTATTAACTTTAGGAACGACAAGAGGAATATGATCCTGCTCGGCAAAATAACCACTCGCATCAATCACCACACAACCTGCCTCTGCGGCAACTTGTGCATATTTTTCACTAGTTTTTGCGCTCGCTACAAAAAAGGCAAAATGGCACTCGCTCCAATCCATTTGTGCACTATCAATTACGGTTAAATTCTTGCCAGAAAAGCGAACAATTTCGCCAGCACTATTATCACTACCAACTAGATAGAGATTTTCAATTTTTAGATTATTATCTTGTAAACCACGTTGTTGTAGTAATTCAACTAGCGCAGAACCTACTTGCCCTGTCGCCCCAACAATAGCAATATTCCATGCAGACATATTTATCAACCCAAATAAAAAATTTAGCGGTAATTATATCACTATATTGTCAAAGATAACGGAAAAAGATATTTCTTGATTTTGGAACACAGATCGACAAAATAAAATTTGATCCCTTACAAAAAAAATTAATATCGGTAAAGTGATAAGTCATTTTAGTTAACTTTATTTATTATTATGACAAAAATCACCCTATCAACGATTGCTAAAAAAGCCAACACGTCTGTCGCTTCGGTTTCTAGAGTGCTAAAAAAACCACATTTAACCTCACCTCAAATACAACTACGCGTTTATCAAGCTATTGAGGAATTAAATATGGATACTTCAAAAAATTTCAAACCCTATAAACCCATACATAACAGCGGAAAGATATTAATTATCGATAATCAACTTTATTCAAAAAGCTTAATCAATGCAGGATTAGAGCTAGTTTTAAAAGAAGAACAGTTTCAAATGTTTTATTTGCAATTTCCTTATCATAATAAAACTGATATCCATCATATTATTCGTTATGTTGCTCAACATGCATTTGATGGCATTATTATTATTAATGATGCACCTTACTTAAAAACGCTAGTTGCTTATAAAACCACATTACCGCCCATTGTTTTAGTTAATCACTTTTCGCTTGATTTTATTTGTGTTGACTTTGATCATTTACTTATTGGCCATCAAATAACAAAATATTTGATTGATAAGTCACATACCAAAATTGCTATTTTGCTTAATAATGAAAAATTAACGAGCTCTACACTTTTACTACAAGGCTATAAACAAGCTTTAATGCGCGCCAATATTACTATTGAGCCTAGATATATTATTCATGGCTGTTTTACCTATCAACATGCCAGATCAGCGGTTAAAAAACTAATAAACGGCACAAAATCACCTTCAGCGATTATTTGTACCGATAATTTTAGCTTAAATTGTTTGGATAAAAGCGATGATAAAGACCACAACCAATCACCCGATAGCATGATTTTAGGTGCCGTACACCAAGCCAATGAAAGCCAATCAAAACTTACAAAACCACTTACAATATCGTATTTTAGCTCATCTAAAGAACTTAAATACAATCAATTAGATACCCTAAGCAGAATAAACAAACCTTTGTTTGAAATGGGACAAAAATCAGCAACTTTACTGTGTGAACTAATTAAAAGCACAGCAAAACCCACTAAGCGCTGTAAAATTATAGAAGCAGAATCGATATTTTATTAATGTTTGAGCCGTTCGGTTTATCGCTAAATTGTTTGTAATTAAGTCGATTATGGAGCTTACCTTGTAGATTTAAACTAAAAGGTATCTGTTTGGATCGGCTACACTAATTCATACAACTTTTTTAAGGGGTAGACTTATCACAAATATCATTAAAATCCATATCTATTTTAGGCTCTTTTTTTAATACTAAAAATTCTTGCCACTGTGCTTTTACTGATAGGTTATTGGTGATTTTTTCTTCGGCAAGGAGCAGGAATTGTTCCTGCTCATCTTGTATGGGAAAGTCTAAACTGGTGGCATTATCGCCGTCTATACTGAGTTCGTATATTGTCATGGTCTAAAATAATAACCTACCCCAACGGCTCACCGCCTGTTTCTATATTAATAAACACCATACCCGTAGGGTTTACGTCCATTATGGCTTTAGCGACGGTTTCATGGAATAATATTTTTGAGGGAGATTCTCTTAACACAAAAATTAATCGCTCTTCTAGCGGAATTTTATTTAATACTTTTTTGTCTAAGATAAATTTTGATATGTTGTAAACTAGATATTTATAGGTAAATTCAGATTTTTCCTTATCCATTGCATGGTATCTATTTTCTGTTTTTAAACAAAAATAATCTTCAATCAAATCGCCTTTAGGGGTGGTGAGTTCTGTTTCAATAAACCTTACTCCTTTGGGTGTAAAGGATTTAATCACCTCAATGATCTTATCGGTTATATAAACCTCCGGACCGGATAAAAAATCTGCCATCACGGGATTACGGGGAATAGTGCCATTAAACTCTAAATAGACTAATGTTGCGTTTCTATCATCATCTTCCGGTTCATACCCCACTTCTCTAATAAGTGGATATGCCTGATCTGATTTTCTTCGTATAAAATAATAATTTTCCATGTTTTATTTAAATTTAAAGGGTTGTAAGTTTTTTCTTTCAATAAAATAGTTTCGGTGGTTATTCGTTATAACGGTAGCATGTTGCATGCTTCCTGCAACGCATTTTTTATCTTGTAACTTGGTTTTGATTTCGTCTGCCTTTTGACTATTGGAATAAATAGCAGACATTAGTTCACGAACATTCATTGATTTTAAGCTTGGGTCGGCTTGTTTAAAAAAAGCTCTTTTATCGGGCAGATTCTTTTGCCCGCAGCAGCCTATACCGCCGGATTTATAATCAAAACCGTCGGAGGTCAGTGTCCAGTTAAACAAAATAAGCTCACGAAAAAGAGATTGACTTAAATCATCTAATGCATTAATAAAGTTTTCGGCTAAACTTTCCATTTCATCTTTGTCTTTTTTACAAAGATCCTGTTCTTCTATATAAGATTTACAAATATCAGCGACTAATGTATTGACATGATCTTCATACGTTAATATGGTTAACTCATTAGCAATATCATAGGAAGAAAAAATAATATCTTCTTTTTGGTTAAATTTCTTGCTCCACTCATCTAATTTTTCTGTCATGCCTTGCAGGGTATCTATATCCCTATTTTCTTCTTTTTTTATAAACGTCACCCCGTGTCCGCCTCTATGCAGCGGTACTCCAAAGTGGCAGGCAACTTTCATGGTGGTAGGTAGCAATACACCATTTTTGGAATGGTTAATATTATATCCTAAAAAAAGCGCTAAATGTTGATATTTTAGTTTTTGTGCCATTGAGGCTGACGTAACTAAGTGATGCGCCTCTACGCCGTTACGTTCATTCTTATCGTATTTGTTGGTTTTTTCTGATTCTAAATAAAAAGGGTGCTTTTTAAAGGTTTTATGGTAGTGAAGATTAACTACATTACCGCCTAAAGTTGGTCCATGCCCCACAGGGTAACCCTCTTGTATTCTGCCTCTTTTATGTGTCTTGCTTTTTGCGGTAAATTCTTTATTGCAAACAGGGCATGTTAACGGATCTTTCCATTTTCCGGATTTGTTTCGTGGCATATTCCTTAATATTAAAATTCATTTATATTATTTGTGTTTTTCATTATTTAAATCCTTGAAATCTTTCTATATTTATGGCTCGAAATTGATAATTTTTATATTAATAGATACCTTGATATTCTTCAATATTAATAAATACTACGCCGGTGGGTTCTAGTTTTTTAATTTCGTCTACAACTGTTTTATAGTATAAATACGTTCCAGCTTCTTCGCGTAAACGCCAGCCTAAGCGTTTGCTTAACGGGATCTTTTTTAGTACTTCTTTGTCTAGTACTACTTTATTGATAAAATAAAGTTTGCATTCTTCATCATATTCATAATCTGATTTAGTTTTATCCAGGGCTTCATAGGTATTATCATCAACATAAATACAGTAATAATCTTCGATATACCCGCCTTTTCGGTCGGATAACTCTACCGGCACAATCCGTACGCCTTCCATATTCATAGCCATCATAACATCCGCAATGCGTTTGGTTACAAAATCTTTAGACCCTGTTAAGTAGTCTGCCAATACGGGGCGGCGGGGTAAGGGATCACCAAGTTCGGCTTCAACCGTTTCGGCATCTTCATCCAGAATATCGATCATTGGATAAGCCTGGTCTCCTTTTCTTTGCATAAAATAGTATTCAAAATCATTCATGTTGTTTGTGTTTTTCATTATTTAAATCCTTGAAATTTTTCTATATTTATTCTTTCCTGATAATAGCCGGTATTATTATTCCGATGATGGTTTGGGGTTACGGCTCCGGCTGTGCAAGTAAAATCAGCATCCTTCAAATTATTACACGCCTCTATTGAGGAATAAAGCACCCCCCAAAATTTTTTGGCATTGCTGGCGGCTAATCTTTGAGTACCTTTTAATTTTTCTTTCAGCAGCTTTCGTTTTGTTTCCTGATCGTCGCAACCGCAGCAACCAATATTGCCGGGCGAATACGAAAAGCCATCAGCGGTTATTGTCCATTTAAAGGTACTGATTTTTTTAAATATGACTTGACTCAGTTTATCCATACCAATTATAAAATCCTTAGCTAATTCTTGCTGCTTGTTTTTATCACAAATATCTTGTAATAAATAATCTTCGCAAATTTTTTTAAGTAAGCTTTTTACGTGGTCTTTATGTAAATACCCCATTTTTAGCACAAAACTAACATAGAAAATCACGCTGCCTGTTTTAGTGTTTTATACTCAATCGGTGTCATGTTATTTAACGCCTCATGCGGTCTTTCGGTATT
>NZ_WTEX01000078.1 GCF_009795845.1 Gilliamella sp. Lep-s35 | reverse complement strand
TTTTGTTCCTTATTGGGGTGTGGGGAAACCGTAAATTATACCCCCAAGCTTTTTAAAGAAGAGTATTCAGAGTTTGAATCGGTTTTTTTCAGGTATAATGAATTTAAAAAAAAGGATATCCCCTTTATCATCTCATCCAAATACCTCAAAAAAGGCGATAAAATCTTAAAATTGGCAATACAAAAATCAGAACCTAACAGTTATCCAAATCTATCCATATTTCTGTTATCTCTAAAAAATGGAGTACAGGTTGATTCTAGAAGAATTTATTATAATCGCTCAGGAGAAATGGGTTTTACAGATGGTAAAATTTTTTATATAGATGAAAACCTGATCATTTCCACCCGAGACTATTCCTTTACTGAGGACGGAATAACACAAACACCGTTTTATCAATATCAACTAAATGACGATGGCAAATTTATTCGTTACTATCCTAAAAATGGTAACTATAAAGATAATCAAGAGCAAGG
>NZ_WTEX01000077.1 GCF_009795845.1 Gilliamella sp. Lep-s35 | reverse complement strand
CATCATAATCATTGTGTAATTGCTGAATGACCGTTTGTGTATTGTTTTTCGGGTCGTAGCGAATGAGTTGTTTGGCATCAAGAATAAGTAGCGTATCATCAGACATTACTCGATAAGAAAGGTGGTTTAATTCGTAGGGTAAAGGGTATTCCTCTTCTCGATTAAATAGATTAATCAGTTTTAAATCGCCTCGATTGGAATATATGACATATTTACCGTTGAATTTTTTATAACCGATATCATCGGCAGATAAATACTCATCTATTTTAACCACTTTTAGACTTTTATGATCTAAAAGATACATGGAATTTTTTTTACTGTTGTAGGCTAATACAGCTTGTGCTTCAAATATTGAATAATCTTGGCTAGGGTACAGCCATAATAAATTTTGTTCGGGAAGCGTTAACTCTTGATAACTTTTGCCCCGATCTTTCGATATATGTAGTACCGCTTGATATCCATTTTGGATTGAATCGAAAGCGCGCAATCTTT
>NZ_WTEX01000076.1 GCF_009795845.1 Gilliamella sp. Lep-s35 | reverse complement strand
ACGCACGTAATCAATATACCCGTATTGAAAGTTATAAAGATATCTTAAAAAGTGAAAATCAGATTCAAGATGGTTCAGAGTGTATATTATTTGCCTTTTTCGAACCTGATGCGAAATACGACCAACAGCTAAAAAAACGTGCAGAGCAGAAAGCGAAAGAGTATTTAACAAAACTACCTTATTCTGGTAATGCAATGAAAGACGAGTTGGATGATATTTTTGTCACCTACATAGTGGGTGATAAAGAGTTTGCCAAAGAACAAAATTTCACAATTACTTACCCCGCCTATGGTAACATACTACTAAATGACGTAGCTAGATTCTTCTACTTCAGATTTGTCAGTGAAGTCAGTTTAAGCTGTGCCTATTTTGAAGATACACCACCGCTGGGTGATTATGTTCGAGTTGAATTAACTGAAAACCAAAAAGCACAAATTCTGACTATTTTTAAAAACAGTCAGGAAGCTCAAAATGTTTTAACGGATAATCTTGATGTCGTTGCCGTAAAATTCCCGAATGCCAAAGAAAAAGTTGCCGAATGGAAAAGAAATCAAGTTTGGCAAGACAAACATGGAAAACGAGTTAATGATGATTCCCTAC
>NZ_WTEX01000075.1 GCF_009795845.1 Gilliamella sp. Lep-s35 | reverse complement strand
ATACCCCAAACTTAGTACAAAACTCACATAGAAAATCACGCTGCCTGTTTTTGTGTTTTAAATTCAATCGGCGTCATATTATTTAGTGCCTCATGCGGTCTTTCGGTGTTATAAATCGTTAACCATTCTTCGGTTACCTTCCTTACCTGTTCCAGATTATTAAAAAGATATAAATCCAATACCTCTGTACGGTACGAACGATTAAATCGTTCAATATAGCCATTTTGATAAGGGCTACCGGGCTGGATATAATCAATGGTTATATCATGTGATTTAGCCCAATTAGTAAACGTGTTTCCGGTGAATTCTGGTCCATTATCGACCCGTATTTTTAATGGATATCCATGATATTCGGCCAGTTTATCTAAGTAACGAGTAATCCTTCCTGCAGGTAAACTGACCGCAATATCAATGCCTAATGCCTCACGATTAAAGTCATCGATGACATTGAATGTTCTAAAACGGCGTTGATTTTGACTACTATCACTCATAAAATCCATTGACCAACATTCTCCTTGTTTATTAGGAACTGATAACTTTTTAGGGGTTCGGGCTGGAATACGCTGTTTACGCTTAACTCTTAAGTTAAGTTTTAACTCACAATACACCCGGTAAACCCGTTTACGATTCC
>NZ_WTEX01000074.1 GCF_009795845.1 Gilliamella sp. Lep-s35 | reverse complement strand
GAATTCTATAAGTTTAAATACTAAACGTTCTTCTAGTGGGATTTTTTCCAATACTTTGCGGTCTAATTCAAATCGATCAATCCAACGTAATAAATTCGGATCATAACGATCTACTTTGCATTTGGATTTTTCCCGATCGACCGCTTTAAGGTAGTTATAGATATGAATATAAAAATAATCTTCTAAAATATCGCCGGTGTTGGTCTCTATTTTGGCAGGGATAAGTTGTATGCCTTTAATATCTAACGGCGCTAATACCTCGGCTATTTTTTTGGATACAATGCTGTCCGGTTCTGAAAAATAATCGCCAATGACTGGTTTTCTTGGAATAGGTTCGCAGTACTTGTAACTTACCATCTCTGGATTTTCAATTCTTGTTTTTGTTCTTGGGTACATCATTGTATGGAAGGAATCATCTTGGGCGCCAATAAAAGGGTAGGCGTTATCGCCTGCCCGATCAATAATGTAATATTCAAATTCATTCATATCTTTTAAAAACTCCAATCTTCTACTTTAGTAAATAAAACACCTTGTGGGTTTACCGCCATAATGGCGTCAACTACTTTACCATCTCTGGATTTTCAATTCTTGTTCTTGGGTACATCATTGTATGGAAGGAATCATCTTGGGCGCCAATCAAAGGGTAGGCTTTATCGCCTGCCCGATTAATAACGTAATATTCAAATTCATTCATCTCTTTTAAAAATACCAATCTTCTACTTTAGTAAATAAAACACCTTGTGGGTTTACCGCCATAATGGCGTCAACTACTGATTTATGATAAAGATGTATAGTTGTGAATTCTATAAGTTTAAATACTAAACGTT
>NZ_WTEX01000073.1 GCF_009795845.1 Gilliamella sp. Lep-s35 | reverse complement strand
ATTTATTTTGCTCATCGGACACGCATTTTGTTAAAATGAAGGCCGATGAGTAATACGTGTCTGTCAGATTAAGTTTGAGCTACTACAAATAATTTCCGATGAATAATTAACATTTTTAGCTTAAGTTTGAGTAGCTAAAAAAATTAGTCATCACTATCTATAAAATCATCAGCCACATCAACTTGGGGTTTTCCGCCTGATAATGTATGAAAACGTTTTGGCTTATTTATGCGAGCAAGATACTTCAGCCACGTTTTTTCAAAATCAGTAGATGGTTCTTTTTTTCCTTTGCAAACAGCTAAAAATGATTTTTCTTCAGCTGTAGTAGGTTTTTTTACTTCTGTATCAAGATCTCTAAAAGCACAACCGTGTTTTTCTAAAATAAGCGCTTCTTTAATAGTAAAATCCCCATGACGAGAGAACCCTCTTGGGTAATTTTTGCTATCAAAAAACCGTTGTTGACTTACAAAACTTTCAACCATGTTATATCCCCCTTAGTTATAAAAGTAGTTGAGCGGGAATTATAATTAACTAAGTTAATCTGTAAATAAAATTCTTTTTTTTCTATGAATAAAAATGATTAAACGAACAAAATTAAATCAAAATGCTTATTTTATGGCAGGGGCGGAGAGTCTCGAACTCCCAACACCCGGTTTTGGAGACCGGTGCTCTACCAATTGAACTACGCCCCTAAAGAAAGTGGCGGAACGGACGGGGCTCGAACCCGCGACCCCCTGCGTGACAGGCAGGTATTCTAACCAACTGAACTACCGCTCCACCGTATTTGGTGTGTATCTAAATTAAAAGTCTGGCGGCACCCTACTCTCACATGGGTAATACCCACACTACCATCGGCACTACGGCGTTTCACTTCTGAGTTCGGCA
>NZ_WTEX01000072.1 GCF_009795845.1 Gilliamella sp. Lep-s35 | reverse complement strand
ATCCATTCCCCTTGTGGGTTGCAAAATTTTTTCCCTTTTTTATTTTGCTTTTGGAACGGAAAGGAATAAAAAATTGGTTGGTGCTATACCAACCAATTAATAATAAATTTCAATATTAACTAATCCAATGCCAATATTCGAGAGAAAGCTCGTTATCAATATTTTCTCCGACTAATTGTGTTTTATCGCTACTGTTTTGAATAGATAAGTCAAAAGAATAATCGCTTACGCCACTTTCAATAGTGCTTATCAATTTAAAAAGAGAAAGCTCTATACAATATTTTACCCCTTTTTGTAATTGATGGAACTGCTCGGCATCTAATGTTTTTATTAATTCCATTAATGCTTTTTGTTCTTCATCTGGACTTTTAGGAATTTCAATGTTGTTTTTGTAATTCGATACTATATCTAAACCAGTATCTCTACTTGTTTTTACTATTTTTCCAAATACTTCAATTAGATTGTTTTCCATTATTAATACTCTCTTTAATGACAGGTTATTCCATATTTCTGTTTATTCATATCTTTTAGCTTTTCAATAGAGGTTTCCGGTGCGTTTGTATGTGTACGTAACATATCAATATCGTCCTGTAACAACTGTGTTGCTGTCATTTGAGAACGTACTACTTTATTTTGAGATTGTAGTTTTGTTATTGTGGCGTGTTCAGCATCAGGCAATCTAATTGCAGGAGCATCTCCTGCTAATGCTGTTTGAGGATAGCCTACAACTTGCGTTTTAGCCAATGCTTTTTGAGGTACGTGATGAGTACCTAATTTATCTCCTACAACATCTTTTGCTTTTAAATTATCATAAGTATCTACTTCGTATGCAGATGATAATCCAAAAACATCCACCCAAGCATTACTATCATGCACATACGCATAAAAATTCGGGTT
>NZ_WTEX01000071.1 GCF_009795845.1 Gilliamella sp. Lep-s35 | reverse complement strand
CAAAGAGTTGGAGGTAAAGCTAATGTGACTCAAGGAATACACGTTGATTTTGGGGATAACAAAATAGGATTAATGGTAGAAGCAGAACTAATTAGAAGAAATAATGCTGTAAAAGACCCAACATTTAAAAACTCAATCAATTCACCAGGAGAAAAGCTCCTAAAAGACGCAGAACTAAATAACAAATCGCTATACGATGATATTGTAAAAAAAGCAGATGACTTTGAAACCAAATTTAATAATCAAAAAGGAAAAGGAATAAAATGTCATTAGATAAAACAATAAGAGAAAATTTGAATGGAAAGTATTTAATAATTCATTCAAACGATTTAGAAGAGGGGATAAATTACGCCATTCAAATGAAAGTTTCTCAAATTCAATTAAGAGGGATATTTGGGAGAGAGAATAGCGATGTTAAAATAGATTTTAAAGTGTTTGAGAAAATTTCTACACAGCTAAAGATTTTATCATTAAGCACTATTGAAAATGCAATTAATACAGAGGGAATATATTTTCTTGAAAATTTGGAAAAGCTCTATTTGGATAAACAAAAATTCAAAATAGATGTTTCAAAATTCCCTAAAATTGAACATTTAGGTAGTGAATATTGGAAAGGGCTAATAAATTTGAATAACACACACACTTTGCAAAGTTTGGTGATTTCAAAACTTCCTAATACAAATCTTAAAGAATTGTCAGAATTACAAAAATTGCAAATTGTTCATATTTATAGTTCGAAAATAGAAGCATTAGCAGGTATAGAAATGCTTCCAATAAAAGAATTATTATTAGCGAGAAACAGCATTTTAGAGGATATACAAGCTATAAAAGAATTGAAATCACTACAAAAATTACTTATTGAAAAGTGTAAAAAAATTACTGATTACACTTTAATAGATAGCTTAAAAGAGAAAGTGGATGTAAGAATTATTAAATAACAAA
>NZ_WTEX01000070.1 GCF_009795845.1 Gilliamella sp. Lep-s35 | reverse complement strand
ACTTATCTTTATAAAACCCAATCGGACGAGAGGCAGAAAAAAAGCCTGTAAACTTTTGTTCAAACCAAGTTTGTCCATAATCATACGAATATCGGATCGACGGATATATAGATGATAAAGATTTATAGTCGCATACAAAATTTTTATAGCGGTAAAAGTTAGCATTTTTTGAATCAATTGTGTATAACTCTTTTTCCTCTTCATTATAAAAAGTTGCAGACGTTTTTAACAGGTTAGGTTTACCCAAAACAAAAGTGTCATCTTGATATAGTAAGATATCATAGTTATTTTTAAAACTTTTGATGATTTGCTGGTTTTGGGTTTTAGGGTCATAACTGATGATCTGATTTTTTTGTAAAGTTAGAATGTTACCCTGCGCAGTTAAATAAAATGGCTGATTGTTTAAATGGTCTGGCAAGGGGTATTCTTCTTCTCGATTCAATAAATTAATCAGTTTTAATGCCTTGTTATGGGAATACACGGCATATTTTCCATTAAAATTATAATAGGAGATATCTGCTTCAGAATCATATTCATCTATTTTAACCAATTTTAGACTCTTATGATCTAAAAGATATTGGGAAATTTTTTTACTGTTGTCGGGTAATCTACTTTGAGCTTCTACTAATGAATAATACTGGCTGGTATCAATCCATTTCATCTCTTGTTCGGGTAGCAATAATTCTTGATAACTTTTGCCCCGATCTTTCGATATATGTAGTACCGCTTGATATCCATTTTGGATTGAATCGAAAGCGCGCAATCTTTTATTTCCAATCAAAATAATGGTGTTCTCGTTAGGCGCTTTAAAACTTTCAAAACGAAAAGCTGACATCGGGTCTAAGACGGTGGCTTGGTCGGTTAATTGGTATAATTGATTAAAATCATATTTGGCTATCCATTTCATATTTCCTTGTTTAACGGGGTTACAGCTCCATAAGGCGAAGCTTACTAAAATTGTTATTATTGTTTTTTTATTCAAAGGTATCATCCTGTAAAATAATTTGTTTATA
>NZ_WTEX01000006.1 GCF_009795845.1 Gilliamella sp. Lep-s35 | reverse complement strand
ACCCAATCGCGATGGCAGAAGGTTTACGTTTTGCGATTCGTGAAGGTGGTCGTACTGTTGGTGCTGGTGTGGTTGCTAAAGTTATCAAGTAATCGACTTGCTACAATAAAAAAGGTGCTTTTGTGCACCTTTTTTATTTTATAACCCAAAACATATTTGCCACATAAAATCCACTTCCCCCATAACCATTATCGACATAATCATCATTTAATATTTTCCTTTTATCCCTAAAACTAGGCATAAGTTTATTATTCGTGAATTTAATTCATGATACTATAAAGCAATACCGCATTTATCTTAAATAATACAACAATTAAAATAGTGCTATAAATAGTGTGTATTACAATGAAAGTATTGCATTTACTCAACTAATTTTTAAAAAAGAGAGGGTTTTATGGAATATGTACAACTTGGTAATTCTGATATTCAAGTATCTCGTTTTTGTTTAGGCTGTATGAGTTTTGGTGATCCAGCTAGCAAAATGCACGCATGGACCCTTAATGCTGATGAAAGCGAAGCCATCATTAAACATGCACTCGATTTAGGCATTAATTTTATTGATACCGCAAATACTTATTCAGCAGGAACTAGCGAAGAATATTTAGGTCGAGCCATCAAAAAAAATATCGCCCGTGACAAAGTCGTCTTAGCAACAAAAGTCTATTTTAACGAAGGACACCTATCAAAAACCGCAATTGAAAGGGAAATCGATGGGTCGCTTAAACGACTTGGCACTGACTATGTCGATTTATACATTATCCACCGCTTTGACTACACAACACCAATTGAAGAAACAATGCAAGCACTACACAACCTAGTCAAAGCAGGAAAAATCCGTGCGTTAGGAGCATCGGCTATGTATGGGTACCAATTTCATAACATGCAACTTGTCGCCAAACAAAATGGCTGGACACCTTTTGTTTCGATGCAAAATCACTACAATTTACTATATCGTGAAGACGAACGTGAGCTTATTCCTATCTGCCAACAATTTAATGTCTCTTTAACACCCTATAGCCCTTTAGCCGCAGGCAGACTTGCTCGTTTAGAGTGGCAAACCAATACGCTACGCAGTAAAACTGATCAGACCGCTATTGCCAAATATGATAGTACGCAAAAAATGGATGCCAATATTGTACAAAGAGTTCATCAGCTTTCTGAAAAATACGGTGTGACAATGACACAAATAGCACTAGCGTGGCAATTTGCTAAAGGGGTGACAGCACCAATTATTGGAGCGACTAAAACTAAATATCTTGATGATGCAGTTGGAGCTATTAAGGTTTCGTTATCGGAAGATGATATTGCTTATTTACAAGAGCCGTATATACCGCATCGTATTGTTGGGGCGATTTGATTAATAAAGAAGAAAGATGGTTGTTTTTTATAAAAACAACCATCTAAAATACTAATAAAATAAATAATTTTTATGAGTTATTTTTAGTTATTTTAAATAATAACTATTCAGATAGTAACGATGTATAAAAATACCTAATATAAACTTAGTACCGAATGCTATGACTTAACAACGTTTTTTGCTATAGTAAGCGCCATTTTATTTAATTTGGAAAAATTATAACCCATGGAATCTATACCTAATTGCCCTGTTTGCCAGTCTGAACACACCTATCACGATGGTACTTTTTATGTTTGTCCTGAATGTGCGCATGAATGGGATCCAAACGAAGTTGCGGCTTCTGACGATGGATTACAAGTCAAAGATAGTAATGGTAACTTACTTGCCGATGGTGATGATATTATTTTGATTAAAGATCTTAAATTAAAAGGATCGTCAACGGTACTTAAAAAAGGCGCTAAAGCGAAAGGCATTCGTTTAGTCGAAGGCGATCACGAAATCGATTGTAAAGTTGATGGTATGAAGATTATGCTAAAAGCCTGCTTTGTTAAAAAGGCTTAATAGAAACAAGCTAAATACTGTGTCAATGCTGGCCTATCAGTATTGACACAGTTTTTTTAACATAATGACTTAATGCGATTTATTACTAAAAAATAGGTCAGGAAAGGTATTGATTTTATTTAAGTTTTTATTTTGTTTTTTTAATTCAATACGTTATAAGCATCACCACCTTAAATACCACAATACGTTCGAAATTCTTTCAAACATTTGTTCAAAAACAAATTCTACAAATGTTGGTAATGTTGTCATTAGGTAAGTGAGCATACATAATCCTAATAATAGCGTTGCAGGGTAGCCGACAACAAATATTGATAATTGTGGTGTCATTCGGTTAAGTAACCCTAGTGATATATTGACAATTAGCAGTAAGGTCATTAAGGGAAGCGCTAGCATAATACCGTTAATAAATAGTAATTTGCTAATTTCGATCAGTACCAAATAACCATTTTCCTGTAATGGAATTAGTCCAATAGGAATAATGTCAAAACTGTTTGATATGCCATATAGTAGCCATAAATGTCCATCAAGATTCAAAAACGTTAATAACGAAATAAGGTTTATTAGGCGTGATAATACCGATGTCGATGGCCCACCGATTGGGTCAAAAAAAGTTGCCATTCCTAGCCCCATTTGCATACCAATCAATTCACCAGCAAACCTCATGACCATAAATGCCAATTGCATAGTAAAGCCAATTAGTACGCCAATCATGACTTGTTGAGCTGTGATCATAACTCCCATCAAAGAGTATATTTTGATACTGTTCTCAAGATTTGGTAGCGGTAGTAAAATGGTAATAAGTAAAGCTAGGCTTATTTTAACACGGTTTGGGATCTCTTTTTCACCAAAAATAGGCGCAGTCGTAATTAACGCTAATATACGCACAAAAGGGAAAAAACTATTTTGCACAAAAGAAAAGAAATCAATATTAAATAAAGTATTACTATCAAAATCCATTATATTTAATGCGTTAAATTAGGTATGTCAGTAATGACTGTTTGTAAATAGTCAATCATGATTGATAACATGGTTGGTCCCCATAAGGTTAATACTACAACGACGGCAATAATTTTAGGTATAAACGATAATGTCATTTCGTTAATTTGTGTTGCTGCTTGCAATAAGCTAATAATAAGCCCTGTAATTAAAGCAGCGAGCAATATTGGCCCTGCAAGTGATGCAGCAACTTTTACTGCTTGTATTGCTAAGGTGCTTATATATTCTGGTGACATGGTGAGACTCAACTAAAAAAGCTTTGCGCTAACGATCCTAGCAATAGATGCCATCCATCAGCCAAGACAAATAACATTAATTTAAACGGTAGAGACACAGTTGCCGGTGGTACCATCATCATACCTAATGCCATAAGTGTGCTAGCAACTACAAGGTCAATCACTAAGAAAGGAATAAAAACAGTAAAGCCAATTTGAAATGCCGTTTTTAATTCACTTACCACAAAAGCAGGAACAAGCACTCTTAATGGAATATCGTCACGGGTTTGAATGTTATTGGTGTGAGACATGTTGACAAATAGTGCTAGGTCGTTTTCTCGAGTTTGGGCTAACATAAATTGTTGTAATGGTTTGGCTGCTTTAGTTAAGCCTTCTTGCATAGTGATTTGATTTTGCGAATAAGGTACATAAGCCTCTTCATAAATTTTATCAACTACTGGTGACATAATAAAAAAAGTCATAAAAAGTGCAATTCCCAAAATAAGTTGATTGGGTGGTGCCGATTGTGTGCCAAGCGCATTGCGTAATAACCCTAGTACAATAATGATGCGTGTAAAGCTGGTCATCAATAGTAATATGATAGGGATAAAAGTGAGTAGGCTTAAAAATACTAATGTTTCAACAGGTAATGCCCAACCTTGCCCACTACTGAGTGGTTGAGCTATAGCAGATAGTGCTGATGTTTCCGCATAACTTGGTAGACTAAATAACAATAAGCTTAGCAAAAGAGTTAAATTTGATCGCACTTGCTGTTACTCCTTTTTGGTTTTCAACGCAGCTTGTAATATTTGTTGAAATGCATTACTTTGAGCCGAGTTTTTACCTGTCACATTTTGTTTAAGTAGCGTTTGAGTGCGTTGTTCATCAATAGTGTGAAGTAGTGTCATTTGTTGTGACGTAACTCCAACCACTAATAATTGGTTATCAACATGAACCATAATAATGCGTTCTTTTGGAGTAATGTTGTAGGTCGCTTTGATATCTAACCATTGGTGAGTCTTTTTTTTCCAGCCCATTCGTTTAGCTAGCCATCCACATAATAAAATAAAACCAATGACCACAATTAGCATTAGCCCCATTGATGATACCACTTCGGTATAGATATTTAATTCAGAAGATGGCGCCAATAAAGTGTTAGCTGTGTCAACGGTTGGTTGTTCTAAATGGGATTGTTTACTTATCATTAGCGACTCAATCTTCTTACTCGTTCTGCAGGGGTAATAATGTCGGTAATGCGTACACCGTAGTTATCGCCCACAACAACAATTTCACCTTGCGCAATTAAGTAGCCGTTAATTAATATATCTAATGGCTCACCTATCTGACCATCTAAGGCTATGACCGATCCTTGGGTTAGATTTAAGAGATCTTTAATAGCCATTTTGGTTCTACCTAATTCAACGCTTAAATTTACAGGAATATCAAGGATCAAATTGATATCATTTTTTTTATCTTCTGTTTGCTGTGGCGATAGTGTTTCAAAAATAGCCTCTTGAGTGATGATTTCGTCACTATTTATATTAGATGGTTGTTTGTCACCACTATTTTGTTTGATATCAGTCATTAAAAACTCCTTCATTCAATTGCTCTAATACAGGATTAATGACCTGTTCAACTTGAATTGCATATTGTTTATTCATTTTGCCATAATGTCCCGTTAAAATAGGCACCCCCCCTACGGTGACATCAAGGTTTGTAGGTTTTTCGATCATTAAAACATCATCAGTCTTTAAGGCTAATAATTTGGCTACAGATGTATTGATAGTTGCAAAATTAGCGACTAATTCGACCGCAGATTGTTTGATTCCGCTAGTTAACGAACTCATCCAAACGTTATCATCTTGGTAAGTTTGTTGTTCAATCGGTGGTTTAATAAGTAGCTCTTTAATAGGTTCAACCATCGAATAAGGAATGCAAACACAAAAAGTTGCTTTGCTATGACCGACTTCAACTTTAAAGTTGCTTATTAATACAATATCATCAGGCGAATTGGTGATATTGGTGAATTTACTTTGTATTTCAGAACGAATATATTCGGTTTCAATCGAGTAAACATCCGCCCATGAGTTTTGATAAATCACTAAGGCCAACTCTAAAATTTTTTTAATAATTTGCTGTTCTGTGTGGGTGAATTCTCGACCTTCTGTTTCAATTTTAGTCGAATGGCCATCGCCACCAAATAAGGAATCAACAATAATAAAAACTAATTCGGGCGAAAATGAAAATAGGCTTGCACCTCTTAAAGGGTTAAGATGAACTAGGTTTAAATAAGTTGCTGGCGAAATTTCAGAAAACTCTTTGAATGTAAGTGGCTCTATAGGCGAGGCAATCACATCGGTATTACGACGCAATCGGTTAAATAAACCAATTCGAAATTGTCGCGCAAAACGCTCATTAATGATTTCTAACGCTGTTAAGCGTTCAGGAATAAAGCGATGTTTGACAGATAGATCATAAGGTCTAACATCGGGAGCTTTATTCAATGCGGGTAAATTAAATGAAGCATCAACCTTTGTATTGTTTTCAGAATTTTCTTCTGTTGTTAATGAACAATCTAAGGTTTGCTCTTCGTTGTTATGCTCATCAAGACTTGTTGTTGATTCATGCTTATCAGACATGTTAATCACCGTATAATAAAATCAGTAAATAGCACTTCATCAATCTTAACAAAATGTTTTGCATCATATTGTCGAGATAAGGCAGTTTTTATCTGCTCTTGTAAATCGGTTTTTCCTTTTTCTTGTTTTAGATTATTAACATATTGTTTTGAAGTTAAAAGCAGTACATCGCTTCTTACTTCCGGTAAATAATCCAATAACACTGTTTTTTGGTTTTCATTCGCCACTCTTAAAACAATACCGAAATAAAGCATTTTATTGATATCGATATGTTCTTCCGAAACAGGCACTGAAATAGTAAATGGCTTTAATGTTAAAAATACAGGCGATGTGACTTCTGGCTCTTCTGGCTCTTTAATTGTGCTGCTGTGTGAATCTTTTTGAAACCACAAATAAGCAGCAGCGCCTACTGCTAACAGTGTAATAAGAATAAGAACTAAATTTAAAATACTTAATTTCTTTTTGGTTGTCGGCATATTTATTCTTGTCTCTATAATATATTAAAGGATCTACAATTCATCTAGTGTCTATAGCGACAAGAATAATAAATCATATTTTTAAAATTGATTTGAAGAATAGGCAATAAAACATTACCTATTTAAGCGCTTTACTCTATTTAGCTTGTGAGTTGTCTAATACATAATGCGTTTAATTTTTAAGCAAGAATACTGATTCTTGTACTTAGTGAGTGATTTTCAAAAAGTATTGGCTCAATATTATCATCGGTCGTATCAAGTGATATTTCTCTTTGTGATCGGCTATTTTTTTTAGACTGATGCATGGCTGATTGCTGTGAATCGTTCATCATTGAAAAGTCACCAATATTGGCTTGTTCAAGTGTAATACCTTGATGTTCTAGTGATGTTTTTAAAAAAGGTAATGCTGATTCTAACATGCCTTTAACAACATGATGTGCTGCCATCATATGCAGGCTCATTTTATCGTCATTTATTTCAAGTTTAATGTGCAAAGATCCTAATTCTTGAGGCTGTAGTTTAATTTCGGCAGTTTTAAGATTTTGACGATTAAACATCACAATTTGCTCAGTTAATGAAGTTTGCCATTGTTTACTGTTAACTTGCGTTGCTAGGTTTATTGTCGCTGGCTTTACCGTAGCATTTACTGGCGATAATAACGAATTCTGCCCATTTGTATTAGGTGTTAACAAAAGTTCTTTGTTGTGATATCCAGTCGTATCTTGATTATGATTGTTAGTTATAAGTTGAGCTTGGAAATTGTCTATTTTTTGAACAAAATCATTCGCGTTTTGCTTGTTTTTTGTTTGATTTATATTAACGTTAACCTCACCTTTAATGTTTGTAACTTGCTTACGAGTATGTCCTAACTTTACCTCTTTTTTATCATCCGCTAATGACATGACATCGATTTGTGAGTTTGTCTTATTAATTAAGTTTTCACTACCATAAATAGAAGAAAGCAACTTCGTTGCCTGCTCATTTGTTGCGGTATCAGTCGATAAATCCCCTAATAAATCAGTATTAACGTTAGCCGTCATTAATGAACTTTGATCAATCTTAATATCACTATGTTGTGTTACATCAAGCAAAGCACAATGGATTTGCTGTTGTGGTGCGCTATTAAAAGCATACATGGCGATAAAAGGCATGTTGACATCGTTGTCATTATCTTCATGTGCTTCATCCTCGCCATTTAGTTTGGTATTAAGTAGTTGCTTATTTTGCTCTGTTTGGTTTTCACTAAATTGCAATAATTGCTGAAAATGATCATTATCGTTAGCCATACCATCGGTTTCAACAAGTTCTGATTGACGAGAAGCGGTAAGGTTTAAATCATTAATCAGATTAATATTCATTTAATATTCTCCTTGCTAATTGTAATTGCGCAAATTCATCTGTCAGTTTTTGTTGTAACCGATTTTGCTGTCGTAAATATTGGTTATGCTGTTTGCTTAGTAATGTGGTATAAGTGTTTACATTTTTTTGTGATAGATTAAGGTTTTTTATAATTTGCTTTTGTTTGATATCTAACGATAACAACAATTTTTTTTGTTGCTCAATTCCTTGCTCAATGGACGCAATAAATAATGTAAAGTTGTTTAACTCATTGCCTTTTATCCCCTCAGATAAGGCATTATTTAATTTTTGTTGATATTCAACATAATAATCCGTTAAAACATTAAGTTGTGATTGTGCATTTTGTTGATTTTCATTTGCTTTTTTTAGCTTCATTAAATTATCGTCGACCGACTTTTGTGCCAGTTTTTTTAATGTAGTAAAGGCTATTTTTGATGAATGTTTATTCACAGCACACTACTCCTAACCAGTTAATTGCGGTGCCACAATGTCCGCCAATTGTTGATAGGCATCTTGATAACTACAGTGTTCATAAATACCTTGTTGTAAAAATTTTTGCATTGTGGGATATAGCGTTATTGCTTTGTCTAATAAGGGATCAGTACCTGCTACATAAGCACCAACATTGATTAAATCACGGTTTCGTTGAAAACTTGAAAATAGTTTTTTAAATAATCGTGATTTTTTTTCGTCTTCAGGTGCCGTAAGATCGGTCATAACCCGACTAATTGAAGCTTCAATATCAATAGCTGGATAGTGTCCTGATTCAGCAAGTGCCCTTGATAATACAATATGCCCATCTAAAATTGCTCTAGCAGAATCAGCAATTGGATCTTGTTGATCATCACCTTCAGTTAATACCGTATAAAAGGCAGTAATTGCACCTTTACCGCTTTCGTCATTACCAGCTCTTTCAACTAGTGCTGGTAATTTTGCAAATACTGAAGGTGGATATCCTTTAGTCGCAGGGGGCTCGCCAATTGCTAAGGCAATTTCACGTTGTGCCATGGCATAACGTGTTAATGAGTCCATAATCAATAAAACGTTAAACCCTTGATCACGAAAACTTTCAGCAATTTTAGTGGCATAGGCCGCACCTTGTAAGCGCAATAAGGGTGAAACATCAGCGGGGGCAGCAACCACAACCGCTCGTGCTAACCCTTCTTCACCCAATATGTTTTCGATAAAATCTTTTACTTCTCGTCCACGTTCACCAATCAAACCAACAACAATGATATCGGCTTGAGTGTAACGTGCCATCATGCCAAGCAAAACACTTTTACCCACACCTGAACCTGCAAATAATCCCATTCGTTGCCCTTGTCCTACGGTCAGTAACGCATTTATGGCTCTTACGCCAACGTCTAATACTTGATGGATTGGCGTTCGTTGTAATGGATTAAGTGATTTACTTGCTAACCCTGCATGCTCAATATGTTCAGGTAAGGGTTTGCCATCTAACGGCTTACCCATGGCATCCACCACTCTACCTAATAACCCCATACCGACAGGCAATACTTTATGGCTAAAGTGTGTTAGATCATATTGTTTAGTATAAACTCGTGCACCTAATAAAATGCCATCCGTTGATTCAAAGGGCATTAAATAAAGTGTTTGATCTTTAAAGCCAACTACTTCGCACTCAACAGGCTCAATCCGTCCTTCTGTTTGTCGCTCAACTAGGCAGTTAGATCCTAAAGGTAATTTTAATCCAACCGCTTCAAGGACTAGTCCCGATGCTTTAACCAAGCGCCCATATTGACGAATTAAAGATAAAGATTCCAGTCGCTGTGTCGCTTGGGTAATTTTATCTGACCATAAAGATGAATATTTCACGTTAATGATCATCCTATTGCAAACAGTCAGACATGATTTGCCAATGATTGTTGACACTGGCATCAATTTCGTTGCTGTCAGTAAAAATTTTACAGCCCCCTATTTCAATGTTAGGGTCTGCAATGAGTTGCCACTGATATTGTAAGTTTTCTTCATTAAGCATGGGCTTTAACCATTGCCAATCAGTAGGATTAAGGTGTAATGACATAGGTTCTGACAAAATTGAACACTGCTCAACCAATATTTTTATCGTGTGCATGAGTTGTTTTTGTTTGATTTTAGTAAGACTACCCACTGTTTTTTCAGCAGCAATTAACGCTAAATCAAACAACTTAGGTACAATTAATTCATCAATATCGTTAATTGATTGCTGAAAATTATGCGCTAAATTAGTTATAGCATGAACTGTTTTTTGCTTTTCATCATTCAGTTGCTGCTGAATCTGCTCTCGTCCTTCTTGTTGTCCAAGAAGAAATCCTTGTTCATAACCTGCTTTTTTTCCTTCGTCAAAACCTGTCTCTCGGCCTAAATTAAATCCCTCTTGATAGGCTTGTGTTTCCACTTCCCGCTTTAATTGTTCCAATGTTTGTTGAATAACCATGGAATCTGAACTTTCGGTATTAAGTTCTGATTCTGGCTCTGGTTCAACCTCAAGATCAGGCTGTAACACATTAATTTCGGTTTGTTCTAGCTCTCTATTTTCAATTACATTCGATAGCGAGCAGGTAGCTAAGTCCCGAAAGTCTAGTGGTTGCCAGTCTAATTTATCCGATTGATTATACGTATTCATCATCACCACTAGTTAAGATCATTTCGCCACTTTCAGCTAATCGACGCGCAATAACCAAAATTTTCTTCTGTTCGGTTTCAACTTGTGATAAGCGTACAGGCGGTCTGTTTTCAAGATCTTCACGTAAAATTGACGCGGCACGTTGTGACATGTTGCTTAATAGTTTGTCACGCAATGCTATTGACGCACCTTTTAAGGCTATGATGAGTACTTCATTGTCGACCTCTTTGAGTAAACGTTGAATACTTCTATCATCCACTTCAACAAGATTTTCAAATAAGAACATTTCATCAATAATTTTCTGTGCAAGCTCACCATCATAATCACGTAATGAGTTGATAACTTGCTCTTCTTGCTGCGATTTCATTAAGTTAATAATTTCAGCCGCTGTACGGATTCCGCCCATATTATTCAGTTTAATATTTTGACCATGTAATAACGTTGATAACGATGCTGATAACACTTTAAGTGCTGATGGCTCAACACCACCAAATGTGGCTATTCGCAACATAACGTCATTACGTAACTCATCATCAAACAGATTTAAAATTTCAGCTGCTAAATCACGATTTAAATGTACTAATATTGTCGCAATAATTTGTGGATGCTCTTTTTTAACAAGATCAACTGCTCGTGCAGCATCAACAAAGTTCAGCATTTCAAGGCCATCGGTTTCTTCTTTTCGATCGGTATTTAATAAATCGTCAAGTAAACGTTCAGTTTTTTCACTACCAATGGATTTTTCAAGTATTGTACGCAAGTATCCATCAGTGTCTGTATTTAAAACAGCACAATCATCAAGTGTTCCTTGGCACTCATTAAGTATACTTTTCAACTGTTCTTGGGAAAGCTGAGGCAATGACATCATTGCACTACTAATTTGCTGTACTTCTTTCGAACTTAAATACTGCATCACTTTTGCCGCTAGCTCTTCACCTAATACCATTAATACAGTAGCCGCTTTTTGAGATTCACTTAAATTCACTGTTCTGTATCCTCCTTACTGATCCAGCTACGAATTATCAATGCCATAACACGAGGATCTTTTTCAACAACTTTGCGGATGTATTGCTGTTGTTGCATGTTATCTTCAAATATTTTTTGCTGCTGTTTACTGTGCGCTTTATAATCTAATTTTTCCTCAACAACGGCTGATGCGTCAGTGGTTTTATCACCCAAAATTAGGTATTGTCGTTGTACTTTTATCCATAGTGAACGCAATACTTTTCGCCAGATTAACCAAATGATTAAAATGTAAATCAGATACTTACCAATATTTTTAACCGTTTGATAAAATTCATTGGTTTTCCAAAATGCTAGGCTGTTATCTTCATCGACTTGTTGATCGGTGAATTTTAAGTTAGCTACAGTGAGTGAATCACCACGTAAATCCGAAAACCCCATCGCTTGACGGGCTAACAATTCAATATTTTTAAGTTCATCATTATCTAATTTCACCCATTGCTCAGTACTAACTGGCTCCTGACTGTCATCTGATTCCGATTTGCTGTCACTTGGTTCGGTTTTGACAAATTTATAATTAACTAAAACGGCAACAGATAAGCGTTTAATTCGCCCTTCCGGTGTTTGACTATGTATAACTTGTCGATTTACTTCAAAGTTGACAGTATTATTTGATTGTAGATTGTAAGATTGCGCTTTATCTGTTTTTTCAGTCGATGCGTTTTTTGTTTCATCTGCATCAATCGGCGCACTAGAAGTTGGCAGTGGTTGGTTAGACAAAGCACCGGGCACGCCACCTATACCATTACTATTTGCTGATTGTTGGTTTGCTATTTGTTGCTTACTGCGGATAGTTTGATTCGCGATATCGCTATTAGGATCATAAGTTTCTGATGTTGATTCTTGGCGGCTAAAATCTACATCTGCATTGACTTGTACTTTAACATTATTTTTACCTAAAATAGGTATAATAATCTTTTCCACTCGTTGGCGAATACTTTCTTCAATCCGCTCACTAAACTCAAGTTGAGCAACATTCGTATTTCTGTTTCGATAACCTTCACCCGTTAATAAATGACCATGTTGATCGATGATAGTCACTTTATCAGCCTGTAATTCAGGCACACTACTTGAAATTAAGTGAATAATGGCATCGATTTGACCTTGTGATAAACTTCGTCCTGGTAGTAAAGTCAATGCGACAGAAGCGGATGGCGATTTTCGCTCACGCACAAATAACGACGGTTTGGGCATTGCTAAATGCACTCTAGCATCATCTATGCTACTGATAATCGATATTGTTCTGGATAATTCACCTTCTAGTGCGCGTTGGTAATTGATTTGCTCATTAAATTGACTCATACCAAAGCTTTCTTTGTCGAGCAATTCAAAACCAACAGAACCACCTTTAGGTAATCCTTGTTGCGCTATACGTAAACGGGTATCATAAACCTTATCTTGTGGAATTAAGATTGTCGAACCCGAGGCAGAAAATTGATAAGGAATATTCATCTTATCAAGTTGACTAATTATTTCGCCACCATCTTTATCATTTAAATTACTAAATAAAACACTATAAGACTCATCTTTAGCCCATAAATAGATAAAACTAACAATAGCCATTGTAATTACACCTGCAATTAACAATGCCATTTTTTTGTTTTGTTTTAATTGATCGGCAAAAGGCAACTTATTGAAAATTGATTCGCCTTTATTATTGACTGTTTCGCTAGCCATAGCATCCTGACTCTAAACTATTTAGATTGACTCTGTAGTTTATTATCCATGTATTTAAAAATTTCAATGGCAAGAAAAGCGCACAGTTTTTCCCTTACTTAAAACCTTTGATTTTTTGTTTTTATGATAAATTTAACGACAATTGGCAAAATAAACGAAACAAATAACTATCAAGATGAATACAATCAACATGTTAAATTCAATTGAGCTGACAAATTTAAATGAATCAGTCTATATTACTGCAAAAGAACACGTTGCTGACAAAAAAAGCTTTGGTTCCGAGCTAAAAACAGCTTTAGATAAAATCAGCCAACTGCAAATACGAGCAAATCAACAAGCTAAAGCTTTTGAGATGGGGGATACTAATATTTCGCTGAACGAGGTAATGGTTAGCATGCAAAAATCATCAGTATCATTGCAGTTTGGCATTCAAGTGCGCAATAAGCTGGTTGCTGCTTATCAAGAAATTATGAATATGAATATTTAATTAATAACAGCGAATATAATACTCATCCCTTAGTTTTTATATTTTCTTTCTACAGATAACTGTTAATTCTAATCTAAATACGATAATCAACTTATCGCTCGTTTCAAATTTACAACAAGCTCCGCTCATGTTTTTGATGCTTGTTGTATTACTAAATATGTTATTTTCTTTATCAACTGATTGGTCAAAAGACCTCACGATTTTTGCTTTACTTTTAAAAAAATAACAACATACTGCCATTATTCAATAAATAATAAACAATACATGAAGGATTTAAAGTGATAACATTAAAAAAAGCTAATATGTCCTTGAATGAACAACATATCGATTTCCCAACATTAGGGCTACTTACTGTTCTTACTACGCTTGACGAATTTGATATAAAAGAAGCAATATATTGTCAGGAAAAGCTTGTTATTTCTGCTAATTTTTATCATAAAAACGGAATGAGTTATAATGTCATATATATCGTTATAGATCTGGATAAAAAAAGTATTCATTATTATCATGAGTTAGATGGAATCCTACCTCTGTTCTTTGTAAGCCCAACAGGTAAGGATTATGTATCTATTACCGTGTATCATCCAGATAAAGACTTAGATATTATATTACCATTATTTGATAGAGAGAATCTTACCTATCCAAAACCCAAGAGACCTATTGTGGGTAATTTTATGGGAATATGTCATAATTTTTCTATTTTCCATAATGTTGATATTTTTTCAGATACAAAACCAGATAAATTGATTGCTGTTGAATTTAAAAATGATGATATTAAAAAAACCTATATAAATAAAATTCCGTTTCCCAAAGATAACACATTATTTATTGATTCTTTGAATAATCAAATCCATCTAATTGCTTATGTTGACAATGTTTGGTTACATCGTCAAATTGATGAAATGGGGAGGGAGTTACAGTCAAGAAATATAAACATAGGAAAACGTTTCTCTCTAATCTGCGTATTGAATTTAAGTTTTATTTATACATCAAATATTTTAGGTATTGATGAAAAAGGTAAATTTTATTTAATTAGTGTTTCACCTGAAGAAAAAATAGAACAAAATCTATTGTTTGATATAGAAAGGCAAATTTATTCTATTTGGGAACCGGTAAAAATTGCTGCAGAAACGTTTGTTATCCGATTCACATATGAATTGGGCAATGGATGGATTACAATTCAAAATAATAAAATAGCCGAAGTTTTTTTTCAGGAAAGCATAGGTTGCTATATAAATTTACTCACAAAAGAAGTTTTTAAATTATCTACAAAAAAATTAATTATCAGTGATATAGTCAAAATTAAAGACGATAATTATGCTGTTGTTTTTTATGGAAAAGAAGAAGAAAGACATGCAAATAACAAAGAATTAATTATTTTAAATCGAAATATTGGTTAAAGTTATTTAATGGCAATTTACATTAGGCTTGCAATTTTTTGGTAATTTCCTACTTTGTTCTGATTATCAACATGTTTACCTATTAAATCTCTAAGCGTTCAGATGAAGAAATAATAATGCCTTTCATTACATTCATCTCCTTACTTTTATTTGATTTTATTAATGGAAATAACGCAAAATATAACAATACACATACCGATTACATCAAATAATCCAATTGACTCTTTTAAGAAAAAATAACCGCAAATCATTGTAATAAAGGGGCCAATATTATTTATGATGGCAGTAGTTGCTGCACCGCTGTGTTTAACACCATACATCATGAAAAACGATGGTATGACAGTAGAAACAATGGCTAATAAAAATGGGTATTTAAAATTATTGATTGATGGTAGGTTATTTATTGTTCCTGATACTTCAAATATCATTGGAATTAGAGAAAGCAAACAAGCTACAATCATGACCTGTGAATTGAAGATAATAAATCCTATCTTTTTCATCACTTCACCACTTATTATAAGATACGTAGCATAGGTAATAGCGCTTAAAACTATTAATAATGGACCAATGTAATGAACATTTTTATCAATTAAAACTTGATTACTGACGAATGCAATTGAAACACCAATCCAAGAAAAAAAAGATAGGATATAAACTTTTTTACTAAATTTATTTTTCATGAAAATAACAGATATAAAAAGAACGAATATAGGTATGGTGAAAAGAATAATTCTTTCTATATTAACTGATGTATAAACCAAACCGGTTATATCACTATAGCTTGATATATAATATAAAAAGCCACATAGAAAAATCTTGAGCTTAATTTGAATGCTCGTTTTTATTAAATTATCTTTAAATAATAAAAATGCTACAAAGAAAAATGGAATTGAAAAGATCATTCTGAAAAACATTAATGAAATTGAAGTTATCCCATCAAAGTAGGCTAGTTTTATAAAAATTGATTTCAAAGAAAAACCAAATACACCAATTAATATAGCTACAACTGAATAATTACCTTTCACAAAGGTACCATTGAACTAGTTGTCAAGTACAACAATACTACACCTATTTTATCAATTTACAATATTTTTTTGACATGAAATGATCCTAACCCAAAAAGTGGACAAAAGTCGCCTCTATGATATAAACAAAATTATAGGAGAAAAATATCATGATCAGAAAATTTAGTGTTGAATTCAAATGACAATCAGTCGATTATGTGTTATCTCATGCTCACCTTTCTATAAGTGAACTTACCAACCACTTAATAATAAGAAAATAAACCCTCGATAAATGGATTAGGCAACGAGTCGCAAATAAAACTAACCGTCGAGAGCTAACGGCTTAGCAATAGATGATTATTGCGTTAGAAAAAGAAATTAAAGAACTGAAAATGGCTAGGGGCTGTTGAACTTTGCTGTACATAAATTACTCAACAATACATTGGCAGCCACATTAACATAAATGCCAGTGATACCATACTGGCATAATTCCTTTCTAACTTATCGTATCGAGTTGGTATTGAACGATATTGCTTGATTCTAGCAAAGGCATTCTCGACTAAATGACGATAGCGATAAAGGCACCTATCCATACTGCTTTTATCTATATCCTTACCATAATTACGTTTAGCAATCACCGTTCGTCCGCCTTTTTGACGAACAAAGCACCGAAAAGGCTCGCTGTCATAACCTTTATCGGCTATCACGATATTGACTTCATCGAGCCTTTCAACTAGGTTTTTTGCATAAGTGATCTCATGTCGTTGTCCTTCAGAAAGCTCAAAACAAATAGGCAAACCACCACTATCAACCGCAAGATGAATTTTAGTTGAATTACCACCACAGCTATGACCTATTTGCTCACAATGCTCCGTTGCAGCGCCTGTACTATGTTGATGAGCCCTGATAATCGAGCCATCTAGGAACCCCCATTCAAAATCCGCTAGTTGTGATAAATGTTTGAAAATATCAACTAATATTCCTTTTTTAGACCACAAATTAAATCGTCTATAGACAGTGCTCCATTCACCAAACTCTTTTGGCAAATCTCGCCAAGGAATACCGGTTCTCATTCGGAAAAGGCTCCCTTCAAACGTCATCCGATGCTCGGATTTATTATAAACTCGGCCGGTATTTTTCATTATTTGTAGTAGCTTTTCCCACCGTTTATCTGTTAGCATTGTTCTTGGCATGATGAATCGAGTTATGGTTGTTTTTTGCAGAATTATTATAACTCATATCATGCCGTCTAAAAAATAATCACGAAAGATCAACACGCCCTGATAACATATTAAAAAATGAGCATATGTAATTCACCGGTTTCTCAAATGACTGTAAACAATGCGAGGAATTTCTACAACTTAATTATTTTAAATCGAAATATTGGTTAAAGTTATTTAATGGCAATTTTGCTTGAATCTTATTTATAAATAAGATTCAAGCAAAGCATCCACAAACTTACATTAAATAGGCAATTTTTTGATAGCTACCGATTTTGGTTTGATAATCGGCATGCTTACCAATCAACTCTCTAAGCTGAGAATGACGAGTAATCATTAATTGGGTTAACTGCTGCTGATAGCTAAGAATATTTTTAATATACATTCGAACAATATCCTGATGTTGCAAGGGTATATTTTCAATTTCTGCAAAATCATCAATCAACATAATATCTTTTGATAATTGAAGATATTTAGCTTGCCAACTTAACAATAAATCCCAATTTTCATCCTGTGCACTAATCAACATTTGTTCAACAACATAATTAAATTGTTCGTATTGTTCTAATAAGTTATTTCCTTGCATAATCATCCTTTTTTATTTTGCAATTTCACGCCAAGATTCGGCAATATTGTTTAATAAATCGAAACAGGTTTGTAATTTTTCTTTATCATTATGTAAATTGGCTAGAACTAACTGTTGGCTAATATACTGATATAAACGATCTAAATTTTCAGCGATTTCACCACCTTTTTCTAAATCTAAACAGCTTTTAAGACCGTTATCAACAATATTAATCGCTTTAGAAATTGCAGCGCCTTTACCTGCAATATTGCCTTTTTGAATATATAAACTCGCTAATTTAATTGCGTTAAGCGCGCCATCAAATAATAAAACAATTAATTGATGGGGAGAGGCTTGACTAACACGCGTTTCTAAATTGACTTGTTCATAGGCCTTTGAACCTAATTTATACATTATTTTCCTCTATTTTTTTAAGTTTGCCATCATATCAAATTGCGTTGTTAAATAGTTACTCATACTATCTAACGAGTTAATTAAAACATCTAATTTAGTAAATTGAGTTCGATAACGATCAATTGTTTGCTCAATCGAATTACTTACTTGATCATGACGTTTATCTAATGACTTTAATGTTGCATTCAAACCGTTAGTTGCTGAATCAATCATACCATCACTATCAATAAAGCCACTGACTTTGGCAAAAACTTCATTAGCAATCCCTGTGGTTTTACCATCACCTGTAAACAGTGTTGCTACAGCATCACTATTTTCACTTAGGGCTTTTTTTAGCTCATTTTCGTTAATGGTTAACGTACCACTCTTATCCATATTAATACCAATTTGGGCTAATACCGAAAACTCGCCAGATTGTCCTTTAGAAAATATCGAACGAATGCTTTGATCTATATTGCGTAATGTTGCATCTCCAACAAGCGGACCATTACTGTTATTTAATTCCTTAGAATTTTTTTCATCAGCAGTAAACTGGGTTAATGTTGATATTGTGGACTGTAACTGATTAAATGCCTCTACCCACTCTTTAATTGCCTCTTCGGCTTTTTCATCGTCTGCGGTTATTGCCAAATTTTGGCTTGTTGTTGTGGTCGCTTTTAATGTAATATCAACACCCGCAACCACGTCTTTGACAGTATTAGAGCCACTTGTTATCGCAATACCATTAAACGAAAATTTAGCATCTTGCGCTTTTGAAACTTCAGTCATATGGCTATTGTTTGGCTGATTAATATCAAACCCAATAACTTCATTTAGTTTTTCATCATCAGATGAAATAGCAGTAATGCTTTGTGATTCACCTGTTTCTTTCGAAGTAATAGATAATTGATAACTGCCATCTCCAGAGCGAACAACCGCAGCATTCATTGTTGACGAGCTTGTTTTTCCATTTTCATCAACAAATTGAGCATTATTAATGGCGTTGGCGATTGCTTCTAATGAGGTTTCATCTTTAGATAGCGTTATATTAAGCTTATCGCCATTTGCTTGTTCAATAGTAATTGTTCGAGTCTCATTACCATTGCCTAATTGAGTTGCTTTATCATTGATAGCTGATGTTGCAACACCATGAGAAGTCGCTAATTGATCAACAGTAACTGCATAATTACCTAATGCCGCTTTACTATTTACTTTTACTGAAAAATAATCATTATTACCCGTTGCAGTTCGACTTTGAAACAATTCTTTTTTTTGCAATTTTGCCGTTGCCGTATTAAATGTAGTTAATGCACTCTTTAATTTACCAAAACCGCTAATTTTGGCATTAATCGCCTTTTGTTGCGTAGTGATTGGGGCTAGCCGTGTTTTTTCTGCTGCTTCTAATTGATTTAAAATTTCACCCAGATCGATTCCAGAACCAATCCCTAATGCACTCATTGCCATGATTTAATCTGCCTATAACAATTATTCAATATTTATCATATCGGCTAGTTTTCCTAAAAATTTAGCATCAACTTAATATTTATTTAATAGAGAAAAAGTTATTTCTTTTTATGAACAAAAAATAATCATTAAAAATTTATTTGCAAAAATATAACATTATGATTTGTTTGTTAATATTAAAGATATTAACAATAATTTACCTATTTGAAAAAATATAAATATTAAAAAAATTAAAGTTCCTTATTTTATTACCGATAAGTTATGTATCAGCAAAAAATATTGAATAAAACCTCAATATATCGTTGATTTTATTATTTATATTAATGGAGATAAAAAATGGCACAAGTAATTAATACTAATACAATGTCTTTAATGGCAAGAAATAATCTTAACAACTCTCAAAGTGTTCTTGGTACAGCAATTGAGCGTCTTTCTTCTGGTATGCGCATTAATAGCGCAAAAGATGATGCGGCAGGCCAAGCTATTGCTAACCGTTTCTCATCAAATATCAAAGGGTTAACTCAAGCTGCTCGTAATGCAAATGATGGTATTTCACTTGCACAAACTACTGAAGGTGCATTAAATGAAATCAATAATAATGTACAACGTATTCGGGAATTAACCGTTCAAGCGGCAAATGGTACCAACTCTGAAAGCGATCTAGTATCAATTCAGAACGAAATTGACCAACGTTTAGATGAGATCGATCGTGTTTCTCAACAAACTGATTTCAATGGTTCTAAAGTATTATCTGAAGATAAAACACTAAAAATCCAAGTAGGTGCAAATGACGGCGAAACCATTGAAATCAATTTGAAAAAAATTGATAGTTCAGAGCTTGGTTTAAAAGATTTTAACGTATCTGATACACCAACAGCAGATCCATTAAAAACCATTGATGCAGCATTATCAAAAATTGATGCATTACGCGGGCAGCTTGGTGCGGTACAAAACCGTTTCGAATCAACAGTAACAAACATCAACAATACTGTAAATAACTTAAGTTCTGCACGTAGCCGAATTGAAGATGCAGATTATGCAACTGAAGTATCAAACATGACTCGAGGTCAAATTTTACAACAAGCAGGTACATCAGTATTAGCACAAGCTAACCAAGTACCACAATCTGTATTGTCTTTATTACAGTAATTCTGTTTATTTATTTTTAGTCATTCTAACTTTATCATTTAGTCATGGCGGTGTTTTTATAATACCGTTATGACTAATATTTATAATTAGCTATTTTTTACCCCCTTTATTCTGCCATTAAATTTATCAACAATCGTCATAATACTGTTAAGCACTTTTTCAACATTGGTTCAAAAATGGATAATAGCTTATATAACTCGCATGGTGTAATAAACCAAATCGATTGGAAACAGTATATTCATTTGGTTCGTAATGAAGCTTTAAAATTAGCTGTTCGTTTACCTACAACGGTTGAACTTGATGATTTATTACAAGTTGGCTATATCGGTTTATTAGACACAATAAAGCGTTATGACAAATCGCAAGGTAATACCTTTGCGACTTTCGCTATACCAAGAATTAAAGGCGCAATGCTAGATGAACTACGCAACCGTGATTGGTTGCCAAGGAAAACTCGAAAACAGATTAAAGATGTTACAACTGCCATTAATGAGTTAGAAAAATCACTAGGTACAGCACCTAACGATTATCAAGTTGCTCAATATTTAAAATTATCAATTAGTGAATACCGTAAGATTTTATTAGATTCAAATTGCAGCCAAATATGCTCATACGATGAAATCCATAAAAAGCTAGGTGATAACATTGATGCAGTTATTAAATATGAAGAAGATAATAATCCTTTTTTAGCCATAATAGATGAAGAAATTCGTAATACCGTAATTGAACAAATTGAAAACTTGCCCCAGAAAGAAAAGCTTGTTCTATCACTTTATTACCAAGAAGATCTCAATTTAAAAGAGATTGGTAAGACCTTGAATATTAGCGAATCAAGAGTAAGCCAATTACATAGTCAAGCAATAAAAAGAATACAAAGTAAAGTCAGTTTTTAGTAAAAATAAAAAAACAAATTAAATAAAGCGTAATTAATCGAAAATAAATTGAAATTATTTTTTTATTGACCTTTTGCATTTAAAAATGTAACTTTACGCACATAAAAAAAATATTTCGTTTTAATTTTACTAATTATTCGTTTTTTTACTCGAATAAATAAATATAAATTGGTGGCTAAATTGGGAAATTTATTAGATGACGATATTCTTAAATGTATACATCATTTGAATCTGTCAACACTACTATTAAGTCAAAAAATGATTGAAAAAGATAAAGTAATGGCAATGTATCGATTAGGAATTGATGAAAAAACGGCAGATATACTTAGCAGTTTAAGTACCTCTCAAATGTTGGTTTTATCGGAAACCAATCAATTAATATTTCAGTTACGATTTGAAAACGCAGAAATGATGAAAAAACTGACAGAAGAATCCCGTATTCGAGATATAAAACAGATGCATACAGGAATTCTTTTATCAAGTTTGTTATTAGACTCACTCAATAAGTAACTAAGGAACCGAAATGACAGGTACAAGTATTATTCAAAAATATCAGGAAACCGAGCTTGCCATCAAATTAATTTCCCTTGGTGGTAGGATTCAAATGTTGGAAAGTGAAACTAATTTAAGCCGAAATAAACTTATCAAGCTTTATAAAGAAATTCAAGGTTGTCCTCCACCTAAAGGTTTATTACCTTTTTCAACCTCGTGGTTTATGACATGGGAACCAAATATCCACGCCAGTATTTTTTATAATGCTTACGCTTTTTTAGTTAAAAATGGTCTAAAGTCAGGCATTCAAACGATCTTAAAAGCCTATCAACTTTATTTAGAACAGTGTCAATTTTCACACAAAGATGAACCTGTTTTAGGATTAACCAGAGCTTGGATTTTAGTTAAATTTGTAGAAAAAAATATCATGCAACAATCATGTTGCACAGACTGTGGAGGACTTTTTATTACGCACGCTTACCATCCACACAATACGTTCACTTGTAGTTTATGTCAACCACCGTCAAGAGCGGATAAGAATAATAAAACGCCACAAGAGAATAACGAAAGGTGTCTAAAATTGTTATCAACGTTAAGTAATTTAAATCCATCTGTTACAAAACAGATAACGGCTTAAACAAATATTAGAGATACTTCCACAATTTAACTATTAAACTATTACTCCATGGAGAAAAAAGAAAGCCAATGCTAATAATTATAGGATATATTGTTGTTATCGCCTCAGCACTACTTGGTTATGTGCTAAGTGGTGGCCATTTAGCTGTGCTATTTCAACCACTTGAATTGTTAATTATTGGCGGTGCTGCAATTGGTGGTTTTATTGTCAGTAATGAACAAAAAACAATAAAAGCAACACTCAAAGCGTTAGGGTTATTATTTAAAACATCTAAATATAATAAAAACCTGTATCTAACGCTGATCAATTTTATGTACACCATTTTAACTAAAATTCGCCAAAACGGGGGGTTATCTATTGAGGCGGATATTGATAATCCACACGAAAGTGAATTGTTTAAACAATACCCACTTATTTTATCTAACCCTAGAATATGCGATTTTATCACCGATTATTTACGACTTATGATCAGTGGCAATATGGATGTATTTGAAATTGAAACACTAATGAGCGAAGAAATTGAAACATTTGTCCACGAACTTGAAAAACCGGTAGATGCTATTTCGGGAATTGGTGATGGCTTACCAGCGTTCGGAATTGTTGCAGCGGTTATGGGCGTTATTAATACACTTGCACAAGCCGATAGGCCAGCGAGCGAGCTTGGTGAACTTATTGCACATGCGATGGTTGGTACTTTTTTAGGAATATTACTTGCTTATGGATTTGTTTCTCCATTAGCAGCTTTATTGAAACAAAGAAATGCCGACGTAGTCAAAATATTAGAATGTACAAAAACTATACTAATTGCCAGCATGCATGATTATTCACCACAAATTTGTATCGAATTTGGGCGAAAAACAATCTTTTCTCATGAAAGACCGTCATTTTTTGAATTAGAAAAATATATTCAAGAAATTAAAGATAAAAATATCAATAAAAATAACGAGTAATGAAAGATCAATCAATAAGAATAATTGTTAAAAAAAAATCGGGACATGGTGGTGGGCATCATGGTGGCTCATGGAAAATTGCCTATGCTGATTTTATGACCGCAATGATGGCACTGTTTTTAGTCATGTGGTTAATTTCGACATCAACACCACAAGAGTTGAAAGGTATTGCAGAATACTTTAGAACGCCATTAATTCTTGGCTACAATGGTGGAAAAAACATTAGCGACAGTGAAAGCCCCATTCCTGGCGGTGGTGATGATGTGAGTAAACAGCTTGGTGAAGAAAAAAATGATGCTCTATCACAAAATGAATTTGAAAAAAAACAACTTGAAAAAATACAGATGATTGAAGCGGCGCGAAAAATTTATGATATTTTCGATCTTGATGAAAAATTAAAAAAATTAGCACCGAATCTTATTATTGAATTAACTGAAATGGGATTACGAATTCAGATTCTAGCTTCTGACGATAAACCGATGTTTGATGTAGGTAGTGCGACAATTGATCCTAATATGCAAGAAATTCTGCGAACTTTAGCGCCGATTATCAATTCATTACCCAATAAAATTACCTTGTCAGGTCATACTGATGAACGGCAATATTCAACAGGCGATCGAGGATATAGCAACTGGGAATTATCAGCCGATAGAGCCAATTCATCAAGAAGAGAGCTTATTGCTGGCGGTTTAGATTCAAGCAAAATTACTCGTATTATTGCCTTAGCCGATACAGTAAGTTTAAACAATCCAAACTATAGTAAAGATGCCAACCGTCGTATTAGCATCTTAATTTTAAATAAAGCCACGCAAGAATATATTGAGTCCGAAAACAACATGACAGGTATTGATTTTTTAAAACAAACCCAATCCATTAGCGAGCAATAATCAAAAGATAAACCATCCATGGCATTATCTAAAAAATAATTAAAGTTTTGGTAACTTATGCCGATATAAAAAGTAACCCGTTCGTTTAATAATAATATTATTAACTGAAACCATAAATTTAGGAGTTTTTATGACAAATTCATTGATGAATACTGGTATTAGTGGATTAAATGCTGCACAAAATATGCTTAATGTAATAAGCAATAATATTAGTAATGCCCATACAACAGGTTACAATCGTCAACAGCAAATTTTACGTCAAGCAAATGGAACTCAACATAGTTTTGGTTTTGTGGGTAATGGTGTTTCGGTTTCATCGGTGAACCGTGCCTTTAACAGCTTTGTAGTCGGACAACTGCGCCAATCACAATCGCAAAGCGGCTCAATCAAAGCCTATTATAATGAATTATCAAAAGTCGATAACCTATTGGCAGAAAATGACAATAGTATTTCATCACAACTTAACAACCTTTTTGCAAGTTTAAATAAGCTAGCTTCAAATGCAGGCGATGCATCAACAAAACAAACAGTGATAAGTGATCTGGCATCGTTAACTAACCAATTTAATAAAACAGAAAAAAACTTAAAAAATCAAATTGCCAATATTAATACTGAATTAAGCAGTAATGTAGATAAAATCAACACCTATACTCAGCAAATTGCTGATCTCAATCAAAAAATTTCACAATTACAGTCAGTGGGTAACGGGCTTGAACCCAACGCATTACTTGATCAGCGTGATCAACTTGTTAACGAACTGAGTGAAATCATTGGTATTACCGTTACTGAGCAAAATGGACAATATAACTTATCCTTAGCCAATGGTCTAAATTTAGTTCAAGGTTCTTCTATAAATTTATTATCAGTTCAACCTTCTGCAGATGATCCCTCGTTAAATACAATTATTTATACGCACCATTCAGGCGCAACACAAGAATTAACGAGTCAGAACATCACATCAGGCTCATTAAATGGTCTGTTAACCTTTCGTGAAGGTCCTTTAACCGATGCACGCAATCAACTAGGTTTAATTGCCCTCAATTTAGCTGAACGCTTTAACCAAGTGCATATGTCGGGTATCGATATTAATGGTAATCAAGGCGAAAAGTTATTTAATTACAACCACCCTAGTTGTATCACCAATACTAAAAATCAAGGTAATGCCACGGCTAAAATCGAGTTTACATCGGTTACAGATGTAAAAGCATCTGATTACAAAATAGAATTTAATGGCAAAGATTGGGTTGTTACAAGATTATCGGATCACCAACAAATAACCCCAAAAATGGAAGGGGATAAATTGCTCTTTGATGGTCTGTCTATTGAAATAAGCGGTAACGCTGTAAGTGGTGACGCTTTTATGATTAAACCCGTGGCAGATATTGCTTCGTCATTAGAACTGTTGGTTAAAGATGTCAATAAACTAGCAACAGGTTTTGATGACGAAGAAAATGGCGCAGGCGATAATCGTAATGTTGCTAAATTATTAGAAATCCAAAATGAAAAACTTGTCAATGGTACAACAACGTTAAAAAGTGCTTATACAACCTTAGTAAGTTACATTGGTAGCGAAACTCAAACAGCTAAAGTTTCATCTCAATCAACACAAAATATAACTCAACAAATTTATGAACAAAATCAATCAATATCTGGGGTTAATCTTGAAGAAGAGTATATCTCAATGCAAGTTTATATGCAGTACTACCAAGCGAATGCAAAAGTGATTGATACGGCAACGACCCTATTTGATACCATTTTAAGTTTAACTAAATGATAAAAGGATAAAAAATGCGCCTTAGTACAAACTCACTTTATCAAAAAAATACACAAAGTATTTTAAATACTAACAGCAAATGGCAAAAATCCGGTTTACATCTAGCAACAGGAAAAAAAATTTTAACGCCTTCAGATGATCCTATGGGGGCTGCACAGTCATTAATATTAAAACAAGCGCAAGCTCAAAATGAACAATTTCAAGCTACGCGCGAAAGTACTGAAAAAACACTAAGTCGCCAAGATACACTTTTGTCGGAAATCAATACCGTTATTCAATCAATTCAAGAAACCTTAGTTTATGCCGCTAATGAAACATTAAATGAAGAAAATAGGCTAGATATTGCCAATAAATTACAAGGTTTAAAAGATCAACTATTTTCGTTAGCTAACTCAAAAGACACAAACGGTAACTATATTTTTGCTGGCAAAAAAAATGATACGCCTCCTTTTATAAAAAATGAATCAGGCGAAATCACCTATATTGGCGGAAGTACCTCTATTAATGTTTTAATTGATGATTCAAGAGAGGTTTCGGCAAGTTTTACAGGTATTGAAGTATTTATGACAGATGCCAATGTCAAAAATGCCGATGGCTCACCAGCTGAAAGCAATATTTTTGCCAGTATCGATTATGCACTCGATGCATTAAAAGCAGACTTAAATTATGATGATGAAAAAAGTGTTGAGGCATTTAGAGAAGGGTTATCAAAAGCTCGCAATGGTGTCGACAATTCATTTAGCAATATTTCAACGCTTAGAGCAGAAGGTGGCTCGGTATTATCTGAAGTAAACAGACTCATCACACTAGGCAAAACATTAGATATTGAATTCCAAACACAAATTAGTCAATTTGAAGATGTAGATTGGTATGATGCCATTTCAGAATACGCCATACTACAAGCAAATTTACAAGCAGCACAATACACCTTTATGACAATGCAAAGTATGTCACTGTTTCAAATGAAATAAACATTGCATGCTGATTTGTACAACGTGATTTTACCCCCCTAAAATAATTCATCCCCTATAGGAGGCTTAACGCCTCCTTTTTTGCAGAAATGCTCAATAAGTAATGCTATATCATGCTAGATAAGCAATCAATGTAATTATATAATTAACATAAAAATAAAAACTTAAATAAAATCAATGCATTTCTGACTGATTTTTTAGTGTGGTTTAATCACTCGTCGTTTACATAAACGGCATATTATGTATTGTATTTAAATCCAGTATTCCTACCATCAATTAAACGCAATTTGCCTAAACCCCGACACTTTTGTTGGTGGATTATTTTGGGCTATTTGTTCAATACGTCCAATGATTTGAATGAGTTTATCACTGTAATTTGGATCGGTGGCATAATTGGCCTCTTGTAATGCTTTAGCTGCCGTTCTGGCGTCTAGCGCATTAACTACAGCACGATAACGAGGATTATTTGTTAATAAATTAATATAATCGGTAAGTGCATGTTGTTTACTATTGTAGACTCTAAATTGGTCTTTGATTTTTATCATCTTATTATTGATAAATTCTTGAGTAGTTAATTGCGTTGAGCCTCCCTGCCACGATCGAGTCGCTTTAATTCCAAAATAATTGTGACTTGATTGATTATTTTCTGTCTTTATTTGCTTTTGTCCCCAGCCTGTTTCTAATGCTGCTTGTGCAATGATAATTTCGTAAGGAATGCCTGAATGTTTTGCAGCCTGCTTGGCAGGTTCAAGCCATTCGGTTACAAATTTAACAATATGTTCGTCTTTTCCATCTTTTATTGGTGTTTTTAACGATAATTCATTGGTTGAGTTAGTTGCCAGATTTGTCTTATGCTGGCGATAAAGCATTTGCCCTAATGCCTGAGGCGATATATTAGCTGATATATCACTAAATAAAGACTGCGCTAAACTAAGATTTTGCGAGGTATTATTGGTATTTGATTGTAAATTTATCTTTGTTGATGGCGATGCATGATGACTTAATTGTTTAGTAATGATATCGGCCAGTCCAAATCCTTTGCCCGCTGCTTGCTGTGCAATTTGCTGATCAAACATTGAAGTAAACAGTTGTGTAGCGGAATGATTAAATAAACCACTTTCTGGCACTGCTTTGCGCATTGACTGCATCATCATATTGATAAATAACGTTTCAAACTGCTCGGCGACTTGCCTAATGCTTCCTGCCGAGCCATTTGCAACATTGCGTTTTAATTGATTAAGCCCAGAAAAATCATAAGCAAAATGATTTAAAGATTGACTTATTTTATTATTCATAATGTATTTTCTTTTTTTATCATGCTTAATTTATATTACTCACAAACCATGTAATGACAAATAAGTTAAATTGTTTCTAAAGCTGCATGTAAGCAACCTGCTGTTTTTAGTGCTTCAAGTATCGACATTAATTCGGTCGGATTAGCGCCGAGCACATTGAGCGAATTAATTACATGATTTAAATCTGCACCTGAGGCTAGGTTATGCAGTGCGCCCCCTTCTTGTTCTACACTGATTTGATTTTCAGGAGTGACAACCGTCGCACCACCAGCAAGCGGCGTATTGGGTTGGCTAACATTAAGTTTACGATTAATAACCACCGACAAATTACCATGCGCCACAGCACAATTGTCTAACCTAACCTTTTGGTTCATCACAACAACGCCAGTGCGAGTATTGATTACCACTTTTGCCGAAATAGGTGTTGTGGCTATTTCAAGATTTTGTATTTGTGATAACAGCTTAACTCTTGCAGTATTTTCTTTTGGCATTTGCAAAGCGATTGTTATGCCATCTAAGGCGACAGCGATATTTTTTTGTAGTCTGTTAATTGCGTCCGAAATTTTTAACGCTCGGGTAAAATCAAATTCGTTAAGGTGTAAATGAATAACGTTTTGTTCATTTAAGTTGATTGCAAGCTCGCGTTCAATTGTTGCGCCATTAGGAATTGAAGCGCCCGCCATTTGGTTAATACTCACGCTGCTTCCTTTATTGCTTGCGCCCATTCCACCAACAAAAAGATTACCTTGAGCAATGGCATAGACTTGATTATCAGCGCCTTTTAATGGCGTCATAATTAATGTGCCACCTCGTAAGCTTTTAGCATTACCTAGTGAAGATACGACGACATCAATTTTTTGTCCAACTCGTGAATAAGAGGGTAATTTAGCTGTCACCATTACCGCAGCAACATTTTTCAGTTGCATATTGCTTCCTGATGGCACGGTAATACCCAGTTGAGATAACATGTTGGTGATGCTTTGAATGGTGAAGGGGGTTTGTGATGTTTGATCGCCAGTTCCATCAAGACCCACAACAATGCCATAGCCAACTAATGCGTTTTCTCTTACACCTTCAATAGTGACTAGATCACGTATACGTTCAGCATGTCCATTCGGTATGACCAATATCATCATAAAGATAACACTAAAAAAGGAACGCAGTTTTTTTATCATAATCAGACTCGTTAAAATGGTGAAAGATTTAAAAATAGACGCTGTAACCAGCCCATTGTTTGTGCTTCGTCAATATAGCCATTGCCAACATATTCAATGCGAGCATCGGCAACTTGTGTTGATATAACGGTGTTATTACCGCTTATGGTTCTTGGGTTAACCACCCCCGAAAAACGGATAAATTCGGTACCTTGATTAATCGCAATCTGTTTTTCACCAATTACTTTTAAATTACCATTAATCATGACATCTTGAACGGTAACCGTGATAGTGCCGCTAAATGTATTTTTAGCGTTTGCGCCACCTGAACCTTTAAAGTCATTGCTTCCAGAAAGATCAGTTTCGGCTTTGCCTCGACCAACTAATCCATCTAAAAAAGTGGGGATTTTTTTTACCCCTAAATTTACCGAGCCATTACGCCCCGCATTAATAGATGAACTTTTACTGGCGCTAACGTTTTCTTGCAGAACAATAGTTAACACATCTCCTACATGACGAGGGCGACGATCTTCAAACATCGGCTGATAACCAAAGCTGCTAGGTTGAGCAGCTTGATAAATCGATCCACTGGTGTTCACAATTTCGGGCATTTGTGGCACTATGCTAGTTTCGCCTTCAACTAATGCTTTTTTAGGCAACTGTGCACAGCTAAACAAAAAGAAAGCAATTAAAATATAAAAATATCTCATTTTGTTTATCATATGGCTAATGTTTATAACTGATTTAAACGCTGTAACATTTGATCAGATGCCGAAATGGCTTTACTATTAATTTCATAAGCCCGTTGGACTTGAATCATATTAACTAGCTCCTCAGCAACGTTGACATTAGAGGTTTCAGTGTAGCCTTGATATAGCAATCCAGCACCATTTAATCCTGGGGTATTTTCGGTCGATGTTCCTGAGCTTTCGGTTTCTAAATACAGGTTTTCACCAATGCTTTCAAGCCCAGTATCATTCATGAATGTATGTAACGTTAATTGCCCAACTTGCACTTGTGTTGATTGATTAGCTAACGTCACATTTACTACGCCGTCACGGGCAACCGTCATTTTTGTTGCATTAGATGGAATTGTAATGGTGGGCTGAATTTCATAGCCTGCAGCCGTAACTAATTGACCATTTTGGTTAACTTGAAACGAACCATTACGAGTATAAGCTTGTGTTCCATCAGGTAATAAAACCTGAAAGAATCCCTGACCATTAATCGCAATATCACTACTATTATCAGTGGCTTCTAAATTTCCTTGGCTATGTAAACGCTCTGTTGCAACAGGGCGAACGCCAGTACCAATTTGCAAACCAGATGGTAAAGTTGTTTGCTCTGAAGATTGTGCGCCAGGTTGACGAACGGTTTGATATAATAAATCTTCAAATACGGCTCTTTGTCTTTTAAAACCACTGGTACTAACATTGGCCAAATTATTAGAGATAATATCCATATTCATTTGCTGTGCCGTTAAGCCAGTTTTTGCAATCCATAATGATTTAATCATTTTCTTCCTACCTTAATACATTAATAAATTTAAGTTAGCGATAAAATTTGATTCGCTTTTTGTGCATTTTCATCAGCCGTCATGATTTCTTTCATCTGCATTTCAAACTGTCGAGAATGACTTATCAAATCAACCATTGTCGAAACAGGATTGACATTACTGCCTTCTAATACGCCTGACATGAGTTTCGCTTGAGGATTATCTTGCAATACAGCACCTCGTTGGTTGCGTGCTTCGTCGGTTAGTTGAAAAAAGCCATTATCACCACGAACAATTTCATGACGTTCAAGATGCACTTTTTTGATTTTACCTGCTTGGGCAATAGTGGTTGGCTTATTGCCTGCACCCAATGCTGAAAGCGTTCCATCACTGCTTATACTTACTTGCGATTGTTGTGGCACAGTTAAAACGCCATTATCACCAACTAAAGGGTATCCTTGAACATTTAGTGTGCCGTTTTGGTCAATTTGAATAGCGCCATTACGCGTATAAGCTTCACTACCATCAGGAAGTTGTATGGCTAACCAATGATCTTGAGCTAAAGCAACATCTAAATTTCTACCTGTGTAATTAAATTCACCCATTGCTGAATCAAACATTGGCGTTGTTGCTGTAACCATGGTTCGTGTCTGCTTCGTTTGACTGCCAACAATAGGTACTGCTTTCATTGCTGTTAACTGAGCTCGAAACCCAGTTGTAGAGACATTGGCTAGGTTATGGCTAGTGATTGCCTGTTGATTAAGCGTCTGACTTGCTGCCGACATTGCTGTATAAATTACACGATCCATAAATAACCTTTTAATTAACGTAAATTAACTAACGTATTTAGGATCTGATCCTGCGTTTTAATAGTTTGCGAATTAGATTGGTAATTACGCTGAGCAACAATCATATTCACTAATTCTTGGCTCATATCAACATTTGATGATTCAACCGCACCACTGGTTAGTGAGCCAAATGTGCCAGAACCTGCCGCACCTAAAACTTCAGTACCAGAGTTAATTGTTGATCGCCAATTATTGTTACCTGCTGATTCTAAGCCGTTAACATTAGCAAAATCAGCCATAGCAATTTGACCTAATAACATTGTTTGCTGATTTGAATAAACACCATAAATCGAACCATCATCATTAATACTATAGCCAACTAAATCACCCGGCGCATAGCCATCAACTATTGGCGTTTTTATGCTGCCGACTTCTTTGCCCATATTTTGTTGAGAACTATTTGCTAATGATAGAGTAAAGGTGTTATCCGCTGAACCATTTAACCCATTAATATTAATAGTCATTTCAGGATCGCTGATTAATTTACCAGAAGAATCAAATTCCATTTGCCCAATTCTTTGTAAAGTTGCATTAGGATCACTACTATCAAGGTAATGAACATCCCATTGGTTATCTGCCGTTTTTACATAAAAAAGCTGAACATTACGTTGATTCCCCAAAGAGTCGTAAGTGGTAATGGTTGTAGAGTAATTGAACGTATCAGCATCAAGTGCGTTAACAGGTTGTTTTGTTGGCACTTTGCTATTTGAATTTAAATTGGTTTGCAAAGAAGCTTTTGTTGTAGCCGATGCATTTAACATTTCTTGCGAAATTTTTAATGGTCCTGGTGCTGCGCCTTGCTGCACTTTTGGTGGCGTTCCTGTTGCAAGATACCCCGTCAGTTGTAAGCCATCAGTAGACACAATATTTCGTTCGGCATCCAATTGAAATTGCCCATTACGGGTATAGTAAATTTGACCATTACTATCGACTAAGCGAAAAAAGCCATTTCCTGAAATCGCAACATCTAAGCTGTTATTGGTCGTTGTTGCTGTGCCATCATTGAAATTTTGCATCACACTAGCGACTTTTACGCCCATTCCAACTTTTGAACCGGCATAAATATCAGCAAACGAGATACTTGCGCTTTTAAAACCGACTGTTGCTGAGTTAGCGATGTTATTACCAATAACATCTAACTGTTTTGATGCAGCATTCATGCCACTTACTGCTTGAGAAAATCCCATAGAACTTCATCTCCTTTAAAGAATTTGACGAACTTCGTCAATACTAATAGAACCAAGAATACCTAAATCAAGTAATACTTTATTGTTAACCTTGCTGTTAATCACGCCATACACAACTGAATAAGATAATGGTGTAGAGAATACTTTTTGCCCATCATTAGTGGCATTGACCGAAAAGGTATAACTCCCATCAGGCGCAATTGTTCCATCATTTAAAATGCCATCCCAAGTAAAAGAGCTGACCCCAGCAGGAATAGCGCCTAAATCGACTTCACGAACCACATTGCCTTTTTCATCTTGAATGGTTATAACCACTGAATCTGCATCACGCATCAATTCAAAACCAAAAGGCGTTGTGATAGTTTCTTTATCTGGCTTTGTATCATCAAATGTATTGATGCCATTAGGATCCGAGGTTGCCACTAAAATTTTATTACCTGGGACCATAACCCCTTTACCAATCATATTGCTGGCATTAACCGATAAACTATCGTCAATCTGCCCCGAAACGATGCCTAATGAGGTGTTAAGCCTTTCGATTCCTGCTAACGTATTAATTTGAGCAAGTTGCGAGGTTAACTGACTATTATCCATTGGGTTTGTTGGATCTTGGTTTTTCATTTGTGCAATTAATAACGTTAAAAAATTATCCTGCAACTCTTTACTAGAGTTACCATCTGACGTATTTTTTTGTTTTGCTTGAAGATTTTTTACACCTGAAGATTCTGAAACCAGTACATTTGATACGCCCACCAGTCACTCCTTGTTATTGTCCTAATGTCAATGTTTTTAGCATTAACGTTTTTGCTGTATTAATGACTTCAATATTTGCTTGATAACTTCGTGATGCTGAAATGGTATTAACCATTTCGGCAACCGCATCGACATTTGGTTTTTGAATATAGCCTTTTGAGTCGGCTAAAGGGTGATTAGGTTCATAAACTAAATTCATTGGTGTTGGGTCTTCAATAACCTGCGACACTTTAACCCCTGCAATACTATTACTAGGGAAACCTTGGTTATCTACTTGAAAAACAACTTGCTTGGCGCGATAAGCCTTACCTGATGTACTTGTTACACTATCAGCATTGGCTAAATTACTAGCGCTAACATTCATTCGTTGGGTTTGCGCCATTAATGCTGACCCAGATATTGCAAAAATAGAAAAGCTCATCATTATTATCCTTTTTGTAATACTGACATAACATTTTTAAACTGTTCACTTAAAAACGTTAAATTGCTTTGGTAGTGAATACTATTATCAATAAAAGCAGTGCGCTCTTGATCCATTTCGACAGTATTACCATCGGCTGATGCCTGATAAGGAATTCGATAAAGCACATTTTGATTAGGCTTAGGTGATACCGCGCCTTGGATATGATTACATGCGGTTGTATTTAGGTTGAAATGATTAATATTGCTCTGGTTGTTAAGCGCCTTAATGAGTTCAGCGTTAAAATCAATATCTCTAGCTTGATAGTTAGGAGTATCACTATTGGCAATATTTGCAGATAATATATTTTGCCGTTTTTCTCTTATATTTAATGCTTGCTGATGAAAATTAACAAATGTATCTAATTTATCAAACATAAAATTGTCTCACTTTTTTTGATAGTGAGAATTTTAAGCCAATCAAAAAAAAGTCATTGAAGAAATAACGATAAAAATTGCCCTTATTTCAAGATTCATTTAATGCAATGATAAAGTAAAATCAGTTTATGAATAATTCAAAACAAGTAAATATGATTAAAATTACAAAATTAATGTTCGCTATTTTTATGCTATTTAGTTCGAATACAGTTTTTGCTAATTCACTTGATAAACAGATTAATAATTTACTATCGCAACAATTTAGCTATAAACCTGATGAGATTGTAATTACTTATCTTACCGCTAAACCTAAATTGGATTGCAATACACCAATACTTTCATTATTAGATAAAAAAAAATTGTTGGGTAACATAACTATTAGTGCGCAATGTGATAATAAGAAAAAATTTATCCAAATTCATGTTGCTGCAGTGGGTAACTATATTGTTGCTAAAAAAACAATAAATGCAGGAGCGGTAATAGATAAAGATCATATTCGCATACAATCAGGTCGGCTAGATAAATTACCTTCTTCGGTTATTTTAAATGAAGTTGATGTGCTTAATCGTATCGCTTTGCGTAATATCAATCAGGACGAACCAATAAAAACAACAATGCTTCAAAATAGCTGGCTAGTAAAAGCAGGTCAAACAATTAAAGTAATAATTTATGGTGAGGGTTATGAAGTGTCAACAAGTGGTAAAAGCCTAAGTAATGCTGCGTTAAATGATAAAATTAGAGTTAAGCTAAATTCTAATAAGGTTGTTGAAGGAACACTTACTCACCAAGGAGTAATTATTTTCAACAAATAATATTAATGATTTTTTTATTATTGCCGATAATAAAACTAAACAAATCACTTAAATCGTCAATTTGATTAAAGGTATTTTATGAGTATAGATGCAACAAAATCCGTTACAACCATATCAGGACTACTTAAGCGTGGTGTTGTCAATGAGCAACATAAAAGTGAAACAGTATCTGTACAAGCAAAAAACAGTGCGAATGTGAGTACTAAAGTAAGCATAACTCAACATTCAATGGATCTTTTACACTCAACCGACCAAGATATTGATATCGAAAAAATTGAAAAAATAAAACAAGCCATTACCAACGGCACCTTGGCTATTGATACACATAAAATTGCAGATAAATTAATTAAACAATTACTACAACGTGTTTGAAGATAAGACAATTATAGGAATACAAAATGATAGAACTCAATAATACCCTAAATAAAATAACAGAAATGCTACAAACACTTTCAGGAATTTTGCAAACCGAGCAAAAGTTATTAATTGAAAATAGCTTAACCAATCAATTAAATGAAATTATTAATAAAAAAAGTCAACTCCTGATTGAGTTAAAGTTACTAGATGAAAAGCGTATAAAATTAAGTAAACAATTTAATATTCAACCACCTTATGAAGAAAGCCCAACAATTGCAGAACATTGGCTATCAATTACTAACACAACGGTATTATTGTCAAAGATAAATCGTGATAACGGGATAATCATTCAAAATCGTATGAACATAACCCAACAATCGATCAATTATCTTAAAAATATGAATAGCCCAGCAGTTTATACTAATCATGGCTATCAACAAACAGATGTTATCTCATCAAAACGAGCTAAAGTTTAAGGAGAATTGATATTTGTTGATGTTATTGTTAGCAAACTCGATAAATACCCACAAAAATACCCTCTTATTAAGCCAATAACTTGTGAGTAATTAGTTCATACTGTTAGCATTGTAAATTTTAATCAAACTATAAAGTTTTATTTAATTTCATCATGGCTGACGATAGTGATCTAGATAAAAGTGAACAACCTACCGATAGCAAAATTAAAAAGGCTAAAGAAAAGGGACAGATCCCAAGATCTCGAGAATTAACTTCTCTGTTAATATTGTTAATAGGTATCTTTTTATTTGCAGTAATGGGATCACATTTAGTTAACCAATTAATCACAATGATAAAAACTGCAATCAAGGTTTCGTATAAAACTGATGACAGATTAATGGTCTTTAATTTAGTTAACTTATTAATCCATGGTTTTTGGGCAGTTTTACCAATTTTTTTGGGGTTAGTTATTATTGCTATATTTGCACCACTTTGTGTTGGCGGATTACTATTTAGTCTACAATCAATTAAACCTAATTTTAAAAAACTCAATCCAATATCAGGATTTGGCAGGTTATTTAGCACTAGAGTTCTTTCTGAATTGTTAAAGAGTGTGCTTAAAGTAATACTAATTACTATAACTTCAACACTGTTTTTAATGCATCATTTTTATGACATGCTCTCATTACCTAATATGTATTTAAATAATGCATTAGCCAAATCAACACAATTAGTTATTCTTTGTGGGATTCTTAGTGTTATCGCTTTAGTACCAATGGTCGGTTTTGATATCTTTTATCAAATTTGGAGTAATTTGAAAAAATTAAAAATGTCAAAACAAGAGATTAAAGATGAATTTAAAGAACAAGAAGGTAATCCGCAAATCAAAGGGCGAATTCGTCAAATGCAACAAGCAATGGCAAGACGCCGTATGATGAAAGATGTGCCGAAAGCAAATGTCATTGTTACCAACCCAACCCATTATGCGGTTGCTCTGCAATACGATGAAAAAACAATGATGGCACCAAAATTATTGGCCAAAGGCACAGATAAAATTGCGCTACGTATTAAAGAAATTGCCAGTGAACATAATATTCCGCAATTAGAAGCTCCTCCACTTGCGCGGGCTTTGTATCGTCATGGTGAAATAAGCGAAACTATTCCAATTGAATTATATGCGGCTGTTGCGCAAATTTTAGCTTGGGTATATCAATTAAAACAGTGGCATAAATATGGTGGCGATAAACCAATAGCGCCAAATAATTTACCCATACCTGAATCACTATCCGTAAATAAATAAAGGTAATAACTAGTCTTATGATTAAATCTAAACTACTTAATTTATTATCAAATAATACAAAAAATGGTCGTTATCAAATCTTAGCTGGTCCTTTGCTAATTTTATTGATTCTTTCGATGATGGTATTACCCCTGCCTGCATTTATTTTGGACCTGTTTTTTACATTTAATATTACGTTATCAATTGTTATCTTGATAGTCGCATTGTTTACTAAACGTGTGCTTGATTTTGCTGCATTTCCAACTATCTTACTTTTTGCAACTTTATTACGGCTATCATTAAATGTCGCTTCAACGCGAGTTGTGTTATTAAAAGGACATACAGGTAGTGACGCCGCTGGGCGCGTTATTGAAGCCTTTGGCCACTTTTTAGTAGGGGGTAACTTTGCTATCGGTATTGTGGTGTTTATTATTTTAGTCATTATTAACTTTATGGTTATTACTAAAGGAGCAGGAAGAATCGCCGAAGTTGGCGCACGCTTTGCATTAGACGGTATGCCAGGTAAACAAATGGCAATTGATGCTGATCTTAACGCAGGTCTAATTGGAGAAGATGAAGCCAAAGCACGCCGTGCCGAAGTTACACAAGAGGCTGATTTTTATGGTTCAATGGATGGAGCAAGTAAATTTGTACGCGGTGATGCCATTGCTGGATTACTAATAATGGCAATTACCATTATCGGAGGCTTACTAGTTGGTATGGTTCAACACGGTATGCCATTTTCAGATGCTAGCAAGACTTATGTTTTACTCACCATTGGTGATGGTTTAGTTGCACAAATTCCTTCACTGATTATCTCAACTGCCGCTGGTGTTATTGTTACACGAGTCACATCGCAAGAAAATGTCAGCGAACAGATGCTCAAGCAGCTATTTAATAATCCACAAGTCCTTATTTTAACTGCAGTGGTGATTGGCTTATTAGGACTAATTCCAGGAATGCCGAATCTTGTATTTTTATTATTTACTGCTTTTTTATCTATTATCGCTTGGTGGCTAATAAAACAGAAAAAAACTGAACCACAAATCACAAATAAAACTAAAGAAGTACAGGCAACCATGCCAGCCAACATTGAAGCAACTTGGTCAGATGTTAATATTGAAGATATCTTAGCTATGGAGGTAGGATACGGACTAATCCCAATGGTAGATCAAACTCAAAATGGCGAGTTGCTTGGAAGGATCCGCAGTTTACGGAAAAAATTTGCTCAAACACTTGGCTTTTTACCACCACAAGTGCATATAAGAGACAATCTTTCATTAGCACCTTATCAATATAAAATCTTCATAAAAGGGGGAGAAATTGGTAAAGGTGAAATTGTTAATAATAAATGGTTAGCTATTAACCCCGGTAATGTAGCAGAAACCATTGAAGGCACTCCAACAACTGAGCCAGCTTTTGGATTACCTGCGGTTTGGATAGATGAAAGCAATAAAGAAAATGCGCAAATATTAGGGTATACCGTCGTAGATACAAGCACCATGATCGCTACTCATTTTAATCATTTACTACAACAGTTTGCTAGCGATTTATTAGGTCGATTAGAAACCCAAGAGCTATTAGACAGAATAAAACAAGAGATTCCCAAATTAGTAGAAGATTTTATTCCTAATGTTGTAACATTAACCACTTTCCATAAAATACTGCAAAACTTGATCGCAGAAAAGGTTTCAATTCGTGATATGCGAACCATCATTGAAACAATCTGTGAACATGCACCAATTCAAAATGATGTTTATCAATTACTTAGTATAGTAAGAATAGCATTAGGTAGAGTAATTACACAACAATGGTTCCCAGGTACAGACCCAATCAATGTAATAGGGTTAAATATCAACTTAGAACGTTTATTATTACAAGCACTGCAAAATACCAGCAATTTTGAACCAGGGCTTGCTGAACATATTATTGAGCAACTACAAATAGCGCTTAATCAACAAGAAGCTATTGGTGCACCACCTGTATTATTAGTAAACCATACATTAAGGCCAATGCTTTCACAATTTTTAAGACCTAATTTTCCTCAATTAGCGGTGCTATCGAATTTAGAAATTACCGATAACAGAGAGATAAAAGTGAGTACGCAAATTGGGGCTGAATAGTGATCTTATTATACTAATAATGTGTAGTAATTATTTCTTTTTTACAGTAATTTAAGACACTACGATAATAAATATCCATAAAAAAGCAAACTAACGCCATATCACATACAAGAGATATGGCGCTGATATCATAAACAAAGCTAACCATCACTGATTTAGCTAAAGTTGAACTGTTTACTTTTTAGGTTATATTTTTGTAAAAAATATTCAGGATTCTATACCGTTTCAAGATTAAAAAAGCCAAAAAAAGCGATACAGACTTTAATTGAAATCTAGCATAATCAACAAATATTCAAAAAAAGAAAACAAAAGTTTAAGCGATTTATTCACTTTTATAATACGGTTAAACCACATTGAAAGGGTTATATTGTGGGACTTAATGATTATTGAAGTTACAACAATGATGCTATTTAAATCTGAACAATTTCTAAACTGCCTACACGGCATTGAAGTAGGCGGTGTTGGTTATGGTGCCCTATCAACATTTCTAAACTGCCTACACGGCATTGAAGTTACACGAGCTTGGTGTTATCGTCATTGGGTATTTCTAAACTGCCTACACGGCATTGAAGATACAAATGAATGGGTTGCAAAACACTCTGCATTTCTAAACTGCCTACACGGCATTGAAGTATCACAATTACCTAGCATCAACTCACAGCACTTTCTAAACTGCCTACACAGCATTGAAGCTCTGAAGCAAGAATGTACAACGGTGCGCGATTTTCTAAACTGCCTACACGGCATTGAAGCAATATAACTTTGTGCATACGGTTGCCAACGTTTTCTAAACTGCCTACACGGCATTGAAGAAGCAATGTTCAGCATGTAACAATCACAAATCTTTCTAAACTGCCTACACGGCATTGAAGGATTTGAAGTTTTGCTAACTCAAGCATCAACATTTCTAAACTGCCTACACGGCATTGAAGAAATAAAATTTTTATAAACACCTTGACATTCATTTCTAAACTGCCTACACGGCATTGAAGGTCGTAACATTCGACGAGGGTGAGACTCCCATTTTCTAAACTGCCTACACGGCATTGAAGTAAATCAAAGTGGCGGTATCGATGGATACATTTTTCTAAACTGCCTACACGGCATTGAAGACCCTTTCAATAATATTTAATGGCGGTAAAATTTTCTAAACTGCCTACACGGCATTGAAGATCGAATACTTACGTAATTTCGGTAATGACATTTTCTAAACTGCCTACACGGTATTGAAGTCAAATTGGAGCATCGGAGTCAGGTCTCAATTTTTCTAAACTGCCTACACGGCATTGAAGCGTTGACAAAGGGTTCATTGCCCCAAATCATGTTTCTAAACTGCCTACACGGCATTGAAGTAGAATTTTATCTCAATAGAGCCTTATTGTAAAAGAGCATACTGCACTTTACCCAATTTCTACCCTTTTTTTGAGTCTATTTTAATATCAATAATAATCAATATGTTAAAATCATCCCCAAAAAAAGGGTTAGAAATTTAAAAATCAGGAACAGTGGCTGTTTGGCTTAATCCATAGCTATTAAATGTGCCTTGCACTGGCTCTAGGCATTTTTCTTGCTTTATCCACAAAATAAATTTTTGCCCTGTACTTTTACTATTCAAATGAAGATGTGGGTATTGCAAATGAACACTTCCCCACTTTTCAATCATTTTATTTTTCACTTCAGGTGTCCATTTACCTTGTGCTGTTAATCTTTTTTCGGCACGCCTTAACGCACTCTGACCTTTAGGATTGACACGGCTAAAACGTAAATAGCCTTTTATCGTCGTCGGTACTACAGTGATAGGCATCAATAAAGCATAATCACTAATCGATGATTTTTGCTGTATATCTGCTTTAAATTTTTGCAATTCCTGCTCGGTACCAAATAGGCGAATCACTCCGCCTAATGTTCGGTGCACATTGTAACAAGGAAAACTAATTGCGATATTTCCTTGTTGATTAACCAAGATTTGGTGCAGTGACTGCATGACTTGATTCATCACGTCCACCTCGGTTATCTCAATTTGCGAAATAGCTCGCAGCTCTAAATAGTGTGAGTGCATATTATTTACTCCTTGCCACTAGCACCAAAAACACCACCACGAATTAATACCGCAATCACATAATGTTGTTGCTCAAGCAATGGTTTTTCACCTTTTAATACCCAATTATCAAATAGGGTATAAAAGTCTAATTTCTGTTTTGGTTGTCGGAAGGCATGTCCCATTGAGGTGACCGAACCATATGGTTCTATCGCTATTGGAAATTGGACATTATCGTCATACCAAGTGTCGATAGTTCGAATTGCATTACTGATTTTTTGTGAATGCATGGCCGCTTGTTTGTTCTTCTCATACAATACTTTACTTTTAGTTTTGCCAGTATCTAGAATTAATTCTTGTGACGGGTAGACTTCTTGACCTAAGCCCATCTTCAGTTTGGCTTCAACGTTAAAAATCACAAACTCTTTACCACATAATCCTGCTTCAATCAGTTTGGCAAGATCATTCACCGATTTATCATCATAATCAAATGAGTTTAGTTGATATTGTTTAACATCATTGACTTCAATCATTGGCTTTTTATCATCTTTTCGAGTAATCGAAAGGCTAATTTGCTCTGCAGCCATACGGTTACGCCATAACCAACGACCATTTAAGATATTAATAGCATAACGCTTAGCTAGTGCTGTCATTCCTTGCGTTTGAATATAACCCTGCGTTGTTTTTTCTAATTCTTTTTGATATTCAAGCTCATTACACACTGATGGTTTACCTAAAAATGGCAACACTTTACAGCTCCATGTAACGATCAAAGTATCTTTATCGGCATCTAACGAAGCGACATCTACTGTTTGTAAATTTGGTTTTTGTATTTCAGCATCTAATTTGGTTGGATCGTTTGCCACTGCATTTTTAAGACGATTTGAAATAGTGCCTCGGACTGATTTTTCAGTAACTACAACAGGAGATAATTTATTGGTATCTGTATTACTTTGCTGTGCAAAAATTGCATCTGAAATATCAAAACTACGTTCAAAAGCAAGTACACTTGCGGTTGTCATTTTATCTTTACTCATAATGTATTCCTTAGTCTATAATTTTCTAAATTTACTTAATTAGTTTCTTGATTGATAATATAAATTTCTGCATCATTAGATTGCAATTCACTGCATTTATAACGCCAAAAAGCCTGTGATAAACTCTCTTTCAAGCGTAAAGGAAAGACCCATTTACCAAGCCCATAAATACACTCCACAAATTGCGTGGCATGCTCATTACTGCGCGCATGTTCAACCTTACCCGCTGAAAATAACGGTGAAATAGCTTGATAACCCAAATGCAAAGGAACAAGCCAACCACGACCTTGTTTAACCGATGTGGTTTGCCAGTGATCTTTTTCTTGTGGATGATGATGCAATATCGCTGTTTCAATCAAGGCATCAAGCGCTGTAGCATTAGGATCTTGTTGCTGTAATTCAGTAGTGATATCTTGTAAATCTTGTGGTGCTTCAACTAAAATAAATGCGGGTAATAGCAAATTAGCTAAATCAGCATCTGATTCATCAGAAGAAATTAACTTGACATCCCCTATAGATACTACATGACCACCAGCTATACGTTGTTGGTAAAGTTTTTGTTTCATCTGTTGGATAAAGGCTTTCTGTTGCTCGGCGTCATATAATGTTTCTAAATCTTCTATTCTTACTTCAATTAATAATGATACATCAAGATGTACTCGACCTTCTTCAATAATTGAACGAGTACTACCGTTTTTGGCCAACGGATTGCGAGTTAATCGAAACGTATAATCCGCATAGTTGTTTGGCCGATAAACTTGTACATCACATTCATGACATGCGATTAACACACCATCTAAATAAATAGGATTTTCTGATTCAATTTTACGACTTAAAGCATGAATAGCGCCTAAAAATCCCGAAATAGCAGGAAATCCATACGTTAATGGGCTAGAAATTGCATTAGCATTATGAATTTTGACATGATCAAAAAATAAATAATAATCTGGTAATGCCATTAAAAGATTCCCTCCCGTTTACGTTGACTTGCTTTCACCGCAGATCTAAATTCACGGCGCCATTCACTAAATTCCGGATCGGCAAATTGCTGTTTAATATTTTTGAATTTCTCTTTTAAAATAGTTTGAACCCAAGTTGCAAAAAGCTTTTCTAGACTTTGTTGCCAATCACCTTGTTCATACTGTTTTTTAAAATCCTCTTCATTCTCTAATTGTGCTCGCTGTGGATCAAGCCAAAGTTTTTCATTAAAATTGAGTGAATAATCACGGCTCCAACCGGCTGGTTGAGTAGTTTGAATATGACGAGCAAACTTAAGTAGTAATGATAAAATCACCGCAAATGCATCTTTACGATCATCTCTTTCTTCTACAATATTTTTGGGCGCCTTAACCATATCAAACAGTAATTTAAAACCAAATCGGCAAAAATATTGCAGTGTATTATTGAAAATTGTTTTTTGGTGTTTGGAAATCGATGGAAATTGAGATTCTTGAAATTTAGGTGGCATGGAAGGTAACAAAAAATTACGTCCCATTTGACTACCAATAAGTTGGCTTGCATTTTGAGCATTACTGCCACCTAGTTTGACAACAGCAAGATCATGAAAAGAAATATAGGGCTGATGCTCAACATCTTTTTTTCTACGCAATTCTCGTGCATTTTTATTTTCTTCCGAAAATCGGGTTTGTACCTTTTGATAAACCAAATGGCACAAAGCACTAGGATGTAGTGGAATCAGTAAGCGATAATTATTTTCATGCTGTGACAAATAAGTTTCTTCACTATTCGGCCAGAAAAATTGCTTATTAAGTTCCGAAGCCTGCGCATCACTCCAATTATCTTTAAGTAACTGCTTAAAATTTTCCAAATAAAGAGCAGACTTATTTTTATCATCAGATAAAGCTTCTTGAACAGCAGGGTGATTATTAATAATAAGCTGTAAAATTGTTATATCATTTTTAACAACTTGGTTTAAAAACCCAAATATGTCTAAAGCCGCAGCGCCACTGGCATCAAAAGGCAAAGTGTTCACTGTAGCAGATGATACTAAATTATTCAGGTTATTAGGCTTTATCTGTGTATTGTAATTTGCGTTACAAGCCTTCGAGCTCGGGTGCACTCCTTTAGCTATATGGGTAGCAATAAGAAGCCATGAAATACGACGAATAGCGGCATCTTCCATCCACGTTTCAAAATCAAATCGTTTAGCGAGTTCAGCTAACTTTTGCTGAGCTTCATTCACTGCAACCTGATCGCCTAACTCTTTTGCTTTTTCTAACTTAGCGGTTTCACTTTTATAATTACTATTATTGGCAAGCCGTTGTTGCAGAAAATCTAAAATTACCTTTCTTATATCTTGCCAAGATATGTTATTCATTGACCCTCCTTATTTATTTTAAATTTTAATATAATTAGAATAAAATAATCTTTGCTAAAAATCAAGCAAATAACACAAAAAATAATCTAAAAATAAAACATAAAAAAGAAAGAAACAAAGAAACAGTTAAAACTTAACAGGTGAGATACATCAAACACAAAAAAAATAATTTAAAAAATCAATACGATAAATAAAACTAGCTAATTTACACTGTCCGAGATTAACACTTTTATAGACCGCTTATTCAGCGGTAAAATTCACTTCAAAGAAAAGTAAATACTTAACATTTCTCAGCAACCTATTCGGCTGTCAAAACTCAGTATAAAAGAATTACTTCACTTTTACTAGCAACCATTATGCACCTGACGATATTTTGTCAAAAAGTTTCAGGTAACTATGTGTTTCAGTATAAAAACAATATTCTTTTATCCTTTCTTTTCATAAAATCCTAAATAAGGATGAAAATACCAACTGCTATTACGATATAAGCTTACGCTACAAAATTCATTCGCTAAGCGATATGGCGTTTTATTTGGGAAATATTCGGTTATTCTTGCTATGGCTTGCTCGACACTATTAATTAGCCAAGGTTGAATGTTAGGATTATCAAATAACCAGTTTTTATATTCAATTATACTATTTTGGGTATCTTCGCAGCGTTCATCTGGTGTTTGCCATGCTATATCTGCATAACTAAATTGATAATCGCCATCGTCGTCGAGTTGGCAAATATATTCATCTTGTGTCTCATCATTTCCTCTAAATGGTGAAATCGCCTGTAAATGCACACAATGGTGATGAGCTAAGCCTTGTTGCCAATAGCTGGTCACATAATTACTTTTACGGGCATTAATCGCAAACAGATCTGCCATGACCTTATGTTCTAATTCGGCTAGCGTTAGCCCATCTTCTGGGCAAGACTTAATACGTGGAACTGCATCAATATTTACTAACTGATGCTCAGGAATTAGTTCATGGGTTTTATGGGTTTTCAGCAAAAATAATTGCTCTTCTTCAAACCCTGGTTTAGTAAAACAGGCTTGATCCGTACGATAATTAGATTCAATTGCTTTTAAATTCGATCCTAATATGGCTACATTGGCTTTCTGCGCGATTTTTTGTGGTCGGTGACGCCATACTCGCCCTACTAACTGGATAATAGATCGCATGGATGATGGTTCGACAATCGCCCAATCATAATCATGATCACGACCGACTTCGGTGACTGGTGTGCCAATCACAATAAAGATATGATTTTCTTTCTTGCTACCTTTTATAGCTTGACAAATTTCAGGTTGGTTAAATAGTGCCTGTTCATCACTGCGATTTAAAATTCTATCAAGTTTTTCTTCTAATTGGCTACGCAATAACAGCAGTTGTCGAGCATGATAAACCACGATATGAAAAGCAGTATCACTAGGTAACTTCTTTTGTTCGTAAATTTGTTCGGTAAGTGAAATAACATCTTCTGTATGGGCAAAACGCATTAAACCGATACTTACCTTTTTTTGTGATTTTTTATCAATTTGATGATGATCTTGGTGAAATTGATAAGCTTGATCTAATAGTTGTTTAGCTAGCACACCATAATTAATTTTTTGGTTTTCTGTTTTATTTTCTTGGTAATTTAGTAGATCTAAAATATACCCTTGACGACGGATTGCACTTTGTGCTAATTGATGAATGCGCATTGCTACAAATTGTTGATGGTGATCGCTAAACGTTTTGGTATCAGCAATTTGTGATATCGACTGTTCATATTCATCAAACCAACCACATACAATGGCATTATCGGCATATTGGTTATTTTGATTCCAAATTTTTCGCCCTGCTTGGTAAGCATCAAATAATCCGGCAATTAAATCTGGCGTTAAGGTCGCCGATGACAGCAGTACTTTGCTCCCAAACAATCCAGCTAAATGGACTAAACGCGCTAGTGCAGGCAAGTCGTGTTGATCAAAATCATCTGGCTCATCTAAAATCAAATCTGAGGTTAACAATCTTAACGTTGGTGCAATATATTTACCGCCTCGGCTACATTCGCTAGCTTGAATAATATGGTCAATTGTGCATGTCACAATAGGCGCATAAAGTAATTGCCGTGCTTTACTGTCTTCGATAATAGTACCTAATTCACAATCAGCAATACCACTTTCAGCTACATCAATATATTCATCAAGTAACGATTCGATAGATTCACTACCTTGGTTTTCTGATTTTTTTTGAGAATCGTTTTGTTCAATGTCTTCCTTACTCAGTTCAAACAAGGTTTTTGTTGCACGCCCACCCACTAAAATCGCCAGATGTTCATCACTTAAGTGTAATCTTTCTCTTAATGCTTTACCTGTTTGCAACGTTAAAACACGTAATCCCAATGCAATGGTAAAACGCACGCCCCGTTTTGGATTTGAAAGCGCATACATAATCCGCCCATTGGCTAAGGTTTTACCACAGCCAGTCGATGCCATATTCACACCAAAAAAGCCACATTCATCGGAGACATTTTGATAACTTTTTGCTAAATCAAAAGCATGATTTTGCCATTGGAATCGTTTTATAGTTGTTCGTTTGGTAAAGGGTTTATGTTGATTAATTGCGGGTAATTCCGTGGTTATTTTAGGTAATAAACGAGCAAAACGGGCTGAAAAATTAGCTACACCGACCAAATGATCATCCAAACACTGTTTGGCTTCTTTTTGGTAATTTGTGTTAGCAATCAGTATTTCCCTATTTCTTTTTGCTTCGTCATTTGATAAAGATAAACTTGAGTAGTTATGATCAGCCACCATTAAGCTTAAACGTGAAATATGCAATAAAAACGCGTCAATATTAGACAATTGCATTAAGGGAACATGATTTAGGGCTTTGGTTGCATAACGGCTTAGTTTTTTCAGCCAAAGCTGGCTTAAGGTAATATCGCTTTTAAGCTGCCAAAAATCATTGGGTGAAGTGTGTTGACTATGACTATTTTTAACCCACCCATCAACTGCATTCAATATTTTATAAAAGGTAGTTATTTTTAAGCCTGAGAGATATGAATCTTTTTCTTGTTTCTTTTTTTTATTACCACCTAATGAAGTCGTTAAAAACGGCATTCTATGATGCGACACAATGAGCCACGCAATCCATTGTGCCAATAACGGTAACTGCGTGAGATCATTTTTGTCGACTTTGGTAAGCTGCTTGTGCCAATTAGGATTCTGTTGTTGATATTGATCAAAATGCGCTAATCGATCAAATAAGGCTTCGTTCGTGGTGCAGTCTTGAATCATTAATAAAAATAATTGTAACGAAATCCATTCATGTCGGTAAGGATCAGCCGCCACCACCATTTCTGCTCGTAATTTAGATTGAAAACCAATCGTTGCTTTACCTAAATCATGAAGTAGTGCCGCTATGGTTGTAATTAATTGAATGTTTTTTGAATCAGAAGAATGAATCATATCATGATAATAACTAATTAAATTGATTGAAATATAGAAAATAAATTAACATTATTCTGTATCAAAAACGAGCATTTTATTGTTTATTAAGAACAATTGCGTGATTTCTAAATTATTATATTGTGGATGGAATTTTTAAAGACGAGCAATTCTCGTCTTTATCTTTGTGATTAGCAATAAAGTTGCTGTAATGGCGTTACAGTTTGTGCTGGATCGTAATCTAGCGCTGCAGTTGTAGCATAGGCAGCATTCATCGTGGTATCGTAATGTACCTTATATTGAATGGCACTTCGACGTAATACTTTTGAGGCTTCAATAGCTGCTCGCCCAGAGGTGGTATTAAGAATATAGCTATATTCGCCATTTTTTATATGGTCATGGATATTTGGTCGCCCTTCGTTTTCTTTTTTTACGACTTGGCATGGTATATTTGCTTGTTGTAATACCTTTGCCGTGCCAATAGTTGCATCAATACTAAACCCATGAGTAATTAACCGTTTAGCTATCTCTAACAGCCTTGTTTTATCCTGATCGCGAACCGATAATAATGCTTTCCCTGATTTTTTCATATTGGATAAACTACCCAGCTGGGCTTTAGCAAAGGCTTCAGCAAAGGTTTTACCGATTCCCATTACTTCACCAGTTGAGCGCATTTCAGGACCTAATATTGGGTCGACACCACTGAATTTATTAAACGGTAATACCACTTCTTTTACCGAATAATAAGGAGGAATCACCTCTTTAGTCACATTTTGCTTGGCAAGTGATTGCCCCGTCATCACGCGAGCCGCTATTTTCGCCAATGGTAAACCTGTTGCTTTTGAGACAAAAGGTACAGTGCGAGCTGCACGAGGATTGATTTCGATCAAATAAATTTGATTATCTTTCACCGCAAATTGCCCATTCATTAAACCTTTTACATTGAGTTCAAGTGCTAATTGTTTGGCTTGTTGTCGTAGTTTGTCTAAAATATCTGCAGTTAAGGTGTGGGTTGGCAGTGAGCAAGCAGAATCACCAGAGTGAATGCCTGCTTGTTCAATATGTTCCATAATGCCACCAATCAGGATTTGCTCACCATCAGCAATTACATCAATATCAACTTCAATTGCATCATCTAAAAAGTGATCAAGTAAGACTGGTGCATTATTTGATTCGCTTACCGCTGTTTTAAAATAACGCCTTAAATCTTGTTCATTATAGACAATTTCCATTGCGCGACCTCCTAATACATAAGAAGGTCTAACCACTAATGGATAACCTATTTTTTCTGCTTCAATGACAGCCTCATTAATATCGGTCACTGTGGCGTTGACAGGTTGTTTTAATTTCAGTTTATCGACGACTTCTTGAAAGCGTTTACGATCTTCAGCTTTATCTATAGCATCAGGTGAGGTACCAATAATTGGTAGCCCTGCTGCTTCAAGCGCACGAGCAAGTTTTAGCGGTGTTTGCCCACCGTATTGCACAATAACACCATCTGGTTTTTCAACATGTGCAATTTCAAGCACATCTTCAAGCGTAACTGGCTCAAAATAGAGGCGGTCAGAAGTATCGTAATCGGTTGAAACCGTTTCGGGATTACAGTTAACCATAATGGTCTCATAACCATCCTCACGCAGTGCCAATGCCGCATGTACACAGCAATAATCAAACTCAATACCTTGTCCGATCCGATTAGGACCACCACCAAGGATCATAATTTTTTTACGGCTAAATTGAGGATTAGCTTCACACTCTTGCTCATAGGTTGAATAAAGATAAGCGGTATCTGTTGCAAATTCAGCCGCACAGGTATCAACACGTTTATAAACAGGGTGAATTTGATATTGATGACGTAAATCGCGAACAGCTTGTTCTGTGGTATTAAGCAATTTGGCGATGCGTAAATCTGAAAAACCTTTACGTTTTAATTGCCACAATGTTTCTTGATCAAGCTGTGCAAGTGATTGTTCCTTTAGCTTGTTTTCAAGGTTAACCAACTCTTCAATTTGTACTAAAAACCAACGATCAATATTGGTTAGTAAAAAGATATCTTCTAAGTTGAATCCTGCTCTAAAAGCATCAGCAATATACCAAATCCGATCAGCGCCCGCTTCTTGGAGCTCATAACGAATTTTGGTGATATTTTTTTCATCAGTATGATTATCAATTTTAGGATCAAATCCTGAAGCGCCAACTTCAAGCCCTCGCAACGCTTTTTGTATTGATTCTTGGAAGGTGCGCCCAATGGCCATCACTTCACCAACTGATTTCATTTGTGTGGTTAAACGATCGTTACAACCAGCAAATTTTTCAAAATTAAAGCGTGGAATTTTGGTGACAACATAATCAATTGACGGTTCAAATGAAGCAGGGGTTTTTCCGCCTGTTATATCATTAGATAATTCATCAAGCGTATAACCGACAGCCAGTTTAGCGGCGATTTTCGCGATAGGAAAGCCCGTTGCTTTCGAAGCTAAGGCAGATGATCGCGACACCCGTGGATTCATCTCAATAACAATTAATCGTCCTGTCTTTGGATCAACCGAAAATTGTACATTGGAGCCACCAGTTTCAACACCAATTTCACGCAGTACCGCGATCGAAGCGTTACGCATGATTTGGTATTCTTTATCAGTCAAGGTTTGTGCCGGAGCCACCGTAATTGAATCACCTGTATGAATACCCATTGGATCAAAGTTTTCAATTGAACAAACAATAATGCAGTTATCATTTTTGTCTCGAACTACTTCCATTTCATATTCTTTCCAACCAATTAATGATTCATCAATAAGTAGTTCATTGGTTGGCGAAAGATCAAGTCCTCGAGTACAAATTTCGTCAAACTCTTCGGTATTATAAGCAATACCGCCACCAGTGCCCCCCATGGTAAATGATGGACGAATAATGCAAGGAAAACCGACTTGATCAAGAACGGCGTAAGCTTCTTTAAGCGAATGAGCAATCCCTGAGCGAGCGGTATCAAGACCAATTTTTTTCATCGCCTCATCAAAGCGTTTTCGATCTTCGGCTTTATCGATAGCATCGGCTGTTGCACCAATCATTTCAACATTAAATTCTTTCAATACACCTTGTTTTTCAAGCTCTAATGCACAGTTTAACGCTGTTTGACCGCCCATGGTTGGTAAAATGGCGTCTGGCCTTTCTTGTTCAATAATCTTACGAACGCTTGTCCAATGAATGGGTTCAATATAAGTGGCATCAGCCATTTCAGGATCTGTCATGATAGTGGCTGGATTAGAGTTAACTAAAATAACACGATAACCTTCTTCACGCAGCGCTTTACAAGCTTGTGCACCAGAATAATCAAATTCACATGCTTGACCAATAACAATTGGGCCAGCGCCAATAATTAGTATACTTTTTATGTCTGTTCGCTTAGCCATAATTATTGCTCCTGCTTATAAATTTTAATTAACTCAATAAAGTGGTCAAAAAGAGGTGCGGCATCATGAGGCCCAGGACTGGCTTCAGGATGACCTTGAAAACTAAAAGCTGGTTTTTGATTGTGATGAATGCCTTGTAATGAACCATCGAACAGTGATTTGTGCGTCGCTCGTAAATGAGCTGGTAAGCTTGCCTCATCTACAGCGAAACCGTGATTTTGTGCAGTGATCATTACCTTATTATTTTCTAGATCTTTAACAGGATGATTACCACCATGATGACCAAACTTCATTTTGATAGTTCTAGCACCACAAGCAAGCGCAAGAAGTTGATGACCTAAACAAATGCCAAAAATAGGAATATCTGTGTTTAAAAATTGCTTAATAGCATCAATGGCATAAGTGCATGGAGCGGGATCACCGGGTCCATTAGACAAGAAGATACCGTCAGGATTTAATGCAAGTACTTCGTCTGCCGTTGTTTTTGCCGGCACGACAGTTAATCGACAACCACGTTCAACTAGCATTCGTAAAATATTGTGTTTTACACCAAAATCATAAGCAACAACATGATATGGTAATTGGCTTTCTGGTTTTGGAGCAGGCTGTTTCTGTTGCCTTGTCCATATGCCTTGTGACCAAATATAACTTGTCAAACAAGTCACTTCTTTGGCTAAATCAAGCCCGCTTAATCCTTTAAAATCGATTGCCTGCTGTTTAGCTATTTCGGCTTTTTCAAGTAAGCTCGTTTTGTCCGTTGCTGTTATGATGACGCCATGCTGTGCACCTTTTTCACGCAAAATACGGGTTAAGCGCCGCGTATCAATATCTGCAATGGCAATAACATTATGTTTTTTTAAATAGCTAGAAAGATCGAGTTCATTTCTATAATTACTAGCTAATAATGGTAAATCACGAATGATCAGCCCTTTTGCATAAACTTGCTTTGACTCGGCATCTTCATTGTTCGTGCCAACATTACCAATATGTGGATAAGTTAATGTCACTAATTGTTCGCAATAAGAAGGATCAGTAAGAATTTCTTGGTAACCAGTCATTGATGTATTAAACACTACTTCACCAACAGCTTGTCCGTCAGCACCAATTGACTTACCAACAAATTGTGAACCATCTTGTAACATAAAGAGGGCATAAGTTTGCATGATTTAAAAGGCCTTTTGAATAAAAAATCAATATAAATGAATAAAAATACAATTCAATTCATTTTTAGCAGACAATATTTAATCATTTTATTACAAATTTTTAAACAAAAAAAGCAATATTATAAAAAATAAATAGATAATAATGTCTCATTTTTGAGACTTAACGACAAAAACAAATAAAATATTATTCGTATTATTATGTTTAGCTTGAATTTGCATAATTATTCAAATAGAATCGTACAAATATTTATCGCCATTTAGGAGCTTATCATGCACGGTTTTTATCAGCGCCATTTTTTACGGTTACTTGATTTTACCCCTACCGAAATTAATCAATTAATTAATCTTGCTATTGAATTAAAACAAGCTAAACGACAAGGGCAAGAACAACAACATTTGATTGGTAAAAATATCGCGTTAATTTTTGAGAAAGACTCCACCCGTACGCGTTGTGCATTTGAGGTTGGTGCATTTGATCAAGGTGCAAATGTCACTTATTTAGGGCCAAGTGGTAGTCAAATTGGGCATAAAGAATCAATTGCAGATACAGCTCGAGTACTTGGGCGAATGTATGACGGTATTGAGTACCGTGGTTATGGTCAAGAGATCGTTGAAACATTAGCTCAATATGCTGGTGTACCAGTATGGAATGGCTTAACGACCGAAGCACATCCAACCCAAATATTAGCCGATTTTATGACGATGAAAGAGCATATAGGCAATCGCCCATTAAGTAGTATTAAATTTGCCTATTTAGGTGATGCCCGTAATAACATGGGAAATTCGTTAATGGAAGGTGCGGCTTTAATGGGAATGGAAATTCGTTTAGTTGCACCAAAGGCCTGTCATCCCGAAGCCGAACTTGTACAAAAGTGCCAAGATATTGCAAAAAATACGGGTGCAAAAATTATTTTAACAGAAGATGTTGCCAAAGGAGTTAAAGACGTCGACTTTTTATATACTGATGTATGGGTATCAATGGGTGAACCTAAGGAAGTTTGGGATGAGCGTGTTAAATTATTAACACCTTATCAAGTGAATGAAAATGTTATTAAACTTACCAATAATCCAAATGTCAAATTCATGCACTGTTTACCAGCTTTTCATGATATGAACACTACCGTCGGTAAACAAATGGCAGCTCAATATGGTTTAACCAATGGACTTGAAGTGACTAATGATGTGTTTGAATCTGAACATAGTATTGTTTTTGATGAAGCAGAAAACAGACTGCATACCATTAAAGCGGTAATGGTTGCAACATTAACCAAAGATGAATAATATTGACATAATCAATACTTAAATGCTTAGCTAAAAAATTAGGCACTTTCTTTTTGCCGGCTTAATGTCGGCAAATTTTATTTAAAAGAATATTGGATTATGACAAAACAAGAACGAAATAAAGATTTTAAAAAATTCCTCAAGTTAACCAATCCCATTCATTTTTTAGCTGTAGGACTAGGTAGTGGTTTGTCTCCAATTATGCCAGGAACAATGGGATCGTTAATGGCGATTCCACTTTGGCTATTATTTTATGGTTTACAACCAGCTTTATACTGGGTATTTATTTTAGTGACTTTTATTTTTGGTTGTTTTATTTGCCAAAAAACATCGGATGATACCCATACTCACGATTCAGGGCATATAGTATGGGATGAATTTGTTGGCATGTGGATCACCCTATTTTTTATTCCACAACTTTCTGTTATGTGGATTGCGATAGCCTTTATAGCATTTAGGATTTTTGATATGGCAAAACCGTGGCCAATTCGTTGGTTTGATAAACGCATACCTGGCGGTTTTGGTATTATGGTGGATGATGTGATTGCCGCTATCTTTTCATCATTCACCGTTTATATCATGACATTGGTTATTTAAGATGTAATCTTATACTAAAACGCATACTTTCCTGAAAGTTTTTTACAAAAATAGATTAAAACATCTTTTGCGACCATCCTAACTTAGTCGAAAGATTATTAAAATAATCATAATCTTTGGTATGAATTAAATTAAATTCATATAAAGATCGGCGAATAATCACATCTTGTGTTGGTTTGACAGGTAAAATAATCTGACTATCACAAGCAATATTGAGATCCAGTGCTGTTGTTGGAAATTTTAGACGTATAGGGTTATCACTTTTAATCACTAATGGTCTAACCGCTAGCGAGTGAGGAAACATTGGGGTAATAATTAAAGCATCTAAATGTGGCGCTAAAATAGGACCTCCTGCTGATAACGAGTAAGCAGTAGAGCCTGTTGGTGTTGCAATAATTAAGCCATCAGCACGTTGTGAAAATGCATTGCGTTCATTAATATAGACATCGTAATCAATCATATGAGCAACAGTATTTGGCGTTACGACAATTTCGTTAACAGCAAACCCTGAATTAATTAATTTACCATTATCATAAATAGAAACTTCAAGTAAAAATCGAGGATCATCATCATATTCACCCGCAATAACTGGACTTAATTGTTCAATCACTTGTTCATGCGAGATATCCGTTAAGAAACCGAGATTACCTCGATTAACACCAATCACTTTGATTTTATAGTGTGACAAGTACCTAGCTGAACGTAGCATATTTCCATCACCACCCACAACAATGGCTAGGTCAGCCTGTTCACCAATTGCTTCTAACGAGGCGTAATGGCTAACTGGAAATTGAATATGATCCGCTAAGCGATCTTCAACTAGCACATGAATACCAAGACTAACAAGCCAATCATAAAGCACTTGATGAGTTTCGATTGCCTCTAATTTACGAGGAAGCCCAATGAGACCAATGCATTTAAAAGGTGTATCCATAAAATATCCTTGTAATTTTTATATAAATCTATGTATTTTTTAGTTTTAGTTCAAAAAAATGCATATCAACATGCCAATAAGCTTGTAATAATAAAATTTATCCCCATAATAACCGTTATTCACTGAGTTTTCGACTACATTATTTGGAGTACCTTATGACAGAGCAAGATAAAAATATGTCAGAAAATGAAACTAACGAAACTAATATTGATACACCAACAGAAGAAACTATCGAGCAAGAAACCCCAGCGCAACCAAGTCTAGAAGAGCAATTAAACGCAAAAGATACACGCATTGCAGAGCTAGAACAAGCATTACAGTTGGCTAAAAAAAATGAAAGCGAAGCCATGATTCGTGCGCGAGCTGAAATTGATAATGTTCGTAAACGTGTTGAACAAGATGTTGATAAAGCTCGTAAATTTGCACTAGAAAAATTCTCTAATGAATTACTCCCCGTTATTGATAATTTAGAGAGAGCTTTAGAATCTACAGATAAAACCAACCCTGAGCATAAAGCTACTGTTGAAGGGTTAGAACTGACATTAAAATCATTCCTAGATACTGTCAAAAAATTTGGTATTGAAGTGATTAATACTGAAGATTCACAACTAAATCCGGATGTGCATCAAGCCATTAGTATGGTGGAATCACCAGAACATCAATCAGGTCAAATAGTAAATACCATCCAAAAAGGCTATACCTTAAATGGCCGGTTAATTCGCCCTGCGATGGTAATTGTTGCTAAATAGTTATCTTTAGATAGGTTAACCGCCAATCACTGTGGCGGTTAATTTTATTGATTCCGTTGCTCCTCACGAGCAAGTTTCTTCATTTTTTGTTCAATTCGTTGACGTTTTAATGGTGAAAGGTAATCAACAAAGAGTTTACCTTTTAAGTGATCCATTTCGTGTTGGATACAGATAGCAAGTAACTCATCGGCATCAATTTCGTAAGGATTGCCATGGCGATCTAGGGCTTTAATTTTGATTTTTTCTGCTCTTGGCACAAATCCACGACAATCAGGAACCGATAAGCACCCTTCCTCAATACCCGTTTCACCTTCTTGGCTTATCACTTCAGGATTGATGATCACATAAACTTGGCTTTTATCTTCTGATACATCAATAACAATAATTTGTTCATGTACATCAACTTGGGTTGCAGCAAGCCCAATACCGTTTTCGTCGTACATGGTTTCAATCATATTATCAATGATCGTTTGTAGCTCAGGGGTGAACTTAGTAACTGGTTTAGCAACTTTGCGAAGTCGCTCATCAGGAAAACGTAATACCGGTAAAATAGCCATAAATTATTCGATCTACTCCTCAAATTTCGGGTTTATTCAAACTATTGCTCATTGTAAACATTTATCATACTGATGAATAGCCCTTGTTGGCTATTGGTAGTATTTATCTTATCAATTCAAGATATCTAAATCATTTAAAACGAGTGCGGAAAGATTATGATGAGTAAATATGAGTTTTTATTACGAATTTCAATGCTTAGTTATGGGAAACGAGCCATTTTTGTAAAAATTGGGCAGATCTTTACAAACAACTTACCTAATAGTATTCAAAACGTCTCTTATGTATTAGATAAGTTGAAATTGTCTGATGCTCAATTAGCGTTATTTTATGAAACTTCATATCTTCATTTTGAACCAATACTTGAATGGCTAGATTCGCCTAACCCACCAAAACACCTTATTGCTTATAGTGATAGCGACTATCCATTATTACTTAAACAAATTTGCTCTCCACCTTTATTATTGTTTGTTTTAGGTAATCGGCAGTTATTACATTCGCCTCAATTAGCTATGGTTGGAAGTCGTGAATTTAGTGAATATGGAGCACTGTGGGGACGATATTTTGCTAGTGAATTAGCTATTAATGGCTTAACAATAACTAGTGGTTTGGCATTGGGATTAGATGCTATTTGCCATCGTGGTGCACTTGATGTATCGGGTTATACCATCGCAGTTTTAGGCAGCGGTTTAGCAAAAATTGCACCAAGATCAAATCTAAACTTAGCTAATGATATTTTGTCGCAAGATGGGGCGATTGTATCGGAATTTTTGCCATTTGAAAAAGCCAGATCGGTTTATTTTCCTCGTCGGAACCGAATTATTAGCGGGCTAAGTTTAGGAACTTTCGTGGTTGAAGCGTCAGAAAAAAGTGGTTCATTAATTACTGCACGTTATGCTCTTGAACAAAACCGCGATGTATTTGCCTTGCCAGGTGATATTAACAATGAAAACTGTAGTGGAACACATTATTTGATTAAACAAGGTGCTTATTTAGTTTCGAAGCCTACTGATATTTTAGAGCATTATTATAGTTATTTATCAGCAGTAAATAACTCTCATAATCAGCCTAAAGAAAAACAGTGCAATTCTATTTTGTATCCTGAAATTTTTTCTATTATTCACCATCAACCGATTCCTGTTGATATTATTGCTCAGCAAGTAAATATGTCAATTTCAGAAGTGACTACCAAATTATTAGATATGGAACTAGAAGGATTAATTAAAACAGTAACAGGCGGTTATATTCGTAATCGAGTAATTTAAAATTAAAAAGATTTTTGTTAAAAATTTTCAGATAAGTAGATGTTTAAGTATAAAACCCGCCGATAGGTATCGGCGAATCGAGTGCTGATACTATTTTTACTTATCTTCAATTTCAAGCGCAATTTCAGATAGGATGATACCTGTGTTATCGGCATAAACAAAATCACCAGAAAAGAAAGTCACACCACCAAAATTAACACGAATATCGATTTCGCCAACACCTTGATCTTCGGCTCCTACTGGAATAGCAGCTAGAGCTTGAATACCAATGTCGGCTTCGGCTAGATAATCAACTTGGCGAACAGCACCATAAACAATGATTCCTTCCCATTGATTTTGAACAGCAATATCTACTAGCTCTGCATCAATTAATGCACGGCGAACAGAACCACCACCATCAATGACAAGGATTTTACCTGCACCATTAGATTGTAAAATTTCGTATAGTAAGCCGTTATCCTCAAAACATTTAACTGTTACAGCTTGACCAGAAAATGATGCAACACCACCAAAGTTACTGAATATCGGTTCAACTACGTTAATATCTTCTGGGTAATAATCGCAAAGAATTGAAGTATCAAACTCCATCATCAAATCTCCTTTTGCTGTCATGTTTAATGATATTTAGTATAACGCTAACATTAAATAAAATGATATTAAATTTAAATAAACGTGAACTAGCTCAAAATAATACCCAAACAATAAAGTAAATTAGTCAATAAAGCAAGCTTAACCATCTGTATTAATAAAGGCACAGCCGTTTTTATACTATTAAATTTAAATAAAGCATCAATATGTTTGACATATAACGGTAAGATTAAAAGAAATAATCCACTATAAATTGTGTGTAAATTGTAATAAGCAAATAGACTAAATAAAATAAATGAACTTAGTAATAACAATAGATGATAATATTTACCTAACGTTTTACCCATTAATACAACTAATGTTCTTTTATGATTTGCTCGATCGCTATCAATATCACGAAGATTGTTAATATTTAAAACAGCAACAGCCAGCAACCCATTACTAATCGCAGGTAATATAATTGATACAGATAATGACTTTACTTGTAAAAAATAACTACCTATTACACCGACTAAACCAAAAAATATTAATACAGATAAATCACCTAATCCAATATAGCCATAAGGTTTTTTACCTATTGTATAAGTAATTGCAGCAATAATAGATAGTGACCCTAGTAATATAAAAATTAAAAATTGATAAGTGTTATGGCAGGCAAAAATGATCAAACTCAAACCTGATATAATACATAAAAAAATATTAATACATAAGGCCATTTTTAACTGTTCTAGAGTGATAAGCCCTAATTGAACTCCTCGAGTATGAGCAAGCACATTTTGCCTATCACTCCCTTTAATTGCATCACCATAATCATTGGCTAAATTGGATAATATCTGTAATAAGCTGGCAGTAATGAGTGAAAGTAACAAGATAAGTACATCAAAAGATTGTTGCCAATAAGCCAATGCATTACCCAATAAAATAGAAGAAAAAGAAAGCGCTAAAGTTTTAGGTCGAAAACTAATAATCCATGGATAAAATTTCATGTGCGTTTAATATATCATTTATAACTAGGAAAATAATAATTACATAATAAGCATCAATATGATTGTTACATTTTAACAGCTAATAATAAACTTGTTATTATTTTATTTTTCTGTTTGCATGCTGTAGTTTTTAAACAATTTTCTTATTCGCCCATCTCGCAATGCAGCAATAAAAATACCTAGCGAACCATATATAATCCCAAGTAATAAAATCATAAACACATTAAATAAATTTTCTTTTAGACCTAGTCCCATTTGATTTACGCCTGCAATCATATTTGTTGCCCAAGTTGATGGTAACATTTTGGAAACAACTTGCACCCAAAATGGCATTGCATCGAGTGGCCAAATTGTGCCTGATAAATAAAAGACTGGAGTTGTCAAAAATGCCAGTGTTAGATAAATCATTTCGGTTTTTCGTAAGCATTCTGTCAGTAATTTACTGAGTCCTAACACACCAAGTAATAAGGGAAATGTCATAATTAAAATTTCGGGAATATTAGCAAGCTGTCGATAGCCAAGAATCCAAGGCCACAAGCCAAATAGCACAATAGATAAAAATAACCAGATAGGAATTAACCCACTTAAGCTACCCAGTATAACTATTTTAGGTGGTTTGCCTTGAGGTAGTGAGCTTAATGTAATATTGGTGCGAGTTGCCGCAATTAGGAAAGAGTGTTGCAATAACATAACTAATAAGCCTGGAAACGTAATAGCAGCAAAACTGATGCCTGCATTATAAAGTGGTTCTGTTTGCCCTTTGATTGGTGACAAGATGATATTGATCTGTTTATCTGAAAATCCATTATTACGCATTATTTTAGTATTATATTCAATCAATATCTGCTGATAGATCCCTTTTATATCAACTTGTATTAAACCATTAGCTAAACGGCTTGAGGCATCTCCATAAGCAGGTATAGTGACTTCTTGACCACTTAATAACCGTTTTTCAAAATCATTTGGAATAGTAAATACTGCAAAAATTTTATGATTATTAATATCATCATAAGCCTGTAGTGAACTATCATATATAACTGTTTCAATTTTAGAGCTAGTATTTAAAGAACGAATTAAACTTCGGCTTGCCGCTGTATGATCTTGATCAACAATAGCAACAGGCAAACTGGTGATAGTGCCATTACTATAAACTAAGCTCATCAATGAAACAGATAATAGCAATAATAACCACATAGGTCTTACTAACATAAATAAAAATATTTTTACGAATGAAGACCAAAATATTTTAATCATCCTAGTATTCCTCCTACTGTGAATGTAACCGTCTTACTAGGCGTTTTCTTACTAAGACTGTAATAATTATTGGGTAGATCATCAAAATACCACAGGTTTTTAACACAGAAAGATAGCTAGAATGACGTAAAAATAGATCAAACAACTTATTAAGCGCATAAGTTAAAGGCTCAAGTGATGAAATAAATCTCGCAATCCAAGGCATGGAAAGCTCTGGTACAACAATGCCAGAATAAGTTAATGCAAGTCCAACTAAAATACCTATATAAGTATAAGCATCAATTGCTGTTTTGGTAAAAGAATAGAGCAAAATACCAATACTTTGCGCTGCAATGACATAGAAAAAGACAACAGTGATCATGGCAAATGGCGAGCCTGATACACGTGCATCAGAAAACAAAACTAACATCGCAATTTCAAAAATAAGTAACATTGTATACCAAATGGTATAGGGCGCTAACTTACCAAGGACAAATGGGTAATTAGGCCGTGTCCTTTTAGGTAGTTGCGATAAAATATGTATTGTGGTTGTTACCACAAATAATTGTAACAAATGAACTACAGCTGAAAATTGTTGAAAGTACATTGAGTTACCGCTTGCATTAAATAACCCATCATAATTAAAATTGACTTTCGCAAGTGGAGGTACCGGCATGCCAATACTGGTTGCCAATGTGGTTCGATATTGGGTATTTAATGATGCAATTAAACCCGAATAATCCATAATGGAATACAATCCTGCACTGTAATATAACGCATTATAATACAGCATTGGTGTTGGTTGATGACCAGCTAATACATCTGATTCAAAATTAGGAGGAATATACAAAATGGCATAAATTTTTGCTTTTTGTAAATCACTTTCCGCCAAAGAAAGCTCATTGCCGTAATTGATAAGATTAGCATGTGCACCAGCATTAAGATCACGCATTATTTCGCGTGATAAACCACTTTTATCATTATCAATATAACCAACAGGAAGATCGAATAAAACACCACGATAAAAAATACTGCTGATTAATACAAAAATAATAAGAGGTAAAATCCACATTAACCAGTGAAACGTAAATCGCTTAAATATAACAAGTATTTCTGCATTAAACGCTTGTTTAAAACGACACCAAAAATCCCAAATTAGTTGTCTAATTTCCATAATGCACTCATACCTGCACGTAAACCCTCAATAGGTTTAATTGGATAAAGTCGAACTTCAAAGGTTTTTAAATCAAAATCTCCAGTCGCTCGTGTTGCACGTTTTGTTGCATAATCTCCCATTGGAGCAATATAACGAACCTCGGCCTCAATTTCTTTACTACCAAGAGCAGGAACATCAAGCTTAACATGATCGCCTTTATGAATATTGGGCATAATATTTTCACGAAGATTAAATATAAAGTAAGCTTGAGGAAGTTGAATAATAGTTAATAAAGGACTATTGGCGTTAAATAACTCACCCACTTCGGCAGGTACTGAGCCGACTTCGCCACCAACGGGAGCTTTTACTTGTAAATCGTCATATTGAATTTGTAATTGTTTAAGTTGTTCTTCTGCTTGTTTTAATTGCGCATCATAAATTTGTCGTTGTTCGACACGATCGCCATTTTTAGCTTGATCTAAACTTGCTTGCGCTGATTGTACTTGTTGAAAAGCCGCATCACGGTTTTTTAGTGCATTATCTAATATTGATTGCGACACAAATCCTTTAGCCGAAATGGCTTTGTTACGATCATATTCTTTAGATGCATTATCATAAGCCACTTTAGCTTGTTGAAGTAATGCTTCATAGTAGCGAATGCTTTCTTCACGTGTGCCATGTTTAGAAAGCTCAACTTGAGCTTTTGCTTGTTCACAAACGGCTTCGGCCGCTTTAACCTGAGCTAATAGCTCTGGACTATCGAGTGTAATTAAAATATCGTTAGGTTTAACATCATCCCCACGATTAACATGAATGACTTGCACTCGGCCTTTTGCTTTAGACACAACATTAATATTCGGCGCATCAACTTCGCCTTGTAATATAAGCGGGCTATTGTGTGAGCGAATTAAAATCGTCATTGATATCAAAATAACGATTAACGTAATGATAATAAAAAATTTTTTATTCATAAAATTTCGTGTATAGAGTGATGGTAAAGACATAAGGCATAAAAAATTAAAATGATCATATACTATATTTTATAAACATATGACCACTTTTATTTTCGCATTATACAAAAAGTGCTTTATAAGCGTTAAATAAAACAAAAAATCATTTTAAATCAATACATATTAATGTGTATCTTCACTATCATAATCATAGCAAATAATTTTTATTTTTATATTATAGATTACTATAGATACTTTTTAACAATTGTAAACCATCACTTTAATAGGTTTTATATATAAATGATATCAGTCAAAAAAAATAGATAAAAATCTATGTATTTAGTAAGATATTTAATAGTTTAAAATATAAAGTATTAAAAAAGGATTAAATATGATAAAAAAAATAGTTATTATTGGTGGTGGCGCAGGAGGATTAGAATTAGCAACTGACCTTGGCGATAAACTAGGAAAAGGAAACCAAGCTGAAATTACGCTAATAGATAAAAATAGTTATCATATTTGGAAACCTTTATTACATGAAGTTGCCACCGGCGTTTTAAGCGAACAAGCAGATAAAATTGATTATACTACACAAGGTCAACAACACGCTTTTCAATTTATTCAAGGTGCTTTTACCGATCTTAATCGTGAAGAAAAACAAGTTATTATTAACAACTCAAATAATGAATCTGTTTCTGTTCCATATGATATTTTAGTTGTAGCAATTGGTAGTACTTCAAACGATTTTGGGACACCAGGAGTAAAAGAACATTGTATTTTTTTAGATGACCAAAATGCTGCAATTCGTTTACGTGAAACACTCATTGCAAAGTTTGCCAGTTTTTGTTCAATCATTGATAAAAATGAAGCAAAAGATGAAGATAAAATTCGTATTGCTATTGTTGGCGGTGGAGCAACTGGCGTTGAATTAGCTTCAGAATTACCTCATATGGTTGAAACCTTTGGCTCTTGTGGACGTAATAAAATGTGTTCGGAGTTACTGGATGTATCCGTTATTGAAGCAACCGATCGAATTTTACCTGCATTACCTGAAAAGACAGCATTAGGTATTACTAAAACCTTACAACAGCGCGGAATTCATGTGTTGACTAATACCATGATAACTAAAGTGGAAAGCGATGGTTTTTATCCAAAAGAAGGCAATACAATTAACGCAGATATTATGATCTGGACTGCAGGGGTAAAAGCACCCGATTTTTTAAAAGAGATTGCAGGTCTAGAATCAAGCCGTTCTAATCAACTTGTTGTTAAACCAACATTACAAACCACACGTGATGATAATATTTTTGTAATTGGTGATTGTGCTTATGCAATGCAAGATAGTGGTAGAGCTTCTCCTGCTACGGCACAAGCAGCGCATCAGATGGCAAAAATATGTTATGAAAATATTATTAAAAAATTAAATAATAAGCCAATGAAGTTATTTAAATATACAGATAATGGCACAATTATTTCTTTGCATGATACAGCTCAAGGTGTGGTTAAAATTGCTGGTAAAGGCGAAATGAACGTTAAAGGATTTTTTGCTTTAATGATTCATCGTCTGTTGTATCGCATGCATCAAGCAAGCCTGTTAGGCATTGTCAAAACAATTCGATTTGTTAAAGCTAGCAAACAGATGTATAAAAATACATTTACTTCTATCTTTACTCATCAAGATTAATTTCTTTGCTCCTTTGTCGTTTGGTTTGGTTAACAACCAATAGAAAACGCTCAAGCTCAAAATTAATCTGACAAAAACTTATTACTCATCGGCCTTTATTTTAACAAAATGCGTGTCCGATGAGCCAAATAAACGCTCCAATTACTTTTCCTTAACCAACCCTTTGCCTTTCTCCTTTTACGTTCCTACGTGGACATTACAGCTTTTTATAATTTTTTTCCTGAAGCTAGAATTTTAAACTTAACTTAGCAACCATTTGTTTAAGCTAACGATTTCTTCCTCATGTTCTTTTGATCGTTTGATATCTAAGCTTTCCATGCCACCATATTTTTCTCGTCATTTATAAATGGTCGAGTTGCCCATGCCATATTTACGGCAAAGTTCTTTAACGACAATACCTGCTTTTGTATCTTTTAATATCGATATAATTTAGTGTTCGCTTCTTTTTTTATGTTTAAATCCTCTTTTACTTTTATTATGGAGAATTTTCTACTTTTTGCTGTACTATTTTAGGGGGTTGTTACAGTGGTTATCTTTGTTTTAATAAATAGCGGCTGTAAATTTATAATAAATCGCGAAACGGTATAGAATCCTGAATATTTTTTACAAAAAAATAATCTAAAAAACAGCTAGATTTTGTTAAAAACTTTCAGGAAAGTATGTACTTAAGTATCAAAACACACTTATCAAAAAATAAGTGTGTTTTTAGTGATAAGTAGTGATAAGCGGTTTTATTTGATTGGACGCATGGTTGGGAATAAAATTACATCACGAATCGTGTGGCTGTTGGTAAATAGCATCACGGTACGGTCAATACCGATCCCAAGTCCTGCTGTTGGCGGTAAGCCGTGCTCCAGCGCTGTAATATAATCTTCATCATAAAACATCGCTTCATCATCACCTGCATCTTTTTGTGATACTTGATCAGCAAAGCGTTGAGCTTGATCTTCGGCATCGTTGAGTTCTGAGAATCCATTGCCAATTTCACGACCACCAATAAAGAACTCGAATCGGTCTGTTACAAATGGGTTTTCGTCGTTACGACGAGCAAGCGGTGATACTTCTGCTGGGTATTCGGTAATAAAAGTTGGTTGAATTAAGTTCGATTCAGCCACTTCTTCAAAAATTTCAGTCACAACACGACCAAGTCCCCAACCTTTTTCAATTTTAATGCCAATTGACTGTGCAATAGCACAAGCTTTATCAAAATCATCTAAGTCTGCATTATTGGTTTCTGGACGGTAATGGCAGATAGCCTCACGCATGGTCATTTTGACAAAAGGTTTACCAAAATCAAAAGTATGATCGCCATATTGCACAACAGCATCACCTGTTACCGCAATAGCTAAACGACGGAATAATGTTTCTGTTAATACGATCAGATCTTTGTAATCAGCATAAGCCATGTACATTTCCATCATGGTAAATTCTGGATTATGTCTTGGTGATACGCCTTCATTTCGGAAGTTGCGATTAATTTCAAATACCCGCTCAAAGCCGCCTACAACTAATCGTTTTAGATAAAGTTCTGGCGCAATACGCATATACATATCTAAATCAAGCGCATTGTGATGCGTAATAAAGGGTTTAGCTGATGCACCACCCGGAATTACCTGCATCATTGGCGTTTCGACTTCCATAAAGTGGTTTTCAATCATAAAGTTACGAATTTCACTGACCACTTTTGAACGTGCTTTGAACGTCTCTCTTGATTCTTGATTTGTGATAAGATCCAAGTAACGTTGACGGTAACGCATTTCTTGATCGGCAAGTCCATGAAACTTATCAGGTAATGGGCGAAGAGCTTTAGTTAATAAACAAATTTCTTCACAGTGAATAGAAAGCTCACCAGTTTTAGTCTTAAATAGGTAACCCTTAGCGCCGACAATATCTCCCAAATCCCATTTTTTAAATTGCTCGTTATAAAAACCTTCAGGGAGATCATCACGAGTAACATAAAGTTGGATTTGTCCAGCAACATCTTGTAGAGAAACAAACGAGGCTTTACCCATTATACGACGCATCATCATACGGCCAGCCACAGTTACAATAATTTTCTTTTCAATCAGTTCTTCGTTAGTTTTATCGCCATATTGTTTATGGAGATCACTAGAAATCGCATCACGGCGAAAATCATTAGGGAAAGCAATACCTTGTTCGCGAAGATGAGCGAGCTTTTCGCGACGTACTTTTAGTTCATTATTTAACTCTTCAATTTGGTTTTGTTGATCTTGCTGCTCTGTTGACATAGTTTTACCTTTTATTTATAACCAAGCGGTTTATAAACCTGCTTTTAAGCTTTCTTCAATAAATTGATCTAAATCGCCATCTAATACGGCCTGTGTATTACGAGTTTCAACGCCAGTACGCAAATCCTTGATACGCGAATCATCAAGTACGTAAGAGCGAATTTGGCTTCCCCAACCAATGTCAGATTTAGTCTCTTCCATTTGTTGTTTTTCAGCATTCTTTTTTTGCATCTCAAGCTCATACAGTTTTGCTTTTAACTGTTTCATTGCTTGATCTTTATTGCTGTGTTGTGAACGGTTATTTTGACATTGAGTAACAATACCCGTAGGAATATGAGTGATTCGTACAGCAGACTCAGTTTTATTTACATGTTGACCACCAGCACCTGACGCACGGTATACATCGATACGGAGATCGGCAGGGTTAATGTCGATATCAATATCATCATCAATTTCAGGATAAACAAATACAGAAGCAAACGAGGTATGGCGTCGATTGCCTGAGTCAAATGGACTTTTGCGAACTAGGCGGTGTACTCCAGTTTCTGTGCGTAACCAACCGTAAGCATAATCACCCGATACTTTAATCGTTGCCGATTTGATACCAGCAACATCACCATCCGATACTTCCATCACTTCAGTTGCAAAACCTTTTGATTCAGCCCAGCGTAAATACATCCTAAGTAACATTTCTGCCCAATCTTGTGCTTCAGTTCCCCCTGAGCCTGATTGGATATCTAAATAACAATCTGCACTATCATATTTACCAGAAAACATTCGTCGGAATTCAAGTCCAGCCAGTTTTTTCTCTAACTGTTCAAGTTCAAAATTAGCTTCATCGAAAGTATCTTGATCTTCAGCTTCAATGGCAAGTTCAAGCAAGCCTTCTACATCATCAAGACCTTGATTTAATGAGTTGATCGTACTGATGATTTCGTCAAGTGCGACGCGTTCTTTACCTAATGCTTGTGCTTTTTCAGGATCTGCCCAAACTTCGGCTTGTTCTAGTTCGGCATTAACTTCTTCTAGTCGCTCTTTTTTGACATCGTAGTCAAAGATACCCCCGAATTACAGCCGTGCGCTCGGTAAGTTCAGCTATTTTGGTTTTTACAGGATTAACTTCAAACATATTTTTATTTGGATTTTATTGGCTTTGATTTTTTAAGAATCGCTCATTGTAGCGGATTTAGGCATGATTTAGCAATGACCAATTTTAGGCCGATTAGGTTAACTTATTGATAAATTAAAAAATAAAAATGACGCATAATACGCCATTCTCAATAAAATTTTATTATTATATTTATTATTATGTTTATTATTATTTAATTATTTAGCTTGAGCATAAAGTTCGGCAACTTTATCCCAGTTAACCACATTCCAAAATGCACCGATGTAATCAACACGGCGATTTTGATATTTTAAATAATAAGCGTGTTCCCAAACATCAAGCGTTAAAATTGGCGTACCAGACACACCGGCAAATTTTTCGCCCATAATTGGAGAATCTTGATTAGCAGTAGATACAATAGCAAGTTTGCCATTTTGTAGTACTAACCAAGCCCAACCTGAACCAAAGCGAGTGGCTGCCGCTGCTGCAAATTTTTCTTTAAAGGCGTCAACTGAACCAAAATCCTTTTCGATTGCAGTTTTAAGCTCGCCTTTAAGTTCAGTACCGACTTTTAAAAGTTCCCAGAAAAAGGTGTGATTAACATGTCCACCCACATTATTTTTAATAGCGGTTAATTTGTCAGCGGGGACTTTATCTAAATTTTTTAATAATTCGCTTGGGCATAACTGTTTTAGTTCAGCAGACAATGACTCAATCGCCGCATTAGCATTATTCACATAAGTTTGATGATGCTTATCATGATGAAGATGCATGGTTTCTGAATCGATATAAGGTTCTAATGCATCATAAGCATAAGGTAGGGGCGGTAAAGTATAAGCCATGGTATTGTTCCTTTCATATTATTAACTACTTTATCTTAGCAGTATACGGGCTATTAATATTACTAACAATCTATTAGATAGATAGTTAATGACTATCTATTTTATTAATCGTCATTATTTTTTAGATAAGGGATATACATCATAATAGCGTGATTTTCACTAATTAGCTTTTCTTCAACATGATTATCAATTAAATGTGTTTTACGTTGCCATATTTTATTATGTCGGGTATAGCCTCCCCACCATTGTTGTTCAATGCGGTGATCGGTTTCAAAGACTTCATAAGTATAAGATAAAGGCGTATCAGCAAGTAATTCGCCATGTAAATATTCATCATCAAGCCAAAGATTAAGGCGATAAGTGGTATTGGTTTTGTTTAGTAATTGTAAATCCACATAGTTATACGATAAAGTTGCGCCACAAGCGAACGGAATGGTACGGTTAACATCAGGAAAAACATCAAAGCTATGTCGCCAACGCTCTACTATAGTTAAATCAGAATGTAATACAATCCAATAAATTAAGTTACCTAATTGGCACAAACCGCCGCCAATATCTTTACCTATTTGTCCATTATGTAGCGATAGTCCTTCAAGAAATCCTCGCCGTTTTGATGGGCGTCCTACTTTGTGCCAGATCGAAAAACGTTGATTAGGCTTAATGATTGAACCATTAAGTTTTTCAATTGCTAATCTAAGATTAGTGATTTTGTTATATTGTAAATACATATCAACATCTTTTAGTTGTCTTAATAAAACAGACTGATGCTTTTTGTGTGAAAAACAACATGTATTATTATTTATGTCGACAGTGCAATATGCGTTACGATGTTGCCACCAATCAAATTTTCGTTTTAAGATAAAATATTCTTTGCCTAATTTTAGCCTTAATTTACTGCGTTTTATCGGTTTATCGATAATAATATCCTGCATATTTTCCATTCCCTTATCGACAAGATATAATCAGTTATTTTTCTAAAGGTGACAGATAGCGTTGGCTTAACTTGTCGAGAAAAGTGAAAAGTTTTTGATTCATTTCAGTGTAATCATGAGAGCGAAGCTTATCAGGTGTATCGACAAAGCGGTATTTTTCTGCTTGGCTAAGTTCCTTTTGTGAATGGGTAATTAATAATTCGACTACTTCAGGTGTTAACTCCATATGGCATTGGAAACCATAAACAAATTTACTGTATGCAATGATTTGACGAGGACACCCTTCACTATACGCAATAATTTGAGCATCTTTGGTTAAACCTGGCATATCATTGTGCCAATGACCGACTTCTAATGTACTACCAAAATCAGTAAACAAAGGATTTGTTTTACCGATTTGAGTTAACATAATAGGGAATTTGCCAATTTCTTTTTCTGGGCTGTTGCTATAACTTTCCCCTAGAGCTTCGCCGATTAATTGTGAACCAAGACATACACCAATGACTACTTTCTCTGCTTTTATTGCTGATAAAATAATGGCTTGTTCTGCTTTAGAATCAAAATGAGCACATTCTTGTTTGGTCGTTGATGGTGACTGTGGACCGCCCATAACAATAAGAAAGTCGATATCATCAATGCTATTAGGAAGTGGTTCATTAAGGTAAACGCGAGAATAAGTTATAGTGTGATGATGATCTATTGCCCATTGCTCATAAGCACCCGGAGCTTCAAAAGCCTCGTGAATAATAAAATGGATATGCATGAGTAAAATTTCCTTTGATAAAAAATGTACTACTTTTCTTACTATATTATTTTAGGAGGATATAATTACACTGTTAAATTTTGCTAATTATGCCACATTACTATGAAAGTGCATATTATACTTTCTGTTTTTCTATTGATTTAGTGAGTAGAAAGATTAGAATCAAGCTATTATTGATCAGCGTAAATTTTATTTTTTATGTGTATTAATTAGCATAGTTTTTAATTACTGTAAATAATGCGAGTAATTGCAATATATCATACTTTTTAAGATAAAAAGTGTCGTTAGATAAAGAAGGAAAAAAGCTAATTAAATAGATGTTGGTAAAGTATGATTATACCAATCAAAATAAGCACTAACCCACCCAAAAGCTCAGCTCGTTTACCAATTAAACAGCCAATTTTTTTACCTAGCAATAATCCAATCGTTACCATCATACACGTTGCCAGCCCAATCATTCCTGCTGCAAAACAGATATTAACACTTGCTAATGCCAACCCTACGCCGACAGCAAATGCATCGATACTGGTTGATATTGCTGTAAAAATTAACATCAAGAACGATTTTTTGTCTGATAGACTTTCATCATCCTGGCAATCATCTGGCTTTTTAAAGCTGTTATAGATCATGTTAGTACCTAAAAATAGCATAACAGCAAAAACAAGCCAATGATCCCATTGCTCAACATATTGAAGTGCGATATAACCAACTAGCCAACCAAGTAATGGCGTAATCGCCTCGACAATGCCAAATAAGATACCTACTTTTAAGGCTCCGAAAAACGGCATTGATTTAAGTGACATTCCACGACACACAGCGACAGCAAAGGCATCGGTTGACATAGCCAGTGCCAGTAATAAAATAGCCCAAAAACTCATGACATATACTCTTGCTTTAAATTGTAGTAGTTTTTATTATTTATTTTTTGTTATAGAAAATAAATAATTTGCGATTTTTATATCGCCTTTATTTTGATAAAGTTCAGCTGTTTTTTTTACATTTTCTCGACGGGTTGCATCATATTGAAAAAGCTGCTTAAACATTAAATCAGCTGTTTTTCGATCGTTGTTTTGGATTGCACAATAGCCATATTGCTCATAAGCATCAGCTTTCCAAGGGTGGCGATCTAAATCAAGTCCTTGTTGAAATTGCTCTTTTGCTTCTTGATAACGATCACGCCCACATAAAAAAGCTCCGTAATGAACATGATATAATCCGTTACCTGGTTGCATTAGTGTAATACGTTTGTAAATCATTTCCGCTTCGTTATATTCACCTACATGTTGATCAAACATTGCCATCGCCAACATGACTTGAGGATTGTTTGGTGAGTATTGTGCTGCTAATTTGAGATTATAATGTGCTGCTTTAACGTTTTCTTCTGACTCATTTGCTTTAGCAAGATAACCCAACCCAAGTCGCATTCGTGCTAAAGCGGCCTTTTCTGGATCAAATTCATCACTGTTTTTCATTTGACAGCCAGATAGTATGATTATCAAAAAACAGCTAAATATAATTAACAGTTTTTTCATTTATCCTCCCTTTTTTATAAAGATGCATTTTTATGAAATTTGCTGGGCAAGATTTTGTTTTTTATAAAGTGTTCTTTTTGTACGATCAACTACCTCACCAGCTAATTGACCACATGCGGCATCAATATCATCTCCACGAGTTTTACGAACAATGACGGTAAATCCATATCCCATTAATGTCTTCATAAAGCGATCAATACGAGTATTTGAACAACGTGAATAAGGTGCACCAGGAAACGGATTCCAAGGAATCAAATTAATTTTACTAGGTACATTTTTTAGGAATGCAGCAAGTTCATGAGCATGTTCAACGCCATCGTTAATTTGATTAAGTAGTACATATTCAATCGTTACCTTACCATGATTTGCATTTGAAGTAGAAAGATAACGTAAAATAGAATCACGTAACATTGCCATATTATATTTTTGATTTATTGGCATAATTTCACTACGAATTTTATCATTTGGTGCATGAAGTGAGATAGCTAATGCAACATCAATCATACCCGCCAATTTATCCAAAGCAGGAACAACACCAGATGTAGAGAGTGTTACTCGTCTTTTAGATAAACCATAGCCAAAATCATCTAACATGATTTCCATAGCGGGAGCAACATTAGATAAATTAAGTAATGGTTCGCCCATTCCCATCATAACTACATTGGTAATAGGTCTATCAGCTAATTTACCCGTTACACCAATCGCATTTGATGCACGCCATACTTGGCCAATAATTTCAGAAACCGTTAAATTCCGATTAAACCCTTGCTGTGCTGTTGAGCAAAATTTACACTCTAATGCACAACCTACTTGTGACGAAACACACAATGTTGCCCGATCTCGCTCAGGTATATAAACAGACTCAATCATCTGATTATTGCCCACATCAAGAGCCCATTTTATTGTGCCGTCCGATGATCGTTGTTCTATGGCAATTTTTGGGGCTTTAATTTCTGCCAAAGTTTTTAATTGTTCTCGTAGTTTTTTGTTGATATCGGTCATTTGGTCGAAATCATCTATTCCAAAGTGATAAATCCACTTCATCACTTGATCGGCTCTAAATGGCTTTTCGCCTAGTGAAATAAAAAATTCTCTTAACTGTTTGCGTGTAAAATTGAGTAAATTTATTTTTTCGTTACTTTGGTTCATTTTTGTTAGATTTATTACGTTTGGAGAGTCTGAACAAGCAGACATATTGGATGTACATGGTGTTGACATAAGGCCTCGTTTTTACACATTATGGCTATTTCAATTTTTAGGAAAAAGATTATACTGGTTTTTACCTTATCTTGCTATTAAAGAATAGATATATATTTAAAATGAAAAGAAAATTAGAAATATTTTTTATTTTAATTCAGACAGTAACCTTACTTTTTTATTCGAGTTTTACTATGGCGCAAACAATTCCATTAAATAAACTAACTGGGCAATTTGATGAAAAAAATGACAGTGATTTTGTTGCATTAGATTCGACAGAATTACTTGTTAATAAAAAAGGAATGTATTTGCAAAAAGAAGCGACTGAGCAGTTGATAAAGGCCTTTAAAGATTTCAGAAGTACTCATCCAAATATTCCTTTTATAGTGGTAAGTGCAACGCGTAATTACACTTACCAAAATGGAATTTGGCAACGAAAATGGGATGCTTTATCTGCTAAATTTAATGATCCTCAAAAAATTGCCGAAGAAATTTTAAAATATTCCTCAATGCCTGGTACATCAAGGCATCATTGGGGTAGTGATGTCGACATTACTAGCGTTTCTTCGGAATATTTTAGGAATGATAAAAAAGGAATTATTCTTTATAAATGGCTTCAAGAGAATCTACCAAAATATGGTTTTTGCCAAGCATTTAATGGTGGTAGAAAAGGCGGATACCAACTTGAAGAATGGCACTGGTCATACAAGCCCATTGCTAGCCAATATATTGCACAATATAAAGCCATATTAGAGAGTGATCCAAATGCTATCATCAAAACGCTAAACTTTATTGGTCACGATAAAATTAGACTAGGAAGCTTAGTTAAAGAGTATGTATTAACTGTTAATAGCGACTGTTACTAACTCTTATTAAAGCTTTCTCCAATAAGGTAAACATATTGTTACAATAAGCCCACCACCATCACGATTAGTCGCTTCAATAGTACCGTTATGCATAATAACGGTCTTTCTTGCTATCGCAAGTCCTAGTCCGTAACCTTTGCCTAATTGAGGAGACTGAATACGGACAAATGGTTCAAAGATACTAGATAATTTACTCTCTTCAACACCAGGACCACGATCTTTAACTTCAATTTGTAAATATTTACCAGTTTCTTTTAACGAAACCTCTACAGCTTGTCCAGATATTGAAAAACGAATGGCATTACGAATAATGTTTTCAACTGCACGCCGAATTTGCTCTGAATTCCCTTTAACAATAGAATGCGTGATTGGTGATAGATTAAAATGTACATCAATTAACTGATGATTAGCTTCATAGTTAGCATCATTAATCACCACGCTAATTAAGTCTTTTAAATCAAAATACTCATCGGTACGATTATTCATTTCTGCACGAGAATAATTTAGAATCTCACCAATTAGCTGATCTAATCGTTCTGATTCTAATTCAATTCTAGCTAAAGCCGTATCAATATTTTGCTTATTTTGTTGAGCAAGCCCAATTGCTAACTGCAAACGGGCTAGTGGAGTTCTAAGTTCATGAGAAACGTCATGAAGAAGAGATTGACGATCAGAGAGCAAAATATTGAGCTGTTCAACCATCATATCAAAATCTTTACCAAGCTCACTTAATTCATCGCGGCGAGGTTTTAATTTATTGAACAATCTAACCGAAAGATCCCCTTGAGATACTCTAAAAAAACCTTGTCTTAATAGTCTCATTGGCCTGGTTAAGTTCCAAGCTAAAAAAAGGCTAAAAACAAGGCCAACACATATCCCAAGTAATACAATTGTCATTGGCATATTAAATAACGCTTTTGTATCGTGATCATCCTTATCTTCTTTAAATGAAACAGAATAAAGTGTTCCGTCAGGTGCTGCTGCCATACGCTGGTAAGCATATGTTGGGGTTTCTAATTCATCGTTCAAAATATTGACTTGCTCATTAACAGGAGAAACTAATTTTATTGATAATAAAGATCTTTCTCGTTCAGGCAAATGCGCTACAAAATTAAGTGTTTCATCTTCACCTGCCACATGTAATAACTGAGCAATCATATCAACTTTTGTCGGCATATGATTAAGGAATCTTTGATTTTTATTTCCTACATAAATAGAAAACGCAATCCAAGTTAATTGGAAAGTAAGATAAAAAATAATCCCAAATATAATGAGTATTTTCCAAAATAATCGACGATTCATATCAAGCCTATTAAGTCATTAACGAATACGGTAGCCAACGGCTCTAATTGTTTCTATTGTTACATCATTTTGTGCAACTTGGTGTAGTTTTTGACGAATATTACTAATATGCACATCGACACTACGATCGTAAAGCTCTCGCGCTCGGCCAAGTCCTATTTCAGATAATTCTTCTTTTGTTACTACTCGTTCGCTATGTTTTACAAGCAATACTAACAAATTAAACTCAGTTGATGTTAAGTCAATAACTTGTCCATTCCAAGTGGATAATCGCTGTGGTAGATCTAATGTTAAACCGTTAAAATGGTATTTTTTATCATCAACGGTTTCTACTGAGCGTTCATCAAATCGGCGAAGAACAGCACGTAATCTTGCTAATAACTCACGAGGATAACATGGTTTAGGGATATAATCGTCAGCACCTAATTCTAACCCTAAAACGCGATCGATATTATCGCCTTTAGCTGTTAGCATAATAACAGGCATATTACATTGTTGACGTATACTTTTAAGAACATCAATTCCATTAATATCAGGTAACATTACATCTAAAATTGCAGCACGATACTTTCCTGATAATGCTTCATTAATGCCATCTTTACCCAAATAAACGCTTTTGATATTAAAACCTTCATTAGTCAAATATTCGCTAAGCATTTGTGATAATTCAACATCATCATCAATTAATAAAATATTTATCATAATCGCCACCATAATCTAATTTTAGGTCTTTACATTATTGCAATAATAAAAAAAAGTCAGGTAGTTTTACTAAAATATTACATATTTTATACTATTGCTGATTGTTTAATTTACTATTTAACTATGTAAGGAAGTTGAGGTTAATTTCATGCTTTACTCTATATTTTCAACATGATCTGAAAAAGAAATACTATTATCAGATTGCTTTACAAAAAACACTATCCAATCTTGAACAAAAAACTAAAACAAAATCTATATTATTTGAAAAATAGTTTTACCATTTAGCATTATTAATATGGAGACAAAAAAGAAAACAACAAGTCGTATAAAAGCTCATTGATAAAATCTGATCATAATTTAGTATATTTTAAATTATCAAATTTTATACTTTTAACGCTTTTTATGTAATCAATCGGTCTTTTTTTTAAAATTATGCTGGACAATATCATTTTTTATGCGTAATATTTTGTCCTGCTTCTGTGGTGGCTATAGCTCAGTTGGTAGAGCCCTGGATTGTGATTCCAGTTGTCGTGGGTTCGAATCCCATTAGCCACCCCATTTTATATAGTAGTAAATCTAACGGCGAGTAGCGCAGCTTGGTAGCGCAACTGGTTTGGGACCAGTGGGTCGGAGGTTCGAATCCTCTCTCGCCGACCAATTTTTAATAAAAACCCTACTCAATTAAGTCGGCTTTTTTATTGTCTCCTAGCGAATTGGTTCATCGTTAATAGCCTTAATGCATGTTAGCTCAAACTTAAACTGACAGAAACTTATTACTCATTAGCCTTCATTCTAACAAAATGCGTGTCCGATGAGCACAATAAATTCTCCAATTGCTTTTCCTTAACTAGTCCTTTTGCTCCGTTCCATGTTTGCTAGGGTGTCTTTTCATAACAATATTTTCCAAAGTGCGTTTTCTCGATTGTAAAACTCAAACTATTGTTCAATATCGTTTTGTATTTCACTCAATTGTGTGTAAATCTTACGTCGAAATAAAAATATCATAACATTCTGTTTTCATCGTCTTATGGAATCGCTCACAAATACCGTTAGTTTGTGGGCTGTAGGCTTTGGTTTTGGTGTGTTTAATGTCTTCTATATTAAGATAAAGTTCATAAGCAGCCCCGTGCAGGGGCGTAAAATAAGCTTTGTTTCGGGATTACTTTCCTAGAAATAGGATAAAAGGTGAATAAATAAATTAAATAAGTTTAATTAAGAATTATTTAGTTATGAATAAATATAAAATATTTGGAATATGATAAAACGTAAAGTTGGCTCCTCCAACAGGACTTGAACCTGTGACATACGGATTAACAGTCCGCCGTTCTACCGACTGAACTATGGAGGAACCGAAATGTAGCGCGCATATTATAGATTTAATGGCGCTATGTCAATAGTTAAATTATTTAAAATATCAATTTGTGTTAAATTGCCGCTTAAATAATCATTCTAATATTGAAATTGTCTTGAATAAATGGCGCTGTCTCAGTAATTGTTGTGGATGTGAACCAAGCTCACCTTGCGGAATAATTTGCTTTATAGAGAGATAATAATCAATCCAATAAGGTAAAATTTGTTTTGTTATTAAATTCTTAAAATTCATTGGGTATAATTCGAAGTAATCATTACCTTGCTCAGTTTTAAAGGCATATGTAATGAGTTCACTACAATAAAACCCATTCGCATTGGGGTGAAAACTGTGGTTGTAAGGTGAACCTAAGCAAGTTTTTGCTCGCTTTAATGCATTTTTAATAATACCCACATCATGAATTCTAGCAATAATATTGTACTTAGCAACACAAACAAAATCAGTTAAAGATTGTTCGATTACGCCATAGTTTTGTGTTGCTTCAATAACGGTATTATTTCCAACATATAAACCAACATGATTAATATTATTCGTTATTTCATCTGTGTTAAGTGCTGCTCCTGAAAGGCTTACAGCACCATTAAAAGCATTATTTTTTTTAAGGCTTTGGAAGATAATATCTCCGCATTGGATATTATTATTTTTTAGCACGATAACGCCATAGCGAAAACATTACACAAGTTGCAATAATAAATTTAAACGCATCAACACCAACAAATGGCAGATAACCCACTTTTAAAGCATCAATTAACGTGATGTGTAAATAGCCCATTAAATAGACAACACCAAATACAAATAATAATTGATGAGCACAAGCGAATGCAATTAATCCTAAAATAAAGTGACGATCATAACCCTTTTCCGCCGCAAAACCTGCTAAGTAGGCGCTAAATACATAGCCATATAAGTAACCTGAAGAAGGCGATGCTAGCGACATAATTCCACCACTACCATTGGCAAAGAGTGGTAATCCAATCGCGCCTAAAAAAAGGTATTGAATTATTGTTAATGCACCTAACTTACGACCTAAAAAAGCGCCAATTAACAAGACTGCCAATGATTGTAATGTAAAAGGTACGGGATAAGTGGGTATGCTAACATTAGCAGCCAGTCCTAAAAGGAGTGCTGCACTGGTGGTAGTTAATAGTTTACGTTGCCAAGATGATAAATTAACTAACGTAGTAATAAATGTAGGGTAATACGAAGTCAGTTGTTGTTTCATTGTTTTCTACCTTTGATATATAAATAGCAAAACTATAATAGCGCAACGCATTTTAATGTAAACCATTTTTTTATAAAAATGTTTACATTAAAATAAAAGAGTTGTTATTTTTTCTAAAATCAAGGGTGCGATAACAAAATCAATATTTATTTAAACTAAATAAGGATTGCTGTTCCGTTCATAACCAAAACTTGACATAGGTCCGTGCCCCGGTACAAAAATAAAATCATCACCAAGCGGAAATAATTTGTTAGTAATGGACGAAATTAAATCGGTATAGTTACCGCGCGGAAAATCAGTCCGTCCTATACTACCTTTAAATAGCACATCGCCAACGAAGGCTAGTTTGTTTGAATGATTAATAAAAACAATATGTCCCGGCGTATGCCCAGGGCAAAAAAGTACATCAAGTTCAATTTTACCCATTTGAATTTTATCGCCTTCTTTTAGCCAATGATCTGGTAAAAAACTTTCAATATGAGGAAAGCCAAATTGTATACATTGTTGTGGCAAATTGGTGAATAGAAATTCATCTTCGGCACTAGAACCCATTATTTTCACATGATAATGTTTAGCTAATTCGACTGCTGCTCCAACATGATCCAAATGTCCATGGGTTAATAAAATTTGCTTAATATTAACGCCTAGCTTTTCAACCGCTTTTTTCAGGAGTTCGGGCTCGCCTCCGGGATCAATAATTGCACCTTCCATCGTTTCATCACACCAAATAATGCTACAATTTTCTTGAAAAGCGGTAACGGGGATGATTTGGTATTGGAACATAGATTTATCTCCTTGTTTCTTGGTGATGATTAGTTAGGTTTTGTCCGTCTTGTTTTTTTAGTTGTGCAAAAATAAAGCCTGATAGCACTGTAACCACGCCAAGTATAACAAATGTTAATTGAAATGCGTGAAGCGTACTCGTTGAATTGCTAATTAATCGCAGTAAAACGGCACTAAAACCCGTACCAAAACTGATTGCTAATTGCTGATTTACTGCCATTAAACTATTGCCACTACTTGTATTATCGTTTTCTAAATTAGCAAGAGTTATACTATTCATAGCAGTATATTGCATAGAATTGATGCCACCGATACAAAATAGCAATAAACTGATGAGGATAAGAGGCGTTGACAAATTTAACAGGGACATTAAAAAAATCATTACACCAGCTAAAATTGTATTAGTAACAAGTACGAAACGGTAACCTAAACGCGCTAAAATATGTGGAATAAATATTCGGGTACAAAGTGAAGCAATAGCCATTGGCACTAGCATAACACCAGCAAAGATAGCAGAGTAACCAAACCCTACTTGTAATAACAACGGAATAAGAAAAGGCACTCCTGATATACCTAAACGGCAAGCAAGATTGCCAATAATACCAATTTTGAACGTTCGAATCTTAAAAAGTGATAATGGAAATAGAGGGTTGAGTTTCTTTCTTGCATGCCCGCGATAAATCAATAAAAAAAGTAGGCTGATTGTTGCAAGTAGTAATGGAACTGAGTATGTCTGGTTTTGACTTAAAATCTCGACACTTAATGTGGCACTTATAAAGCTAACAACGATAAAAATAAAACCGAATAAGTCAAAAGGCATACGTTGACCTTTTAAATTAGGCATATATTTCCAACTGATTATTACGCCTAAAATACCAATAGGTAAATTAATAAAAAATACCCAATGCCAGCTGACCATATCAACCAAATATCCCCCTAATACTGGCCCTAAAACAGGACCAATTAAGCCAGGAATTGTGGCCGTATTTAACGCAGCTAAAAAATCACTACGTTTAAAAGATTTTATTAATACTAAACGTGATATAGGTACCATCATCGAGCCACCAATGCCTTGGATAACCCGTGATATATCTAAAAAAACTAATGAATTAGATAAAGCACAAAGTAGAGATCCTAATGTAAATAGCGAAACGGCCATGGCAAAAATATTTCTAGTACCAAATTTATCCGATAAAAAGCCACTAACTGGAATAAATAAGGCTAAGGTTAAAGCATAACTTATCACAGCAGACTGCATATTTAAAGGAGACTCATTAAGATCCCTAGCCATGGCAGGTAGTGCGGTATTTAATATCGAAGTATCGAGTGATTGCATAAAAAAAGCAAATGCCGCAATCCAGGGTAATATACGATACACAAAAGGGGATAACTGTGATTCACTATTCATTTTAATTTAGCCTAAAATAATTTAAATGATATGGTTTGATAAAATAATTTTTTAATGTTTGTGAGGTTATTTTAGTTGTTTTTTATCCTATTGATTTTTTGAACAAAGTTAAAGTATTTGTTAAAATTGTGTTAAGTATGTGATCTGGTGATTCATTGCGTAATTGTGTCAAGATTTTAAAAACCTCGGTAATATATTCAGGGCGGTTTGGTTGACCTTGGCGTCCACTTAATGGCATATCGGGGGCATCTGTTTCAAGCACTAGGCTTTCAAGAGGTAATTGAGCAATTGTATTGCGAGTTTTATTAGCACGTTCATAACTAATTACGCCACCCACACCAATATAATAGCCGAGTTTAACAAATTGCATTGCTTGTTGATAGCTACCGGAAAATCCATGTATCACGCCACGACAAGGTAAATTGGCTCGGTGTAGTTCATGATACATGATATCATGCGTTTTACGAGAGTGAATCAAAACAGGTAAATCAAACTGTTTAGCAAGCGATAATTGTTCCCTAAAAACAGCAAGTTGCTCTTGCCAATCGATGGTTAGATCGTGTCTATCTAAGCCAATTTCACCAATGGCGACAAGTTTTTGGGATTTAGTTTTTAGTATACTTATTAATTGTTGTAGATCAGCTTGAGTATGTTGATAAATCGGATGTAAGCCTAATGCTGCATAAATTTCATCGTAAGTTTCAGAAAGCTGTAATATTGTATTAAAGTGTGAAGCAGAAACAGCAGGGATAATTAATCCTGTAATATTCGCTTGTTGAATTTGTTGTATCGACTCAGCAATATGCTGCGTAAACAGTGGAAAATTAAAATGGCAATGCGTATCGATAAACATTATGCCTCCTAGTTTACTGCTTTTTGATGTAATAAAATTGGCAATAAAAATCGCTCAGCAGCAAATATAATTTGTTCAATGAGTTTATCCGTTAATTCAGGATAAAGGCGAGTATAATAACTATCACACTCAGCGGATTGGTTAAAGCCTCCTTGCCATGAATTTAAAAGCTGATTGATAGCTCTATCGCTAGCGATAATTTTACCTGTTTTTTGGTCATAAGCTGCAATTAACCAACTCCATGAACTTTTTAATGGCATTAATAATGGTTCATTGATACCTTGCAGATAGCCTTCAACTAAATTAGTTAATATGGCTAAAGCCTGATCTGCATTTAAATGTGAAAATCGCCATTCATTATCTTCCCGACCATACATGCGACTTTGACTGTCAATTTTATTGGGACTTAAAATGCAATAAACCAAATGATCAATCCACAATGAAATACCATCACGAATGGAAAGCTTTGATGGTCGCCATGTCAATATACCATCGTCTTGAATGTGAGTTAACCAACCTTGTAATTGGTAATGTTGATCATTGGATGAAATAGTTAAATTAACTTCTTGCGTTGTCATGACTAAACGTTCTTGGCAGATTTTATCAGCTAATGATTGCATTGTTTCGTTTTGCTCATGGTAAATAATCTGACCAAATGCTCCATCAGGTAAGTCACCAGTTAATGCTAATTGTTGATATAAATCATCTTTTTGTTGAGGTTCTTTGGTAATGAGTTGATTTAAAATCTGCAAATTCAGCTGGTAACGCTGTAAACTATCAAAATTAAAGTTTTCAGCATCTGGTAAGGTATCATCCAGATAATTCATATAAAAATTAAATCGTTTTTGTAAAAATAGCCTAATAGAGTGCTGATAAAATCGTTTTAATTCATCAAGACTAATATTATCGACACTGATAGCGGGTATTTCACTGATAAAGTCTTGATTTTTTCCTTGTTGTAATGCAGCTGGTAACCATTCATCGGCATAACTTTTTGGATTTTGTAAAAAGTTTAGGGGATTAAATGGTGTACGTGTATGGTTTATCCGTAAACAATCTAAGTTGTTAATAATGTTATCAACCTGTTTTACAGAAATGTTATAATATTGAGCAATATATTCCCAAAGTTCATCAACAAGTATTGATGGATAACGTTCACTATCATCTTTTATATCTCGACCAATATAGCTAATATAAAGCTGGTTTTGCGCCGATAAAATGGCTTCTAAAAAGAGATAGCGATCATCATTACGACGACTGCGATCACCTCGCCTTGGGTGTTGGGCAATAAGATCAAAATCAAGTGGTAGTGATGTTCTTGGATAATCGCCATCATTCATACCCAATAAACAAACAACTTTAAATGGAATAGAGCGCATTGGCATCATAGTACAAAAGTTTATTTTACCGATTAAAAAACGGTGTGCTAAATGATTTTGTTCTAAGCGTGATTGCATAGCATCATGCAAAATAATGATAGAAATATTATCCGTATAATTAGCCACCATTCCGCTATTAATCAATTTTTGCCACTCATCTTCGATCATTAACAAAATAGATTCACGCTGTAGATTGCTCGCAAAAAAGTCATTCATCAATTCAAAGCCACAACTTTGCCATTCAATTAATGGTTTTTCTTCACTTAAGATTGATAACCATTTTTTCACAACACTAACAAACTCAGCTAACTTGCCAATTAATTCGGCATCTAAACCTGTTGCACCATCATACGGTAATATTTGTTGCCAACCACCTTGTTCACTATTCATGGTGTAGCCTAGTAATAACCGCTCAAGTCCAAATAACCAACTATGTGCATTTTCAAGACCAAAGCGAATACCCGATTCAACAATCCATGTGCGTAACAACGTTAATTGTGATTCACTAATCGCAAATTTTTCTGAAATTGCTGGTATTTCTAATAAATTAAATAGTTCTTCAGCAGTAAATCGGCTTTGTGGAAAATTTAGAATAGTAAAAAAACCTTGAACAATCGGATCAATATTTCTGGCTTTTTGATCAGAAATTGTAAAAGGCAAATAACGCTTTCCATAAGCATTACCAAAAACAGCCCGAATGTAAGGAACATACTTATCAATATCCGATACCATCACAATGCAATCGCGTAATTCTAGTGTAGGATCTTCATCAAAAACAGATAAAAGATAATCATACAGTACTTCAACTTCACGTTGTTCACTATGACAAGCATGAAACGACAGTGATTTATCTGCAAGTTCAATTGGCTTTTGAGCGTCAACTATTGGATAAAGTTCGAGAATATCTTGCTGAATTGCATGTAATAAACAATCCCGATTTTGATCGACAAAGACATCAATATCTTGCTTATCATTAAATTCCTGTAATAAAAACAGATTATCACGTCCTAGTTTTCCCCACGAAGTTAAAAGTGGATTGGGTATCTGATCGGGGGTATTTAATATATCCGACAACTGTTTTTCAACAATATCACCCCAATACCATTTACACGGGTTATTAAACATTAAATGGACATCAATATGTTTTCCAAGCGCTGCAAGAAGTGAAAGATAAATTGGCGGTAGCGAGGTAATACCAAAAATAAAAATACGATTTGGTAACGAATTTAAGCGTGAGCGATCAAAGTTATCATCTAATAAAATTTCAAGCATTTGTTGATAAATATTAGCACGATGATAAGGTTGACTGATTGATATCAACTTCCGCCACAGCTCTGCTTGCCATACTTCATCAGAATGATTATTTAATTCAGCTACAGTTTGGTTTACTTCCCATTTTGCTAACCAATCAGGACGATAAACTAAATATTGGTCAAATAACCGAGCGATTCGTATTGCTAGTTGATACTGTTTTCTATCTTGTTTATCAATATCAAGATAATGCTTAAGTGCGCTAAATTCAGGTTGTTTAATAACTTGAGGCAACAAATAATACAAACGCCAGCTCATTGATTCCACATTATAACTATTTTCAACTGGTGCCTCGGGTAATAATGTTTGATAAAGTTGCCAAATAAACTGCGTTGGAAAAAGAAAATCAACATTAGCCACAATGCCCAAATCATCTGCTAACGCAATTTGCAGCCATTGTGCCATACCTTGGCTTTGTACCATAACAATATCAGGCGTGAATACGTCCTCTAATGGTTGCCTACGCATTAGCTCGCTCACGAGTGTCTTAAGTAGATCGACTTGATTTGAATGGTAAATGGTAAACATAATCACATTAATATTGATAAGATTTATTCAGATTATCGCTGATAGCTGCCAATAAATCCAGTCAGTGTTAAGTTTTAACCATTTAATAACAATAGTGGAAAAGAAAACTGTATTTTGATATTTTTCTTATTTTTGTCAAAAAGTTTCAGGAAAGCTATGTGTTTAAGTATAATTTTATTATAAATCAAAATATTAAAAAGGTTACTTAGCAGTGTAAGTAACCTTTTTATATATGGTTAAGCACAAACGCAAACTATTGACCCATACGGCGAGTTAACTCGATAACGCGAATTTTTGCCAACGCTTTTGATAATTTGGCCGATGCTTGGGCAAAAGACATATCATCACTTGGGTGATTAATCTGTTCTTGTGCTTGCCTTACTGCTTCTTGTGCTCTTACTTCATCTAAATCTTCGCCACGAATTGCGGTATCGGCTAAGATGGTTACGATATTAGGTTGAACCTCTAAGATGCCACCAGATAGATAGATAAACTCTTCTTCACCATTCGTTTTCACAATACCAACCATACCTGGTTTTATGGTTGTAAGTAGAGGAGTATGCCCAGGATAAATACCTAATTCACCTTCTCTACCTGTTACTCTGATTCGCTGAACATCACCCGAAAATAGGTGAGATTCAGCACTAACAACTTCTAATTGATAGGAAGTTAGTGCCATAATACGATCTCCATTAATATGATCTTAGTTCAATGAATCTCTTATAGAGATTTTGCCTTCTCAATTGCTTCATCAATTGAACCAACCATATAAAATGCTTGTTCAGGGATATGGTCATAATCACCGTTCATGATTCCTTTAAATGCACTAATAGTGTCTTTTAATGGTACATATTTCCCTGGTGATCCTGTAAATACTTCTGCAACAAAGAATGGTTGAGATAAGAAGCGCTGAATTTTACGAGCACGCGCAACGATCAATTTATCATCTTCTGATAATTCATCCATACCAAGAATTGCAATAATGTCTTTTAATTCTTGATAACGTTGTAGAATTGACTGAACACCACGGGCACAATCATAGTGCTCTTGACCAACAACTAAAGGATCTAATTGGCGACTTGTTGAATCAAGTGGATCTACCGCAGGATAGATACCTAAAGAAGCAATTTGACGACTCAATACAATTGTTGCATCTAAGTGAGCAAAGGTTGTTGCTGGTGATGGATCAGTTAAGTCATCCGCTGGTACATATACTGCTTGGATTGAGGTAATTGACCCCGTTTTTGTTGAAGTAATACGTTCTTGTAATATACCCATTTCTTCAGCTAATGTTGGTTGGTAACCTACTGCTGATGGCATACGACCTAATAACGCAGACACTTCAGTACCGGCTAGGGTATAACGATAAATATTATCGATAAATAATAAAACATCTTTACCTTCGTCACGGAATTTTTCAGCCATGGTTAACCCAGTTAACGCAACACGCAGACGGTTTCCTGGTGGCTCATTCATTTGACCATAAACTAACGATACTTTATCAAGTACGTTTGATTCTTTCATTTCATGATAGAAATCATTACCTTCACGAGTACGTTCACCTACCCCCGTAAATACAGAGTAACCAGAGTGCTCGATAGCGATGTTACGGATTAATTCCATCATGTTAACGGTTTTACCTACACCCGCACCACCGAATAGACCGACTTTACCACCTTTAGCAAATGGACAAATTAAGTCGATAACTTTAATACCTGTTTCAAGTAATTCAGTTGAGCTAGCAAGTTCTTCATAGCTTGGTGCTGCGCGGTGAATCGCCCAACGCTCTTCTTCGCCAATTGGACCTGCTTTATCAACAGGCTCACCAAGTACGTTCATAATACGACCTAGTGTTTTTGTACCAACTGGTACTTCAATACCGTGACCAGTGTTTACTACGCTAAGTCCACGTCTCAAACCATCAGATGAACCCATTGCAATACAACAAACAACGCCACCGCCTAATTGTTGTTGAACTTCTAGAACTAATTTCTCAGTGCCAGTTTCTACTTCTAATGCATCATATACCTTTGGTACTGCATCTTCTGGGAACTCGACATCAACCACCGCACCGATGATCTGGACAATCTTTCCAGTAGCCATTTTTAATCCTCTACGTCTTTTTCTTAACTATAAGCCAATATTTAGCACTAACCTGAAACAGCAGCTGCACCCGATACAATATCAATTAATTCATTCGTGATAGCACCTTGACGGGCTTTGTTATACACAATTTGTAATTCATTGATTAAGTTTGCACCATTATCTGTTGCTGCTTTCATGGCCACCATTCTTGCTGCTTGTTCACTCGCTAGATTTTCAACCACTGCTTGATAAACTTGTGATTCAATATAGCGACGTAAAATCACATCTAATAGTGATTTAGCATCAGGCTCATAAATATAATCCCATGATGAAGCTTTAAGCTCTTTATCCTCTGATGGCGGTAACGGTAATAACTGCTGTATTGTCGGTTTTTGCGACATGGTATTGATAAATCTATTTGTTACAATATATAGTTTGTCAATTTTACCGTTATCGTATGCCCCAAGCATTGTTTTTACCGGACCAATCAACTCAGATAAAGCGGGTTCATCACCTAAATTGGTGACTTGGGTTAAGATGTTTGCTTTTACTAATGAAAAAAACGAAACTGCCCGAGAACCAATTAAAGCAACATCTGCTTCAACACCCTTTTCCTGCCATGCTGACATATCAGCAATGACAGTCTTAAAAAGATTGATATTTAAACCACCACATAAACCACGATCGGTTGAAATGATAAGATAGCCAACTCGCTTTACATCTCTTTTTTCTAAATAGGGATGTTTGGCGCCTATTTGAGCTAACGCTAAATGTCCAATTACTTCACGAATCATTTCAGCATAGGGTCGACTAGCAGCCATTCTATCTTGCGTTTTACGCATTTTAGAATTGGCAACCATTTCCATCGCTTTTGTGATTTTTTGTGTACTTTGGATACTGGCAATTTTGGTTCTAATTTCTTTTGCATTAGCCATATTTTACCTCACCCTTACCATGTTTGAGTTGATTTAAAGCTTTCGAGTAACTCTTTTAGCTTAGCTTCAATCTCATCATCGTAATTACCTGTTTCATCAATTGATTTAACAAAATCAGCGTATTGACTATGGGCATAAGCAAGAAGTGCTGCTTCAAATGGCAATACTTTAGCTAATTCTACATCTTCAAGATAACCACGTTCAGCGGCGTAAAGTACTATTGATTGTTCAGCAACTGTCATTGGTAAGTATTGCTTTTGTTTCAATAGTTCAGTTACTTTTTCACCGTGGCTTAATTGGTTTCTTGTTGCTTCATCTAAGTCTGATGCAAATTGAGAGAACGCAGCCAACTCACGATACTGTGCAAGCGCAGTACGAATACCACCTGATAATTTTTTCATTATCTTCGTTTGTGCAGCACCACCCACACGTGAAACCGAAATACCAGGGTTAACCGCAGGGCGGATACCTGAGTTAAATAGGCTAGTTTCAAGGAAAATCTGACCATCAGTAATCGAAATTACGTTAGTTGGTACGAATGCTGAAACGTCACCCGCTTGGGTTTCTATAATTGGTAATGCTGTTAATGAGCCAGTTTTACCTTTAACTTCACCTTTGGTAAATTCTTCAACATAAGCTTCGTTAACGCGCGCTGCACGTTCAAGTAAACGAGAGTGAAGATAGAACACATCACCAGGATAAGCTTCACGTCCAGGTGGACGACGAAGTAATAACGAAATTTGACGATAAGCAACGGCTTGTTTTGATAAATCATCATAAACAATTAATGCATCTTGACCGCGGTCACGGAAGTATTCACCCATTGCACAACCTGCATACGGTGCTAAATATTGCAACGCAGCTGATTCAGAAGCAGACGCAACAACCACAATTGTGTTTTTAAGTGCGCCATATTCTTCAAGTTTACGCACTACATTAGCAATAGTAGATTGTTTTTGACCAATGGCAACGTAAATACATTTTACACCTGAATTACGTTGATTGATGATTGCATCGATTGCTAATGCTGTTTTACCTGTTTGACGGTCACCGATGATAAGCTCACGTTGACCTCGACCAATTGGAATCATTGAGTCAACCGCTTTATAACCAGTTTGTAAAGCTTGGTCAACAGATTTACGATCGATAACACCAGGGGCAACGACTTCTACGGGTGAAAAACCATCATGTTGAAGTGAGCCTTTACCATCAATTGGTTCACCAAGTGTATTAATTACGCGTCCTAATAGACCTTCACCAACAGGTACTTGTAAAATACGACCAGTACATTGTACTTTCATACCTTCCGATAAATCTTCGTATGGCCCCATAACTACCGCACCGACTGAATCTCTTTCAAGGTTAAGTGCCATTGCATAGCGACCCCCAGGTAATGCAATCATTTCGCCTTGCATTACGTCGGTTAATCCGTGGATTCGAAGAATACCATCACTTACAGATATGATAGTGCCTTCATTGTGAGCATCACTCACAATATTGAACTGAGCTATTCGCTCTTTAATTAGTTCACTTATTTCAGTTGAATTTAGCTGCATTATCAGTCCCCTTAAGACTGTAGAGCGTCATTTAAACGATTTAAACGCCCTCTGATACTACTATCAATAACCATATCGCCCGTACGAATAATAAAACCAGAAATGAGCGATTTATCTATATGACATTTTAGTTTTATTTTTCGTGATAAACGTTTTTCGACAGCGACAGAAATTTTATTAAGTTGTTCACTTGTGAGCTCATCGGCAGAAATAACATCGACATCTGCTTGAGACTCTCTATCTAAACAGTATTGTTCAAACAAAGTTAGCACTTCAGGAAGAAGTGATAACCGCTTGTTCTCTGCCATAATTTTAATAAAATTGGTATTAAACTCATCTAACACATCTTTACAGATGTTGATGAGTAGATTAGCCACCGAATCGGCTTTCATGTCAGATGTTAAAATACTTCGAACTTGTGGGTCTTGACTCACTTGTGACGTTAACACCAACATTTTATGCCATGATTCAATGCTGTTTTTTTCTATCGCAAAATCGAAAGCAGCTTTAGCATAAGGGCGAGCAATTGTAATTAAGTCAGCCATTGCTCTATTCTCCTTATAGTTCAGCTACGAGTTTATCAATGATGTCGCTATTTGCGGCTTCATTAACAGAGCGTTGAATAATTTTTTCTGCCCCAGCAATAGCAAGTGCTGCAACTTGTTGTTTAAGCTCTTCTTTTGCTCGTTTGCGTTCGGCCTCTACTTCGGCAAGCCCTTGAGCAACAATTCGCTCTTTTTCACGCACAGCTTCTTGCTTTGCTTCTTCAAGAATAGCAGCTTTGCGTTTGTTTGCTTGCTCAATAATTGCATTAGCCTCAACCTTAGCCTGTTGCATTATGTCAGATGTATTTGCTTTGGCTAATTCCAAATCTTTTTTTGCTGTTTCTGCTGAAGCAAGGCCATCTGCTATCTCTTTTTGGCGTTTTTCAATCGCGCCAATAACAGGCGGCCAAACAAACTTCATACAGAACCAAACAAACAATACAAATGTAATTGCTTGGCCGAGGAGCGTTGCGTTCATATTCATGACACGATTCCTCTTAAATTTTTATTAACCGGCAACAGCAAAAATAACGTAAAGCGCAATACCAACACAGATCATTGGGATTGCATCAACTAGACCCATAACGATAAAGAATTGAGTACGTAACATAGGCATTAATTCCGGTTGACGCGCAGCACCTTCTAAAAACTTGCCACCCAATAAACCAATACCAACTGCACCACCAATTGCAGCTAATCCCATCATAATACCTGCGGCTACAAATAACATTTCCATTATATACTCCAGTTTATTAACAAAAAAATAGTAAAATTAATGATCTTCCGTTGCCGACGCCATAGCTAAGTAGACGATCGTCAACACCATAAAAATAAAAGCTTGTAACGTAATAATTAAAATATGAAAAATGGCCCATGGTAATGATAATGCCCATTGTGACCACCAAGGTAATAATGCCGCAATAAGGATGAAGATAAGTTCACCTGCATACATATTACCGAAAAGTCGAAGCCCTAAAGAAACGGGTTTAGCTAAAAGACTAACCAGTTCAAGCACTAAATTGATTGGTGCAAATGCCCAGTGATTAAAAGGATGTAAAGTATATTCTTTAATAAACCCTGACACCCCTTTGTATTTAATTGAATAAATTATAATGAGTGCAAATACCCCTAAAGACATTGACATAGTAATGCTAACATCTGCCGTTGGTACTACTCTTAAGTGTGACAAGCCTAAATATTGACCTGCATAAGGTAGGAAATCAACAGGGATAAGATCCATTAAATTCATCAAGAAAACCCAAATAAATACCGTTAATGCTAACGGCGCAATGAGCTTATTTTGACCAGTAAACATATCTTTGACTGTATTATTGACAAATTCAAAGATCATCTCGACTGCACATTGTAATTTACTTGGCACTCCACTGGTTGCTTTTTGGGCAACACGATAAAATACCCATAGAAAGATAACACCAAGCAGAATCGAAAAGAACAATGAGTCAAGATTTAAGGTCCAAAAACCAGAACCTACTTGCAAGTTCTCAAGATGGTGCTTGATATAAGCTTGTGGTGAAGCTGGAGAGGAAACTGACATATAACCCTCTTAACTTATTTCTAAAAATAAAATATTGCTTATACTTGTTTAAAAAGGTATAAGCAATCGCTGTAATAACTCGAAGCTACTATTTTAAACCTAATTGCCTATATTAAGTCAACCTTTGATTAACTAAATTAAGAATTTAGACACTTTTTACTAAATTTATGTAAATATTTACAACTTCAATTATCATTTTACCCCTAATATTGCACAATTAATGGTTTAATTAATGGGTATAAATGATGCTATTTTTAGGTTTTAACCGCTACAGCAATAGCTTCGGCCAAATTTTGCACTTCTGTTTCGTTATTTCCTTCCACCATTACGCGAATAAGCGGTTCTGTTCCTGATTTACGGATCAATACTCGCCCATTGTTACCAAGTTGTTTTTCTGCTTGTTCTATTGCCAATTTTACCTGAGCACTTTTTAGTGGATCATGTTCACCTGAAAACCGAACATTAATTAATACTTGTGGCAACATTATCATGCCACTGCATAAATCAGCTAACGACATATCATTACGAACCATTGCTGCCAGAACTTGTAAACCGGCAACAATACCGTCACCGGTTGTCGTTTTATCTAATAATAAAACATGCCCTGAATTTTCAGCACCTAGGCGCCAGTTCTTCTCAACTAATTTTTCAAGCACATAACGGTCGCCAACTTTGGCGCGAACAAAAGGAATACCAAGATTTTTAAGTGCTATTTCAAGCCCCATGTTGCTCATTAATGTACCAACAACACCGCCTTTTAATTGGCCTTGCCTTAATGCTTCACGAGCAATGATATAGATAATTAAATCACCATCAATTTTTTGACCGTTATGATCAACCATAATAATACGATCGCCATCACCATCTAAGGCAAAACCTAAATTGGCTTTTTCATCAATAACACGTTTAGCAAGTTCCTTAACATCTGTTGCACCACAGTTTTCGTTGATGTTAACACCATCTGGCTCACAACCCATTTTTATTACTTGCGCACCAAGTTCTCGTAATACTTTAGGAGCGATATGATAGGTAGCACCATTAGCGCAATCAACAACAATTTTAAGTCCTGCTAAACTCAAATCATGATCAAATGTGCTTTTACAAAATTCGATATAACGCCCTGCGGCATCGGTGATACGGCTTGCTCGTCCAAGTTGTTTGGATTCGACGCAGTCGATCTCTTTTTCAAGTTCAGCTTCGATTTCTAATTCGATGGCATCATCAAGTTTTTTTCCTTCGGTTGAAAAAAACTTAATACCATTATCATAAAAAGGATTGTGTGAAGCAGAAATAACAACGCCCGCATCAGCACGAAAGGTGCGGGTTAAATAAGCGATAGCAGGCGTTGGCATTGGTCCAGTAAAGGCTGCTGCAACACCTGCCGAAGCAAACCCTGCTTCTAAGGCCGATTCAAGCATATAACCTGAAATACGAGTATCTTTACCAATTAATACTTTTTTAACGCCGTCTTTGGCAAGAACTCGTCCTGCTGCCCAACCTAATTTGAGTGCAAAATCTGGTGTGATAGGATATTGTCCAACTTTACCCCTAATCCCATCTGTACCAAAATATTTTCGATTAGACATTCTATTTCCTCATACTAACATTTGTTATCTTTAACCACTTTATTAAACTGTAATGCTTTGTTATAAAACTATATAACACTGTTTTTTTGATAAAAAGTATATTTTTAACTTGTAAAAAACTTTCAGGAAAATATACCGTTTAATATAAAGTTACGCTCGATTATCATTAGCAAATTTTAATAACCCTTGGCTCTCTTTGATAAAGCGCTCGGCATAACTGCCAAACCACTGGGTAACTTCATTAAAGTTTTTTATAAACTTAGTTTTGTCTCGTTGTTCAATTAAATTCACCATTTCCCCAAAACATTTATAATAACGCTTGATTAATTCAATGTTATCATCAGATGCCATGATAATATCAGCATAAAGTTCGGGATCTTGCGCAAACAGGCGTCCAACCATCATCAGTTCAAGCCGATAGATTGGTGATGATAATGCAATGAGTTGTTCCAAATCCGCTTGTTCACGTTGTAAATTAACACCATATGAAAACGAGGTAAAATGGCGTAATGCTTGAATAAATGACATACATTTATCATGCTCTTTGGCATCAATCGCACATAAATTGGCACCCCATATCCGCATTTGCTCAATTAACCATTGATATTTCGCTTTCTCACGTCCATCACAATAAACAATGACTTGTTTAGCCAAATTTGGCACATCAGGACCAAACATTGGATGCAAACCAACAACAGGTCCTTGATGTTTATCAAGCATTGCTTGGAGAGGCTTAGCTTTTATGGATGTAAAATCCGTTAAAATACAATCTTTGGGTAATGGCGGTAATTGTTTAATGATTTCGCAAGTTTTATTAATCGGCACGGTTACAATAACCGAAATTGCATCAGCAACCACTTCGGCTGCTTGATGCATCGTTTTTGAGCCTAACGTTTTCACCTGATAGCCCGATAACGTAAATAACCGAGCAAATAACCGGCCCATTTGCCCATTACCGCCAACAATCACGACAGAACCTTGACCCGTGTAGACTTTTTTAAAGCCCTTGTCGTTTTCGCTAATATAAGATTCACGCATTAAACGACGTAAAATATCTTCAATTAAAACAGGAGAAACACCTTGAGCTTCAGCCTCTTGCCGTCTTTTAGTTAGCATAGCGGATTCACGTTTAGGATCATAGATGGGAATACCATGCTTGCTTTTTACTTCGCCAACTTCGGCAACTAACGCTAATCGCTTTGAAATTAAAGATAAAATGGATTGATCAACTTCATCGATTTTATCGCGTAAGGCAAGTAGTTCCGTAGACATATTGGGTAGTTCCTTATTATCACAAAGAGTTGCTTTTTCTGTAATAGCTTAACAGTATAACGTATTTTTGGTACGATGCGTATTTAGAACATCAAATACAAGACAATAAATCAACATGAATGTTATCTCATTTAATATTAACAGCCTTCGAGCTCGAATTCACCAATTAGCAGCCATTATTGATAAATACCAGCCTGATGTGATTGGCTTACAAGAAACGAAAGTCCATAATGACCAGTTTCCTATTGCTGAGCTAGAACCATTTGGTTATTACCTAAACTATCACGGGCAAAAAGGACATTACGGAGTTGCTTTACTAACAAAGCAAAAACCGCTGTCGGTGCAATGTGGTTTTCCAACCGATGGGGATGAAGCACAATGCCGTTTAATTATGGCTCAATTACCTACTAATAAAGGCAATTTAACCATAATTAATGGCTATTTTCCGCAAGGTGAAAGTTTACATCATGAAACTAAATACCCTGCTAAACGTAAGTTTTATCAAGATTTGATTTACCATTTACAAAAGCATCAATTAAATAATCAATTAACTTTAATTATGGGTGATATGAACATCAGTCCGACTGATTTAGATATTGGTATTTCAGAAGAAAGCCGTAAACGTTGGCTTCGTACGGGTAAATGTTCATTTTTACCGCAAGAGCGTGAATGGATGAACAATTTAATGTCACTTGGCTTTATAGATACTTATCGTAACGAACATCCAACAAAGCAAGAATATTCATGGTTTGATTACCGATCAAAAGGGTTTGAAACAGACACAGGACTTAGGATTGATCTAATTTTAGCTAGCCAAAAATTGCTAGCACACTGTCAACAAACAGGGATTGATTATGCTATTCGGGCAATGGACAAACCCTCAGACCATGCGCCAATTTGGGCTAAATTTGATTTAATATAAATTTGTATCATCGTAATAAAGGATCATCACATGCAAAACAGCTCGGTTTTATCGGTCAAAGATCTTAATCAAATTGTTAAAGATTTACTGTCTGATGCAATTGGGCAGGTCTGGTTAGTGGGCGAAGTTTCTAACTTTTCGCGTCCCTCATCGGGTCATTGGTATTTTTCGTTAAAAGACGATAGCGCACAAGTTCGTTGCGCGATGTTTCGCAACAGTAATTTTCGGGCAGGTTTTACGCCACAAAATGGGCAACAGGTTTTAGTTAGAGCAACAGTAACCTTGTACGAAGCTCGTGGTGAATATCAACTGGTTATTGATAAAATTCAGCCTGCAGGTGCTGGGCTATTACAACAAAAATTTGAACAGTTAAAGAAACAGCTTTCAGATGAAGGAATATTTGATGCCATTTATAAAAAGCCACTTCCTGAAAATATCCGCACCGTGGGTATTATTACATCGTCAACGGGCGCAGCGTTGTATGATATTTGCCAGATATTAAAACGTCGTGATCCAAGTTTGCATGTGGTTATCTACCCAACGCAAGTACAAGGTATTGAAGCGGCCGAACAAATTGCCAAAATGATTCAAATCGCCAACATTCGTAAAGAGTGTGATGTCTTAATTGTTGGACGGGGTGGCGGATCGATTGAAGATTTATGGTCATTTAACGAAGAAATCGTTGCAAGGGCTATATTTGCAAGTCAATTACCGATTGTCAGTGCCGTTGGGCATGAAATTGATTTTACCATTGCTGATTTTGTTGCTGATGTTAGAGCGGCAACACCATCGGCTGCTGCCGAACTAGTTAGCCAAGATAGCCTAGCGCAAGTTAAGCGCTTGCAAGCTCAACAGCAACATTTATCTATGGCAATGGATTACTATTTAATACAGAGCCGAGAAAAACTAAATAAATGGTATCATCGGTTGCAAACTCAGCACCCTCAAACAAAGTTAGCAAAACAGCTAAACACGCTGCTCACTTATCGTCACACATTATATGATAATATTCAGCAATATTTACTCAAAAAATCAAACCAATACAATCAATTAGATAAACGATTGTCACGCATTTCACCACAAAATAAAATTTACTCTTTACAGCAATTTGTTAGTCAAAAACAGCAACAAATTATTCATTTAGTACAACAAAAATTGACTCAATCTCAACACCAATTTGTTTTACAAACCTCCCAACTTAATAGCGTCAGCCCACTTGCGACACTTGAAAGGGGTTATTCTGTTACGACAAATCAAAATAACACCGTGGTTCGCTTTCCTGAACAAGTAGCTGTTGGTGAATTAATTATTACAAAGCTAAAAAAAGGCAGTATTGTTAGTCAAATTACTAAAATCGATAAGTAGTTTATAAATCGTTTTATTACTAAGTGGTTAGGTGTTTAGGTGTTTAGGTGTTTAGCTGATTTTTGCAATTTAGGTGAGCATTAGTATATAATCCAAACAATAAAAAATTGCGATATTATTCAGAGAGTTTATGCATTATCCAATCGGTATTGATTTAGGTACGACAAACAGTTTAATTTGTATTTGGCAAGATGGCAAACCAGTTCTTATTCCTAATTCAATTGGTGAAGTTGTTACACCATCTGCAGTAAGTGTTGATGAAGACGATTCTATTTTAGTTGGACACGCAGCGTTGTCTCGTTTAACTACACATCCCAATCGTAGTGCAGCGGCTTTTAAACGTTTTTTAGGCTCAAATAAAGTGTTTGAATTAGGAGACAAAAAGTTTACACCGACTGAACTTTCAGCCATGGTTTTAAAATCACTTAAAGCTGATGCCGAAGCGTTTTTAAAACAAGAAATTCGTGATGTGGTTATTTCGGTTCCTGCTTATTTTAATGATGAACAGCGCAAGCAAACTCGGTTCGCAGCTGAGTTAGCAGGATTAAATGCTGTACGTTTAATTAATGAACCAACCGCCGCTGCCATGGCATATGGATTACACGAAGAACAATCGGGCAATACATTAGTATTTGATTTAGGTGGTGGCACATTTGATGTGACTGTACTTGAATATGCCATGCCGATTATTGAAGTGCACGCTTCTGCTGGTGATAACTATTTAGGTGGTGAAGATTTTACCCAAGAGCTTGTTAAAGCTTGCTTAAGTGAATGGAACCTTAAAAAGCAAGATATTCCGACCGATGATTATGCTCGCTTATTAGATTTAGCCGAACAACTAAAATGTCAATTAAATGGTGAACAATCACATACTTTAACTTGGATTTGGCAGGATAAGCAGTGGCAATTTTCCTTAAACGAAAGCCGAGCAAAAACGTTATGGTTACCATTACTTAATCGCTTACGAGCACCAATTGAACAGGCATTAAGTGATGCACGCTTAAAGCCTAATCAGCTTGAACATATTGTATTAGTGGGTGGCTCATCACAATTGGGTGTGGTACGTGAGCTAGTGACCAAATTATTTGGTAAATTACCGTATCGCCATATCAATCCAACAACGATTGTTGCACAAGGTGCCGCAGTTCAAGCGGCTTGTCGATTGCGAAATGCCGATGTTGAAGAAGTCATTTTAACTGATGTGTGCCCTTATACGCTAGGGATTGAAAGTTGTTCAAATAATGTCAGTGGGTTATTTTCACCCATTATTGAACGTAATACCATTGTACCGACCTCAAAAGTAAAAACATTTTACACAACGCACCCTCAGCAAAAAGTGATATGTATTTCGGTTTATCAAGGTGAAAATCCACGCGTTGAAAATAATGTTTTAATTGATGAGTTTGAAGTGCCCCTAACGCCAATGGAAAGAATACAAGGAATTGATGTCCGCTTTAGTTATGATCTAAATGGCTTATTAGAAGTAGACGTTGTTTTGCTTGAAACAGGTAAACAACATGGCAAAGTTATTGATCATAGTCCAATTGGATTAACAGACAAACAAAAACAAGAAAGTCATGATCGCTTGAAAGCACTTAAAATTCACCCTCGCAACGAAATGCCGAATCGTACTTTATTGGCAAGGCTAGAACGTGCATGGGCACAATCATTGGGTGATGAACGACTATTAATTGGATCATATATCGAAGTTTTTATGGAAGCATTAAATAGACAAAATCTTGAAGAAATTAACGAAATTCGTTGTGAAATTGAATCTAATCTACAAGATCTGAATCGATAACCAATAAAATTTAAAAAATATAAAAAGCCCTCTTTTTTAGAGATAAAAAAGAGGGCTTTATTTTGTTTACTTTTACTTTTCCTTTTCTTTGGTTGTTTCTTCTACGGGTGATCCAAAACGGTTAGTGTATTTGACACCAGAAACCCAAAATGGCGCAAAAAATAAGAGATAAGCCAATATTTCGCCCACAAAACCGATGAGCGGTTCCCCTTTATAGATATCATTAAAACGTCGTTTTAAAGCAAAAACCATATTGGTTACAGCAATGGAATAACAAATCATAGAAAAAGTAGGACTATTCAATTCAAAATTGTTGTTAAGTGCGATCATCAATCCTAACACTATGAAGCTACAATATAATTGTATAATAAAACCTTTTATATTAGTTCGTCCTTTCCAACGCCAAAACTGCCACCATTTATTTTTAGGTAATGGCTGTGATTCCAGCTTTTGTTGATTTTCACGATGTTTTGCTATAAGTAATGACGCACAAAGCCGTAAGGCTAAATCATTATCACTGCTGTTTTTAAACTTGTCTAACATTTCAAGTTCATCGTTATCACATATACCGTAATAGTTAGACAAACGTTCAGCAAGCATTATTATTTTATCAATTTGTTTGATATAATTGTATTTTTTTTGGCTATTAGAAGATGGTATAATCCAACTATCTTGCAGATCTTTGGCTATTTCTATTAACTCTTTATTATCACCAGTAATATCTTGTAACATTGTATCTAATTTATTTTTTTGCTCAGGTTTATTTAATACAATTATGTATAACAACATTAAATAAATTGGGTTTTTATTTGCCAGTTTTTGTGCCCATGTATACTCCATTTTTTGCGCAATATCGTCAAAATCAATAAGGTGAGGCGCATCAATAAACCATTCAATCGAATTTGGATAATTATTTAAAACACTATTAATTAGTCCACTATCATTATTAATTAGGTTATACAGCTCCGTTTCATTTTGCCAATTACCATGCTTAAATATCTCTATTAATGGTTTAAATGGGTTATTTTCATCAATAATAAAAGTATTATTTTCTTGTCGAAGAAATTTTGCTGTTTCTACTGGTTTACAAGTAATTGCAATTACTAATAAATAACAACGATACCATTGCCAATAAGCTTCTTTATTATTAGCAATAACCGAAGGATCTGGAGATTTTGGTAGTTGATAATAATCATTAAATTTTAAGAACGTAATCCAGTCAAACATTTCCATATTTGCATAAGAAAGACTTTGATATAAATGTAATTTAGCAATATCAGGAATATCCCTGAATCTATCTAGCCATAAACGGGCATATAAAACTAGCTTGCCATTCTCGTCGGGATCGAATTGAGGTGGAAGTTGCGCATTTTCATTATTATCAAATAACCATGCTTTAAATTCTTGCACGGGTGAAAGTTCTGTAAGCCATGCAAGATGTTGTCGTGCTTGGCGTTGCAAATGTTGCAAAATAAATTGTTCAAATGGATCATCGCTGTGATCGTCTAAAATTTCTTGTAATAATACTTCATTACCGTGGCGCAACATAATGGCATGTCGGTATAAACGATATAATCGATTATTGCCGTCATCGAGTAACAATATTGATAAGACTTGTTTATAACTCCAACTTATATTCAAGGCCCAGTTAACAAAGTCGACAATTTCTTTTGGATACTCATCGATATTCTCTAATGCGGCTAATCGTGCTGTTGTGGTTGCTGTGATTTGCGGAATAGTATGCAAATAATTTTCTGTTTTATCGGTAGCGACACAATAACTATTATTTAGCGCCATAACTAATAATGGAAAGTAATTTTTTTCAAAATAAGTACACCACCCCGCTATCCAGCTTTCTGCTTTTTGTTGATAATGGCCTGAATAATACAACTCTAACCAAGCTTGTAAGGCATTTTGTTTGTCTTCGAGCAAAGTATATTGGATAGCGGCAATATATTTCCACTCGATAATAATATTTTCGTCTTCATCGCCTTCGGCAATACATTTTAAAGCATAATCTAAAATAGATTGATTCTTTAAGCTCGCAGTACTATGCCAATGAGCAAATTCGAGCATAAACTTCTTATCATCAGGAAGATAAATAACGGTATCTTGAGCTAAAAATGCATAAACATTTTCCGCTCTACGTTCCCAAAATAACCATTTGGCATTATATATATAATCGATAGTTGCATTTTGTAGTGTTTTATTGGTTGTTGGCAAGCATGTGTAATCAAATAAATCACCGCGATCAATGTGATTTAAATAATTATCATATATTTCATATTCATCAGTAAATTGTGTCATAAGTTGCTGACGCCAACGTAAATTATCAGCTAAAATTTTGACACATGACTCAGATATATCTGTTGTTTTGTAACTTAATTCTAATAGTCGCCATTTTACCGAATCGATAACTGTCATGGGGTAATCATAGAATGAACCGATAAATTTTTGCCATTCATCAATGTTATAGCATCGCATTGGATCGGTTAACAGTGCTTGATAAGCCTCGCAAATTTCATTTGCTTTGATTTGTTCTTCTGTTAGTTGTGGCGCTGCTTGTACTGAATTCTCTGTCATTTCATCAACAGCTGTTTCGGGCGATTTAGCATAATTCATTGCCGATTCATACGCCTCACGCAGTGCTTTAAAGCCATCGGGATCCGTTTCAGGATGATATAAAGGTAACTTTACACGATATGCTTGACGAATAACCGTGGTGTCAGTTGTTTTTTCGATGCCTAATAATTGCCAAAAATTTGTACTCATGACCAATCATACTCCGCTAATGATTCTGGTTTTTCTAGTTCGTCGATATCAATATACCAAGCCAATCGATTACAAGGCGAATCCTCGTCGTTAATTAATATTTTCATGGTATGTGTTTGTGATGCTCGGGTTAATTCACAGCGTAATGCTTCAAGATCTTCTTTATTGTTGAGTGTTTCCCAATATTGAAATCCAATCGACCAACCAGCAAAGTAGTGGTGCCAAGAGCTATAAAAATATTGGGAACGCTCGGCAATTCTTGAAAAAATCCATAGTGCTTCTTCTTCGCTAATATATTTATTAGTCGTGCCATTGCGTAGCAAATATCCCATACGGGCATAATCCCAACTACGAATGCCACCATAGCCGCATACACAAAAAGTTTGTTCAACAAACGTTAGTAATACTTTTTGGTAATCATCTTGTGCTTGGCAATAATCACGCCATTGTGATTCAGAAAATCGAGAGTACATCGCATAATATCGAGATAACATTGGCGCATGGCCATCATCAACCATATCAAACACACAGTTTAGTAGTTTTTGTCGAGAATCTATTCCCCAATCATCCTCCATATCAACAAATGTTCTGTCAGGATAAAAAGATGGTGAAGTATAACTTGCACCATATCTCTTATTTAAAGCAACCATTGGCGCGGATAAGCCATATAGCCAATCGATACAATCTTGATTCATATTTTAATTCCAATCATCTGATTTATTTTACTTCTTAACAAAAGATAGCAGATTTTTATTCAAATAAAAATTGAAATTCGAGTAAAAGTTATGATGATGTTAGGTTTAATGAAATGTTAAATATTTTACATCTAGCATAAATTATAAAATTATTTTGCAAATCAACCTCTACAAGGCATAATAAGCCAAATATATTGGAATTTGATTATTACAGGGTAATAAGTCATAAGGAGTTATAATGAAAAAGATCGCCTTAATGGTAATGTTAATTTCTTGTACATTAATATTACAAGGCTGCGTTGCTGCCGTTATAGGGGTTGGTGCAGGGGCTACGGCAAAAGTTGCAACTGATCCTCGTACTGCGGGTACTCAAGTTGATGATACAACACTTAGTTCACGCATGAGTATGAAAATTAAAAATAATGGGTCACTCTTTATTGGATCGCGCATTATTATAAGTACTTATAATGGCAATATTCTTTTAACTGGGCAAGCAAATAATGAACAAGCTGAAAAAGCTCAAAGCCTTGCTTATCAAGTTGGAGGAGTGAAAAAAGTCTATAACCAAATTCGTATTGGTGAACCAGTTGGGGCAGGAACCATTACCAATGATTCTTGGATAACCACTCAAGTTAAATCTAAACTAATTTTAGATCCGCAAACAAAAGCTCGCAAGATTAAAGTTGTTACTGAAAATGGCGAAGTATTTTTAATTGGTATTGTTACATCACAAGAAGGTAAAACAGCAGCAGAGCTGGCAAGTAAAGTTCAAGGTGTGAAGAAAGTTGTCACCCTATTTACTGATATTAACAATTAACCAATCACAAAAAAGAGACTAAAAATAGGGGGCTAATTAGCCTCCTTTTTTATATGACCGACTCAATACGCTCAATCAATTTTGCTAGTCCTTGCAAACGAGACTGGCTCAGTTCGTCAGTAATTTTTAATTCATGCAAAACCGATTGAAAATCAATAGCAGCTATTTGCTGTGCTGTTTTGTGATTAGCAATACTGATTAACACAGCCAATAACCCTTTCACTATTCGACCCTCGCTATCGCCACTAAAAACATAGGTATTATCAGCCTGTTTTTGATAAGTCAGCCAAACGCGATTTTCACAGCCGTTCACTTGGTTTTCTGTTGTTTTTTGGGATTCAGGAAAGTCAGGCAATTGCTTTGCTAACATCACAAGCTGTCGGTAACGATCTTGCCAAGAATGTTGCTGCGAAAATAATTCGATTAAAGCTTGCTGTGATAGCATAATATTGCCTCATTTATGGTTGGTCATTTTGTAAAAAATATTCAGGATTCTATACCGTTTAAAATAGAATTACACCAATATTTCAATTGCACTTTTCAACTCTAAAATAAATTTATCCACATCTTGCTGATTATTATATGGCATCAATGAAACACGAACCGCACCATGACATCCTAATTTATTCATTAAAGGCTGGGCACAAAGCTCACCAGTACGGATGGCAATATTTTGTTCGCTTAACAAAATAGCAATATCATTATGATGAATATTATTGATATTAAAAGTGATTATCGGGCTATCATCCACACTATAAAATTGAATATCAGCAAATTGGCTTAGTAGCGATTTTGCATAATAAGTTAGCTGTTTTGTATAGTTTTCTGCTTGCTTATTATCCCAACTTTTTAACCACTCAAGTACGGCATTAAAACCAACAATACCGGCAATATTAGGCGTACCAGCTTCAAATTTATAAGGAAGATCTTCTTGAATAAAATCATCAAACGAAGCGCTTTTTAGCATTTTACCGCCACCATGCCAAACCGACATTTGCTCAAGTAATGCCTTTTTACCATATAAAACGCCAAGCCCCGTTGGACCATACAACTTATGGGTAGAAAAGGCATAAAAATCGATATCTAACTGGTTAACATTAATTGCATGATGAACAACACCTTGCGCACCATCCACCACTAAAACCGCATCATATTGATGAACAATGTTGCTTATTGTAGCTAAATCAGGACAAAATCCAGTTACGTTTGACATTTGAGTCACTGCAACAATCTTGGTCTTAGCTGACATTAACGATGATAACTCATTAACATCCGACGACCACTTAACGACTTTAGCGCCAGTTTGCTCAGCCACAATCAACCAAGGTAACAAATTGCTATGATGCTCTAATTCACTGACAATAATTTCATCATCAGGTTGCAATAATGGGCGAGCATAGCTCTGGGCAATTAAGTTAATTGACTCGGTTGCCCCCCGAGTCCAAATAATTTCAGCGCTGCTCTTAGCATTGATCAAATCGGCAACATTTTGCCTTGCCTTATCAATTGTGGCAGTGACTTGCAACGCATCTTGGTGCAAACTGCGTTTTGCTGTTGCTGTGTTTTGAGCATAATACGCCAGTGTTGCATCAACCAAGGCTTGCGGTTTAAGTGCTGTTGCTGCCGAATCAAGATATACGCTTTCACTATTAAGTGCAGGAAAATTTGCCCGAAACTGTTCAGGCAGAAAATGCTTATTGGGTAAGTTCAAGTCCGGCAATCCCATTCCAGTAACCATTACAATCTCGTTTGTGTTCAATTGTCAGTGGATTTAACCCATCTTCGTTAGCTTTGAACTGCTTTACAACATCAAGCGTTTCAATCCCAAGAGGAGAAATACGAATAATATCGACTAACCCTTTCATCTCTTTTAGATTATTTCCCAAATTGTAACAATAACCGCTTTGAGTCTGAATGCCGTTTAACACAAATACTTTCTGTTGTTCTTGTGAAAATACCTCACGTCCAACAGGATACTTAATACAGCAAGTTTCACACTTATCTTTAGGTTTATCTTCCGATCTTGCCGTAAAACAGCGAGCTGAATAAGCTAAAGGTAAATAACCATAACTGAACACTTCGACTTCAAAATTTCGTGCAATATTTAAACTCTCAAACTGTTTAAGCACATTACTCAACCAATCGCGCGACAGCTCAACTGGCATACACCAACGCACCATGCCTTGTTTTTGTAACAATTTTAACGTTAAAGCGTTATAACAGTTAATGGCTGGGCCTGCAACAAACGGCAACTTATGTTCTTGCGCAATATTAATTGCCGCCAAATCATTAGCCTCGACTAAAAAATCGCCATTATTTACTAATTGCCGTAAGTCATTAAGTTCTGAGGGCGCTTCAAGCAAAGCCAGTGTTGATAGCACGACTTGCTTGCCTGATTTGGCAATCTCTTTTGCCAGCTCAAGCCAATTGGCGACTTTCATTTCACGGCGTTTGGTACAAACCGTTTCGCCCATATAAACAATATCCGCTTGACTCTCTTTGGCGGCATAATAAAAAGCTTCTGTTTCAGTTTTAGGCCAATAATAAAGCACTGGTCCTAATGCGTATTTCATGGTTTTGCTCACTATATTTATGTTAGATCTTTCTCAATGATTTACGTTGATGCTGTTAGCAAATTACCTATTGCTAACTAACTCACCTTATTGCCATTTACGGTGATAAGCGCCTAATGTTGTTTGTGTGCCTTCTGACACCGAACCAAGCGTATCGATCCAGCATTGTTCGGCTTGGAACGATTGCGGATTGGCTTTATAGCGATCGATGGCTTGTCGCCACACTTTAGTGACTTGCTCAACATAAGCAGGGCTACGCTGACGGCCTTCTATTTTGACTGAGGCAATATTTGCGGCAAACAGTTCAGGCAATAGCTCAATGGTATTTAAACTTGTTGGCTCCTCGATAGGATGATAAAGCTCATCCCCAACAAAATAACGACCTTTACATAATGTTGGGTAGCCTGCATTTTCGCCCTTTTTATGGCAATCAATTAACACATTATTCAGTCTTGATTCCAGGCCTTTTTCGGTCTCTTCCCAACGTACAAACTTAGCAGGCGAACAAGCGCCAACGGTATTAGGGGATTCACCAGTTAAGTAAGATGACAAATAACATCGACCTTCCGCCATAATACACAAACTACCAAAAGCAAATACTTCAAGCGGAACGGGTGAAACTTGTGATAACTGTTTAACTTGATGCATTGAAAGTACGCGAGGTAAAACAATGCGATGTACCTGAAAATTATTATAGTAAAACTTAATCGACTCCTCATTTGTCGATGATGCTTGCACAGAAACATGACGCTCAAGATTAGGGTATTTTTCAGCCGCATAATCAAGCATAGCAAGATCGGCAATAATTAAAGCATCAGCACCAATATTAGCCGCAGTATCAACTGCATATTGCCAACGTTCAAAATTATCGGGGTGGGCAAAGGTATTAATGGCAATATGCAGCTTTTTGCCACGTTTATGCACATAATCCGACGCCTCAATCAAACGCTTCTCGTTAAAATTCAAACCAGCAAAATGACGGGCATTGGTATCGTCTTTCAAACCAATATAAACAGCATCAGCCCCATTATCAATGGCGACTTTTAGTGATGGTAAAGATCCTGCTGGGCAAAGAAGTTCCATAATTATTCCTAACTTAAGTTTGGTATTTTATACGCTGTGTATTATGCAATAATTCTGAGTTTAATGCGAATGGAAAGCGGTAATTGTGCTTAAAAAGTAGATAGCGCACTACAATCACCGCTAAAAATATGAATAACCGTATAAATAAATTTTTGTATTTGCTCATTTTTAAAACTGGAATGGCAACACATTTTCAAACAAAAAAATTAAGGGGTAAGTGTTTTTTAAATTCAACGAGAGGCAAGTAGCCTAACGAAGAA
>NZ_WTEX01000069.1 GCF_009795845.1 Gilliamella sp. Lep-s35 | reverse complement strand
TAGGACGACTAAACTACAACTTGAAACTAAATGTTTTATTTTTTGATTGTTCATGATTATTACCTGTTTTTTTGATTGCTTTATTTTATGACACCGCCCACATTATCGACTAACTCATCAAACCAGCTGACCACCTTATATTGATAAGAAAGCAGATAAGGAAAGGCTTTGTTGCCTTGGCTGTCAGTATAGCCTTCCGGAAAATATTCCACGGTGCAAATTACTTCAAAATTATTAAAAACCATGCCTAACAATTGGTTAATGGTAAATAATCCAACCTTAGGTGATGATTCTGTATTAGCATCGTTATTTATACTTTCTTCTTCCTTATTTTGCGAAGGCTTCTTACTAATTACTTCTTGCATTTGATACCAATTTTTATTTGCTTTGTTATTGATATTTTCAAGTTCTTTTTGTTTATCTTCCTTTTTTTTCGCTTTTTCTTTATTTTCCGGTATATCGTCAAAATATCGATATCTGTCTTCTTCATTTTCATCTTTACTTCGAATGATACCTTCAAAAACGTTTACATAGTGTTTAGAATTATATTGAATCAGTTCGACCTTCACCTGTTCTTCACCATCGCTTATTGCCAATATGGTTTCCATTTCATCTTCACCATGGCGGATCATCACTTTACCTTTAAATTTAGCTTTGTTTCTGACAAAATCCGGTAATTGCATTACTAAATATAAGTTATAAAAAGTATCTGATACCGATGGATTGCCAGTATTACTGCTTTTAGGATCAGGTTGGGTTTTTTGTGGTGTTGAACGTGTTGGATATATTGGATATGTGGGATATCCTAAATTATTTATTCTTTTTCTCAATCGCTCTGCTTCTTCCTTTCGGCTTTTAGCAATATAATCAAACTTAGCTACTTCGTAATGCGCCGTGCGACAAAACCCTTTGCGGGACGCTAAATAAAAATCTTGTTCGGACAGGTAGTTACCTGTATCACTAATTGGGTATGGTGGAAACAGGTCAATACGGTTAAACTTGCCAAATATTGAGCGGTTCATCCATTTTTCCATTTCGTCCCATTCACTGGCATCATCAT
>NZ_WTEX01000068.1 GCF_009795845.1 Gilliamella sp. Lep-s35 | reverse complement strand
GGCTTTATTATAATCGGTTTAGGTATTATAATCCTGAAACCGGCTTATATATAAGCCAAGATCCCATAAAACTGGCGGGTAACAATCCGAATTTTTATGCGTATACGTTTGATTCTAATTCGGAAGTTGACCCGTTGGGGTTGATGGTTCAGCCAGGCTCAGGCATAAAATATGAAGTTGGAATACATGAAGTTTTAAAAGTTAAAGGTGCAGGTATTGGTTTAGATTCTCATCATGTAGGACAAAAAGCAGTAATGAGTAAATTTATACCTGGATACGATTTAGAAAAAGCACCAGCTATATTAGTTCCTAAACAGGGTCATACAATAAAAGATCCTATAACAAACACTGTAGTTTCAAGGAGTACAAAAGGAATTAATTCAGCAAGAGATTTATTAGCTAGGGATATTAAGGAACTTAAAAGAGTATATCCAGATATTCCAAATTCAAAGCTAAAAGAGCTCATAGAGCTTAATAAACAAATGTATCCTGAAGCGTTTAAAAAACCTGAAATAAAATGTAAATAAATATGAACGATGTAGAATTTGTAAATAATATAATTATAGAAGTATTAAAAAATAATTTAGATCATTATAAAGATAATTTAAGTAATTTGGATAATAAACAAGATGAATTACCTGAAGGGGAATGGAAAAATGGAGTATCTCTTTATAATAAGTTAGATGTAAAAGACAAAGATAAATTTATATCTTTTTTAAAATTGTCAATTACAGATACAGTTTCTAATTTATTAGGTATTATTGACGGTGTTAGTTATCTGAAAGGACAAGAGGAAAATTTCCAATTTTTATATAAAGGAAAAAAACTTAATGGAAATCTACAAGATATATTTTTAGAACAAATGGAGAATAAAAATTGATGAGATAAATTCGGCAATTTATATTCCATATCGTTCCGGCAACCGGGGCAGTATGAAGACCAAGAACTAGACGGACTTTATTATAATCGGTTTCGATATTATAATCCTGAAACCGGCTTATATATTAGCCAAGATCCCATAAAACTGGCGGGGAACAACCCGAATTTTTATGCGTATGTGCATGATAGTA
>NZ_WTEX01000067.1 GCF_009795845.1 Gilliamella sp. Lep-s35 | reverse complement strand
ATGATTTTGGCGGTTTGATTCATTTCTGACTCTCCTTTTGTGTTATAAAATAACTAAAATGTCAGATTGAGTGAAGACTATTACATGTCAAATACTATTTTTGATTCACTGGCGCAACTTAAATTGGAATTTAATCACTATGTGGATTGGTTTAATTATAATCGACTTCATTCAACATTAAATTACCAGTCGCCGATTGAATACAAAAGAAATCGATGACTTTATCTTTTTGGTACTAAAAAGTGTGGACATACCATTGTTTAATTGGCCGTTTATATCGACGGTCTCCTTCTTTAATTCTCAGTGCCTTACAATGCCTATAGGCTTTGCCTTTTCGCCTTAGATAAGGTTTGAATTGTTCATAGCGCACTTTATTTTGATAAAGGTAGTTATAGATTGATTGGGCGCTCACTTTCTTTACACGTGCAGCAATCTGCTCTGGGCTGTAATAAAGCATGAGGTATTTTTCAACTTGACGCCATACCGAAGACTTTATTGGCTTACCATTACCGCTGTTTTTTCGCCTTTTCCGAGCGAGTGTTACCGCCTCATGTGCTTGATTGGTTTGATTAGGTTTTGAGTTTCTTTTTATCTCACGACTTATTGTCGAAGGATGTCTATTGAGTGGCTGGCTATCTCTTTTTTATTCTTTCCTGCTTGTAATAATACGAAAATTTGGTATCTTTCCCTCCTAGAAAGGTGATTATAATGCATAGCAATCTCCAAACTGTAGTGGTGCGAAGTAGCTAGTATAAATCACCTTTCTACTTTCTTCACTCCACCGAGTTTAAAATTGCACTTCATGTTTTAATCCAGGAAATTTCAACTTATGATTTTAATCTATACAATTATTTAATAGATGAAATGAGGATTAATTTAAAATCAAATTGTTATCCGATTATAACCCCTTTACTATCAGATGAAGTTATTGTTTTAGACGATTAATTATTTCAAGAGTTCGTATTTCTATAGCTTATGTTCTATGATTGCACTATGCGAAGAATAGGGCGTGTTGATCTTTGGTGATTATTTTTTAGACGGCATGATATGAGTTATAATAATTCTGCAAAAAACAACCATAACTCGAT
>NZ_WTEX01000066.1 GCF_009795845.1 Gilliamella sp. Lep-s35 | reverse complement strand
CGGCCTTGATACACTTGATGAGAAATAATCCGTCCCTGTTTGTCGTAGGCGGTGGTAAGTTTGATGCGCCCGTTGAGCTGTTTTTAAATCTATAATTTCTTGATACCCTTCTAGGGAGTTTAATTTGTCTCTTAGTTCCATAATATTACTCTTTCCAATGCACCATGTCGTAAGGGTAGTATGGTTGGTCTTTTAGGGCGGTGTCGTCTAAGCCGAGTATTTTGACTAATACACCACTTTCAAAGCTCCAATAGCCTGTATGAATATTCCATTTGCTTTTATGATCATCATGCCAGCCAGTATCTGAATGTCCTCTATACCACTCTTTTTTCAGGTATTTTTTTAATCTTTCTAGGGCTGCGGTTTTATCTGTTTGAGCCAATGAAATAATGTCTTGGGTTGCTTTATAAGGTCTGGGAAATTCAAACTTTGCCGTTTGTTTTCCCCATTGGGTACTGTTTTGTAAAAGAAAATCAACCAGATAATCATTAAGATGATCCCTTTCAACCAAAGATTTTAATTTTTCAAATATATCTGGTTCTGCCTCCAGCATAATACCGATAGATAACATCCAAACCATGGATATATAGCCGGATATTGCGTCCCAACCTTTTTCCATATAAGAAACCGTTATTTTATATTCTTCCATAATGGATGATATGGGTTGCCCCATTGAGTAATTCGTTACTAACGTTTGGCATTGATAATTAAAAATGCTATCATATGTTGCTTCGATAATTTCATTATTACGTCTTGGATATTTTTGTATTCCTTCCTTTTCATCTTGTTTTAAATTTTCTATTTTTTCAAAACGTTTTTTAATGAACTGTATATTTAAATCTATAATTTCTTGATACCCTTCTAGGGAGTTTAATTTGTCTCTTAGTTCCATATTTTTATCTCTTTTTTGGTAAAATTAATTATTTTTTAGTTAAGGCCAAGGGCTGCCGATACTTCCGTCTGGTTTTACCCGATAGGTGGTTACCTTACCGTTTGCATCTACTTTAGATAAGATTTGTAGCTATCCCCTAAAATAGCACAGCAAAAAAGTAGAAAACCCTGCCAATTTTTGTTGTTTTTTGAACGATTTATTTTAATA
>NZ_WTEX01000065.1 GCF_009795845.1 Gilliamella sp. Lep-s35 | reverse complement strand
TAAACTTCCTTCCTCATAAACCCAAGTGGTCAGGTTTTCGACCGGTTCGGGGTGGTCCAACATAAGCATTCCCAGCTCGTCAGTATTTTCTTTGCCATTGCAAGCAACGGTAAACAGTAACGATATAATGAACAAGGTTAGGCGCATAGGTTTAGATTTAGGTTATCAAAATATTATTGGCAATTTCTCTTAACTCTTCGTTATCTTCTTCGTGTAAATATTGTTCTAATATTGGCTTGGATAGAACTATATTATATTGACCAATTGCGGTAAGAGCATTGTATTTAATATCAAAATCATCCTCTCGTAAAATCTTATTTAATAATGGTAATAGTTCTGATGAAAGATAATTAGCTGCTATTTGTACATTCCAATAGCGAACACTATATTCTTTGCTATCTAAAGCTATTTTTAAATATGGTACAACATCTTCCGATGAAAATTGCAAAATAACATCTTCTACAAGTTGATAAACCCCCAATCCATCTATATAACCAAAGGAATTTAAGAATAGTGGAACACACTCTTTATTACTATTTTGAAGAAAAAATTGGCGCACTTCATCATATTTGCGTATCAGTTCTTCAGATAAATCTTCATCTTTTGGCATCGGTTGATGTTCCTTTAAAAAATTTAATGCTTCTTCTTGTGTCATATTAGTGGCATCCTGTTTTTGGTGTTCTTGGTGGCTTATCAAAACCTCCAAGAGCTTTATTTTGTATTATAAGTTCTTGTAATTGACGATTAACGACTTTAGGGTCATATCCTGCATCCAAAAGGATTCTTTTCAAGTCTTTTATATCAGCGGCAAGATTATTTCTTAATCCAACAATTGATTTATCAACAGGAACTCTATATGTTCTTGTTAGTTCGTGTAAATCTTTATTAAGATTAATAGTAATCCCCTTTCCGTGTGTTGTTTGGCTTAGTGCATTTTGAACAACGTGGTGTGGTGTATGAGTTGAATTTAGTCCAGATTTGATATTACCTGCTCTTACTTGGTTGTAAGTGCCAACAAATAAATCCTCTCCAGCTCTAGCTAAAGGAATGTCTGGAGAAAGCCCAAATACATCCGTAAATGAATTAGAGTCGGAAACATATGCGTAGGTATTCAATCCCCCTAAGATAGAGATAGGGTCGGAACTGATGAAAATTCCACTTTCAGGATTATAATACCT
>NZ_WTEX01000064.1 GCF_009795845.1 Gilliamella sp. Lep-s35 | reverse complement strand
ATGTCTAAAGAAAAATTTGAACGTACAAAACCCCACGTTAACGTTGGTACAATCGGCCACGTTGACCATGGTAAAACAACTTTAACTGCTGCAATTACTTCTGTACTTGCTAAAAAATTTGGTGGTCAAGCTCGTGCATTCGATCAAATCGATAACGCGCCAGAAGAAAAAGCACGTGGTATCACCATCAACACTTCACACGTTGAATACGATACTCCTACTCGCCACTACGCGCACGTAGACTGCCCGGGCCATGCTGACTATGTTAAAAACATGATCACTGGTGCGGCACAAATGGACGGTGCTATCTTAGTAGTAGCAGCAACAGATGGTCCTATGCCACAAACTCGTGAACACATCCTTTTAGGTCGTCAAGTAGGTGTTCCTTACATCATCGTATTTTTAAACAAATGTGATATGGTTGATGACGAAGAGTTATTAGAATTAGTTGAAATGGAAGTACGTGAACTTCTATCTCAATACGATTTCCCAGGTGATGACACTCCAGTAATTCGTGGTTCAGCGCTGAAAGCATTAGAAGGCGAAGCAGCATGGGAAGACAAAATTGTTGAATTAGCAGAAGCACTAGACAGCTACATTCCGGAACCAGAGCGTGATATCGACAAACCATTCCTATTACCAATTGAAGACGTATTCTCAATTTCAGGTCGTGGTACAGTAGTAACTGGTCGTGTTGAACGTGGTATCATCAAAGTTGGTGAAGAAGTTGAAATCGTTGGTATCAAACCAACTACAAAAACAACTTGTACTGGTGTTGAAATGTTCCGTAAATTACTTGACGAAGGTCGTGCGGGTGAAAACGTTGGTGTATTACTTCGTGGTACAAAACGTGAAGAAATCGAACGTGGTCAAGTACTTGCAAAACCAGGTTCAATCACTCCACATACTGATTTCGAATCAGAAGTGTATATCTTAAGTAAAGATGAAGGTGGTCGTCACACTCCATTCTTCAAAGGTTACCGTCCACAGTTCTACTTCCGTACAACTGACGTAACTGGTACTATCGAATTACCAGAAGGCGTAGAAATGGTAATGCCTGGTGATAACATCAAAATGACAGTATCATTAATTCACCCAATCGCGATGGCAGAAGGTTTACGTTTTGCGATTCGTGAAGGTGGTCGTACTGTTGGTGCTGGTGTGGTTGCTAAAGTTAT
>NZ_WTEX01000063.1 GCF_009795845.1 Gilliamella sp. Lep-s35 | reverse complement strand
AAACATATGCGTAGGTATTCAATCCCCCTAAGATAGAGATAGGGTCGGAACTGATGAAAATTCCACTTTCAGGATTATAATACCTAAACCGATTATAATAAAGTCCGTCTAGTTCTTTATTTTCATACTCCCCTAATTGCCTGAACGGAATATAAATACTTATTATTGAATTTATCTTCTTGTAAAGCCAACTCATTTTAGTTGGCTTTAACTGATGAACAATTTAAGTACTATCATCTAATTGATACATTACTTTCATCCCATTTTTTTAAATATTCATATACATAATGTTCTTCATCAGAAAATATTTGCATAATATATTTATTCTCATTTATATATCCATAATCTAAACCTATATGACTATCTATTTTTTTTTGTAATTCATCTGAAAAAAATTTTTCACTACTAGTTAATTCTAATTTGATACCAAACTCTCCATATAAAATACTAATAATATTATTATCGACAGTATGAATTAAAATATTATTTAGTATCCAATTTTTAATATCATTTTTACTTGTTAATCCATCCAGTTGTAATTTAGAAGTAAAAAGATTATTATTAGTTTTTATAGTCTCTTTGAAATACTCAGAATATAAATTAATTACTACATCTTTTGAAAAATCAATAACTTTACAATATTTATTTTTATCATACTCTTCAAATATTTTGTTCTTCCTATTTCTAAGTAATATTTCTGCTTTTCTATTTTGTATTGATTGATTCATTATGCTTCTTATTTACATTTAACTTTAACAAATAAATGATGATCTTTTAAATTTGGATCATCTATTTTTGCATATCTATTCGTCTTAAAATCATAGGAATCCCATCCGTGAGGGTATTCTCCTTTAGGATTTCCAGCATGAACATGTAATTGTCCATCATTGGTGTGTACTGCTATTATTTTTTTATGTCCATTAGCATCTGTAAATTCATACATCCGCCCATGAGAACCAAAGTTTGTATCATATTGATAGTTAACAATATTAATTCCTTTCTTATTAATATCATCACCTATTTTCCATTGTCTATCTGGTTGCTGACTTCTAGGAATACCTGCTAAATCTTTAGCTTTATTCATAGCTTGTTTTAAAGAAGTAAAAGGATTATTTTTTGATCCTAAAGGATCCAACCCAAACGGGTCAACTTCTGAATTGGAATCATGCACATAAGCATAAAAATTCGGGTTATTACCCGCCAGTTTTATGGGATCTTGGCTTATATATAAGCCGGTTTCAGGATTATAATACCTAAACCGATTATAATAAAGCCCCG
>NZ_WTEX01000062.1 GCF_009795845.1 Gilliamella sp. Lep-s35 | reverse complement strand
TGTAAATACCCCCTAGTTAGTCCAAAACAGATGTAGAAAATTTTTGCTGTACTTTAAAACACCCAAAACTGTGTAAATTTTTTTTGCTTTTTGCTTAAAAAATAGATATTCTTATTGTTAATTTTCAATATATTTACTTAAAATCAATAATTAGAATGCAAAGCTTACGATATTAATACTAAGTAAAAAAGGGAAGGAGCATAAACAGGATGCCACTGATTACCGCGAATAATACCTTATATAATTGTTTTTGCCTGCTAGTCTTAAAGTTTAAATTTACAGTTTGTTAAGGGTAGTAGTAATGAATAATTCAATGTACGATAAATTACTTACTGCAAATACCCGATTAATTAGTGAACTTAGCAGTGAACATCATCAACACCGATACCGTTATCTATTATTTGACAGATTAGGTGTAGTAAGTGAACTCTCATCAATATTCGATGAAACCTTATTAGAAACGATGCCGTCAGATCGTCTAGCTATAGTCAAACGTCCAGAACTTGCACATGAGTTATCAGTATGCCCCTTAATTGTGTGCATTGCAAAACCGCATGAACCTTTACAAGAAAAATTATTATCAGCAGCGGTTATGCAAATAAAAAAAGAGTATTTAACAAAAAACCAATATGTTTGTGGATTTATAACCAGCGTTTTAACACCGGAACAACTGGCGGATGAATTTATCAAAACATATTATCGAGCAGGTAACGCTTTAAACAAAAAATTTTTAACATTTTATGAACCTTTCAGATTAGATGTAATACGTCATAGTTATACTCAACCAGACCAACATCTTGGTCTTTTATTGCCAGCAGAAACCAGCTATAGCTTTATTGATACCGATTGCGATGTCTACACGTTTGAATCGATAGATTATCAAAATGATTTCGATTTTGAGTTACGTTTTACCAATCAATTATTACACTATAATCAACTTAATCAATTTGAGTTGTATCGAATAGCGGTAACATTAACCGATTTATTTGAAGAACACGATAAACCGCAACCGCAAAAATTACTATCACAAATTATCAACTATTTTTACGATCATAACGGGATAAAATTGAAAAATCCCAATGATAGAAGAGTGTATGTCTTATTTTGCATAATCTATGGTCAATTAACGCAAAACCAAAAGTTGACAGCTATCATTAACGACGTAATCGAAAATGAAGAAATGCAAGGCGAATTAGGGCTGTTATTAAGTCAAGAAAAGCAAGCTTTAAGCAGTTTAAAAAAATAACTCAAAATAACGGTGAATATTTTTATAAAAATGCTATAGATGGATGGAAGTAACTCATGAACCACCAAGAAAATCAAGAAAATCAAGAAAA
>NZ_WTEX01000061.1 GCF_009795845.1 Gilliamella sp. Lep-s35 | reverse complement strand
AGTATGGTATCACTGGCATTTATGTTAATGTGGCTGCCAATGTATTGTTGAGTGATTTATGTACAGCAAAGATCAACAGCCCCTAAGTAAAAAAAAACAAAAAATCAAAAAAATATAATCAACACTATTCACAAGTAAGTGATATGCTTTCTATTGATGAATAAAATAGCATCAACACAAATAAAAAAACCACCAATTATTAGCAGTTTTTATTTGATTTAAAAAGTTATTGTGAATCGATATCATTAATAAAATCATTTATGGTTTCTTCACGTTGTTGCTGCTTACTTTCATCGACTTTACCGCCCGATGCTACAAAGTCATTACGTTGGAAGTAGGCATTGCGCATAAAGTTGTAAGGGTCATCGCTATTTTTAATTAAATCTTCATATTCGATCGCAACAGCACGCGCTTCAACACCGTCAAACACACCACGCACTAATGCCCATTGCCAGTCCAACCAAACAAGCGGTGGGTAAAGAGTGTCAACTACGTGACCACCTTCGTTTCTTAACGTTGCAGATCCATAAAACGGTAGTACAACATAAGGGCCATAAGGTACATCGTAATGACCTAAAACATCACCAAAACTTCGTTTACCACCCTTTTGTAATTGAGGATCAGACATACTAGCAACATCCATTAAACCAGCAAAACCAAAAACAGTATTTAAAAAGAACCGCGCTAAATGAGTGCCTGCTTTATGAACATCACCTTGTAATAAATTATTCACCATCGAAGCGGGTTCAGAAAGGTTAGATGAAAAGTTAACCACACCAGTACGAACAGGAGTAGGGACATAATCTTTCCAAGCGACTGCAGCAGGGCGCAAGACATAAGGATCAAGCGCATAGTAGTTAACATCAAACATGGTTTTGTTAAAGCCAGATAACGGATCAGTATAAGAGTTAGTTTCGGTCTGATAAGTGGCACAACTAGTTAGGGCCATCACAGAAAACATCATACCAACTATTCGCTTTTTCATAATATCTTCGCTTAAAACTGATAAAATTAAATATGATTTAATTGTATCATGATTACTCAAAATAAAAAATTTTTCGTTATTTAAATAGCATTATCTTTATAAATTTATTAAAATGAGCGCCCTATATGACCTCATAGTTAAATGGATATAACAAGCCCCTCCTAAGGGCTAGTTGCAGGTTCGATTCCTGCTGGGGTCGAAATTATACCATTCAATAAAATTCAAATTTTTATGTTATATATTATGTTATACGCTCGTATATAACTTAAATTCGTATAAAATGGTCAAGATTATAAAACATCTAAATGATACTCAAATCAAGTCAGCCAAGCCAAGAGAAAAGGATTTTACTTTATCAGATGGCAATGGTTTATATTTATTAATTAAGTCTAATGGCCCTAAAATTTAGCGATTTAATTATATTAGTCCTGATTCTGGAATGGCAACACATTTTCAAACAAAAAATTAAGGGGTAAGTGTTTTTAAATTCAACGGGAGGCAAATAGTCTAACGAAGAATGTAATCGTTTATGATTATACCAATAAGCATAAGCCGAAAAAGTGCGTTGTAACTCAGCCGCTTAGTTGAAACGTTGGCCTTTTACAAATTCCGTTTTAATTGTTTTAAATGTCGCTTCCGCTACCGCATTGTCATAAGGACATCCTTTCTTGCTTAATGAATGCATGATATTAAATGTCTTAAAACAATCCGCTAATAGCTGATTATCAAACTCTTTACCTCGGTCTGAATGAAATTGTAAATACCCCATTTTTAGCACAAAACCCACATAGAAAATTATGCTGCCTGTTTTTGTGTTTTAAATTCAATCGGCGTCATATTATTTAGTGCCTCATGCGGTCTTTCGGTATTATAAATGGTTAGCC
>NZ_WTEX01000060.1 GCF_009795845.1 Gilliamella sp. Lep-s35 | reverse complement strand
AATTGGAGAATTTATTTTACTCATCGGACACGCATTTTGTTAAAATGAAAGCCGATGAGTAATATGTGTCTGTCAGATTAAGTTTAAATTAATACGGTTTTTATGATAGTTATGAAATAAATAGTGCTGTTGAATTAGATTTCTATTTTTTATTTTAATATTTCAGTTTTATTGTTCCACAGTTTACTTGAATGAAAGGCAAATAATAATAAGGCAATAATGATAAAAATTGCACCTACAAACCCAATATCGCCTGTTGAAAGTAGAATCAATACTTTACTGCCTATAAATGCTCCACTTCCTATCCCGATATTATAAATACCTGAATAAACTGAAGTGGCAATATCGGTTGCATCGGGTGCCACATCAATGACTTTACTTTGCATGACCATACCGATAATAGTAATAGAAAGACCCCATATAAAGCATTGAATAATGGCGGTATAAAGGCTAAATGTGCTAATATAAAGTGATAATAAGCTGATAGCTAATGTTAATACGGGAATAAATAGAATTGCTGTTGGATTTTTGTTAGCATATTTGGCAAATATAACGCTACCAATCATTCCCGAAAATCCTACAACAAGCAATAAACCAACAACGACTTGTTGATCAAATCCGCCTATATTTGTCATAAATGGGGTGATGTAGGTATAAGCCGTAAAATGCCCGGCAATGATAATTGCTGTTAGTCCATAGATGTTTAGTAGTATAGGGCGTTTTAATACATGGGGTATGTTTTTCATTGAGATGGTGTTAGTGCTTGATAACTTAGGTAATAAGTTCATCAGAAAAATCATAATGCAAAAGGCGAAAAATCCAATACATAAGAAAGTCATTCGCCAGCCGACTAGGTGGCCTATCATAGTGCCAATCGGGATGCCAAGTATCGTTGCCATAGAAACACCAATCACAATAAAGCCCATAGCTTTTGCTTTTTTTCCATTTGGCGCTAATCGAACTGCTAATGGGGTTGTGATAGCCCAAAAAACAGCATGAGCACAAGCAATACCAATTCTAGCAATCACTAAACTATAAAAATTCCATGCAATTCCAGCTAATATGTGACTGCCAATAAATAGGCAAAATAATAAAATAAGTAGTTTTTTTCGTTCCATTTTTGATGTTAATACTGTCAACGGCAACGATAGTAATGAAACAGACCACGCATAAATTGTCAGTAACAATCCGGCATGAGCATTATCCATCGAAAAACTTTTTGCGATATCAGGAAGTAACCCAACAGGTATAAATTCTGTTGTGTTAAAAATAAATGCAGCAAATGCAAGGCATAGAATAGATGACCAAATATGAGATCGGGTAATGTTATTATTCATGATTAAGATTATGGCGGGAAAATTAAATTATCTTTGATTATAACTGAATATTTTAGTCTATTAAATAGTTGTTATAAATTAATCTTAAATATAAGAATCCCTCGCGTTGTTTACAGTAATATGAGAAAATACTGTAATGAATATACATAAAAAAACAAGACTAACGCCTTATCACAGACAAGAAATATGGCGCTTATATTATAAAGAAAAAATAACGGTCACTGATTTGGCTAAACGCTTTATGGTCAGTCGTCCTACCATTTATAACGTACTAAAGAAAGCTCGATTGAAGCTGTTTGTGCCTTTATCCAGTAAAAATGAACGTTATAAAACCATCAGCTAGGATATTAAACGTTTGTTTAAAATAGAAAAAACCATTGAAAATAAATTAAGACGGCAAGCTAAACGCGATAACAAAACCTATCCTGGTGAAATGCTACACGTTGATACCAAAGGTTTATCTTTACTTAAAAATCAAGCTGTAAATACCCCATTTTTATCACAAAACTCACATAGAGAATTACGCTGCTTGTTTTAGTGTTTTATACTCAATCGGCGTCATATTATTTAGTGCCTCATGCGGTCTTTCTGTATTATAAATGGTTAGCCATTCTTCAGTCATTCTCCTTGTTT
>NZ_WTEX01000005.1 GCF_009795845.1 Gilliamella sp. Lep-s35 | reverse complement strand
AAAAAAAATTTACACAGTTTTGGGTGTTTTAAAGTACAGCAAAAATTTTCTACATCTGTTTTGGACTAACTAGGGGGTATTTACAGATTTTATCTATTTGATCTTTTTTTAATGATTGAAGTATATCATCTGCTTTTTGTTTTCCAATGGTTCAAAGCTAATGGTGTCAGATCCTATTTTTTAGTAACGATTTCACTACGTGATTTACCATGTTGATAAAGACTGACCATTTGGTGTTTAAAATCATCAGTGGATGTGCGTTTTTGCGTTTAATTTTATTCATATTTGTTCCTTTTTTAGTGGTGATAAGTTTTCCTTACCCCTTAAAAAAGTTGTATGAATTAGTGTAGCCGATCCACAAAGCAAACATTGGGTGTCGATATATCGATTTTAGTAAGATCGTTTTTTATGAATATTTATTGCCTCATTACTCAAATGACTGTAAATAACGTTAAAGATACCTACACGCTTATTTTTCCCAATATGTTTTGATCGCAAATCCTAATAAATTACTTGTCATTTTTACACGTTGCAACTGTAAAGCCCAAATCGGTGCTTTGATGACTCTTGCAAAGGGGAATGCTTGATAATATTGCCCATAAGCTTGTTTGGCTTGTTCATTTTGTAATTGAGTTGCTTTAGCTTGAAATTGGATACCTTGGATTTGCGTAATAGTTTTAGGCGTGACACTAATGGTTCCTGCCACTTTTGGATGTACTAACATCGCTTTGGCGTGCTGAGTTTTTAGTTCGGAAAGGAAGTATAAGCACATTAGTTGTTCATCAAATACATAAAAAGCATTACACGCCCATGGTGTGTTGTCAGGTAAGATAACACTGAGTGTTAACACATGATGCTTTTTGATAAATTTTATGATTTTAAGATCAGCTTGCATACTTTTAGCTTATATGAGTTATTCTGGTTTGTGATTTAAGTGCAAATCTTCGCCCCACCGCGGTAGTGTTGGAATATCAAGACCAAATAAGTCAAGTGCTCTAGCTACGCTATGGGTAATGATGTCATCAATGCTGTTAATATGCTGATATAGCGCAGGTACTGGTGGGCAAATAACCCCCCCCATAAGGGTGACTGCTTCCATATTTTTTATATGTGCTAAGTTTAAGGGCGATTCACGTACCATTAGCACTAAACGACGACGCTCTTTTAATACCACATCAGCAGCGCGAGTGAGTAAATTATCAGATAACCCTTGCGCTATAGCGGCAAGCGTTCGCATTGAGCAAGGAGCGATCAGCATGCCCATGGTTTTAAATGAACCGCTTGCAATGGCTGCACCAATGTTATTAACAGCATATATTTTATCTGCTAGTGATTCTATTTGCGCTAGGCTTATATCAGGTGCTTCGTAAGCGCGTGTGACATGTGCCGCTTTTGAGATCACTACATGTGTTTGGATATTGAGCGACTTTAAAAGCGTCAACGCTTTGATTCCATAAGCAAACCCTGTTGCGCCACTAATACCAATTACGATCCGCGGTTGTGTCATGCTTGTTCCTTTATTAATATCAAATTGCAATAAATATCATTAATTACTATTTTAAATAGTTAACCAGTCAAATGATACTTTAAAAAACAAATGATATTAAAGCTTGTTATGAAATAAATGACTATACCTAGCTATTGATAGTGAATCAAGTAGTCACTAGCTATTAGCATAGCTATTACATTAATAATACGTAAATTACATGGGAGGAAGAGTGTTTATTAGATTGCGTTTATGGCTACCCTGTATAAGTGGTAGCCTTTTTTAATGATTTATTCTTTAGCCATTGGCTCATTAACAACTTTGGTTTGTTGCTCACCTTGAATAGCTTTAATCTTTTCTGCATATTTTGTTACAGCATCTTTATTAGATAATAAGCTATAAGTTAGGGTAAACTCAGTGCTTTGTCCAGGTTCTAACTGACGCACACGTTTTTGCTCACGTTCGATAGTTACTGGATAAGCAAAACTGGTGCCAGGCTCTAATCCAGTGACATAGCCTTGTTTTAAAGTATCTGTATTTTTCCACAATGAAAGCACGGGTAGCTGATTAATATTAAAAGCAATACCGGCTGCTTTATCGCCTGCTTTATTGGTTACCATCACCTGTGTTTGTCCATTGGTATCAGCAAAAGGATAAACATTAAATACCATTTCATCAAAGCCTTTAGTTGGACCTAAATAAGTTTGCCATGTATTAAGTCCGCCTTTTGCATAGTCGTTAAATGGTGAAATTTCTTTAACAGGTGCAACAAACCTTGCGCCCTCTTCAAGAATTGGTGTACCAAAGTTACTGTGATAGATAATCTGATAATCACGAGTATAATCACCTTTATTAGTGACCACATCATGAACAGTAAATTCTTTACTTCCTGGTACATAACTAAGCGATACCCAAGTTTCTAGATTACTTTTTTTGAAGGTATTTTCTTTAATTAGGCCTTTAACTGTAATAGTATGTGGTGTTTTATCACTAATATCAACGATTAATTTAGATACAGGAGTATTTTGGGCTCGACCATGAAGCGTGTACATCATTCCATCAGCTTGCGCCGCATGACCTGTCCATTCAAAACCACAACGAACCATCATTTCGTTAAAGCCATCTAACCAACCTATTCCACCCGGCTTTCTAAATTAATATATTTAGGATTAACAACTTCGTCTACTGGTGAATCCCACCCCATACGTACGCCATCACCAACAACAGATAAAATACCTAAACCACGAGTTGGAATTAATTTAATAGTAAAATCATCACTAGAAATAGTAAGAAGTTCTGTACCGTCTTGTTTTCCACCTTTGAGCACAGTATTTTGAATGGTAAATTTATTACCATTTACGCCTAAATCTTGATTTGAAATTGACCAGTTACCTTTAGCAATATTCTTTTCGGTATCTGTTAATACAAACTCTTTAGCATTGGCGTTATAACTAATCAAACTAAGTACTACAGCTAATGAAACAGTTTTGACTTTCATAATATTCCTCATCTTTCATAGTTAATAAAATAGTACTGAATCGTTTCAGTCAATATGGCACAAAATAGCAACAATAAACAAAAGAAATATTATAAAAATGAGAAGTTATTCACACTTTTCCGACATCAAATAATTGCACATTATAAAAATGTTTTATTTATCCGAATCAGTGTGAAAAGGTTAGAAGATCAGTGCTTAGGTCTTATTTGCCCTGCTTTCCAGTGTTTTCGACATACTGAGTGGTATTCGCTATCACCTAGATGGATGGAGTTGCCAAATTTTACAATTTGCCCGTCTTGTCCTTCTAGTAAGATCATAGTAGCTTTTTTGCCACACCAACAGACGGTTTTGAGTTCTCTAAAATTATCGGCAATTTCGAGCAGTGTTTTAGAACCTTCAAATAGATGTCCCATATAATCAGTTTTGATGCCAAAAAACATGATAGGCACGCCTTTTTCGTCGCATACATCGGATAGTTTCCAGATAGTGTTGCGTGACAAGAATTGACTTTCGTCAATAAGTATACAGGCATAGTTACTTTGTTTGATGTGCTCAATGATGCCATCAACCGTTGTGTCATCAAGCTGTAGCGCCTTTTTGCGCAACCCCAAGCGCGAGACAATTTCAACCGCCGAATCGCGCGTATCAACCGATGATTTAAGCAGTAACGTTTGCATATTGTTACTTAGGTAGTTGTGGTCAATTTGTAATAATTCGGTAGATTTACCGGCATTCATTACGCCATATATATAGTAGATCTTAGACAAAATAACGCTCTCAAAATTAAAAGAAATAAGACATAAAAATAAGTGAATAACAGCTATTATGCAGATAATAAAAAAGGTAAGTTAAACAACCTACCTTTTTGTTTACTTAAAGAATAATTATTTTGCTTTACCTTGGTTTGCAACAGCTGCTTGTTTTGCAGCAATTTCGTCTGCATTGCCTAGATAATAGTGTTTGATGACTTTCATATTGTCGTCAAATTCATACACTAATGGTACACCAGTTGGGATATTAAGTTCGATGATGTCGTCATCACTAATGTTGTCTAGGTGTTTTACTAACGCACGTAGTGAGTTACCATGAGCGGCAATAATAACACGTTCACCTTTAGCTACTCGTGGTGCGATGGTTGATTCCCAGTAAGGTAATACACGTTTGATCGTTAATGCTAAGCTTTCAGTTAATGGTAGTTCTGATTCCGGTAATTTGCTGTAGCGTGAATCGTGACCTGGGAAGCGTTCATCTGATTTTTCAAGTGCAGGAGGTGTGATTGCAAAGCCACGACGCCATAATTTTACTTGGTCATCACCATATTTTGCTGCTGTTTCAGCTTTGTTTAAGCCTTGTAATGCACCATAATGGCGTTCATTTAATTTCCAACTTTTTTCAACCGGTAACCATGCTTGGTCAACTTCGTCTAAAACGTGCCATAAAGTGTGAATTGCACGTTTTAATACTGATGTATAAGCATAATCAAATTCAAAACCTTCTTGTTTAAGTAATTTACCTGCTTCAGCAGCTTCTTGGTTGCCTTTGTCAGATAAATCAACATCAGTCCAACCGCAAAAACGGTTTTCTTGGTTCCAAACGCTTTCTCCATGTCGAATAAGCACTAATTTTTTTACTGCCATAAATATAACTCCTTTGTTACATAGATTTAATTTTAGTAAATTCTTATTTATGGATATACCACCTAGTTGCTGCTTGGCATAGCCATTAGCATTGCGTCAATTAATTAACACAACACATTTATTATTATTTTGATAAATATTTTAATGGATCAACTGATTGCGCTTTGTATCGAATTTCAAAGTGTAATCTAACTGACGATGTGCCTGTTGCCCCCATTGTGGCAATTTGTTCACCTGCACGCACTGCTTGTTGTTCTTTAACTAATATAGATTGATTATGTGCATAAGCGGTTAAGTAATCATCGTTATGTTTGATGATAATTAAATTACCATAACCCGGTAACGCATTACCCGAATAGACAACTCGCCCATCAGCTGCAGCCATGACTTTGTCGCCAAGTGAACCTGAAATATCAATACCTTTACTTGCTCTTGAGTATTTTTCAATAATTTTACCTCGAGCCGGCCATCGCCAAGCAATATTGACAATATTTGAATTTGCCTTTTGATTACTTGCAGAATCCTCTAGTGGTTCAGTTATAGTTTCAGTTGTTTCTGTTATTGTTGGTTGTTTATTTTTATTCGTTGTAGTAATTGAAGTTGTTGTTGTTTTGGTTATTGTTGGTTTGCCTTTGGTTTGCCCAACTGATACCGATGAGCCATTACTATTTGATTTATTTGCTATTGTATTATTTGTTGTAGTTTTTTGTGTTACCACAACAGTCCCACCACTAACATCTAATACTTGACCGACATTAACCGCAAAAGGCTCTTTGATATTATTTTTAGCCGCTAATGAACGATAATCATTGCCCGTTACCCACGCAATATAAAATAAGGTATCACCACGTTTAACCGTGTAAGTATCGCCTTGATATCCGCCTTTTGGAATATCATCATAATTACGGTTATAAACAATACGCTCATTACTAATCACCGTACTATTATTGGTGCTGTTAGTAACCGCAGAAGAAGATACCCTACCTCTTGTTGAAATATTGGCTGGTGGTTTAGTATAAACAGAAGAAGTTGATGAACCACCTGCGCTAGAAATATCTTCGATTTCGGCTTGCTCGGTTTGTGTACACGCAACAATTAACAAACTTAAGCAACTTAATATAAATATTTTTTTCAAAGCGACACCTTTCATTCGTGAATTTTATTTTTAGCTATTTTTTATTCAATAGCATTTTATACATCTTGTTTAATTAGCACATTTTAGCGTTTTTATAGCAAAAAGCTATTATATTGATTACTTATTGGTTAAATCAATAAATTCACTCAAAATTTGATAGTTTTGCCTATAAATTTTTTTAAAAAATAATTATTATGACTATTTTTTACTGTTTGGGATTAACTATTTATTTGGTTTTTGTTGGATTTATTTTGAAAGTAGTGAGTATATACAATAAAATAGGCTTTCGTACAGTATCTTTACCGTATTTCTATAAAAATTTAATGTGATTTAAAATAATGACTTTATATATTGTTGCAACACCAATTGGAAACTTAGATGATATTACGCTTAGAGCAATCAATACTCTTAAAAGCGTTGATCTTATTGCGGCTGAAGATACTCGCCATAGCGGTCTACTTTTACAACATCTTGGCATTAAAGCAAAGCTGTTTGCTTTACATGATCATAATGAACAAGAAAAATCTCACCTTTTGATTGAAAAACTAAAATCTGGCTTGTCAATTGCTTTAATTTCAGATGCCGGTACACCATTAATTAACGATCCCGGTTATCACTTGGTTAAAGCTTGCCGTGATAATAATATTCAAGTCGTGCCAATTCCCGGTGCTTGCGCTGCTATTGCAGCGTTATCAGTCGCTGGACTACCTTCTGATAAATTTAGTTATGAAGGATTTTTACCCGCTAAAAGCAAAGCACGGCAAGATAGTTTAGCTAAATTAATTGATGAACCACGAACTATGATTTTTTATGAGTCAACGCATCGTTTGCTAGATACACTGCAAGATATGCAAACTGTTTTTGGTGCAAATAAACGTATTGTTTTGGCTAAAGAACTCACCAAAACATGGGAAACTATTGTCAGTTTTACCATAAGCGAGCTAATAGCATGGCTAAACGAAGATACCAATCGCCAAAAAGGCGAATTTGTTTTAATTGTTGAAGGGCATGTAAAAACCGATAATGACATTGACCAAAAAGCCATTAATACCCTTAAATTATTGCAAAAAGAGTTACCTCTTAAAAAAGCTGCTGCTATTACAGCTGAAATCTATGGACTGAAAAAGAACCAGCTTTATCAAATTGGTTTGGATGCAGAGCAATAATTAAACCGCTAACAATTTGCTGATTATGCCACATCACCAGTAAAGTCGGTATCGCGCTTACCACTTACCCATTCATTTCAAGACTAGTAGGTTTTGTGAATTTTTAATTGATACTAGCTGATCATACCTTTTAACAAATGAAAAACCACAAAGGCTAAATTAATCACCAAACGGTATACACTCCTGAATATTTTTTACAAAAAATATAACCTAAACTGTAAGCATCACATTATTAAAGTATCTATCTTTTTCTTATTTGTGCGGTGGCTAACAAGTTTATAAATTTTAATTGATACTAGCTGATCATACCTTTTAATAAATGAAAAACCACAAAGACTAAATTAATCACCAAACGGTATACACTCCTGAATATTTTTTACAAAAAATATAACCTAAACTGTAAGCATCACATCATTAAAGTATCTATCTTTTTCTTATTTGTGCGGTGGCTGACAGGTTTATAAATTTGGATGCCTAACCATAAAACGTTTAGCTAAAACGGTAACAATTATTTTCTTTATAATTTAAATACCTTATCTATTGTCTAAGATGCGGTTTTATGAGGTATTGATTACAGTCGTTTCTCGAATTACTGTAAATAACGTGAGTAATTCTGACATTTATTGCTTGATCTATCGATAAGAATATTGGCACAAATAGCACAATTTAGTATATAATCGCCCCTTATTTTTAAGACACTTTAAAACAAAAGGTAACAAACAGTATGGGATTTAAATGTGGGATTGTCGGATTACCGAATGTAGGTAAGTCAACGCTTTTTAACGCACTAACTAAAGCAGGCATTGAGGCAGCTAACTTTCCGTTTTGTACTATCGAGCCAAATACTGGGGTTGTGCCGATGCCCGATCCACGTTTAGATGAGCTAGCTAAAATTGTTAAACCACAACGCACTTTGCCAACAACAATGGAGTTTGTTGATATTGCAGGCCTTGTTAAAGGGGCGTCAAAAGGTGAAGGCCTTGGCAATCAATTTTTAGCCAATATTCGTGAAACCGAAGCCATTGGGCATGTTGTGCGTTGTTTTGAAAACGAGAACATTGTCCACGTTGCGGGTAAAATCGATCCTGCTGAAGATATCGAAATTATCAATACCGAGCTAGCATTAGCCGATCTTGAAGCGTGTGAACGAGCAATCACTCGCCAACAAAAACGCGCAAAAGGTGGCGATAAAGACGCCAAATTTGAGGTGGAAATCCTTGAAAAGTGTTTACCTCATCTTGAGCAAGGCAAAAAGCTACTCTTATTAGATCTTAGCAAAGAAGAACTTGAAGCCATCAAATACCTTAGTTTTTTAACGTTAAAACCAACTATGTACATTGCCAATGTGAATGAAGATGGTTTTGAAAATAACCCTTATTTAGATAAAGTTAAAGCAATAGCAGAACAAGAAAAGGCGGTTGTAGTGCCAGTTTGTGCGGCAATTGAAGCAGAACTTTCTGAGCTTGATGACGATGATCGTGATGAGTTTATGCAAGATTTAGGCCTAACCGAACCCGGTTTAAACCGTGTAATTCGTGCTGGGTATAGCTTGCTTAATCTGCAAACTTATTTTACCGCAGGCGTTAAAGAAGTTCGTGCTTGGACCATTTCGGTTGGTGATACAGCTCCACAAGCAGCAGGCAAAATTCATACCGATTTTGAGAAAGGCTTTATTCGTGCGCAAACCATCGCTTTTGATGATTTTATTAAATACGGCGGTGAGCAAGGTGCTAAAGAGGCCGGCAAAATGCGCGCCGAAGGTAAGGATTATATCGTGCAAGATGGCGATATTATGAATTTCTTATTTAATGTATAGTTGATTATTTTACGTCGCCTTTTGGCGACGTTTTTGTATTGACTTTATATAACTAATTAATATTAAGTTAACATTAAGATAAAATAAATTTTTTTACTTAAACGCAGGTGTTTCCTAAAACTTCTTGTCAAGCGTTTTAATAACAGATTGGTAAATATAAGGACTGCTCACTTTTATGTTACTCACTTTTCAACAAGCCAAACAGCAAGTACTACAAAGCGTATCAACCATAAAATCACTCACTCACGAAAAAATTGGATTGTTCGATGCGCTAGATCGAATCACTGCTGAGAATGTGATTTCACCAATGAATGTGCCACAATTTGATAATTCTGCGATGGATGGTTATGCGGTTCGATTAGCGGATCTTAAGCAATCAACCTTATTACCCTTAGCAGGTGCGATTTTTGCAGGCGATGATATAAGCAATCTTCATTGGCCACAAGGTACTTGTTTACGCATTATGACAGGTGCGCCTGTGCCAAATGATGCCGATGCCGTAGTTATGCAAGAGCAAACCGAAAAATCAGATTTGGGTATTGCATTTTTAAGTCAGGTAAAAGCTGGCGATAATATCCGCCGTACGGGCGAAGATGTTAAACAAGGTTCAATCATTATTAACAAAGGAACTAAATTAACAGTACCAACCCTATCGACACTAGCAACGCTAGGCATGAGCGAACTTGTGGTATTTAAAAAGTTAAAAGTCGCTATTTTATCAACCGGTAATGAATTAACACCAATCGGTGAACCGTTGTCAGGTAATGGTGCTATTTATGACAGTAATCGCTTTACGCTAAAATTATTACTGAGCAAACTTAACTGTGAAATTGTTGATCTTGATATTATTGCTGATGATCCAAACCAAATTAAACAAGCGTTGATAAGTGCATCAAATCAGGCTGATTTGGTGATAACCAGCGGCGGTGTTTCAGTCGGTGATGCTGATTATACCAAAACAGCCTTAGAAGAGCTGGGTACAATCAACTTTTGGAAAATGGCAATAAAACCTGGCAAACCTTTTGCTTTTGGTAAAATCGGCAATGCGCTATTTTGTGGTTTGCCGGGTAATCCTGTTTCAACCTTGGTGACATTTTACCAATTAGTGCAGCCTTTGATTTTGGCGCTTTCAGGGCTTGAAGATTCATCCAAAGATTTAAGCTTTAAAGTTAAAACAGCAACAAATCTTAAAAAGACTGTCGGTAGGTTAGACTTTCAACGTGGCATGTTGCAAATCAATGCACAGGGCGAATTAGAAGTAAGTACAACTGGAGCGCAAGGTTCGCATATTACTCAATCATTTAATCAAGCAAACTGTTTTATTGTGCTTGAACAAGAACGAGGCAATGTAGCTAAAGGTGAACTTGTTACTGTTGAGCTATTTAATGCGCTATTAAAGTAGCCTAGGTTCAGATTAATGCACTATTTAATATCAAAATAGTGCAACCAATATCGCACCTGCCGCGATCATGGCAACGCCAATCCCTGCTAATAACGAGATCTTTTCACCAAATAAAACCACAGCAAACACAACCGCAAACACAACACTTAATTTATCAATTGGCGCAACTTGTGACACTTTACCTTCTTTTATTGCCATAAAGTAAAATAACCAAGAGAGCGCACCAGCAATACCACTAAGCGCAATAATGAATAGAGCTTTTTTATCGTTGAAAAAGGTATTAATAAGGTTAAGCTTACCTTGTACAACCACAACGCCAACTAAAAAAATGGCCATAACAATAGCACGAATGGCAGTTGCGGTGTTGGCATCAAGGTGTTGCAAGCCAATTTTTCCTAAAATAGCAACACTTGCCGCAGTAATAGCGGAAAGTAACGCATAAATAAGCCATGCACTCATATTAGTATTTATCGATTTTGAATAAATATTGCTGATTATTTGAATTAGCTTCACATTGTTGTGATTTATTCATAACACCACGGCAATCTTCTAAAACTCCGTGGGCTTTTGACCAATGATAGGTCTTACCTTCGTCGTTTTTGCCACCACATCCGACTAATGCTAAGCTAAACATTAAACAAGACATCCCAATAATGGCTGATTTCATTTGCTCCTCCTTTTTTGGCAAACGCATTGAAATAATAAACGGTATTACGTTTGTTTTTATTTGAATTATTCTACTTCAGAATCAATACGATTAATAGCTTGGCTACCACCTATTTTTATTAGATGAAAAGAGCGATTACCTTTGTAGGCATTTAATAATTGCAAAGGCTCCTAATAGCGAACTCCCCACAAATTGTATACAAAAAATAGGAGTGATTTAAACACCTAAGCAATAAATACCACCACCATAAAAACAATAATAAAATCAATGTGTTTTATAACATTTTTTTGCTAAAATGATTTGGGCTTTAAAATAAGCTACCGATGTTGCGGTAGCTAACTGCAATAGCATAGCCCTGATTTAGGACAAAGCGCTAAACGCTAAGGTGTAACGCAAACAACGCCATAATGGTAGTAATTATGACAAAAAAAGTCGCTTGGATCAGATGAATCACAAGGCTGGTGGTCCACCTCCCCGAGCCAAGAAAGGATAGCGAACCGACTGATGCGACTTCTGCTTCCGCCGTCGTAGGGTCTGGTATTGCTCGTCCAGACATATCCACTAATAGGGTCCACTCCAGGATAATATTTTCCAAAATCTCCCCATTCACCCAAAAAGCCTCCTCCTATAACTCGAGTGTAATTGCTACTATTTGACGATGGCGTACCACCTACATTGCCTAAGGCTTCGTCTCTATAAAAAAAATTACCCGCGTTAGTTAAATCCTTTATTTGTGGCATGCGATAACCTAAACCATTACACCAAGCTAATTGTTCTGAATAGACGGACCACTTTGCTCTACTGACAAACCACTGCCTTAACTGAAAACCATATTTGATTATTTCATTGCCTCCGCTGTCTTTACCCACTAACTCGAAGGTCTGTGGTAAATTTGGCTTAGCAATTGGAGCTGGAATGTCGTTATTTCCTTGTGCGATTGCCGATGGACCGGTTAACTTAACACGATACACAACAAAACAACCTTCATGGTTATAGTAGCGGTTGCGAGAGGTATCATATTGACCTTGATTATAATCACATCCTGTTAGTGGTGTCACCGTGGCAGTGATACCCGCATGCGTCACTGGTGTCCATATCAAGTCAGTGGCATCTCCTTCTATCACTAAATCAAAAAACAAATTATTAGCACCTGTTGTTGGAAAATTAAGATGATATGATGCGGGATCGGTTGATTGAAGTAAAAATCCCCTATCTTTGTGCCATATATTAGGTGGACCAAAAAACTCTTGAGGCCGACCAGTACTATACTCCGTATAACCCTTCTTCATATTCGGCTTTGCGAATTTGACCTCACCCCATTTTGATGGTGGCAATATTATGGCATCACCGCGATTATTACTGTTTTGGCCTGCCAATACCGGCGCGCTGCATAAAAACGACAATAATAATGTGAATGATATGGCAAAAACAAGCAATGACCTAGATAATAACTTGAAAATCAGCAATATCCTTGAAGGTAATTGTACCGATAACGCCAGCGATTCTATGGGGTTGGGTGATAAAAATAAGAGCTGAGTATGGTTTCGGCTATGATAAAACTGAAGTAGATTTAGGGCATAAGACTGGCAGTGTTTGGTGTTTGGTGTTTGGTAATATGATAGTACATAATATTCTACCTGTCAAATAATTGTTTGTTTTATTTTATTTTTTTATAATTGAACGCTCATTTAATGAGCTCTCCCCTTGTTAAAGGAGGACTAAATTGTAATCGCTTAAACACTAAAAAACCAGTTTTTTATTAATTTTTTGTAAGCAGTTGTAAAGAGATGTGTTTTAGTTAAAAAACGTTAAATAAAAACTTTAATAAAATAAATGTCGTTACACGTATTACGTTTGTTTTTATTTGAATTATTCTACTTCAGAATCAATACGATTAATAGCTTGGCTACCGCCTATTTTTATTAGATGAAAAGAGCGATTACCTTTGTAGGCATTTAATAATTGTGCAGGTTCATCTAATGGTTCATCAGCTAGCTCAAATGCCCCCCAATGAATAGCTATTGCACAATGACAATTGAGTTCGTCATATAATTGTACAGCTTGTTTGGGGGCAATATGTTGTGATTGCATATACCAACGTGGTGCATAAGCGCCAATAGGGATTAAAGCCAAATCAATTGACGGAAAGCGTTTAGCTATCTCTTTTAATTCAGGCGAATAACATGTATCGCCCATAAAATAGAGCGTTTTTAATTGCTTTTGATTATCAATATTAGATTGAACCACCCAACCACACCACAAGGATTTATTTACATTAAACAAGCTACGATTACTCCAGTGCCTAGCAGGTGTGGCCGAAAAACAAAGTCCATCAACCGTGACACAATCCCACCAATCTAATTCTACAACATGCTTAGCACCCCATTTTAGCAAGGCTCTTTTTAACCCCATAGGAACCATTATTACAATATTAGGAAAACGAGCCAGTAATTGGCGAATGCTATGATAGTCAAGGTGATCATAATGGTTATGTGATATGACAATAAAATCAATTTGTGGTAATTGCCTGATGCTTAAAGCGGGTGGTGTGCGGCGTTTTGGGCCAATTAATTGCGATGGCGAAGCGCGTTTAAAAAAGATGGGATCAGTCAATATCATTTGCCGTTTAAACGAATTAAGGTTGTCGAGTGACCAATCCACCAAACCCTATTATCAGGCAAGCTAAGATCTATTGGTTCAGACCATGATTGATTAAAAGCGTAATAACCTGCTTTAGGTGGTAAGACTCTACGCGCTAAACGCCAACGTATAAATTCGCCTATTTTGATTTTAAACGAGCCATCATACCTAAGGCCTTTAGCTGTTTGGCGTATTTTTTTAGTCGTTGGATCTTGTTTAAGGTTTGTCATTATTATTGCCTTTTTAACCAGCTAGTTGTTTTAATTTGCCGTACGTTCAATCACCACTGCAACATTATTGGCATTAGCAATTGCGCTCGGTTTAGAGACTTTGATTTTTAGCCATTGCACCGCAAATTTTTGTATGATTAATTTGGCAATGTTTTCAGCTACCGATTCGATCAATTCAAATTGGTTTGATTCAATAAATTGAGTGATAGCTTGGCTAACTAGAAAGTAATCTAAACAAAGTGAAACATTATCGCTTTCGCCTGCGGGTTTATTATTCCATGCCATTTCGAGATCGAGTATCAGTTTTTGTTTGATGGTCTTTTCCCACTCGTAAACACCTATAGTGGTTAAAACCGTTAACCCTTCAATTAATACCCTATCGTTGCTATGTGTATTCATGCTAGATTCCAAAAACTTAGTTTATTTAAATAGAGATTACCGAATCTTAGTAAATTACGCTATAATTTATTGCAATATATTTTAAGACTAGCAATTATGACACGAATTTTTCAACCATTTACAATTACCCAAAATAGTATTATTACGTTAGATGATAACGCCTTTAATCACCTTATTCGCGTTTTGCGAATGAAAGTCGGCGAAAATATTATTTTATTTGATGGTTCGAATCAAATCACTCCTGCCGTTATCCATGAAGTTAATAAAAAATCAGTCACGGTGAAAACCGCTTTAACAATAACTGATGACCGTGAATCGCCTTTAAACATTCATTTAGGGCAAGTTATTTCTCGTGGTGAGAAAATGGAATTTACCATTCAAAAATCAGTTGAATTAGGTGTAACAAGTATTACTCCCCTACTTTCTGAACGTTGCGGTGTGAAACTCGATACCGAAAGACTAGATAAAAAAGTTCAACAATGGCAAAAGATTGTAATTTCAGCTTGTGAACAATGTGGTCGTAATGTCGTGCCCATAATTCACCCAGTGACTAAACTTGAAGCTTGGTGCGCAAGTTTAAAAACGCAGCTACGCTTAAATCTGCACCCTAAAGCAAAACATGGTATTAAGCAGTTACCGAATGCTAAAAAAGATATTAGTTTATTAATTGGCCCTGAAGGTGGGCTGTCGGACAGTGAAATTAGTATGACTCATCGTTATCAATTTACCGATATTTTGCTTGGTCCACGCGTGTTACGTACCGAAACAGCGGCATTAACGGCTTTAACCGCTTTACAAGTGCATTTTGGTGATTTGGGTTAATATAAATTAATCCAATATAACTAATGTTTACTTTGCATCTTAATCGGTAACGAGTATGATAGTTGAAAGTACACTTTTAATAATGCTTTAGCGCGACAGCTATAGTTTGTTCAAACTAATTCAATGAGCAAGTATAGGATAATATATATTATCAATTCACTATTCGCTAAAACCAAAAATCAATAAGGAGTCACCATGATTAAGCTTGGTATTGTTATGGATCCAATTAGCCATATCAATATTAAAAAAGACACCAGTTTTGCTATGTTGCTTGAGGCACAAAAACGCGGTTATGAGCTTTTTTATATTGAAATGAACGATCTTTTTTTAGACACAGGCGAAGCTTATGCCACAACTCGCTCTTTGACGGTTTATAACGATAAAGATCATTGGTTTGAGTTTGGGCAAGAACAGACCATTGCACTTAGTGACCTTGATACGATTTTAATGCGTAAAGATCCCCCTTTTGATACTGAGTTTATTTATGCCACTTATATCCTAGAAAGAGCCGAGGCAAAAGGTGTATTAGTGGTCAATAAACCACAAAGCCTGCGTGATTGTAACGAAAAACTGTTTACCGCTTGGTTTGCGCAGTTTACTCCGCAAACGCTAGTTACCCGACAAACAAAGCAAATTAAAGCATTTTTCCAAAAACATAACGACATCATTTTAAAGCCATTAGATGGTATGGGCGGATCGTCAATTTTTAGAATCAAACAAGGCGATCCGAATGTTTCAGTCATTATTGAAACGTTAACCGAACATAATACACGTTATTGCATGGCTCAAAATTTTATTCCAGCCATTAAAGATGGCGATAAGCGTGTTTTAGTGGTTGATGGTGAACCAGTTCCTTACTGTTTAGCTCGAATTCCACAAAAAGGCGAAACACGTGGCAACCTTGCTGCAGGCGGCCATGGCGAAGTTAGAGCATTAAGCGAAAGCGATTGGCACATTGCTAAAAGCATCGCCCCCGTTTTAAAAGAAAAGGGCTTACTGTTTGTAGGACTTGATATTATTGGTGATAAGTTAACCGAAATTAACGTCACCAGTCCAACTTGTGTTCGTGAAATTGAAGCAGCTAATCCTGACCTTTCAATCACTGGCATGTTAATGAATGCAATCGAACATCGATTAAATAAGAAGAGTTAAATCATGATTAGAGAATATAAACTTGAGGATTTAGACAGCGTAATGGAAATATGGTTGCAAGGTAATTTGCAAGCGCATGATTTTATTAACCCTGAATTTTTTAAACAAAATTATGATTTAGTAAAAATGCTAATTCCAATGTCTAGATTATATGTACAAGATCTTAACGGTATTAAAGGTTTTATTGGTTTAACTGAAAACTATATTTCTGGGCTGTTTGTTGATCAAAATTATCGTCACCAAGGCATCGGTAAAGCATTAGTCAATAAAGCAAAACAGCGCCATAATGAACTGTTAGTACATGTTTATAAAAAAAATGTTACGGCCATTGATTTTTATCTTTCTCAAAATTTTGAGATTGTTTCAGAATCGATCAATGAAGAAACCAACGAACCAGAATTATTAATGCGCTGTCATATTGAGCATAATGTTAAAATTGGCAAATGTGCATTATAAAAATTACCTAAACGTGAGCTTATGAATTTAAAAGATCATTTTATTATTGCTATGCCAACATTGGATGACTCCTTCTTTAGTCGTTCAGTTATTTATATTTGTGAACACAATCGTGATGGTGCCATGGGCATTATGATTAATAAACCGATTGTTGATCTTAATGTTGCAACCGTTCTTACACGGTTAGAAATTACTTCACCAAAAAGTTGCGCTGAATTAGAGCATCCCGTATTTTGTGGCGGTCCACTTGCTGAAGAGCAAGGGTTTATTCTACACACGCCTCAACAAGGATTTGCTTCTAGTATTCAGATTTCTGATGATGTAATGATCACCACATCGCTCGATGCACTCAAATCAATTGGCTCCCCAGAGCAACCCAAAAATATCTTCTTATCTTTAGGTTATTCAAGCTGGCAATCATTGCAACTTGAAAGTGAAATTGCCCGTAATGATTGGCTAGTTACCCATGCTGTGCCGAAAATTATTTATGAAGAGGCCATTGATGAGCGTTGGCAAAAAGCGGCCGAATCACTTGGTATCAATATCAAAACTATTTCACACCAAATGGGTAATGCATAATCGATGGCTACAATTATTGCATTTGATTTTGGTACAGCAAGTATTGGTGCAGCGATTGGTCAAGATATTACCAAAACAGCCAATCCTTTATGCTCATTTAAAGCGCGCGATGGTATTCCTAACTGGCAAGCTATCGAAAAGGTATTAAATGAGTGGAAACCTGATTTTTTAGTCGTTGGGCTTCCCCTAAATATGGATGGCACCGAGCAATCATTAACAGCCCGAGCTCGTAAATTTGCTAATCGTTTGCATGGCAGATTTGGTTATCAAGTACATTTGCAAGATGAGCGGTTATCGACCGTTGAAGCAAAATCACATATTTTTGCTTCACGAGGTTATCGAGCACTTGAAAAAGGTCATGTTGATGCAACTTCTGCCATTATTATTTTGGAAAGTTGGTTTGAAAATAATTAGTAATTTTATTTAATTAATTATTTTGTCAATAATTAATCGCCATTAAATTTCATCCTTGCTAAAATAGTAACAACTTTTTATTGTAAGGACTACTTACCGTGTCAAACAACAATTCTCTTAGTTATAAAGATGCTGGTGTCGATATTGATGCTGGCAATGAACTTGTTAATCGTATTAAATCTGTTGTTAAAGAAACCAAACGACCTGAGGTTATGGGTGGACTGGGTGGCTTTGGCGCACTGTGTGCTATTCCACAAAAATATAAAGAACCTATTTTAGTATCAGGCACCGATGGTGTCGGGACTAAATTACGTCTAGCAATGGATTTAAATCGTCACGAATCAATTGGCATCGATTTAGTCGCAATGTGTGTTAACGATCTAATTGTGCAAGGTGCTGAGCCTTTATTTTTCCTTGATTACTATGCTACAGGAAAACTGAATGTTGATGTAGCAGCTACTGTAGTTACAGGCATTGCAGAGGGTTGTAAGCAATCAGGTTGTGCTTTAGTAGGTGGTGAAACGGCCGAAATGCCAGGTATGTATCATGGTAATGACTATGATTTAGCAGGATTTTGCGTTGGTGTTGTTGAAAAATCAGCCATGATCGACGGTAGCAAAGTACAAGACGGTGATGCATTAATTGCATTAGCATCAAGCGGTGCTCATTCTAATGGTTATTCATTAGTGCGTAAAATTATTGAAGTCAGTGGCGTAAACCCTGCTACAGAACAGTTAAATGGCAAACCACTTGCTGATCATTTACTTGCACCAACTAAGATCTACGTTAAATCTGTTCTTGACCTTATCGCTCAAGTTGACGTCCACGCCATTGCCCATATTACTGGCGGTGGATTTTGGGAAAACATCCCTCGCGTATTACCTGATAATACACAAGCCATAATTAATGAAGCAAGCTGGCAATGGCCTGAAATATTTAATTGGTTACAAAACGCAGGTAATGTCAGCCGTCACGAAATGTATCGAACTTTTAACTGTGGTGTTGGCTTAATTATTGCTTTACCAAAACAGTTAGCTGATAAAGCAATTACTTTACTAAATAATCATGGTGAAAAGGCATGGTTATTAGGTGAAATAAAGCACACCACATCAAGCGAGCGTGTTGTGATAAAATAATTTGTGTTTTCATATTATCCATCCATTTAATATAATGAATTAGTTGGATGGATAATATGCACCTTTCAAAATCGTTATCACCGCCTAAAACATTTAGCAAACATCTAAACGATCCATTTAATAAATCGCATTTAGTTATTGGTATTATTAATTTGAGTTTTCTTCTTGCTCTGTGGTTTTTTGCACAAATCCCCACTCATCAATTATTTTAACCCAATTGGGCAAAATGGGGGTACGGCAATAATAGTTAGCATAAGGGTCAAGTTTTTTAATTCGTTCAAATTCTGGAGTTTGTGGATCATCATATAATTCAGGATTACCTGAGCGGTTAAGTTTTTTAAAGCGCTCATGTTCATTTAACCAATTATGTAACCAAGGTTTAGGATTGATTCTCGCCCAAGAAGTGGACAATTCCGATTAAAAATTGGAAAAGAGCAATGAGTCGATTTATGATAGAATTAGGTGACAGACTTCACCATCACCTTTTATCGGATAAATACACAAAATTTGGGATGGGGTTAATTAAGACACTTTAATAAAATCAGCACGCAATTTTTTTATTTCATCACGTAGTACACCTGCTTTTTCAAATTCAAGATTCTGAGCTGCTTCATACATCATTGCTTCAAGTTCTTTTACTTTTGCCTGAACCTCTTTAACTGAGACATACTGATACGGTTTGCCTGGTTCAAATGCTTGTACTTTGGCTGTTGATTTTTTGGTACTTAAACCTGCCTCTAGTATGTCTTTGATTTCTTTACGTACTGATTTTGGTGTAATGCCATGTGCAGTATTAAAATCTTCCTGTTTTTGACGACGGCGAGCTGTTTCATCAATCGTTTTTTGCATAGCCGGTGTAATTTTGTCGGCATATAATATCGCTTTACCATGCACATTTCGAGCTGCACGGCCGACAGTTTGAATAAGTGCACTTTCTGAACGCAAAAAACCTTCACGATCAGCATCCAATATAGCAACTAACGACACTTCAGGTATATCAAGGCCTTCTCGCAATAAGTTAATCCCTACTAGTACATCAACTTTACCTAAACGTAAATCTCGAATAATTTCCATTCGTTCAACCGTATTAATATCTGAATGCAAATATTTGATATTGACATTATGTTCTGACAAATAATCTGTTAAGTTTTCTGCCATCCGTTTAGTTAATGTAGTTACTAAAACACGCTCATCATTATTAATGCGAATTTTGATTTCAGATAACAAATCATCAACCTGAGTTGCAACTGGTCGTACTTCAATAATGGGATCTAATAGCCCTGTTGGTCTAACCACTTGATCTATAATTTCACCACCTGATTTTTCAATTTCGTATTTGGCAGGTGTTGCTGACACATAAATAGTTTGTGGCATAATGTTTTCAAATTCAGCAAATTTTAACGGTCGATTGTCTAGTGCTGATGGTAAACGAAAGCCATATTCAACAAGATTAAGTTTGCGTGAACGATCACCGTTATACATTGCGCCAAGTTGCGGAATTGCCACATGCGATTCGTCAATGAATAATAATCCATCAGCCGGTAAATAATCAAATAAGGTTGCAGGCGGATCACCTGGATTTCGCTGCGCTAAAAAGCGTGAATAGTTTTCGATTCCTGAGCAGTAACCTAGCTCAGTCATCATTTCGATATCAAATAGTGTTCGTTGAGTTAAGCGCTGTTCTTCTAACAAACGATTGTTGTCTAACAATACTTTTTGACGCTCTTTAAGTTCCTGCTTTATTTGGGTAATAGCGTTTTCCATTATATTTCTTGGAGTGACATAGTGTGTTTTTGGATAAATAGTTATTCGTGATACTTCATTTATGCTATTGCCTGTGAGCGGATCGAACATAACAATTCGGTCCACTTCATCATCAAATAACTCTACACGCACTGCAAGCTCATCTGAATCGGCAGGGAAGATGTCAATCACATCACCTCTAACGCGAAATGTACCACGACTAAAGCCTATTTCGTTACGAGTGTATTGCAATTCGGCCAAACGAGTCAAAATTGAACGTTGATCGGTTATGGTGCCTTTCGTTAAATGCAATATCATCGACATATAGGTTTCTGGCGCGCCTAAACCATAAATTGCTGATACCGAAGCAACGATGACAACATCACGTCGTTCTAATAGCGATTTAGTGGCTGAAAGACGCATCTGCTCTATATGTTCATTGATTGATGCATCTTTTTCAATAAATGTATCGGTTGAAGGGACATAAGATTCGGGTTGATAGTAATCGTAATAAGATACGAAGTATTCAACCGCATTTTCAGGGAAAAAGGCTTTCATTTCGCCATATAACTGAGCGGCCAATGTTTTGTTGGGCGCTAAAATAATTGTTGGGCGATTATGCGCAGCAATGACATTGGCCATGGTAAAGGTTTTACCAGATCCTGTTACACCCAATAACGTTTGGTGTGCAATCCCGTCTTGCAGATTTTGATTAATTTTTCTTATTGCTTCAGGCTGATCACCAGCAGGCTTGAATTCAGAATATAATTTAAATTTTTTCATCACATCGCAACCAATATTTTACCTATTAATAAAAATTATCCCCAAAAGGACTTGACCTTTTAATATTTTATATTTTTTATTCAAATTGCTTTTTTATTTATAAAAAAAACAATTTATCTATGGCTTGATTTATAATAACATGTTGATAATAAACAAAAATTTATTTAACGACTAACTTACAATCAAATCAAGAAAAAGCCTGATAGTTACTGAGGTTAGCGTTTTTTTCAATAAACTATTAACAGAGTTATCCACAGGCAACGGGGATAACTTCATAAGTATAGCCTTTATAGGCTTTTTTCTATTATCAAGACAATTTTTACCCAAAAAAAACTTTTATTTTGGATGGTTTTTCCTATTTTTAAACTTCTTTTAATAGGTTTAATTAATCTATTTGTTTAGCTGTTCAAATTGATATTGATAGCTTTCATCAAATTCACGAACGAAAGTTAATCGATGAGTGATGCATTTTGGCGCATCTTCTGCGTGATGAGACACAAAGAGTAACTGAGTATGTCCTTCACTAATTAAACGATCTATCCAGCGTTTGACTAATTCCCGATTAAGATGATCGAGCCCTTGTAAAGGTTCATCTAATATTAGCAATGTTGGATGTTTAACCAAAGCCCTAGCTATCAATACTAAACGTTGTTGCCCCCAAGAAAGTGATTGAAAAGGTTTATCTGTTTGTGCTTGTAAACCTAACAACTTTAACCATTCATCAGCTAATTTAGTTTGTTTATCGCTGGTGGCTTGATATACACCAATCGAATCAAAATAACCAGACAATAACACGGTTTTAACGCTCGCATTAACGCGATAATCTAAATGTAAACTACTACTAACATAACCAATATGGCGTTTAATATCCCAAATTGTTTCACCTGATCCACGTTTACGACCAAATAAAATAAGATCATTGCAATATCCTTGCGGATGATCACCTGTTATTAAACTTAATAACGTCGATTTACCTGCACCATTAGGCCCAACAATTTGCCAATTTTGCTTGGCTTTGACTCGCCAAGTTAATCCATTAATAATGGGTTTATCATCGTAATGAACATAACCATTATTTAATATGATACGATCTAATTCATCAGTTAATTGAATTGGTGGTTCGTCGGCTTCAGGTAATGGTGTATTGGGTATATTTTCCAAATTGACCAATTGCTTGACTGTTACATCATTCAATATTGTGTCTTTTGTATCAATTTTCAATAGTTGGCAATCCGCTAATATACCAATATTTTTGATAAAGCTAGGAATTTCATTAAAGCGATTTAAAACAAGAATAACCGTGATATCTTGCTTAGCAAGATCAGCAAGAACTTCGGCTAAATTTTCACGCGATGCAACATCTAAGCCATCAAAGGGGTCATCTAATATTAGCAAATCGGGTTGTTGCATCAAAACTCGGCAGATTAATGTTTTGCGTGTTTCGCCTGTTGAAAGGTATTTAAATCGTCTAGTTAATAAATGGCCGATACCAAATTGGTTTGCTAACTGTAAGCAGCGTGCTGAATTAACGTTATTTTCTTGAATGATTTGCTCAGTGGTTAATCCTATATCATTTTCGCTTTCACTTAGCATATCAGTATTATTTCGCTTCCACTCATCATCAATCAGTTTCTGTAACTGCTCAAATGAAATATAAGCGGTTGATTTAAATTGATTGTCTACCCTACCTGACAATAGTGTGAGCTCGCCAGATAATGCTTTAACTAACATAGATTTACCGCTACCATTGCGACCAATGCACGCTAAATTGCCACCTTGATAAACTTCTAGTTTTTCAATACTAAAAACCTTATAGTCACTGATTTTATAAACCGCATTTTCTATTTGTAACATGAATACCTCGTCTTAATAAAATACTAAACTAAAGTAGCGATAATAATATTTTGCGGATCAATGGAAAGTGTAATTTGCTTACCTTCGGTTAATGCGTATTGTTCAATTTCACGAGTTTCTCTGCTGGCATAAATCATAATTCCAGAAGGTAATGAAAAGGTAATGTCACTCCAATCACCATCAGTTGTTATATTTTCAACTTTCATCAATAAACGATTTTCATGGGTATCATTTAATTCAATCAATGGCGCTTTAATTAATAAAATAACCGTTTTATCTGGGCTTAATTTTAATCGTTGCACGCTTGGTTGAGTAATATAGACCTTTAATTGCGTTTGATTATCATCTAGTTGAACCGTTACAAAGCCTGCAACACCATTGGTTTCTATTTGTTTTACGCTACCATATAATTGATTACGAGCACTAGTTTGCAATGATAATTTAGCTGTTGCTTTTAATATATCGTCTAATGGTACTTTATCATCCCTAAGAATATTAAAAGCATGTTGCTGTAACTGAGTTAATAGCTCATAAAGTTGTATAAATCTAACGGCGTAATGACTTAACTTAGTCCCTCCTCCTTTTTTACCGCCAATTTCAGTAATTAAAAAAGGTTTCGGTGCTAGTTGGTTAATTTCATTAGTAGCATCCCAGGCCGTTTTATAGCTAATACCCACTTGCTTAGCAGCCTGAGTTAATGAGCCTGTTTGCTCAATTGCTTTTAACAATGCAATGCGCCTTGGATCAGTAAATAACTGCTGATGTATATTTAACGTTAATAAAATTTCAGGAGAAAACATAATTTAACACCACAAATAACTGCTAGCCAATTAGAACAAACACGATTAATCATTGTAGACGCTTTTTAGTATTCTTCAAAACTTGTTAAAAATCTTATTGATCATTTTATCTCATCAGTTTAATTGTACTTTGTGAATAAATTTTGTTAACATCGATATGTATTATATTATATAACGGTAATTAAGCGATCGGCTGAAAAATAAAAATATACGTTTAAAAACAAATGAATATCATTGACGGCTTAAATTAATAACGACTTTTGTTTGTGAGGGAAAAATGAAAAAAATTATTGGAATTATCACCTCTATCGTCATAATGGCGATGACATATTCAACATCAGCAGTTGAAAAAGTGGCAGTTGAAAAAATCACAGTATTTGCCGCCGCATCATTAACAAATGCGATGCAAGATATCGCAACAAGTTATAAAACGGAACATAAAGATGCCGATATTGTGTTTTCATTTGCGTCCTCATCAGTATTAGCTAAACAAATTGAACAAGGTGCTCCCGCAGATATTTTTATGTCAGCCGATCAAAAATGGATGACTTACTTAATTGAACATAATATTGTTAAAAACAAACAAGATTTATTGAAAAATGCATTGGTTCTTATTGCGCCAAAAAAGTCACAAGTAGATAGCGTCTTAATTAATAGCAATACCAATTGGCAAGCAATTTTACCTAAAGGTGAAAGAATTGCTATTGGCGATCCTGATCATGTTCCTGCAGGACTCTATGCAAAAGAATCACTCACCAACTTAGGCGTATTTGACAAATTATCGCCACAATTTGCCCCTGCGAGTAATGTGCGTGATGCTTTGATGTTAGTAGAACGTAACGAAGCAGCGCTTGGTATTGTCTACAGTACTGATGCCAAAGTAAGTGATAAAGTCAAAATTATTGGAACGTTTCCTGCAAATACATTCAAATCGATTGAATACCCAATCACGTTATTAAACGTAAAAGCGAACGATTTTTATCAATATTTAAATTCACCACAAGCAAAAGCTATTTTTGAAAAATATGGTTTTATAATTAAGTAGTTTACGCGGGTGAAATAATACAATACAACTATTTATTAAAACGACTATGTCATTAAAACAATTATGTTATTAAACGAATTTGAATGGCAAACCTTGCTACTTAGTTTAAAAATCGCCTTTGCTGCAATTGGTTTTAGTTTACCCATTGGTATTTTAACGGCTTGGGTATTAGCACGCTGTCAATTTTGGGGAAAATCACTATTTGATAGTATTGTGCACCTTCCTCTTGTTTTACCGCCAGTGGTTTTGGGCTATTTATTATTAATCACCATGGGGAAACACGGTGTAATTGGTGAGTGGTTAAATCACCACTTTAATATTAGTTTCAGTTTTAATTGGCAAGGTGCTGCTTTAGCTTCTGCTGTGGTTGCCTTTCCTCTTATGGTACGCTCAATTCGTTTAGCCATTGAGTCAATTGATATACGCCTTGAAAATGTGGCTAGAACCCTTGGTGCTTGTCGATGGCGAGTATTTATGACAATCACGTTACCCTTAGCCTTTCCGGGTATTTTAATGGGAATAGTGCTAGGTTTTGCTCGTTGTTTGGGGGAATTTGGTGCCACAATTACGTTTGTATCAAATATTCAAGGCGAAACCCGTACTTTGCCGCTTGCCATGTACACAATGTTACAAATTCCCGATGGCGAACAAGGTGCATTACGGCTTTGTATTATTTCGATTATGCTGTCGCTAATTGCACTATTTTTATCTGAATTATTAAATCGTTGGCATAAAAATAAACTTGTTGGACAATAAATTATGTTAAAGATACAGGTCAGCAAACAGCTTGCTTCGTTTTTGTTCCAATTCAATCATAATATTGATTGCCAAGGTATTACCGCTATTTTAGGTGTTTCGGGATCGGGTAAATCAACACTAATCAACCTTATTAATGGATTAATTAAACCAGACCAAGGTTATATTGAACTAAATAACATAACACTAGTTGATTGTGATAAGCGCCTTTTTGTTGCGCCAGAAAACCGCCAAATTGGTACCGTTTTTCAAGATGCATTACTCTTTCCCCATTATACAGTGATTAAAAATTTGACTTACGGGGCTAAAAAGATTGAAACCTCAAGATTTGACGAAATCGTAAATGTGCTTAATATTCGCCCATTATTAAATCGTTATCCAGCTATGCTATCAGGTGGTGAAAAACATCGCGTAGCAATTGGTCGAGCACTATTAACAGATCCTTTACTACTATTGATGGACGAACCGCTTTCTGCGCTTGATATGCCAAGAAAAAAAGAACTATTAACCTATATTAATAAATTAGCTAACGAATTAAATATACCTATTATTTATGTTACACATAATATTAATGAAGTTAAACAAATCGCCAATAATGTTGTCATTTTAGAGCAAGGAAAGCTTATTGAGTTTGGTAAAACCGATCAAGTTTTGCAAAGTGATTATTTAAAAGAGTGGTTGTAAAGCTCAAAAATAGCACTGTTTTGTGTTTGTTTAACATATGTCACCCCATCATGCCATGCGCCAAGAACTAAGCGAGTTACTGGGCGGCCATTTATTTGAAAGTGGTGAGTTGCTGGTTTGTGTGTATGGCCATGAATCATAATATCGGCATTATGCACCATCAACATATCAACTACCGCTTGTTGATTTACATCCATAATAGATTCAGACTTGATTTGATTCTGCTGACTACTTTTTTTCCTTAACTTAGTGGCAATTTTAAGCCGAATAAACAACGGCAAAAATAAAAATAGTTTTTGTAACCATTTATTATGCATCACTTTTCGGAATTTTTGATATTGAAGATCATCAGTGCACAGCAAATCGCCATGTAAAAAAACAATATTTGTTTCTTGATTAGGTAAACAATTAACCTCTGGCAATAAGGTCATATCACACTGCTTAGCATATTTTTTACTTAATAAAAAATCACGGTTACCATGAACAAAATATTTTTTGATATTACGTTTTGATAAAGCTTGTAGCGCTTGTGCAACTTGGTAATGTAAGTCTGTTTTTATATCATCACCAACCCAGTAATCAAATAGATCGCCTAAAATATAAAGCTCACAATTATCAGGTAATGTATTTAGAAAAGACAAAAAGCCTGCGGTTATATCGCTATAACCAGAAGCAGGCTCATTATCCGCTAGATGAATATCAGCGATAAAATAACGAACAGGATTATTCAACCGTTACACTCGTAATAACAACATCTTCCATAGGAACATCTGAATGCATACCATTGCGCCCTGTTTTAACGGCTTTAATTTTATCAACCACATCAAGACCGTCTACAACTTGGGCAAAAACGCAATAACCATAACCATTAACATCAGCAGAACGGAAGTTAAGATAATCATTATCCACTACGTTGATAAAAAATTGAGCTGTTGCAGAATGTGGATCAGCTGTACGTGCCATGGCTAAAGTACCGCGGTCATTTTTTAGACCGTTATCTGCTTCATTTTTAATAGGTGATTTGGTTTTTTTCTGCTTCATACCGGGTTCAAAACCACCGCCTTGAATCATGAAATTATTAATAACACGATGAAAGATCGTATTGTTATAAAAACCGTCTTTGCAATATTCAATAAAATTTTTAACTGTTTCTGGCGCTTTGTCATCAAAAGTTTCGATTTTAATATCACCTAAATTAGTGTGAAATATAATCATAAAAAGTTCCTTACTCTCTTCTTTAATTTATAACGTAAATGGATGAATTCCAAACGATGAGACTATATTTATTTTAACTACATTAATTTTAGTTACTTGCTAAACTTTTCACAGGCTTCAAGCGTGTTACTCATCAACATAGCAACTGTCATAGGACCAACGCCACCAGGAACTGGAGTTATCCAACCCGCTCGATTAACTGCAACATCAAATTCGACATCACCAACAAGTTTACCATCAGGCAAGCGATTAATACCAACATCAATAACAATTGCTCCGGGTTTAATCCATTCCCCTTTAACATAGTTAGCAATACCGACTCCTGCTACAACAATATCAGCATTACTCACATGTTTGGCCAAATCAATGGTACGACTATGAGTAATAGTGGTTGTGCAACCTAATAATAATAGCTCTAACGCCATAGGGCGACCAACAATACTAGATGCCCCAACCACTGTGGCATTTAAACCTGATAGATTAACACCTGTTGACTCAAGCATTTTAACTACACCATATGGTGTACATGGTCGCAAAATAGGGTCACGTTGTAATAAGTGCCCAATATTGTAAGGATGAAAACCATCAACATCTTTACTTGGATCAATACGTTCAAGAACCTTGGTTTTGTCAATATTATCAGGCAAAGGGAGTTGCACTAAAATACCATGCACATCAGGACGTTGATTGAGTTCATCAATTAATGCTAACAACTCATCGGTAGTAGCCGATGGGAAATCATAAGCAAAAGAAACAAAACCAACATCGTCGCACGCTTTTTGCTTATTTTTGACATAGATTTTTGATGCAGGATCTGAACCTACTTGTATAACAGCAAGTCCTGGAACAGATAAGCCACTTTCAATACGCTTGTTGACTTTGCTGGCAATTTCATGACGAATTTGTTGCGATAATACCTTACCATCAATTATTTGTGCACTCATAAGCATAAGCTTCCGTTTAGCTATCATAGTAAAGGCATCATTTTCGCAAAAGTTTTTATTAATGTCTATTTACTTGTGAATAGATTGATTAAGTTGCATTAATATTTGTTCGTATTGCGTATCAATGCCTGTAATAACAGAACAAATATGAGCATCAAAAGCCTTTAATTTCGGTTTTTGCGCTTTCCACTCATTTTTAGAAATTGTCTTAATTGCCTCTAAATTTTTGAAAAAATTCAAATGTAAAATACTGCCACCCGCGACATTATAAAAAATGTGTTGACCAATATCTTCTCCATCTTTTTTTAGATTATTGAAGTTTTGGTAAGAAAACCGCGTATTGCCATTTTCTGTACTAATTGAGCCATGTAGCAACTTAACTAAACGTTTATATAATTTATTTAATTCACTTTTTAGTTCACTATCATAGCTAAGGTGTTTTTTTATTGCCTGCTCAAAAGTCATTTTAACTTCTAACAATAAATTTAACGACTGTTGCTCTAACTGTGGTAATTGTTGGCGTAAATCTTGCTGAAAATAAACCAGTTTTTTTTGTAATGACGGATTGGGTAAGATAGATCTGTTATTTAAAACCACATTACCATTTGGCATGATAGTTAAATCATCTTTTTTATTAAAAATATGCACGCTTTCTTTATTGATAGTAATATCATAGCTAGGTTTAACCCCACACTCTTTTTTTGCAGCAAATGCAGTGATAGGCAGTAATAAAGTAATCAATAATAATCTTTTTAACATATTCATATCCAACTATTTATTTAATTAATGATATGTAGGAAAACACCGAGTTGTTTACACTTCATGGTTAAAATAATTCGCTAAAACTCATAAGGCGTTTTTCCAAAAATCGCTTTATGTGGTTTAACGGTATTATAAAAATTAATAAAGCGTTTAAGTTTTTGTTTTCTATCTTTTGAATCGCTAAATATATGCTGATTATGCCACATCTCCATTAAAGTTCGTATCACTCTTTCGGCTTTCCCATTCATTTGTGGGCTGGTGATTTTTGCTTGATATACAGGTTATCACACAGTTTATCTAAATAAATCAATACAGTAGTGTTTTTGTTAAAAAGTTTCAGGAGTGTACTACGTTTATGTATAAAAACAATAAAAATCAAATAGATAATCTCAAGTGAATATTCTCTATTCTGCTATATCGTTTCATTTTTAAGTAAAGGTAAACCGTAGGTATCAGTCTGTCGTATTTCGCTCAGAGAAATTTTGTTATCGCCTTTAGCTTGCCGTCTTAATTTATCTCCAATCGATTTTTCGACTTTAACCAAACGTTTAATTCCATAACTGATGGTTTTATACGTTCATTTTTACTGCTTAAAGGTACAAAAAGCTTCAATCGAGCTTTTTTTAGTACGTTATAAATGGTAGGACAACTGACCATAAAGCGTTTAGCCAAATTGGTGACAGTTATTTTTCTTTTTGATATCAGCGCTCTATCGCTTGTCTATGACAAGGCGTTAGCTTTGTTTTTTGTATAAAAATATCAATAAAATCAATGCTTTTTTCTAAACTTTTTTATACCGATAAATTCTCTTTTGTTGTGATTAAAAAGGATCGATAAGTTGCCTTTTATGGTGTGCGATGCTTTGAATAGTCAATCTAAATTGTGAAAAAATAAGCAACCAATTGCAAGTTTTTATATATAAAGCCTGATTAGCTTTTAAAGTGTATCATCAATAGATATAATCTATTTAATTAACTATATTTAACAATTTTTTTTTAATTAAAAGTAACGTATAGTAATGACATATTAAAAACAACTTATTCGAGGTGACAAATGTATACTGTAATTTTTGGACGTCAAGGTTGTCCTTATTGTGTTCGTGCTAAAGAGTTAGCCGAAAAACTATCTCAAGAGCGTGATGATTTTTCTTATCGCTATGTAGATATAAATGCTGAAGGTATTACTAAAGAAGATCTTTCTAAAAGCGTTGGCAAACCTGTTGAAACAGTGCCACAAATCTTTATTGATGAAAAGCCAATCGGTGGCTGTACTGATTTTGAAGCCTATGCAAAAGCGCATTTAGGACTTTTTAAAGAATAAATAACACGCAATTTTTTGCTAAAAGCCCCTCCTTTGAGTGGCTTTTTTATTTTATCTTCCTGGTAACTTTTTCCAAGTCACTTCGTTACGTAAATAAGTTGGCTCAACATCTTCAACATTCACAATTTCATTCTTTTGCCATTTATTTTTAGCAAGAACAATAAGATCTTGGGCATGAGGTAATAAAATGTCGCTTTGCTTTACTCCATTAATCATATCAGGATAAGTTTTCCACCCCGTACCTGCACAATAATCATTTTGACTAATATGCTTTACCGTTTCGATTACTTTTTCAGGCCCAATAACACACTCAGCAATAACCGTTTGCCATTGTTCGTTAACATAATGATATTGACCTAAATAGACTTCATTCATTCTAGCATCAATTGCGGCAATAACATTTGTTGCTTGTGTTGTTCGGTAAACACCTTGTGCCAAAGTCATTAATGTTGATACACCTATCATGGGTTTATCAATACCTAATGCTAAACCTTGAGCCACGCCAATACCAATTCTAACCCCAGTAAAACTACCTGGACCTTGTCCAAAAGCAATTGCATCCACTTGCGTAAGTGAACAGTCTGATTGTTTAAGAAGTCTGTCTACCATCGGTAATATTTGTTTCGTATGATCACGAGCCGATACAATAAAATCGTGAGTGATTTCGTTACGGTAGAGTAAAGCTGCCGAACAAGCTTCTGTCGAGGTATCAATGGCTAAAATAGTACTCATGTTTTTTCCAAAATATTTTATCTATTGTCATTTAGCTTTTCGTTGTTAAAAAGTTTATAACTTTTTTTATATCCCGTGTTCTTGGTGAAGGCGGTAAGCTATTAATAAATGTTGCACCATAAGGTCGCATTACTAAACGATTATCGCAAATAATAACTGCACCACGATCATTGTGATGACGAATTAATCGCCCTACGCCTTGTTTTAAGGTGATAACAGCTTCCGGCAATTGTATATCATTAAATGCATCCCCGCCCTGCATTTGACAATCTTCCATACGAGCTTTAATTAACGGATCATCAGGCGAGGTAAACGGCAATTTATCTATAATAACACATGAGAGTGTATCTCCTCTAACATCAATCCCTTCCCAAAAGCTGCTGGTAGCAATAAGTAACGCATTGCCAGTATGAATAAACTGTTCAAGCAATTTAACTTTACTGGTTTCGCCTTGTACAAGTACCGGTAATTGGGTTAATTCTCGAAACTGTTTAGCCAGTGCATTCATCATTGCGTATGAGGTACACAAAAAGAAACAACGTCCATTATTAGCTTCAATAACGGGTAATAAAATATTGGCTAATTTTTCAGCATTACCTTGTTCATTTGGTGATGGAATATAACGTGGAACACACAAAATCGTCTGATTAATATAATCAAATGGGCTTTCTAATATTAGCGAATCGGCATTAGTTAGCCCTAAACGTTTAGTAAAATAATCTAATTGATTATCAACCGATAACGTTGCAGACGTAAAAATCCAACTGCCTTTACGTTCAGTAAGTAATTCTGTAAATTTATCAGCCACAGACAGCGGTGTTAAAGCAAAGATAAATGAGTTATAGCTACTTTCATACCAGTAACTAAAGCCTGTTATATTGGTTTGCTGTAATCGCTTTAAAAGCATAGTATATTGCTTAATGCGTTCAAGACAGTTATCTAACGTTGTCGAACGTCCAACGGCTAATAACAAAACTTCTTGACAAAAATCTAATGCATCGACAAGATAAGAAATCTCTTTTTTAACCGCTTCTTGGTTAAATAAAAACCGCAAGTTACCTTTTGGTGGCTGTTGACTAATAACAATTCGCAAGTCTTGCGTGCATTTTTGTAGTTTGTCCGCACATTGCTGTAACTGAGACATATCTTTGACTTCGGTACGATAAGCTAAATTAATTTCTTTTGCTAGATCAAAAAGTTGACGGCTAGTTAGCTGTTCTCCAAAATAGTGGCAAGCAAGATCGGGTAATTGATGAGCCTCATCAAAGATCATAGCATCTGCTTTAGGAATAAGTTCACCAAAACCGGTATCTTTTACTACAACATCAGCTAAAAACAAATGATGGTTAACCACAACAATATCTGCATTTAAAGCTCGTTTGCGCGCTTTGACAACATAACAATCACTATAGTGTTCACAATCACTTCCTAAACAATTATCATTTGTGCTTGTTAATATTGGCCAAATAGAATTATCTTCTGTGACAGTTGTGCATTTGCTAATATCCCCGTCTTTGGTTTTAATCGACCAATTTTTAACACGCGCTAAATCAGCACGTAACTCCTTATCAAGGTCACCTGCTGCTGCATATTGATGATACATTCTTTCTAAACAAAGATAATTAGCTCGACCTTTAAGTAGGGCTATTTTGCCTGTATAATTTAATGCTTTTTTTATTATTGGTAAGTCTTTGCTGAATAACTGTTCCTGTAAATTTTTAGAACCAGTTGAAAGTATTACTTTTTTATCACTACGCAGTGCGGGTACTAAATAAGCAAAAGTCTTGCCAGTCCCAGTTCCCGCTTCAACCACAAGAGAGCGCTGTTTTTTTATTGATTCAGAGACTTTACTTGCCATATTGCGTTGTGGCTCTCTTGCCACAAATCCTTCTATAGCCTTAGCAAGTAAACCATCCTCTGCAAAATCATCAATCACTTAAATATACCCAATAAAAAGCTAAGTTCAACACACCAATAAAATTAAAAAAATATATTCTAAGAAAAATAAAACGTTATGAAAATATAATGACTCATTTCAAAAATGAGATGAATTTATTATTGCTGAATTGAATAGTTAAAAAAACTTAATATACTATATCAATTAATATTTTCAAAGTATAGGTATCTACAAAGTATAGTAGATTAACTACTTGAAATTGCCAGATATAGTATAAAAATTAAAATTTGAGTTTTTATTTATTACCAATTTTATTAACAGTCAATTAAAAATAAATTATTGCATCATCCTCTATTGCAATTATGATCATCACAATATTACTATTTTGTATATTAATTAAGTGAATTTATCCTAAATAAGGTGATATACATCTGCTAAATTCATCATTGTCTACTTTTGCTAAAAAAGTTTTATAAAATACAATTTGTTTCGCATTTGGATTATTAGGAGACCAAATTTGATCATAGCAATATGGTATTTCTACTAATAGATTATTTTTTTTCAAATAGGAACTATCTACCAAATTATTACACGTTTGTCGGTAATAGTCTTTCCATTTTTTACGCATTATTAAATTAAAATCGTCTGTTTGTTCAAATAGATTTGATTCTGAATAAATGGTTAAACATGGTTTATTGAATGCTGCTGTAATATGCACTATAGAAGTATCAACAGTAATAACATATTCAGCTTTTTTGATTAAAGCAATGACATCTAAAATGGTATTTGATTGAAATATTAATCCTAAGTCAAGTTTAACATTTTTAAGTTTATTGGGTTCACCAATAAAAATAATTTTATGATCTGGTTTGTTTTTTTTCATGAGTGAAACAATATGCTCCATTTGCCATTGAGACAATTCACGCTTTCTTGCTCCACCAAAAGGGTTAATAATAACAAATTTATCTATATTATTTTCTAATATAAAATTATCAACATTTTTTTTATTATTATCTAAAGTATAAAGATCATAGTTTTCATCATAATTTTTAATGTTCATATACTCATATATTTTATTTAACTGATTAGTAATATGAACATTATTATTATAATAAGGAATTGAAATATTATATGATTTTACATTACTTTTATTAAATCCCATCAAATGAGTTGAGTTAGTAAATGCACAAAATATAATTTTACGCATTTCAAATGAATAAAATGGTCTTGTATCAATTACTAAATCAAAATGATGCTTTCTGATTGTTTGTATAGTTTTAAATAAATCCTTTAACGAATAATCATTATAACTAAATGTAGCTTTAACATTAGGATTATTTTTAAGAATATCTAAACTTGATTGTTGCGAAGAAACATAAACATCATAACCAGCTTGAGCAAGATTTTTTATTAAAGCGGTAGTTACAACCATATCACCAATTTTATCATTACGAGCTATTAAAATAGTTTTTATTTTTGACGGTTCAAATATCGTTTTTCTTTTAGGAAAAAAATACATTAGAATTTTATTTAAAAAGTTAAAAAAATATAGTTTTATTTTTTTTCGAATAAACTTTAATTGCCAAGAAAAATGACTCATAACTAGAATTCCTACAATATTTTATTTCTTTTTTCTGAATTTTAATAATAAGTATTTAATGAAAAATTTTATTCCTTTATAAAAGTCACCGTTTCTAAAGAATGATTTCGCATATATACGATAGTCATTAACTCTCATTCTGGGTAGGTAGCTTTCTAAAGGTTTATTAGCCCATGGTGTAAAATGCTTGTAAAATACATATAAATTTTGTGCTATTCCTTTATGTTCTTGATACCAAGGTTTTCTGGCACCTGTAAAGTGGATAAAAAATGGTAGAATATCTTCATTATCAAAGATTTTATTCTTTTCTGTTTCAGTCATCCATGTAAATAAATAATTCCATCTACAATCAATATACTTAACTTTATTTTGAAGAATAAGATTTAAAGCATCCTGATCAGGATAAACAAGTCTATATCGTTGCGGATTTAACAAAACTAAATTAACTTTATTTTCTATGTCAGAATCACACCAATTTTTTGTATTAATATAGAGAAAACCAGAATTAAAATAATTATCTGAACTTAACTCCAAACGAGTAATATTTTTTTCAATATTTTTTGAAATTAGAGAGTCAGAGACAACAGCACAAACCACTGAATCAATATCAATCTGATTAATTGATGATATATCACGAAAACATAATATATCAGCATCCAAATATATAAATTTATCAACTTCATTCTTCAGTAATCGAGGTACAAGTAGTCGAATATACATTGAACGATTGATATGCTGTAATTGGTGTTCAGTTTGATATTTATCTAATTCATTGTTTTCAATAAAATAACTTTTAATAGAAACATTTAATTTTTGTAATTTATGAAAGGCCTCTTTGGGAACATCATAAAGAAATACATGAAATTGAAGATCGTTACCTAAATTATTTAATTGAATTGATTTTATTGCTATAGCTACATATTCGAGATAATTACCATCAGTACAAAAGGCTATATTTATCACTTCATTTTTCATATAAATTGTCCTTGTTATAGCATTAACAATAAATTACTGTTTATATCTTGAGTTATTTTGCATTTTCACGCCTGATATATCGGTAGTACAAACTACCCCAAAACCAAATGACTAGACAATTACTTTTTATTATATTCATTTTTTTTATATCACTTTTTGGTAAGTACTTTTTATTTACCAATTTCATATCAGTAGTAAATTTAATATCTTTATTTAGATAATAATAAATTTTTTTATAATTAAATTTTTTTAAATATTCAATAAGAAGCCTTACTTTTAATTTAACTACTATAGATTGAACTCGTTGATGAATCTCTTCTTTGTCGTTTTTATTGTAGTTATGCATCAGATAATACTCAATCCGTTCCCAAGTTACTATATTCTGTAAATATAATTCAATGGTAGCAATTGAATTTGTTACCGATTTTTCTCTATATAAATAGTTGAATAAATGATCTTTAACTACAGCCACTTCGCATTGGCTTATAGCTTTAATAGTAAAAAAAATATCTTCACAAATTTTAAGATCAGTATCAAAAGTAATATTTTTATCGAGTAAAAAAGAACGCTTAATTATCATACCTGAAATATGAAAACTTTTTTTGATAAAACTATTAAGTATATTTCCTTCTTCAAAGGGTAAGTATTCTTTAATACTTCTATTCTTTTTTACTCGATAAAAACCGCAATAAACAATGTTAAAATTGGTTTGTTGTTGGCGAATTAACATTTTCTCAAAAAAAGAAGATTCATAAGTATCATCACTATCTAAAAAACAGATGAACTCACCTGAAGCATATTTGATAGCATTATTTCTGGCAGCAGACACACCACTGTTATTCTGATGATAAACAATAGTTTTAACATTTTTTTGTTGGTATTCATCTATAAATAGGCCTGTACCATCAGTGGAGCCATCATCTATAATGATTATTTGATAATTTTGATAGGTTTGAGCTTCTATTGATTTTAATGTTTTTTCAATAACATCTCTTGTATTGTATGCTGGTATAATTACGGATATAAGAGGAGTATTATTCATATATGCCTTTATTAACTTTTTAATTATAAATATATCGATTATCTAAAACTATTTTATTAAGATAAATATAAAAACATGATCATTATTGAATTATTTTTTTAGCAACTTATGTTTTAAATATAACAAATAGTAAAGAAAAGCACGGAGATATTTTCTTTGAGTGATTAAAAATTTAGCATAACGTCTAGTTGTAGAGGGGGAAAGATTATTGGCTAAGGCTAGCTTGGCTTGATACCAAGGTGAGCCATCAATGAATTTTTGATAAGTTGATGTCAAATAGAGTTTGAACCAAGGTTTACTGCCCGAAGTATAATGTATAAAAACTGCACCTGTTTCAGCTTTTTGTTGATCTTCATGGCCACCAACACTTAATAAAGTAAGACAATTATATTTTGTGGGTAAATAATAAATATTATTACTTAATAAAATATTTAGCACATCCTGATCGGGAAATTTATAAGCAATCCCCTCATTTAATAACTTAAGTGCTTTTTCTGTGATATTAGCTTCATTCCACTTTTTCAAGTTGTATAACAAAACTCCTGAATTAAAATAACTACCATACTCAATTTGAAATTTTTTACATTGGGAATTTTGTGTATTTTCAACATCTGGCACAGCAGCAATAATTTTATCAGCTATATTTAAACTAAACAGTTGATCTAATGATGCCAAACATAAAGTATCACTATCAACATAAAGTAATTTAGTTACTTCTTTGGGAATAACTAATGGAGCAATAATTCGCAGGCAAGCAGAAATAGGGAAATATTTTGTATTGTTAGCGTGAATCTTAAATTTATCATTCAGATAGTATTGCGTTATTGAAACATGATTTGATGAAAGCTGTTCTATTTTACATTTATTATCATTTGATACGTTTTGCATAAATAAATGAAAATGTAATTTTTTATTTGGATTATTGCTAATAATAGAATACATATTAACACCAGCAGGTAAAGCGTAATTATCATCAAAGCATAGCAAAATATGCCATTGTGTATCAGTATCATTACTTTCATTACCAATAATAGTTTTTTTATCTTCTATAAACTTAGTTACATCTATCATCTATAATAACCACTTTTGAATTATTTAATAATATTTGAAATTTAATCTAATTATTATTTTGTATCTATATTTCTAGTTTAAACACTTATAAAATATTATCTTAATTATTTAAAAATAACCTTCTATATATGTTTTGTACATATAGTCTTCATTATTACTAAATTGTTGAACAGTCATGAAATTTTTCATAATTGCGTTTTTTCTGGATATATAATCAGCTTCTGAACATTGTTTGATAATATTTTCTATGTTATCAATTTCGCTTTCTTTAACCCTAATAATACCATCTTCATCAAAAAATTGATCTATTTTACTAGCACCTATATAAATCGGTACAGTTTGAGTAGCAAAACAATTTGTCAATTTTTCAGTAAAACAATACCCAGATATTTCATTTTCAAACACAATAGAATAACGGTAATCTTTCAATGTTTCATAAGGATTAACAAACTCTCCGCCATCAAAAGTTCCAAAAGTATCTACCTTAGGATGCTTTTTTAATTTAATTGCTGTCAAAATTCTTTTTAGATGCAATTCACATAATTTTTTATCTGACGATAACATTGAGATATGTTTATTTTTTTCATAAAACAAATTTTGTTGAAATATTTCATCTAAGTTTGGTCGCATTACAAAATCGCCAGAAAAAAGCTTTATATCGGCACAAAAAGGAACGAATCTTGCGTTAGGTATATCATTAAGAAGTTGTTCATCATAAGTAAAAATTAAATCAAAATCTTTCTCTAACCCTCTATATTTTTGAAATATTTCATAACTATCAGGTTTTATACCTTTAGTTTCAACCAAAGCACCAAAACGGCCAGTTGGAGATCCCATTGTCTCCAACATGCGTCCATGAGTATAAAGATGTAATGGAAGTTCAAAATTATATTTATCCCAATATATCAGATTACTTGTTTGTGAGGATGCATTAGGTTTATAATTATCTCTCAAAAAAATAACTCTTAATCTTTCTCCTTTTTTATTATAAATTTCAGGCTCAACAGGGCATAATCGAACATTATGTTTATAAATAGGAATATAAATATCTTGATATACTTTAGCTTTCTTTTTAGACAAAATATACGGTGGAGTGCTACCATACTTTTTGGTTAGGAAATATTTCTTTTTTTTATCTTTCACAAATAAACAAGCACAATCTGTAACAATTCTTTTAATACTCATTTAATATCCTATACTCCTAAATTGCCTATATCCTATTGAGTTTAATAATGATCAATAAACTATTTCTTATAACATTACAGCCTATAAGTGATTTGCTTGATATAATTTATTATAAACACCATCTTTGAGAAGTAATTCATGATGTGTTCCCTGTTCTATAATCTCCCCAGCATCAATAACTAGTATTTCATCTGCATTCTCAATGGTTGATAATCGATGCGCAATAACAATTGAAGTACGCCCTTTTTGTAGTTCAGAAAGCGCTTGTTGTATTGCATATTCTGACTCAGTATCTAAGGCTGATGTAGCTTCATCTAAAATCAATATAGGATTATCACGTAATAGCGCTCGTGCAATTGCTATTCTTTGCCTTTGCCCACCAGATAATAGTATTCCACTTTCTCCCACTTTAGTATTAAACCCATGCTCACTTTGCATTATAAAATCATAAGCGTAGGCTTTTTTTGCAGCTTCTTCTATTTGTTGTTGCGTATATTCACCAATTCTTCCATAGGCGATATTATTCGCTATTGTATCGTTAAAAAGATGAATATTTTGTGATACTAAACCTATTTGATCTCGTAAACAATGTAATGTGAAATCATGAATGTTATGTCCATCAATTAAAATTTGTCCTTTAGATATATCATAGAAGCGAGTAAGTAAACTTGCTATTGTCGTTTTTCCTGAACCTGAGCGACCAACTAAAGCAATTGTTTTTCCTGCTGGAACAGAAAAACTAATGTCTTTAAGAGCTGGTTCTTTTCTAGTTTCATAACTAAAAGTAACGTGATCAAATACAATATTTCCTTTTACACGATCAACACTAATAGATCCATTATCTTTTTCTAAAGGTTGTTCAAAAATTGCAAATAAAGTTTGACAAGCTGCCATTCCTTTTTGGAAGTTTGCATTAACACTGGTTAAATTTTTAATAGGTTGCATCAATGCTACTAGAGATGAAAAAACGACAGTAAATTCTCCAGCTGTAATATTTAAATCAGGATCACTTGCGGTTAATAACACAAAAGCAATGGCAAATGAGATCACCAATTGTATTATTGGCGTTGATAGTGCGGAGATAGAAACTAAGCGCATTCCATCACGGCGGAATTTATTGCTAACTTTTTCAAAATTTTTCGATTCTTCATTCTGCGCACCAAAAACAATAATTTCTCTATATCCCTTTAGCATTTGCTCAACTGCCATGGTGACATTTCCCATAGAATTTTGCATGTTTTTTGCCAATTTTCTAAATTTTACTGAAATAAAAGAAATTAATCCAATTACAATAGGAGTGACAACAAGTAAAGATAGTGATAATTGCCAACTATTATAAAACATTGTATAAAATAGCCCACATATAAAAGCTGATTCACGAATTATAGTAATTAAAGCATCCGATGAAGACGCTGCGACCTGATCTGTATCATATGTTATTCGTGACAATAACCTTCCTGTTGAGGATTGATCGTAAAAACTTACAGGTGCATCAACAAAATGTGCAAAAAGCCTTTGTCGAATGCGCATGACAATTTTACCAGAGATCAATGCTAATAATACAGAATAACCATAATTAGCAATACCACGAATAAACACTAAACCAAAAATATAGATAGGTGCCATATATAAAAACTCTCGGTCATTCATTGAAAAACCAAGATCGAGTAAAGGGCGCAATAGGCCTATTAATGAAGTATCGGCAAATGCACTAATTATTAACAAAATTATTGATATAAATAATACTAATTTATGTTGAGCAATATAGGGCCATAACTTAGTAAAAGTACACCAAGTTGAAGAGTCCTTATCAATATTGATACTTTCTTTATGATTATTCTGATTCATATTCATTATTTAATATATTATGATTTGAATTGCATTTTATGCATTAAGGCATAAATACCATTTTGTTCAATAAGACTATGATGATTACCATCTTCTACAATTTCACCATTATCAATGACTAAAATTCGATCCGCTTTTTCAATGGTTGATAATCTATGAGCAATAACAATCGAAGTTCTATTTTTTTGTAAAACTTCAATGGCTTCTTGTACTAGCCTTTCAGATTCATTATCTAGTGCTGAAGTCGCTTCATCCAAAATTAAAATTGGATTATTACGTAACAAAACTCTCGCAATAGCAATGCGTTGCCGCTGTCCTCCTGATAATAAAACACCATTATCTCCTATTTCTGTATCAATTCCATTTTCTAGTTTATTTATAAACTCCATGGCATTAGCTAGTTCAGCAACCTTAATTATTTCTTCTTGGCTATGTAATCCTTTTTCACCATAAACAATGTTATCTGCAATAGTACCATTAAATAAGTGTACCCTTTGAGAAACATACCCAATCTGGTTTCTTAATGATTTTAAAGTATAATCTTTAATATTAATACCATCTAAAAGTATTTCTCCTTTTTCTAAATCATAAAATCTTGGAATTAAACTTGCAATGGTTGACTTACCTGCACCTGATCGCCCAACTAAAGCAATCGTTTGGCCTGCCTCAATTTTAAAATTAATATTATTAAGAACAGAAGTACTGGTTGTAGGGTATTGATAGGTCACATCTCTAAATTCAATATTTCCAGTTATATGATTTGCATCAATTGTGCCTTTATCTTCTTCAAGTGGAGCTTCTAACAGCCCAAATAATGATTCACACGCTACAGCACCTTTTTGTAATTCAACATGTAGGCTTGTTAACTCTCGTAAAGGACGCATTATAGCTATCATTGCTGAAAAAACGACAGTAAAAGATCCTGGTGTAATATCTAAACTTTGGCTTGCAACAAGATATAATATTAAAGCTAAACCTAAAGTTGCAATCATTTGAATGATCGGTGTTGATAATCTTGAAACCATTTCAATCTTCAACATATCTCGCCGAAAAATATTAGTAATTTTATTAAAATTATTTTTTTCATATTCTTTAGCATTAAAAATTAAAACATCTTTATGGCCTTTTAACATTTCATCAGCCGAAGTTGTTATTTCCCCCATACCTTTTTGCATTGACATTAATGTTTTTCTAAATTTTTTTGCAATAAATTGAGCAACACCAATTATTAATGGTATAAGAAAAATTAGCACTAATGCCAATTTCCAACTACCATAAAACATAACAAAACATAAACCAATCGCATAGGTTATTTCACGAACAAGAATAATTAAAGCATCGGATGAGGCTTTAGAAAGCATTTGAGTATTATAAGTAATAATGGAAACAAGATCACCCACAGAATGTTTATCATGAAAACTTACAGGACTTTTTAGCAAATGATTAAATATCATTTGTCTAAATTTAGTTATAACTTTACCAGATAACCATGAAAGACAGTATGTAGAAGCATAATTTGACAATCCACGTAATGCAATCAAACCAATAATTGCTATAGCAATGTAAACTAACAAAATGTAGTTTTTATTCATTAAACCATTATCTAGCAACGGTTTGGTTAGAGATATTAAGGTCGAATCTGTAGCTGCATTTAACAAAAGCCCTAGTATAGCAACAAATAAAGCTTTTTTATATTGTTTGACAAATGGCCATAGTTGTATAAGCGCAGTCAAAGAATTATATTTTTTGGGCATAATAATTTTTACAAAATAACAAATTTTATAGATTATACTATAAAAAAAGCCGTATTGATTAAATTATTGAACTATTATCTTTTTTACAATACATAATGTAATTACAAATTTGCCATTATTAGAGCACAACTCATGGCAATAAAAAAATGACTAGTTCGTAAGGTCTCTACTCTCATTTTATGCACTTTGATGGCACTACAGATGTTTATGATTTCTCCTTGATACTGCGATTTTAAACTCAATTCAGTAAATAACTACTTAAGCATAAGACTTACCTACTATAGTGCTTATTTTTATCATAGATAAATTTTCTACTTTTGTAGTTGACTATTTTGAGGATAGTTACATATTAACTTTTCCACAAATAAACTATATTTTATAAATAATTTTTAATAGCAACAATTATTAAATACGGCTTATAATATTGAAAGTTAATATTCTATTGATAAACATCTTTAAAAACTCCTTTCAATCCTACTGGATTTATAGAAACTATTTCCACATCAGGATAAAACTGATCTTTGAATTTTTTAAATGCGTGCCACCCATTTAAAAGAAAGTCAATATTAGAAGAGAATGCTGCTTGGTCATCATTATCAAAATAACCATTTTGGCATGCATCACATCCAACCAAATAAATTCGTTTGGGATGGGTATAAAGTGCAAATGTTAGTGCTGAAAATACAACGGAACCATATTCAGGAAACACTGAAGATGTAATATCAGGATAAAAGTCAGTAAAAAAGTTACCAACATAATATCGTTTAGCATTAGCTTTAATTAAGTCTTTTTCGGGTATGGAAGCACCAAAAGTTATGCTACTTCCATAAAATTTTTGACATGTTTCAGGATTATAATTATTTATAGCATCAATATCATTTTTAAGACCTGTGATATCTTGAATAAAAATAAAATCAAGACTAATGTCATAACGCCTGAAAGCCCTATTTACTCCGATATTGATAGTTTTTTCAATTGGCCGGTATTTGGCAAGCGTTGGACCCGTACATAAAATTACTATATCTTGCCCTAAAAATTTCTCTTTAAAACCAGAAAAACTTTCCATATGGGCTTTTGAATAAGTATTGATATTATTAATATTCAAACGCAAAACATTACATTGGTTATCAATATTTTTAGATAAATTATTTATAGTTTTTTCCAATTGTTCATATCTAGTCGCATTCTCAGTTCGAATAATACTAATTTCATTTACCAATTTTTCAGTAAGCGATTTAAGATATTTTAATTTCACTCTTTTCAAAATTCTAAAACCAAAAATATAAATACACATTAGTTTTTTCGAATTTACAACTTTAACACAATTTAATCCGAAAATTTGATAATAACGAATATCACCCTTTTCTACTTTCTTATAAATCACAAAACTCTTATTTTCCTAAAATTATATATAAATCGTTAAATTTTTATTGACAATAATTTTACTTATAACCACGATGCAATAAAAACTCTGTAGCTATTTATTGCTTATATCTTAATATTTAGACTATTGACCAGTCAAACTATTTATTAAAAAAGAATTACATTCTTTTATAAATTTTATAAATATAATAAGGGAAAAGAAAATAAGAAAAACTAAAAGTTAATACTTTTTTGATAAATTTTTTAACTGGCTTATTTCTTTTCTTTTTATTGTCCTCTTGATAAAAAGGTTGATAATATTTATTTTTTATATTTAACAAATGGGATTTATTTTCAATATCAGGAAAATAATCAAGATCTAAATCAAATAATATAGTCTCATTACAGTAATCTAAAAAGAAATTAATTTCTTCTTTACTGCTTAATATACTCACGATCCATTTTATTAATCCCGATAATATTACAATAAAATAAGCTTTATTATCATTTAATAAGTTGTTATCTGAAAGCTTTATAAGAAAATATTTCATTACATCTATTGTATCAAACATTTTTTTCCGGTCTTTAGGTGAAAAATATGTTTGATGCATGATAGAGTTACTTCGAAGTAAATAATTATAAAGATGAATATCAATAGCATAAATTGTTTTTGAACAACAAAGATATTGTAATACAAATACCATATCATCATGGTAATAACCTGAAGGAAAGTCTATATTGTATTGTTCAATAATACTCTTTTTGAAAATTTTATTCCAAAGAACACTATTAACTCGAGTTTTAAATGGATACGTTAGGGAATGAAGACCATAATAAGTCAACTTATGATAATCAATATCACTATCACGCAAATTATAAGTTTGTTCATCTTTGACAACATTACAACTGCATATTACTAAATCAACACTTTTAGATCGAATAGTTTCCAACATTTTTTCACACATTGTTGGTTCATACCAATCATCACCATCACAAAACATAATGTACTCACCACGAGCCTTTTTTAATCCTTTATTTCTTGCTTCAGCTGGTCCACTATTTTTTTGGTCAATAACAATTATTCGCTTATCTTTTTGTGAGAAATCATTCAAAATAGCTAACGAATTATCTTTAGAACCATCATTAATACATATAATTTCAATATTTTCAAAAGTTTGATTAATTAAGCTAGTAATACTTTTTTCAAGAAAACTATCGCAATTAAATACTGGTACAATAATTGATATTACCGGTGACATTCATTCCTCACAATATAATTAATAAAGAAAAAATCTTTTATAACGTAAATTTTTTTATTATACGACGAATTCGAGTAATTTATTCCTTTTTATTTATATCTTTTCCCCCAATATACTTTAGAAAAAATTTTAGAATATGCATACTAGCTTTAGTCTATCATATGTAGAAATCCATTGGTTATTATGCCTAACATTAAAACGGGTGAAGGTTGGTTATATTTGTCGGTGATTATCGATTTATATGGACGAAAAGTGATTGCTAGGCAAACCAGTCGCTACATAGACCGTCATTTAGTATGTAATACATTAAAACAAGCCTCATTTCGGCGTCACTTTCCTAAAAATTTACTCATTCATAGTGACCAAGGAAGCAAGTATTGCAGTGCTGATTTCAAGCAGTTATTGTTACAATATGGGCAAAGGCATAAGTCAAAAAGGCAACTGCTTTAATAATGCGGTTGTTGAGAGTTTTTTTCCATACACTCAAAACACATATTATTCATGACTGTTACTACAAAACGAGGAAACTGGCTAATATTTTGACGAGGATCACAATCAATAAATATTTAGTGAGGCAAAAGATAGACAACAAAAGCATAAATACTTTATCCATTTTTATAATAGCTTTAAACCGTGTAAATCGATTTAAGGGAAAACGCCTTATGAGTTTTTAGAGAATTATTCTAATCAGGATGTTTAAACAACTCGGCGTTTCCCTACAGTTTATGCCTTTTAAAAAATTTCATGAAAAGATCTTTTATAATTTCTTATATATTCGATAAATATAGTATGGAAAAAATAAATAACTACGAATAATAACTAATATTTTTCTAAAAATTACTTTAATAACTTTGGTTTTTTTATTAACCTGTTTCAAATGAGGAATATTGTTTTCTTTTTGAAAATTATATAACCGTTTAAAAAAATCGTAATTTTTATCTTTTGCCATATTTAAGTAATAACGTTCATCGCTTTCAGGAAAAATATTTAGATCTAAATCAAATATTAATTTATCATTACAATAATTTAAAAAATTAATCATTTTTTCTTCATTGTTATTGCATTTTAATATTACCCATTGAATCATAGAAACTAACTTTGAAATAAAAAGTTTCTTATGGCCAACTAAATTATTAGTTTCAAGTAATTTAAAATAGAAATATCTCATTGCATCAATTACATCAAATAATTTTTTTTCATGATTTGCTGTAAAATAAGTTTGATGCATTATCGAATTGCTTCTAAATACATAATTATATAGATTACAATCAATCCCATACAAATTTTTTGACGAACAAAGGTATTGTAAAATAAATGCCATATCATCATGATAATGACCTGACGGAAAATCAATATTAAATTTATCAATAATACTTTTTTTGAAGATTTTATTCCAAAGGACACTATTAACTTTATGTCTTAGCTCAAAATTTAAGGAATGATACCCAAAAATATCTAGTTTATGATAATTAATATCATCATCACGTGCGTCATATGATTTTTCGTATTTTACTATATTACAATTACACATAACCATGTCGACATTCTTTAGCCTTATTGTTTCTAACATTTTTTCGCACATAGTTGGCTCATACCAATCATCGCTATCACAAAACATGATGTATTCACCTCGTGCAATAGCTAGTCCTCTATTTCTAGCTATTGCCGGGCCTTTGTTTTCTTGAATTAACAAAATGATCCGTGAATGCTTATTAGCATAATCTTTTAAAATGTTAGGCGACTCATCAATGGATCCATCATCAATACAAATGATTTCTATGTTAGATATTGTTTGGTTTAATAAACTATCTATACTTTTTTTCAAATATTTATCACAATTGTAAACAGGTACAATAATTGATATATCTAATGACATTATAGCCTCATAATATTCAAATTAAATGGTTATTATTTTACAATTAATTAAACGCGCCTCTATATACATCAATAAAGTTATTCAAGACAATAAATTTATAATGTTAATTAATCGTTCTACTACAAAATCGCATATAAATCCACTTTATTAATAATATTGATTTTCATTTAGTTACCTATTCTGCAATATGAAAACCCAAGTTTATTAGCAACATCACAATTTAGAAGGTTACGAGTATCGAAAATATTTTTAGTTCTCATTGTTGATGCAATACGGCTTAAATCGTAATTTTTAAAATCATCCCATTCAGTTAAAATTACTAAAATATCTGCCCCATGAGCTACTGAATACATGTCATCAGCATAGCAGATTTTATCGTCAAGTAACTCTTTAGCATTTGCCATTCCTTTAGGATCATAGGCAATAATTTTCATCTCAGATTTTAATAACTCTGTAATAATTTCCATTGAGGGGCTTTCTCGGCAATCATCCGTACCACCTTTAAAAGCGAGTCCTAATACTGCAATTTTAGCATTTTTGACATTACTTACTTTCGCAATAATTTTTTCGGCAATATTCTGTTTACGTTTTTCATTGCCTTTTATTGCCGCATCGATCAGTGTAAGCTCCACACCATTTTGCTTAGCCATAAAATGCATGGCATGAGTATCTTTAGGAAAACAGCTACCTCCATAACCAGGACCAGGATTTAGAAATTTATTACCAATACGAGAATCTAATCCCATCCCTTTGGCTACCTCATCTATATCTGCATGCGCCTTTTCACAAAAGTCAGCCATTTCATTGATATAATGAATTTTCATCGCTAAAAATGCATTAGAAGCATATTTGATCGTTTCGCTTGATCTTCTTTTTACAAATAAAATTTTTGATTTTTCAGCGAATGGTTTATATAACTCAGTTAATATTTCTTTAGCTTTTTCTGAATCGGTTCCTATCACAATGCGGTCTGGATTGAAAAAGTCATAGACGGCAAAACCTTCTCTCAAAAATTCAGGCAAAGATACCACATCAAATTTTGCTTCTGGATTTCTTTTAGATATTAACATTTCAATATCATCACCTGTACCAACAGGAACGGTTGATTTAGTTGCAATAACCGTATAACCATCTAGATACTGAGCAAGTTCAGTAGCAGCCGCATGAACATATTTCATATCGGCTTCTTTAGTCACTGGATGTGGTGGTGTGCCCACTGCAATAAGGACAATATCTGCCCCTGCAACCCCTTCTTGCATAGAGGTAGTAAATGAAATATTTCCATTTTTTAGATTTTTCTTTAGTAATTCTTCTAAACCATCTTCAAAAAGGGTAACTTCACCTTTTTGCAATTTTTCTATTTTTGACTTCTCTCTATCAATACAGATAACTTTATGGCCTAATTCTGCTAGCCCAACACCCGTAGGCAGTCCTACATATCCCGTACCAATAATACCTATTTGCATTATTTATCACCTCTATTATTCATATTCATTTATTATTTCAGATTTAAAATATTCAATCGTTTTGTCTAAACCATGATCTAAATCAACCTTTGGTTGCCATGATAATTTTTCATTCGCTAGAGATATATCTGGTTTACGCTGAGTAGGATCATCTTTAGGTAAGTCACAATAAACAATTCTAGAAGTTCCACCAACTTTGGCTATTACTTTCTCAGCTAATTCTTTTATCGTAAACTCACCTGGATTACCTGTATTTACTGGCCCCACAAAATCATCTGAAGTTTTCATCATTTTGATAATTGCATCAATTAAATCATCCACATAACAAAATGATCGAGTTTGTGTGCCTTGTCCATAAATGGTGATATCCTCTCCACGTAGTGCTTGGCAAATAAAATTACTTACTACTCTTCCGTCTTTAGGATCCATTCTAGGACCATAAGTATTAAAAATACGAATAACTTTTATTCTTACATTTTCTTCACGATAATAATCAAAAAATAAACTTTCTGCACAACGTTTTCCTTCATCATAGCAAGCTCTTATACCATTAGGGTTTACATTGCCACGATAACTTTCAACTTGAGGGTGAACTAACGGATCACCATAAACTTCTGATGTGGACGATAATAATATTTTGGCATTTTTCTCTTTTGCTAATTCAAGTAGATTAACAGCTCCATAAACACACGTTTTTGTTGTCATTATGGCTGCTTTACCCTGATAAGCAGGAGGCGAGGCAGGACAAGCTAAATGATAAATTTCATCCAAATATCCATCAATTTCAATAGGATTAATAACATCATGGTTGATGAATGAAAAATTTGGGTGATCAATGATACTTGCCAAGTTTTTCATTCGACCTGTATAGTTATTATCAACACAAATAACTTTATTTCCTTCATTGATCAACCTTATACATAAGTTTGATCCAAGAAAACCGCTCCCACCTGTTACCAAAATGCTTGCCATTTATAATCTCCAATTGAACAAAGACGTTATGATTTTTAGTAAAAATGAATTACTATCTTTAATTTAAATTGATTTAAATTGATTTATCTTTCTGATTAAGTATGAATTAAAAAATATTATATTTTTATTTTAAGTTAACAGATACTGAAATGAACAACAAATCTATTTTCATGTCCTTTCAAATAAGCGAAACCTTATTCAACTTAATAATTTTTGGGGGAGTATAACTATATTATCGTATTATTGACAATATTTTTTGTGATTTTTTTGTAATTATCTATAGTAATAATAATCTAGTGTTATAGAAATCCATGAATAGTTTCTATAAATAACGAATTAATTCTTTAAATTTAAATAAAAATATCAATAAAAATTCTATCAACATTTTTTTAAATAGGAAATAGCTTATTAAAATAGTATAATTTTATCAATTTGTATAGTAATCTTTCCTAAAAATAGAAAGTTAGAATATAATAGCGTTATAATAAATACTCATAACTACATAAATGAAAATTACGGCTATAATCATTTTATACAATGAAAACATTAAAAATTCTAAAACTTTCGAATCATTATTAAATTCAGATAGAAGTGATATTACTTTAAATGTAATTATATGGAATAATGGCCCAAAAGCACTTAATTTACAAGAATGTAGACAATATAAATCTATTTGTGATAGTAAGAATATTAACCTTTCAGTCTATGAAGATCTTCACAATATTGCTTTAAGTAAAATCTATAATTTTTTTATCAACCAAGAAAGTTTTGATTTTTTCACTATTTTGGATCAAGACTCAATATTAAATAATGATTTTTTCCAAAATATTAAGATAAATAATGATTTTGACGTCATTGTTCCTCAAGTTTATTCTGCCGGATGGATTTCAAAAGAAAATTCATTATGTTTCCCGATATATCATGAAAATCGAAAAATTTTTGATAAAAAAGTTTTTACCATGGGAGAAATTGAGTCTATCTCATCTGGATTAACGCTATCTAATCAATTAATAAAGTACATAAGTAAAAGTAAACAAGAGATTTTTAACGAACGCTATGCACTTTATGCTATAGATACCAGTTTTTTCCTTGATTTGATAGAATTAAAACAAACCGAATTTAAAGGAATATGTGTAGGTAAAATTAACCATTCTTTAGATTTTAACTTACAAGATCGAAAAAAAATAAGCCCTATGAGAAGACTAGAAATGGAATATTCAAAAGTATTAAACAAAATTTTTTATGATAAAAAAAGTCGTTTAAATGTCTTTTTGTACCTACTTAGAAAATTTACAAGAAGAGAGTATTCATGCTCAGAATTTCTCAAATTAGCTAAATGTCTTTTTAGGAAAAAACACCCTCGTTCTTGTATACCTCTAACAATGAATCAATTACTCTAAATAGATGCAAGGAATCACATCCATTAATGCTTTGTTCCAATCAGATGCTTTTATATCTAACTGTTTTATTTTATCCATATTTAAAACAGAGTATAATGGCCTTTTAGCCTTAGTTGGATATGCTGAGGTTAAAATTGGCTTTATTGTTACGTTACTATTAGTCATAAAATTCAATTCATGAGCTGCTGCAAATATCTTAGATGCGAACTGGAACCAACTTACGTACTCATCACCACAATAATGATATATACCACCTTGAATATCATTCATTAGCATTTCTAAAATCGTTTTAGCAATATCACCAGCATAAGTTGGACATCCTAACTGATCATCAATAATGGTTAATTCAGGTCTAGTTTGACTAAGCTTTAACATCGTTTTGACAAAATTATTGCCATATTCACTAAAAACCCAAGAGGTTCTAATTACAATTGCAGAGGAATAATTGTCTAAGAGAGATAATTCACCAGCTCGTTTAGTCTCACCATAGACATTAACCGGATTGGTTAAATCATCCTCTAAATAAGGAGAACGTTTAGTCCCATCGAAAACATAATCGGTCGAAACATGAACTAGTTTTGCATGATATTTTTTAGCAGCTGTTGCTAAATTCTTAGGACCGACAGCATTAACTTTATAAGCTAATTCATATTCATCTTCTGCTTTATCCACTGCTGTATATGCTGCGGCATTTACAATGGCATCAGGTCTATGCAAGGCAACAAAATTATCAACAACTAAACCATCAGTTATATCTAATTGCTGGCTGTCAGTGGCAAGTAATTGCCAATCTGAAGGAAAGATATCTTTAAAACAATGGCCTAACTGACCATTAGCACCAGTTAACAAAACTTTCATCAATTAACTATAACTCCTGTAATGTTTTACCTAACTTATCTTTTGCCGATAGTAATGGATTTGAAATCGGCCAACTAATATTTACTGTTGGATCGTTCCACAACAAACAGCCTTCTGACTTAGGGTCATAATAATTAGTACATTTATATTCAAAGTCAGCAATATCTGACAGTACCGCAAAACCATGAGCAAGCCCAGGAGGAATCCACAACTGTGTTTTATTTTCTTCTGTTAAGGTAACACCAACCCACTTTCCATAAGTTGGAGAATCTTTACGAATATCGACAACCACATCAAAAACTTCACCTCGAACAACTCGAACTAGTTTACCCTGAGGGTTTTCCTTTTGAAAATGTAATCCTCTTAACACATCTTTTTGTGAACGCGAATGGTTATCTTGAACAAAATTAAGTTCTATACCTAACATTTCTTGATACCGTTTTTGTTCGAAAGTTTCAAGAAAAAAGCCTCGTTCATCACCAAACACTTTCGGTTTTATAATTTTTACATCCGCAATATTCGTTGAAATAACTTCCATTTGTCCACCTATTTTATTGTTCTATCAATCTTGCTAAATATTGCCCATATAATGTTTTACCTGAACTAATGGCTTCTTCTTTCACCTGTTCAGCACTGAGCCAGCCATTACGATAAGCAATCTCTTCAAGACAGGCAACTTTGAGTCCTTGTCTTTTTTCTATTACTTGAACAAACGATGACGCTTCAAGCAAACTGTCATGTGTACCTGTATCAAGCCAAGCAAAACCGCGTCCTAGGATCTCAACATTTAACAGTCCTGCATCCAAATACATCTGATTAAGCGTTGTAATTTCTAGCTCACCACGATGAGATGGCTTGACTTGTTTTGCCATTTCAACCACATTTTCATCATAAAAATAAAGCCCCGTTACAGCCCAATTAGATTTTGGTTTAATTGGTTTTTCTTCAATTGATAATGCTTTAAAGTTTTCATCAAAATCAACAACCCCAAATCGTTCAGGATCCACTACCTGATAACCAAAAATTGTTGCACCTTCTTTTTGAGCTGCAACTCTTACCAATTTTTTGCCAAAGCTTTCGCCAAAAAATAAATTATCACCTAACACTAAAGAACAGCGTTGTTTTTGAATAAACTCCTCACCGATTAAAAAAGCTTGTGCCAAACCTTCTGGCTTAGGTTGCTGTGCATAACTTAGTTTGACACCAAAACGGGAACCGTCACCTAGCAATCGTTGAAACATAGGTAAATCATCGGGTGTTGTGATTATTAAAATATCACGAATACCGGCAAGCATGAGTACAGATAAAGGATAATAAATCATAGGTTTATCATAAACAGGTAATAACTGTTTTGAAATACCTCGAGTTATGGGATAAAGACGGGTTCCTGACCCACCAGCTAATACAATACCTTTCATAAAGTTACCTATATTAAATAATTCCTTGTCGTGATCTTGCATATGAGCCATCTTTAATATGATCACACCATTGTTTGTTTTTGAGATACCACTCTACTGTTTTACGCATTCCTGTTTGGAATGTTTCTTGTGGTTTCCAACCCAAATCTTGATAGATCTTTGATGCATCAATAGCATAACGTTGATCATGACCTGGCCGATCAGTAACATAAGTAATCAGATCTTTATAACACTTAACGCCATCAGGCTTATTTGGAACGAGTTCTTCAAGTAATTCACAAATAATATTTACAACATCAATATTTTTTTGTTCATTGTGCCCACCGATATTATAAGTCTCACCTACTTTTGCTTTAGTAGCAACAAGATAAAGTGCTCTTGCATGATCTTCTACATATAACCAGTCTCTAATTTGCTGACCATTACCATATACAGGTAACGGCTTACCTTCAAGAGCATTAAGTATCATTAATGGAATGAGTTTTTCTGGAAAATGATAAGGTCCATAGTTATTTGAGCAATTAGTGATAATTGTAGGTAAACCAAAAGTTCTATGCCATGCACGGACTAAATGATCACTTGAAGCTTTCGATGCCGAATATGGGCTACTTGGCGAATAAGGCGTTTTTTCAGTAAATAAATCATTAGTTCCATGTAAATCACCATACACTTCATCAGTTGAAATATGATGAAAGCGAAATGTAGATTGTTTAGTTGCCTCTAGCGTTTTCCAATAAGCCAAAGATGCTTCTAATAGAGTATAAGTACCTATTATATTGGTTTCAATAAATGTAGAAGGATTATCAATAGAACGGTCAACATGACTTTCTGCAGCTAAATGCATAATAATATCAGGTCGAAAATCAGTGATTATAGAATCAAGTGATTTTCGGTCACAAATATCAATTTGCTTAAAATGGAATCGTTCGTTTTTAGATATCTCATCTAATGATTCCAAATTCCCAGCATAAGTTAATTTATCAATAACCAATACTTCATCATTAGTCTGTTCAATAATATGTCTCACAACAGCAGAACCAATAAAACCAGCTCCTCCTGTAACAATCACTTTCATTAATTAATCCTCTAAAATCTTATGCACGGAATAATAATAACAAAGCCAATAAATAGCAATATTTAGAATTAGGTATTAATCGTTACATTTTCAAAAAAGAACTGAATTTCTCATCATTTTGTAAACATTGTATTCGTAATTCTTTATATGTTATATTGTTACAATATTTTTACCGCTTAGTTTGTTCAAAATCAACATGAGAATAAATGTATTAACTGTGCTTTATAATTGCACTCTATCTGATTCTGCAACGTTAAAATCAATTTTACAAGCAAATTTGGAATCCACTAAATTAAATATGATTATTTGGAATAATGGACCAACTTTACTTGAAAAACAAGATATTAATAATTATCTAAAATCAAATCAAAAAAAAGGAATAACAACATCAATTTATCAAGATGTCCGAAACCTATCATTAAGTAAAATTTATAATCATTTTATTAATAAAATAGATTATGATTTTTTTGTTATTTTTGATCAAGATTCTAATATTGATTTTTCTTTCTTCCAAAATATCTATCATAATAGTCAATATGCAATTATTTGCCCAGCAATTTTCCCTAAGCAAAAATTTGACAAGCAATGTTTTCCTTCTGATTTTGAACAAAAAGAGAAAGTTGTACCTTTAGGGGAATTCAGCCTAAGCAATACCAGAACCATCAATTCTGGTACCGCATTATCAAAAGATTTAATTGATAAATTACTAGTTAATCATCATTATGTTTTTGATGAAAAATTTGCTTTTTATCATACAGACCATCGATTATTTGATTTAATTCATGCAACACCACAAACTGCGATGTTAAAAGGCTTATGTATAGGAAAAATGTATCATGATATGACTTGTGAAGTTTCCTATGATGAACTTAGTGAACGTGCAAGACTTGAAATCGCTTATGCAAAAATGTTAATGCGAATGTATCGATCTCGCAATCCTAAAATTGAAGTACGCCGAAATTTATTTTATGCTCATAAAATGAAGAAAAAAGACAATTTAAGTTTTAAAAGCTTTTTAAAATTGTTGAAATGTGTAATAACAAAAAAGCATCCTCGTTCATACGCATCCATAGACAAAGATGTCAAACCTACTAACAGCAATATTTCTTCTTAAAAGATATTTTTACTATGGAAAATGAAAAATTAATACTTAACCTTTCTATCATTATTCCTTGTTATAATGTTGAAAATTACATTGAACAGTGTCTCAATTCTATTGTTCAACAAACTGTTCAACCTAAAGAAATTATATGTATAGATGATGGTGCTACTGACAACACTGCTAATGTTATTCAAAAAATCGCTCAAAAATCCTCTTATATAAAATATATATATCAGAATAATCAAGGAGTTAGTCAAGCTCGAAATGTTGGAATTAATCAGGCTACAGGGCAATATATTCAATTTGTTGATCCGGATGATATTTTACATCCTAATTTATTTGCAACATTTTTAAAAGTTTTAAACATGAGTAATGCTATTGAGTTATTCTATTTTGAAAACCAAAACTTTGAAAAATTAGAGAATCTAGAATTTAATAATAATGACAATAGTTTAATCAGATTTAACACGGGTAATGAGTTATTTAAGTATATAGTTGAAAATAAAAAATATCCTAGCGCATGTTGGAAATATATTTTTAAAAAGGAAAAGCTCAATTTACGATTTGAAGGAAGAAATCACGAAGATCACTTAATAACATTAGATGTACTATTATCTACAAATTTAACTTATTACTCAAAAACGCCTTTATATTATTATAGAAAAAGAGCTAACTCATTAACTAGCAATAAAAAAATAAGTACACAATATATTGAATTGTTTTCTCAGGTTATTAATAAGTGTACAAAATGTATACAAAAAAGTAATCTATTACCAAACACAAAAATACAGTATATAAATTTTTTACGGTCTGATTACCTTTTTAATATCAATATCTATTATTTATATAAAGAAAAACCACCTATAATAGAAGTGTACATGCATATATATACACGATTATTTATAAAAAATAACGCAAAAAAACTGAGCAATATATTGTATATAATGCGTTATGGAATGAGGCACAAAATACCTTTAAAACATATTATGATATTTATAAGAGCTTCATTGAATAAAGACATTAATTTTATAACTAACAAAATAAATGCCTTACTAAATTAACATTCATAGAGTATAAAACAAGCAAATATTCCTCGCTTGTTTTATATAAAATTCACCGCCCTATCCCATAATCTCTCAACTTATTCGCTATCGCCGTATGCGATACACCTAATCTTTTGGCAAGTTTTCTTGAGCTTGGGTATTTGTCATAAAGTTTTAATAAAACCTCTTTCTCGAATTGTTTAGTCATTTGATCTAATGTCTTATTTTCAATATTGTTAGTCCAAGACAATTGCGTTGGAGTTGAGGTTGGTAATACGATATCTTTAGCGGTTAGTTTAGGTGTTTTCAATTGTGCCAATGCCGAATAAAGAATATTTTTAAGTTGCCTTACATTACCCGGCCATGAATAACTCTTCAAATAATCAATAGCATTATCGTCAACTGCTGGCGGTGTGATGCCTTGTTTATTGGCAAATTCATTCACAAAAATACCCGTAAGTTGAGTCATATCATCTTTGCGTTCTTGTAAAGAAGGTAGATTAAGCGCTAATACATTTAGCCTATAATAAAGATCTTTTCTAAATTTTCCTTGCTCAACCAAATCAGCCAAATCAACCTTTGTTGCGCAAATGATTCTAACATCGACATAAACCTCGTTATCGTCCCCCACACGACGAAAATAGCCATCGTTGATAAAACGTAATAACTTAGTTTGCATTTGAAACGACATCTCATCAATACCATCAAGCAATACTGAACCGCCATTGGCTTGTTCAAAAAAACCTTTTTTACTCTCAATTGCGCCGGGGTAAGCACCTGCAGCATGACCGTATAACTCACTTTCAACGACTTCATCAGGCATGGCTGCACAATTTAAGGCTAAAAAAGCCTGATCGCCACGGGGACTATATTGATGACAAGCTTTAGCCAATAAATCCTTACCGGTACCTGTTTCGCCAGATATTAATAACGGTTCACGTTGCATAGAAAACACTTTCGCTTGTGCAATGAGTTTTTGCATAACCACGCTTTGGGTAGCAAAGATATCAAAAGCATGGCAAGCCACTACGGTTATTTTTGATAAGCGTTTTTTTAGATAATCAATAGGTTGTAAAATAAATATTGTTTTAGATGATTCCATCACCTTTTGCAATAAAAAGTGCTGAGAATTTAAAACAATAATCGTATCATCTTGCTTATCAATATTAACAGTATTATCAAAACTGAAAATCAATTGATAATCAAAAAGTTGTTTTAATACCAAAGCCTTAGGCCCCAACAATACCCTAGCAGTATCATTATACGCAATCAGATGTTGATTATGATCAATTTCAATGATGGCTACTTGCATAATTTGCCCACTTCTCATTAAGTTTGATTAAATTATCTCGGCGATTTTGCCACTTAGGATTTTTTATTAATTCATCATAAGTGATTTTGGTATGAGCTAATAAGCATTTTGCTTTATCTGATGTTAGCGGACTAACCTTATCTAACGCCATTAACTGCTCTAAAATAGCCATCGTTCCTTGCCGATTATTACAAGCCAAAAGCAGATCACAACCAGCAGCTAATGCAGCTTGGGCACGCTCAGCGTGATTCCCCATTATTGAAGCACCTTCCATTGATAAATCATCAGAAAAGATTACACCATCAAAATGTAATTGCTCACGAAGCACTGTTTTAAGCCAATATGGCGAACCGCTAGCAGGTTTATCATTAAAGGCAGGATAAATAACATGCGCTGGCATAATCGCATCGAGTTTTTTATCAGCAATAAGCTTAGCAAATATTTGCATATCATGTTCAATCAATGATTTTTCACGATGATCAACGGGCGTTTCTTTATGCGAATCGGCAATCACATGCCCATGCCCAGGAAAATGCTTGCCTGTTGTCTTCATCCCTGCTGCATGCATACCATCAATCATGGCAGAAGCAACTTGATAAGCAATATCGACATCTTGATGAAATGAACGTGTACCAATGGCTAGACAATCATGTCCCAAATCTAAAACAGGGGCATAGCTTAGATCGATATCAAACGCAATTAACTCCATAGCAAGAACCCAACCCGCATCAAAAGCCAAGGACTTTGCTTGCTCTAGGTTATTAAGTGCCGCAAACGATTGCGCAGGAGGAATTGCTGTAAACCCCTCTCTAAATCGCTGAACTCGCCCGCCCTCATGATCGACCGAGATTAATAAACGTTGTGAGCTAGCTGCTCGAATTTGTTTAATTAATTCGTATAGTTGCATAGGATCTTGGTAATTTCGGCTAAATAAAATTACCCCTGCCACCAATGGATTTTGTAACAACTTTTTATCGTCTTGGGTTAATGTTAAACCATCAACATCAATCAACAACGGCCCCATTATTGATTATCTCCAATTTGTTTTGATTGTGCATTACTATTGGCATTACTATTGCTATCAGACGGTTTTGGAAAATCTTTCGACGCAACTCTAGTTAATATTTCGCCACTTTTCGTTGAAAGTAATTCCATAGCTAAATCGGCATCAGTACTTTCGCTTGGCACTTTATAAATTGTTGTAAAAAGGACATAATTTGCATTCATCGACTTAGCTAAACCAATCATCTTACCTCGTGACACAAGCTTATCATCAGCCGAAATACCCAGTGATTGTTTAGCTTGGCTTATCGCTTGTTGATCAACTACAGTGAACGTATTTTGTTTATGCATTAATTGATGTAATGCATCGGCAATTTTATTATTGGCAAGATAATCACCACTACGGTTTTGGATATCGCTAATTAAAATCAACTTATTATCTGAGTCTAAAGATGACGAACTCACTAATTTACTGATAAATGGTGATAATATTGAATGCCAATCAGTCTGCCTAACAATTTGCGGTGGTGTTTCAATCACACCAGTACCATCAGGTTGATTAGCATCAACAGGCGGTTTTACTTCGGTTTTTTGAGAGTTCCCAAGAAGATGACAACCCGCTAACAAAAAAGCTAATGAGCTAACAACAAATATACGTTTGATCTGTTTCATATCATGATTAACCTATTAATCTACCTAAATTTTTACCACCTAATAAATGCATATGAAGATGGAAAACCTCTTGTCCTGCATCTTTATTACAATTCATAATTAAACGATAACCGCTTTCATCAATACCTTCTTGCTTGGCAATTTTAGCAGCAACTACCATCATATGCCCAATAACAGCTTCATCTTCTTCTTGAATATCATTAACGGTTGGAATTAGTTTATTTGGGATAATCAACACATGAGTCGGCGCTTGAGGAGAAATATCACGAAATGCTGTCACCTTATCGTCCTGAAAAACAATATCAGCGGGGATTTCTTGTCGAATAATTTTACTAAAAATAGTTTCCTGAGCCATCAAACCTTTCCTCTTATCTTACTTATATAGTTATACAAACATCTATTAATAACAATTCTATTGCGCGAAAGCATATCATATTTTACTAACAAAAATGTATAGAAATCGTTACATTTTACAATGCATTTTTACAACCACAAAAATCGGTCAGAAAAGGGATTGATTTTATTAAAGTTTTTCCTGCTTTTTTTGACGCTTTTTCAAAAAAATTTCATAAAAAACAGTCATAAAAACAGATACTTCCTATCAACTAAAAGTGACACTGTCTTACAAAGAATCTTGCCATATTCATTTGTCAAACCCAATAACTTGATATATAATGCCCCGTCGATTTCAACCGCCTATTTTCATGTTCCTTGCTTTCAATGGGTTGCGGTTGCCCCGACAGAAAGCTGATTAATCCGTAGGGAGCGATAATGCGTCATTACGAAATAGTATTTATGGTTCACCCAGATCAAAGTGAACAAGTACCGGGTATGATTGAACGTTATACTGGTACGTTAACCACTGATGGTGGCAAAATCCATCGATTAGAAGATTGGGGTCGTCGCCAATTAGCCTATCCTATCGAAAAACTGCACAAAGCACATTATGTGTTAATGAATGTTGAAGCAACTCAAGAAGCGGTTAACGAACTTGAAGATAACTTCCGTTTTAATGATGCAGTAATTCGCAGTTTAATTATGCGTACTAAACATGCTGTAACTGAAACTTCACCAATGTTAAAAGCGAAAGATGAGCGTCGTAGCTCTGATGAAGAGTTTAACGAAACAAACATGGACGATGATTCCGAAGAATAATCGTTTAACGTTATCGGGTATTGTTATCAAAACACCGATACGAAAAGTCAGTCCAAGTGGGATATCACACTGCCAGTTTTATTTAGAACATGTTTCTGAGCAAATTGAAGCAGAGCTCACAAGGCAAGCATGGTGCGTCATGCCCGTCATAGCCAGTGGACAACATGAGTTAAGTTACATAAAAAAAGGCAGCAACATTTTAGTGAGTGGATTTATAAGCACCCACACTAAACGCAACAAAACAAGCCAACTTGTTTTACATGCTGACCAAATTAAACTATTAGGAGAATAGCCAAATGGCACGTTATTTCCGTCGTCGCAAATTCTGCCGTTTTACTGCAGAAGGCGTTAAAGAAATTGATTATAAAGATGTTTCTTTATTAAAAAGCTATATCACAGAAAGTGGTAAAATTGTACCAAGCCGTATTACAGGTACTAGCGCAAAATACCAACGTCAACTAGCTCGCGCAATTAAACGCGCTCGTTACTTGGCATTATTACCATACACTGACAACCATCAGTAATTAGCAACAGAGGGAACATATAATGCAAATTATTTTACTCGACAAAGTTGCTAATTTAGGCAGCTTAGGTGATCAAGTTAATGTTAAAGCGGGTTATGCGCGTAACTTTCTGATTCCACAAGGTAAAGCAGTAGCAGCGACTAAAAAGAACATCGAATTCTTTGAAGCCCGTCGTGCTGAACTAGAAGCAAAACTTGCTGAAACTTTAAAAGCAGCTGAAGAACGCGTTGCTCAAATCAATGCACTTGGTAAAGTAACTATTACTTCTAAAGCTGGTGATGAAGGTAAATTATTTGGTTCAATCGGTACTCGCGATATCGCTGATGCAGTTAAAGCGCGTGGTATTCAAGTATCAAAAAGCGAAGTTCGCCTGCCAAATGGTGTATTACGTACTACTGGTGAACACGAAGTGTTATTCCAAGTACACAGCGAAGCATTTGCTAAAGTTATTGTTGATATTATTCCTGAATAATCATCCAACAATAAATACAAAAAAACCCGTTCAAGTGACGGGTTTTTTATTATTTATTTTACAATGATTGATTTACCTCGACCTCGAATATCTGATACAGCTTCGGGTTTATTATCAGTTATTTTTATAGCTTGAATATCACCACTAAAATATTGTTGTTTAAAATGATAGCCCATCTGTTTAAGTTTGTCTTTTAACGCCTCGGGTACTTTATTTTGAAAACGTTCAATAAAAATAAGATTCGCCGGTAATAGTTGGTGATGATAACGCGGAGCATCCATTGCCGCTTTTAATGACATATGATTATCAAAAACATTAGTGACAACTTGGAATATTGATGTAAAAATTCTTGAGCCGCCCGGTGTACCAATAACCATAGCCACATCGTTATTTTTAATAAAAATACTTGGCGTCATTGAAGATAACGGACGTTTATTAGGCTCGATCGCATTGGCATCTTTACCAATCACGCCAAATTGATTCGCCACGCCTGGTTTACTACTAAAATCATCCATTTCATTATTCAATATAATGCCTGTTCCTTTTACGACAACCGCGGAGCCAAACCAACCATTAAGTGTATAAGTATTTGACACTGCATTACCCCATTTATCCAAAATCGAAAAATGGGTTGTCTGTAATTTTTCACGATTATTATCTAAACCCGGTTTAACTTGTTCAGTAACAGAAATCGCTTTTGGATTAACTTGTTTCGCTCTCTGCGCTAAATAATTAGTATCAATCAATTCAGTGACAGGTACAGAGATAAAATCAGGATCTCCCATATATTCGGCTCGATCGGCAAAAACACGTTTTTCTATTTCTGCTAACAAGTGAATATATTGCGCTGAATTTACTTTTACCTCTTTGAAATCATTCGCTAAATATTGTTTCATTAATAATAATTGAATTAAACCAACACCTCCTGAGCTTGGCGGTGGAGCAGTAACAATCTGCATATCATGCCAGTTAGCAATTAAAGGATCTCGCCATTTAGCTTGATAATTGGCCAGATCACTTTCGCTAATTAGTCCATCATTTTCTTTCATTTGCTGGGCGATTAATTTAGCTGTTTCGCCTTTATAAAAGCCGTCACTACCTTGATTTGCAATACGCTCTAATACTTTGCCAAGTTCAGGTTGTTTAAATACCTTTCCTGCTTGCATAGTACCAAAGTATTGCTTAAAGTAACCATTAGCAGGCGCCACCTCTAATGTTTCTTGATAACGTTTAACTAGCTGTTTATCTACAGTAAATCCTTCATTGGCAAAATAAATAGCAGGAGCCATAACCTCTTTCCAAGATAATTTACCAAAACGTTGATGCACAGCCCACATACCAGCAACAGTTCCAGGAACACCCGATGCTTTGTGAGAATATAAACTTAAATTAGGGATCACATTTTTATGTTCATCAAGATACATATCTTTATCAGCTTTACTTGGTGCAACTTCACGATAATCAATAAAATAAGGCTTACCGTCCATCCAAAGGGTCATAAAACCGCCGCCACCAATGTTACCCGCTTCAGGATAAGTCACAGCAAGCGCAAAGGCGGTAGCAACTGCTGCATCAGCCGCATTGCCCCCTTTTTTCAATATTTCTTGTGCAGCGATTGCACCATAATAATCGGGCGAAGCAACTGCACTAGCTTTTAATTTTTGTTTTATGTTTTCAACAGCAAGTACTTGTTGGCTTATCAGTAAAAATACAATAAAGTAGCAATAATTTATCAACTTACGTTTAAGATAGAACATTTTGCACCTCCTAATAAAAGTATTATTTATCTTACCCACTTACCCCAAAATACATAAAAATATTAATAAATCATACATAGATAGGTTAAGAGGAATCTTCAATATAACATAGAAAAGTAAAATGTTGATCAAATATCACTCACCTAAAATCGTGCATACTAATACTATAAACTTTTTCTAGGTTAATAATAAAATTGGAAGCTAGATCGAAAAATTCAAATAAAATTCTTTTTTTATGATATCAACTGATAAGCTGATTATTTATATAAAATAAATATGTTAGGCTCTAATGCGACAATCTTATTCTCTTGATTTATTAGCTATCATGTTTTCGTTGGGGTGTTTACCATTACTGTTTTTACCACATCTATTATCTGATCTTCAGTGGTATTTCATTGCTGTTATTTTGCTTGTTTTGATGTTGGTTGTTCCAGTTAAATTTCGCTTTAATTTATCTATTATTGTTGTATTTGGTTTAAGTTTTTTATGGTCTGTTGCTTATTCTAAGCAATATTTAACCAATATTTCACCTTATATTGATAAAACGTTAGTGGTTAAAGCAAAAGTTGTAAATATCAATACCCATCAAAAAGCAGCTACAATATCGCCTTATTATTTGTCATTTTCTATTTTTTCTATTTCAGGTGTTACGCTTTCTAATGATATTCCTATTTCAGTTTATTGGGATAACCTAGCAACGCCAAAATCAGGGCAAACTTGGCAATTAACGTTAAAAACCAAAGTGGTGCATAGTTATCTTAATGAAGGGGGATTTGACAGCCAGCGCTTTTCGATAGCAAACCGAAGTTTATTGTCAGCAAAGTTAGTTGATGCAAAATTGTTAGACGACAAATCTAATTTAAGGCAATTTATTGTTGATTTAGCACTTCCTTACATTGATTTGTTTGATTATCGAGACATATTGCTTGCGCTTGCGTTTGGGGATCGTTCTCAGTTAGATGAATCCCATCGTATGGTGATGATGCAAACCGGGGTTGCTCATTTAATGGCAATCTCTGGTATGCATATTTTAGTCGTTTTTACGCTTAGTTGTTTTTTGGTTAAGATTGTTCTGTTTTTTATCCCAAAACGTTTTATCTATTTTTTTGTGCCTATTATAATCGGTTGGTTATCCGCAGTTTTTTATGCATGGCTAACTGGATTAAATCCCCCCACTTTGCGAGCTATATTGGCTTTATCTATATGGATCTATTTGCGTTATAAAAAAAATCAAATTAGCGCATGGCAAAAAATTAACCGCATCATTGCATTGCTATTATTATTTGATCCATTGATAATTTTGTCTGAAAGTTTTTGGTTGTCTTGTTATGTAGTAATTAGCTTAATTTTTTTATTTGAGTGGTTACCAATACCTCAAGAAATAAAGTATAAAAAGCGTTGGTACATGGTTAGATTATTGCATTTGCAATTCGGTTTAACTTTGTTATTGCTTCCTATTCAATTTTTTGTTTTTCAGGGCGTTAGTGTCGTTTCTATTTTAACTAATTTAATTGCCATCCCTATTATTTCGTTATGCACTTTTCCTGCTATTTTATTTGCGTTGATATTTAGTCTTATGGACTGTTTTTATATCGCATTATGGTGTTGGTCGATTGCTGATAAATCACTAGAGTGGCTATTTTTTAGTCTAAATTGGTTCAATTTGCTATGGCTTAAAGTTCCTGCCAATTTTTATTTGTTAAGTTTTTTAGGTTGGCTTACTGTTGTTATCATACGCACAGGAGTTTGGCGCCGTTTTAGCATTACTCTTGTTGTTATTTTTATGTTATTAATTACGCCTATTTTTGAAAAACCTAATTATCGCTGGCGGTTAGATATGCTCGATGTCGGTCATGGGTTGGCAATTGTTATTCATGACGGAAAGTCAGCCATTTTGTATGATACAGGCACTAAATGGGAAAAAAGTTCAGCAGTAGAAAGGGTTATTATTCCTTTTTTACAGTGGCATAATTTAAATGTACAAGGTATTATTATTAGCCATCAACATAATGATCATGTTGGTGGTTTGGATATGCTACAACGTGTTTATCCTAAAGCATGGTTAATGAGTTCTTCTTCTAGTTTTAATAATGACTATCCATGTTTAGCCGGTCATCAGTTTATTTGGAACGATCTAACGTTTAATGTGTTATGGCCTAATAAATTAGTTGATTATGCTCAAAATGAAGACGCTTGTGTAGTGCAAATTAGTGATGGACAGTTTTCTGTATTATTAACGGGTGATTTAGAGCGCAATCAAGAGTATCAATTAGTGGCTAAATACCGAAACCAGCTAACTTCAACCATTTTACAAGCGCCACATCACGGTAGTAATACCTCATCAAGTTATCCATTTTTAAATCATGTTAAACCAGTAAAGTTATTAGTTTCTACTTCTCGTTATAATCCTTGGAAGCTGCCTTCCACTAAAGTAATAAAAAGGTATCAAGATTTACAACTAAATAGTTCTGTTACAGCTAAAACAGGGCAAATAAGTTTATTTTTTGATAAACAAACTTGGCAACTAAAAACTATGCGAGGTGAAATTAAACCTAGGTGGTATCATGATTGGTTTGGTAGTTTACCAATTTATGAGTAAAATAAGCTATCTTTGGTTATAAGTGACTATTTTTATAATTGTGATATCAACATTAAGTTATACGCAATTTTACTAAATTTAATTGAGTGATGTTAAAGTTATGATTGAAAAACTATGGTATGGTAAAAATCGTTTATTTTGGTTACTCATACCATTTTCTTTATTATATGGTTTGATTGTTTTTGTTCGTCGCTCTTTATATCGATTAGGTATTTTAAAATCTTGGCATTCACCCGTACCTATTATTATTATTGGCAATTTATCCGTTGGTGGTAATGGTAAAACACCGCTAGTTGTTGGTTTAATTGAATCACTAAAACAAAAAGGATTACAAGTTGGCGTGGTTTCGCGAGGCTATGGTGGTAAGTCTGACAATTATCCTCTTATTTTAGATAAAACAACAACAACCGAACAAGCCGGTGATGAACCTGTACTTATTTATCAACGTACTAATGTGCCTATTGCTGTATCTCCACACCGCTCTGACGCTGTTCAAGCACTATTAAAGCAATATCAATTAGATGTTATTTTAACTGATGATGGTTTGCAACATTATGCATTATCGCGCGATATTGAAGTGGTGGTCGTTGATGGAAAACGTTTATTTGGTAATGGATGGTGGATGCCAGCAGGACCAATGCGAGAGCGAGAAAGTCGATTAAAATCAGTTGATTTGATTATTATAAATGGTGACAGTATAAATAACCTAGCTCAAAAATACCCAAATAAGGCCTACAGTATGCAATTAGCACCACGATACGCGGTAAATTTGCTTACTCAAGAAAGAAAACCATTATCTTCATTACAAAATATTTGTGCTATTGCTGGTATTAGTCATCCGAACCGTTTTTTTGATATGTTGATAAAAATGCAAACGAATGTGATAAAAACCGTTCCTTTTGCCGATCATCAAAAATTTACGTTGTCATTATTAAACGATATTGCAAATTGTAACCAAACTCTTTTAATGACTGAAAAAGATGCGGTTAAATGCAGGCAGTTTGCTCAACCAAATTGGTGGTATTTACCCGTTGATGCGGTAATACCCGTGCAAGCAATTGAGCAGATCTGTTCCTTATTAGATAAGATAAACTCCCAAAGAGAATAAAATATGAAAGAAATCCTTTTGAGCGCACTTGCTTGTCCAAAATGCCATGGGCAACTACAGTATGATGCCAATAATCAGCAGCTAACTTGTTTAGCGGATAATTTAGTTTATACCATAAAAGATAATATTCCTGTTTTGCTTGAATGCGAAGCACAGCCACTTAATAAGCCATTATCTACTCAAGAATAAAAAGATAGGATATTAGTTATGAATTTTTCGGTTATTATTCCTGCTAGATATGGTTCAAGCCGTTTACCTGCTAAGCCGCTAGCGGACATTCATGGAAAACCTATGATTGTGCGTGTAATGGAGCAAGCAAAAAAATCCTTAGCCAATCGAGTGATCATTGCAACCGATCATCAGCAAGTTTTTGATGTAGTCAAAACGTATGGTGGAGAAGTTATTCTGACAAGTGATAAGCATAATTCAGGTACTGAAAGGTTAGCTGAGGTGATTAATACTTATCAATTTGCAGATGATGAAATTATTGTTAATGTACAAGGCGATGAACCTTTAATACCGCCTATCATTATTAACCAAGTGGCTGAAAATTTAGTGCAATATAAAACGGGAATGGCAACGTTAGCTGTGCCAATTGATTCTGTTGAAGAAGCATTTAATACGGGTGCTGTTAAAGTTGTGACAGATAAAGATGGTTATGCGCTTTATTTTTCAAGGGCTACCATTCCTTGGGAACGCGATCGTTTTGCGAAATCAGCTGAACAGTTAAAACCGTCTAGCATTGGTGATTTTTATCTTCGTCATATTGGTATTTATGCTTATCGTGCTGGCTTTATTCGTCAATATATTAAATGGGCACCATCAACGCTTGAGCAAATTGAGATGTTAGAACAATTAAGAGTACTTTGGTACGGTGAAAAGATTCATGTCGCTGTGGCAAAACAACCTCCTGCAATTGGTGTTGATACTTTAGAAGATTTAGAAAAAGTAAGAGCGTTATTTAAGGAGTAAGCAATGGCAAACTTTACTGGGTTTACGCAAGAAGGGCTTAATTTTTTACAAGATGCTTGGATAAATAACAGCAAACCATGGTTTGAAGAACATCGTGCTATTTATGATAACGATTTAATTAAACCATTTAGGCTTTTGGTTGAACAATTAGCACCAGAAATGCTTAAAATTGATGAATGGTTTGAAACTCGCCCCGCTATTGGTAAAACGATTTCACGCATACATCGAGACACTCGTTTTTCAAATGATAAATCACTTTATCGTAGCCGATTATGGTTGACATTTAAACGACCCAATAAAGATTGGAAAGAAGCACCTGCTTACTTTTTTGAAATTAGTCCAAATAGTTATCAATATGGACTTGGTTATTATTGTTCATCAAAACAAACAATGGATATTTTTCGAGATGAGATTCTTAACGATACTAACAAGTTTTTAACCATGACACGTTGTGTCAAAAAACCATTTGAACTTGTTGGGGAAAGTTATAAACGTCCTTTAATCAAAGAGCAAGATGCCAAAATTGCAACATGGTATAACCGAAAAAACCTCGCAGTTATGGTAACAAGTAATCATATTGAAGACGTGTTAGATAGTGACTTACCCCAAAAATTAATTAAAGGATTTAAACAGCTCGTTCCACTCTACGATTATTTAATGCGAGTGGAAATGATTAAAAATATACCAATGCTTTAGCTTTATTGAGTTTATCTTTTTATATTAGATATTAGGGAAATTTAATATAATTTCTTTCACACCATTAATTATAAATTGTGTTCCAACACAAACTAATAAAAAGCCCATAATTCTTGAAGTGGCCTCAATGCCACTTTTTCCCATAAAGCGCATTATACTGCCAGCACTGCGCATACAAAACCAAAGAATAATACACAATAATAAAGGCACTAATATTGAAGCGACGTAAACAACCCAAGTAGAAACGTCATAGCCCCCACTTTTTATTGTTGAAGACATACTAATTATCATTGCAATCGTTCCAGGCCCTGCTGTACTTGGCATGGCTAATGGCACAAAAGCGATATTATTTGAGGTTTCTTTCTTTTTAGCATCGGCTTCAAGGGTTTTATGTGATGGTTGTTGTGGAAATAACATTCTAAAGCCAATAATACCAACAATCATACCGCCTGCAATGCGTAATCCGGGGATTGATATGCCAAATGTACTCATAACTAACTGTCCGCAATAAAACGACACGACCATAATTATAAACACATAAATACAGGTCAATTTTGATTGGTAATTGCGTTCTTCATTGGTCATATCACCCGATAGACCCAATAAAAGTACCACAGTAGTTAAAGGATTAGTTAATGGAATAAATAGAATTAAACCAAAGCCGACAGTTTGTATCAGTTCCAACATAGCTTTTTTTAGATCTAACAAAAATTGTAGCTAAGTATAATTGAAATAAATAAAAAATGATATATTGAGCGTAAGTTAACAGCCAATATTGGGTAATAAATAAGCGTTACAATCAATTACTGAGATTAAAAATAAGGTATAGAAAAATACCGTACTGTTAAAACTACATCATTAAAATAATTTTCGAAGACCCTATAAATAAATTCATAATGTATTTTTCCTCGAAATTACTAAACTTTTGCTTTCTACTTTTTTAATCCTCAAATATTTACTAATCAATCACATCACAATTACACGTAAAAACAAATTTTTATTTTTTAAAATAATTAAACGGTATAGACTCCTGAATATTTTTTACAAGAAAATAAATGTGGGCGGCTATTTTTTTATGATATAAACGTCATATCTCTTGTCTGTGATATCACTTTATTTTTATGGATATTTATTACCGAGTTGCTCAAATAACTAAAAGCAATGTAGAGAATTTCTATATATTATTCAAAAATAAATTTCTATTTTTTAATAAGTTACGTGCTTAATCAAAATAACAAATAATCTCTATTTTAGAATTGATTAAACACGTCAATTAATGGTTTATGGTTTACTTATTAACAAAATTTATCGACATGATTTATTTTAATCGCGTACTCATTTCTTCTCTAACTTGAGGCACAGTTAAGCCAACAATAATTTGTAATGATTGTCCTTTGTATACAACATTTATTGCCCCATAACTTTGAAAATAAGCCACTTCCTGAACTAATTCTGGATTACTGACTTCAATACGTAAACGAGTTGCACAGTTAGTTAATTGTCTAATATTTTCTTTACCACCTAATCCTTCAATAAAGGCAATTGCTTGTTGAATTATCAAATCGTTAGTTTCAAATTCAGTATCAGATTGATTTGGCGATTTATTCTTTTTACTATTTTTGTAATCTGATTTAGTAAATAGTTTAATATTAGTATCTGAACGGCCAGGCGTCATAAGATTGAATTTAAGGATTAAGAATTTAAACACAAAAAAGTAAATTGCTGTAAAAGTTAAACCAACAGTAACTTGAATAACATACGCCATCCAATGATTTTCCCCAAGAGGTAACCAGTTTTGGAAGATAAAATCGATAATACCTGAGTAAAAATTTCCTGATACACCAAGCATATACATAATTGCAGCCATTGACGCTGCTAAAAAAGCATGAACAACAAATAACATAGGTGCAATAAAAAGGAATGTAAATTCAATGGGCTCTGTTATTCCTGTCAAAACAGCGGTAACTGTTGCACCAATTAATAGTCCCAATACCATTTTTTTATTTTCTGGTTTTGCTGTTGCATAAATAGCCATTGAAATACCTGAGCAACCAAATACCTTCCCCATACCAATTAACATAAATCCACCCTGAGGAAATAATTCAGTTAATGATTTAGTACTATTAGCAAATTCAGAAATATGAGAAATCCAATAATTAACTGTACCGCCATCGGTAACAATTGGACCAAAATAGATTGGACCATAAACAAAATGATGTAATCCTGTAGGAATTAAAATGCGCTCTAAAAAAGTAAATAGCCATACACCGAATGCACCAGAATTTAAAATGAAAATTTGCAGACTTTGAATACCATTTTGAATAGGAGGCCAAACCAATACCGTCAATACAGCTAGTACCAACATTAAAGGGAAACAGATAATAACGATTAATGGAGTGCCTGTAAATACATTTGCCCATTCAGGTAAACGTAAATCAAAATAACGGTTATGAATCCAAACAGTAAAAGCTGCTGTCATAATTGAACCAACAATTGAAGTATCTAATGTTAATACACCACTAATTTCAATTAATCCTGTTTGCCCTACTTGATAGTTTATACCTAACTGTTCACTCCAAATATCAAGTATTCCTGCAATAAAATAGTTAAATGTTAAATAAGAGATAAAAGCGGCTAATACAGCTCGGCCTGATGCCTTTTTTGCTAATGCAATTGGCAAACCTAAAGCAAACAACATTGGCATATTTTGAAACAAAACTAAGGATGCTTTTTGAAATACACTGACAATTTTAACATAAGTGGATCCTTCTACAGCAAACGGAAACAAATTAGGATTAAGTAAAACGACAGTCAATCCCAATAAGATACCAGCAACGGGAAAGAGTAATACAGGAACAAACATTGCTGCTCCAAAGCGTTGAATTGTATTTCTCATAACATTAACCTTTTATTAATATAATGATTTTGTTATTCTTAAATATTTCTGTACATGTTTGTGAATAACACTAAACGTTTGCATTTACTCAAACGCTAGCATTATTCGTGTTAAACAAAATAATTATTTAAAAAACTGAGGTAAATAGTCTTTATTTTCGTTTAAGATTTCTTCAACAATTACTTTTGCTTTTGGAACGTTAACAACAGTTCTATTTAACGTTAAGGCATTGATTAATTTTTGTTTAGAACCTTCATACCAAGCATCAACGACTAATTTTTCATAACCTAATTGGATTTCTATCATCGCTTTTTGGAATGTCGGAATCTTACCAATAGCAAACGCTTTAGGGCCATCAGAAGTTAACATACAAGGCACTTCAACCATTGCATCATCTTGTATGTTGCTAATAATGCCTTTGTTTGGAACAATCACAAGATAGATATCGCCTTTGTTATAAGCTAGTGATGCAGCAACACGAATCATATAACGACCATGAATATCATCATGAAGCTGTTCACCAACAATAGAATTTTTTTCAATAATACGTTTACACATTTCAAATACTTGTTTTTCACGCCCATTGATAACTTGGCGCGCACGCGTATTATTAATATCTTCTTTACTCACCATTTTTTCTGGATATAAATAGTATTGTAAATAAGTATTTGGCAAAAATTCAGGGTTATCTCTTAACATTGTTTCCATGTTTTTAAACGTTGCTTGCCAAGAAGGATCATTAGCAATAATTGAATCAACTGCTTTAATCCCCTCTTTTAAAATAATATCTTTAATACGTTGAGTTAAATCTTCGCCTTGTTTATTTTTAATTTTAGTAAACCAACCATAATGATTTAAACCAAAGTATTCCGGTACAAAATCCCAAATTTCACAGCCAAGTAATTTGGCGTAGCTCACCATGATTGCTGCAGGCATATCACAAATATTTAAAATTCGATTATCATTAGGAAATTCTCGGTTTAAGGCATCTGCAACAATCGCAGCTGGGTTAGTATAGTTTAAGATCCAAGCATCTTTTTTATATGAACGAATTTCATGAACAAGATCGATCATATCGCCTATGGAACGCAAACCGTAAGCCATTCCACCTGCACCACATGTTTCTTGACCTACACATTGGTGAGATAAGGGGATTTGTTCATCACGCTCACGCATTTTTAAACCACCGGTACGAATTTGCATAAAAAAGAAATCAGAGTTTTCAAAAGCAATTTTTCTATCTGTTGTATAGATGAACTCTTCAATTTCAGGATAAAGTTCTTTAAACATAATTTCAGTTGCTTTGGCATTTAGCTCCTGACGGGCTGCATCAATATCATAAAAAACAACGCGTTTTAACGGAAAATTTTGTTTTTCTGTAACGAGACTTCTCATAATACCTAATGTATAAGTACTACCTGCACCTACAACGGTTAAATTAATCTTTTTCATAACCAATTTCCTCAACTCTATTTGTGAATAAAAAACACATTTATATGTTATCAATAAGTATTAAATTAAATAATACTTATTTAATACTAATGTGAAAAAGATCACAAAATTTTTATCGGTATCAGAAAATAGACATATAAATGATACTTAACAATAATAGTTAGGCTCAAAGAATAATATTTTTCATTTGATGATATTTTGACTATTGAATGTTAAGATAATACAAATTTCATATGTAGGATATGATTATGAGTAAGCCACTTTATCGACAAATAGCTGAAACTATTGAGAAAAAAATTCGTTCTGGCGAATTAGATGTTGAAGATGTATTACCTACAGAACAAGCTTTACAAGAAATATATAATGTTAGCCGTGTCACTGTTCGCAAAGCTCTTGAACTACTTGAAAAACAAGGATTATTAGTGCGTATAAAAGGAAGTGGTACCTATGTTAAATGTAATTCGGCTAAACACGATGCCTTTCAATTAAAAGGATTTGAAGAAAACATTACCTCACAAGGAAGAATTGCTAGTACAAAAGTAATACATTTTCAGTTAGAACAAGCACAACCCGTTATTGCAAAGCATCTAAATATTGAAGTGGGAACATTCATATATTCAATAATACGTATTAGAACAATAGACGATGAGCCTGAAATTTTAGAGCAAAGTTACATGCCTCTTTCACTATTTCCTGATCTCAGTGTTAAAGTAATGCAAACATCGAAGTATCACTATATTGAAAAACAAAAAGGCTATCAAATATCGCTAAGTAGGCAAGACTTAAAGCCAGTTTTGGCAACTAGCATTGTTGCTAAACATTTAAATATCGAAACAAATTATCCTATATTATGCCTACGTTCAACTAGTGAATTAGTTAATGGCGAAGTATTTGAATATAGTATTCAATATTTAAGGGGATTCCAATATAGGTTTGAATATATTGCACGCAGAGGATTAGAATAAATATCAATTGTAAAAATTACTCACATTCTTTACATATACAAACATATACAAAAGCTAACACACTATTATAAAGAAAAATAACTGTAATAACGGTTATGGTTTTATGGTTAGCTAAACATTTTTGCTCGGCCGCCAAGCCATTTATAACCTGTTAAAGAAAGATCGATCGAGGTTTTTGCTCACTATAAACTATTTAAAATAAAAAGCCATTGATTTGACTCAATGGCTTCTTGCTAAATATAGAATTTAAAGACTATGCATTTACTGCATTATTTACTCTTTCACGTAATTCTTTACCTGGTTTGAAATGCGGAATATATTTATGTTTAACTTCAACATTACCACCAGTTCTAGGGTTTCTAGCTTTACGTGGAGCACGATAGTTTAAACTAAAACTACCAAAGCCTCGAATTTCTACACGATCGTTACTTTCCATAGCTAAAGCGATCTGTTCGATGATATCTCTAACTGAATCATCAACTAATTGAACAGGAAGATGTGTTCGCCAGTTAACAATTCGTTCTACTAAATCTGATCTATTCATGATCACTCCTAATTTATTTATGCGGTATGTAACTTGTTCATTTTATACCACAAAAGAAAAAGAGGGCAAGCCCTCTTTACTCTTTACATAAATATTTTTTACTCAGTTTTTGATGCTGCTTTAAATGCTTCAGCCATTGCGTTAGTAAATGATGCATCTTCTTGAGTTGCAGTATTATTTACAGCAGCAAGGGCTTCTTTTTCGTCAGCTTCATCTTTTGCACGTACTGATAATGAAATTGCGCGAGTTTTACGATCAATATTGACAATCTTAGCTTCAACTTCATCACCAACTTTTAATGCTGTTGTCGCATCTTCAATACGCTCACGAGCAATATCTTGAGCTTTTAAGTAGCCTTCAATACCTTCAGCGATTTCGATAGTTGCACCTTTAGCATCAACAGCTGTTACAGTACCTTTAACAATATTACCTTTTTTGTAGTTAGACGCAAAACTACTAAATGGATCATCTTCTAGTTGTTTAACACCTAAAGAGATACGTTCACGTTCTGCATCAACTTGTAACACAACCGCTTCAATATCATCACCTTTCTTATAAGCTTTAACTGCTTCTTCGCCAGGCATATTCCAAGAAATGTCTGAAAGATGAACTAAACCATCAATACCGCCATCTAAACCAATAAAGATACCGAAATCAGTGATTGATTTGATCTTACCGCTAACTTTATCACCTTTATTGTGTGATTCAGCAAATTGTAACCATGGGTTTGGTTTACATTGTTTAAGACCAAGAGAAATACGACGACGTTCTTCATCAATTTCAAGCACAATAACTTCAACTTCATCACCTAAGCTAACTACTTTAGATGGGTGGATGTTTTTGTTTGTCCAATCCATTTCAGAAACGTGAACTAAACCTTCAACGCCAGTTTCGATTTCAACAAAACAACCGTAATCAGTTAAGTTAGTTACTTTACCTGTTACTTTAGTACCTTCTGGGTAACGTTTAGCAATTGAAACCCATGGATCTTCGCCTAATTGTTTTAAGCCAAGAGAAACACGTGAGCGGTCTTTGTCAAACTTAAGTACTTTAACAAGTAATTCTTGACCCACTTCAACCACTTCACTTGGATGTTTAACACGTTTCCAAGCCATATCTGTGATATGAAGTAAACCATCAACCCCACCAAGATCAACGAATGCACCGTAATCTGTAAGATTTTTAATAATACCTTTAACTTCTGAACCTTCTTGTAGATTTTCAAGAAGTTGTTCTCTTTCTGCACTATTTTCAGATTCAATAACTGCACGACGTGAAACAACAACGTTGTTACGTTTTTGATCTAATTTAATTACTTTTAATTCGATTTCTCTGTTTTCGATATGAGAAGTATCGCGTAATGGACGAACATCAACAAGCGAACCAGGCAGGAACGCACGAACACCATTAAGATCAACCGTAAAGCCACCTTTAACTTTACCATTGATAACACCTAAAACTGTTGCAGCATCTTCAACTGCTTTTTCTAGTATTATCCATGCTTCATGACGTTTAGCTTTTTCGCGAGATAAAATTGTTTCGCCAAAGCCATCTTCAATTGAGTCAAGCACAACATCAACAATATCGCCAACTTGAACTTCTAGTTCACCTTGGGCATTTTTAAACTGCTCTACTGGAATTGCGGATTCAGATTTTAAACCAGCATCAACTAAAACAACATCTTTGTCGATTGCAACGACAGTACCACGGATCATATTACCAGAACGAGTGTCTAGTTGATTTAAAGACTCTTCAAAGAGTTGAGCAAAAGATTCAGTCATATTTATATACTTAAAATTAATTTAACGTCCACATTACATCATGTCTTATGGGGTTATTGATGATACTCCACTCATCCTTGTGATGGAGCTTGGTTTTCTCATGCTGTAAACTGACTTACAACACAATTTTTTTGTTTATATACGTAATAGATTGTTCAAAAACATCTTGAATAGAAAGCGATGTAGTATCAATTATTAACGCATCAATGGCAGGCTTAAGTGGCGCAACAGCCCGATTACGATCACGTTCATCGCGCTCAGTTATCTCCTGCAAAATTTCGGCGAATTTAACATGTTTTTGCCTATGTTGCAACTGTTTCATTCGTCTTTCGGCTCGTGATTGTGCACTTGCATCAAGAAAAATTTTAACAGGCGCATCGGTAAACACCACGCTCCCCATGTCTCGACCATCTGCAATAAGCCCAGGTGCTTGTCTAAAATCGCGTTGTCGCTGTAATAATGCAGCTCTAACTTTATTGAGCGCAGCCACTTTTGAAGCAGCACCTCCTGTTTCTTCAGTGCGGATACGTTTTGTTACATCAACACCACTTAACAAAACCTTGACTTCAATATCATTACTATCAAAAGTCAAAGGTAAGTTTAACGCTAAATTAACTAACTGGTTTTCATCATCCAATGCAATATTTTTTTCAAGAGCAGATAATGCAAGCACACGATAGATAGCACCTGAATCTAACAGATGCCATTTTAAATGATCGGCTAATGCCTGACATAACGTACCTTTACCAACACCACTTGGCCCATCAACAGCAACAACGGGAACTATTTTATTCATTTTATTGTTCGCTTAATTTTTTAAATTGTTCAAAATAATCAGGAAAAGTTTTCATTGTGCATTTAGGATCTAATATCGTCACAGGCGTATCAGAAAGCGCCACTAACGAAAAACACATTGCCATACGATGATCATTATAGGTTTCGATTTCAGCATGGATTAATTTATTGGGTGGCACAATGGTAATATAATCGTGACCCTCATCAACTGTTGCACCAACTTTTCTTAATTCAGTTGCCATCGCATATAAGCGATCCGTTTCTTTCACTCGCCAATTATAAATATTACGGATCGTAGTAGGGCCTTTAGCAAACAGTGCCGTAGTAGCAATAGTCATGGCCGCATCGGGAATATGGTTCATATCCATATCAATACCATTTAATTCACCATGTGAACATTCAATATAATCATCAGCCCAAGTGATTTTAGCGCCCATTTTTTCAAGCACATGAGCAAATTGGGTATCGCCTTGTAAGCTATTTTTTCCAATGCCAGTTACTTTAACAGTACCGCCTTTAATTGCAGCCGCTGCTAAAAAATAAGAAGCAGAAGAAGCATCGCCTTCAACTAAATAATCGCCTGGCGATTGATAATCTTGGTTTGCTTTGATAACAAATGATTGATAGTTATTGTTAACTACAGTAACGCCAAACATTGCCATCATTTTGACTGTAATATCAATATAAGGTTTAGAAACAAGATCACCAATAATAGTAATTTCAGTGTCTTGTTTTGCTAATGGTGCAGCCATTAATAATGCGGTTAAAAATTGACTTGATACCGAACCATCGACTTGGATTTTCCCCCCGATAAAGCCACCATGAAGATGTAACGGTGGGTAACCTTCATTTTCAAGATAATCAATTTTGGCTCCACCTTGACGCAGCGCATCAACTAAATGACCAATTGGACGCTCTTTCATGCGTGGTTCGCCTGTTAACACAATATTATTATGACCAAGGCATAAAGCTGCAGCTAAAGGGCGCATTGCTGTACCAGCATTACCTAAAAAAAGCTCTAATGCATGGTCAGGTTGCAACATCCCCCCTACTCCTTGAATATCACAAATAGTCCGATCGTGTGATAGCTGGTACTTCACACCTAATGCTGCAAGCGCATCAAGCATATAACGCACATCATCGCTATCAAGTAAATTAGTTAAACGCGTATTACCCTTACTTAGAGCTGATAACAATAAAGCACGATTAGACACGCTTTTAGATCCTGGCAAATTAATAGTGCCACTAAATGATTTTATTGGTTGTAACGTCAAAGATAACATAATGTCTCTCGTTAAGATTTCATAAATATTTAAAATTTATCTAATGTTGCTTTTAGCAAATCAATAGCGTGATGATCTTTAGCACTATTTTGCCATAACTTATCAAAAAGATGACGATAACGTTTAATAGCATCTTGCGATGAGGTAATAGAAGCAATACCTGTTGTCACATTCGGCAATTCACCTAAGCGAAATGGACTTATTGCCAACGAAATTGGGTTGTCGTTTTGGTAAAAAATTTGGAATGTAATTGATGGAATAGCTTCTTGCGTAATAGCAATCGTTGAAGCAAAAGATTGCTGTTCTATTAGATCAATTAAATGATAAATTTCGTTGCGAGCAAGTAGCATCCTTTCAGACTTTTTACCGGGGGAAATAGTCAAATTACCCACTAAGCCAATATGCAAAAACCGTTCAATATTACGCAAGCTAATTAAATTAATCACTTTAGGAACAGATTGATAAAACTGCTTTTTACGATCTTTTAAAATCGCCAAAATTACTGAATATTTTTGAGGTTCAATCGACTCATTTGACTCATTTAGCATCATGGCTAAATGGGTTAAATAATCTGGAGAAGTTAATAAAAATGAAAAAGGATCAAAGTGAGAATAGATATGTGTTGATTGTTCTTCTAACTGGCGCATACGTTCAAAAAAACCTTCGCCACTCGAATAATACTCAGTATCAATACCGAGTAAACTTGCAAAAGAAGTACCGAGTAAAGATGCCAGTCGTTCTAACGTTTCGATTTTAACAATTTCACCTTTTTCTAACCGATATACCGCAGCTCTTGAAATTTTAAGACTTTCTGCAACATCCTCAGCTTTCAACGAAGCGGCAATTCGATATGCACGTAGACGCTGACCTATAGCACAATAATCAATCGATCCTGTAATCATAATACACTCAAATTATTAAGATTTTGGCAGTGTATCACAAGGTGATAGCAATGCCAATTTTTGGCAAAATGTTTCAGGTGTAGCCTATATTTTCATCAACAACTTAAATAACACCTATTTTAATAACTCATTTTGCAATGCCGATACATTTTCAAATTCAGTAAACTCAGAAATTGCCTCTGATTGTTTAGCACTATCTTCACTCTTACCAAGAACTTGCGATGCAAATACAAAACCTTTTTTATCCATCACTGAACGGTTATAAAAATCAACTAAATCTTGTTGACTAATTTTTTTCAATTGTTCAATTTTTTTGTGCCGTGAATCAAACGCAAAACGCGAATTACGGTAATCTGCCATATAGCGACTAAACTCTTCATCCAATGTTTGCGGAGGCATTTTCAACTCGTTGAGTGCCGCCTTTTTATATTGCTCAATATCTTCTTTCGATAATGCTTTAAGCTTATTTAATATAACGGGATAAAATTCTTGATAACGCTTCAATAAATAAGCAGGGTCGTACTGGTTACTTTGAATGATAAAACTCATTCCAACTGAATCTCCAACTGTAACAGGGCTAGCAAATACCGCATAGCCAAGTTGTTCATTGGTGCGTAATTGATCATAAAACCAAGGTGAAATAATTTTCGATAGCGTATAACTTAGCATACTACTAGCAATTCGATCATAACCTGTTGGAATATAGCTCATCATCAAAGCACTATCAGTGCTTTTCGCGTGTTGAGTCATTTTGGCCTCCAATGATTTTTTAATCTGAATATTATCAACAGGAGTAAATTCAACATCACGCACTAGTGTTTTTTGAATGGAATGATAAAGATCTAAAGAATCCTCGTTAGACAAATTACCCAAGCTAAGCATATAAGGTACTGAGTGGGTTAATAAATTATCGCGATAAGTTAACACGTCATTAATAGTCATTGTTGCTGTGATTTGACGTCTTTCATCCCGTTCAAAATACGGCAAATCTGACAATTCATTAACAGGATTAACCGCCAACCAATAACTTTTAGCATGCTCAGATTTATCCAATTCTTGCAAATACCAAGATTTAGCTAATGCTAAACTCTGCTCATCAATTGTAACATTTCGATAACTCTCAAGTATGGCTGTCACCATTTTAGGTAGATGCTGACTAAAGCCACTAGCTGAAATCATCAGGCCATTATCATTATTTGTTGATAACGAAATACCCGCAACGCCTGCCTGAAATCGTAATTGTTCTAAATTACGACTTGCAATGTAATCAAGTAAATTAAAAGCGACCTTTGCTTTAGCATCACTAAAAGCCTCGTTATTCCGTAACGAAACCACAATCGCTGCTTTAGGTTCAGTTTTGAAATATTGACTAACAAAATGAAGATGATTACCACGTTTACTAAACCCAGCTGGTTGAGCTTGAGCACGGTTTTGCTTCACAATTGAAAAATCGTCGGGAATATAAGGATTTAATTCAGGTAAACTAAATGTGAAATTTTTGCCTAAAGCCAACCAATTCGCTTTTTGCTCACTAGTAATATTATCGATTTTATAAGGTGCGTCTACAAAATAAGCCGTCTTATTAGTTGTTTGATTTGGTGAAATAATCCAAACTCTAACGTTATCGGGCGTTAGGCTTTTTAAACGAGCGGTGATCGCTGTTTTATCAAAATTATTAGCAATAAAATCAGAATTTAATATATTTTTAACGGGGTACAACAACATCTGATCAGATAGCCATTCCACATAAGACATATCACGCTCAACATCTTGATACTTAAATTCTAACGCTAAAACTTTTTTGAGCTCTTCATAATAAGCATCAGAAATTCCTTGCTTTTGAATTAACTGTAAATAATTAAAAATAGCGCCAATAACTTTATCTTTTTGAGCAAGTCCATCGTCGGTTAAACTTACATTAATACTAAATATACCACTATTACCATAACGGATGGGATTGATAGACGAACTAATTCCTTCAATCAAACCTTGCTTTTGTAACTGATCAGATAGCGTATTATGACTACTGTTACTGATTAAATAAGTGATATACTCATCAGTTTTATCGGCAAATTTAGCCAGATTATTTTCAATCGGAAACTGTAAAAACAATAGTTTTTTGGGTTGTGCTGGTACCATAGAAATTTGTTTATTTAGCACATTTGGCGTTATAGCTGGCTTATCAACTATTGGGGCATTAATATTTTTATTAGGGATTTTACCAAAGCTATTTTCAGCTAATTTTGCCAATTTATTGATCGATTGATTGCTATACATCACGCCAACCATAATATTGGCTGAATAATAATTTTTATGAAAATTCACTAAAGCATCTTGCAATTTACTATTTTCTTTATCACTTAATGTTTCTAAATTACCGCCTGAAAATTGAGAACTCGGATGGTTTTGATTAATTGTTTCAGAATCAACTTGCCCTATCCTAAAACCATCATTTGATCTAGCCATTGTCAATTCAGCATTAACTGCATTACGTTCTTTATCGGCAAATTTAGGATCTAAATTGGGCTCGCTAATAGCATCAGCTAAATAATCCAGTGCTTTATCAAATGCGCTATTTTCAACTTCAAAATAAAACGCAGTTCGATGCGCTGCAGTACTTGCGTTATAACTACCGGCATGACGGCTTAAAAACTGAGAAAAGCTAGCAGGTTCGGGGTATTTTTTTGATCCCATTAATACCATATGTTCAGCATAATGTGCCAACCCTTGCTGATCTTTGGGATCTTGCAACGAGCCAACAGGCAGTGCTAATGATGCCAGTGATTTTACTGCTTTAGGATCTGAAACAAGTAACACCCGCATTTTATTTGCTAGCTCAACAACTTCATATTGACGCTTATCACGTTCGCTTTGTTGTACTTTTTCTATCAAAACGGGCTTTGTAAGCTTATTTTCGATGGCAAAAGATGGAGAAGTGACAAGCAGTAACCCAATAATCCCACTAAAAATAAAATTAACCAATTTTTTGTTTTTATAAACCATAATATCTGCTCACTCAATCCATGTTTAAAATAATATCAAAAGTAATTTTACCAATATACGAATGTATCTTAATAAAGCCGGTAATTAAGAAATAAAAAATTTAATGCTCGCGAGTTTTTCTAAATTCAACATCAGGATACCTTTCTTGCGTCAAATTCAAATTAACCATGCTTGGCGCAATATAAGAAAGGTTATCACCACCATCTAATGCCAAATTCTGTTCGCATTTGCGTTTAAACTCTTCCAGTTTTTTCACATCTGAGCACTCAACCCAACGCGCTGTTGTCACATTAACTGGCTCATAAATGGCTTCAACGTTATACTCAGATTTTAATCGAGCAACCACAACATCAAATTGTAAAACCCCAACAGCACCCACAATTAAGTCATTATTGGCTAATGGACGAAACACCTGTACAGCCCCCTCTTCTGAAAGCTGAACCAGTCCTTTTAAAAGTTGCTTTTGTTTAAGCGGATCTTTAAGGCGAATTCGGCGAAACAGTTCTGGTGCAAAGTTAGGAATGCCTGTAAATTTTAGATCTTCACCTTGTGTAAAAGTATCGCCTATTTGAATCGTGCCATGATTATGTAAACCAATGATATCACCGGCATAGGCCTGTTCAACATGTTCACGATCACCAGCCATAAACGTTAAAGCATCAGAGATATTAACATCTTTAGCAATACGTACATGTCGTAATTTCATGCCCTTTTCATATTTACCCGATACAATGCGCATAAATGCAACGCGGTCACGGTGTTTAGGATCCATATTGGCTTGAATTTTAAAAACAAAACCACTGAACTTTTCTTCTGATGATTCGACTTCGCGCTTATCGGTTTGACGAGGTTGAGGAGTTGGTGCCCAAGCTGTTAAACCATCAAGCATATGATCAACGCCAAAATTACCCAATGCCGTACCAAAAAAGACTGGTGTTAAATCGCCTGACAAGAAAGCATCTAAATCAAATTCGTTTGATGCGCCTTGCACTAATTCAAGCTCTTCACGCAGTTGCTGCGCTAAATCATCACCCACCGCTAAATCCAAATCAGGGTTAGTTAACCCTTTAATAATTCTGACCTCTTGTATTGTATGACCTTGCCCTGATTGATAAAGATAAGTTTCGTCTTTAGCTAAATGGTAAACACCTTTAAATAACTTGCCACAACCAATTGGCCAAGTAATGGGCGCACACATTATATTGAGTTCATTTTCGACTTCATCAAGCAATTCCATTGGATCACGAATATCACGGTCTAACTTATTCATAAAGGTTAAAATTGGGGTATTGCGTAATCGTGTCACTTCCATTAATTTTCGTGTGCGATCTTCAACCCCTTTGGCCGCATCAATGACCATCAAACAACTATCAACCGCTGTTAGCGTACGATAAGTATCTTCAGAAAAGTCCTCATGCCCGGGAGTATCTAATAAGTTAACTAAGCACTCATTATAAGGAAACTGCATCACAGAGGTAGTAATTGAAATACCACGCTGTTTTTCCATCTCCATCCAGTCGGATTTGGCATGCTGCGCATTAGCGCCGCGACCTTTAACGGTACCTGCTGTTTGGATTGCATGACCAAATAATAGCACCTTTTCAGTAATGGTTGTTTTACCTGCATCGGGGTGAGAAATAATTGCAAAAGTGCGACGCGCATTAACTTCGTCTAAATAAGCTTGCTCTGTCATAAAACTGTTTTAACCTACAAAAAATAATCATCTATTTTAGCAGGTATCTGCCTGTTTTACCATTAACGTTATACGCAACGTAATTTGCCTTATTTATTTATCTATGCATAATATCTGCCCAATAAGTAATGCAAAATTTACTGCTTCTTGTCAAAAAGTTTCAGGAAAAGTATGCGTTTAAGTATAAAATTGGAATCTGCTATGAACATTCGTGATTTAAAACTGTACTTACATTTATGCGAAACCTGCCACTTTGGTGTAACGGCAAATGCCATGCATGTTAGCCCATCAACCTTATCTAGGCAGATCCAACGGCTCGAAGAGCACTTTGGACATCCGCTATTTATTCGCGACAACAGACAAGTGCAAATCACCCAAGTAGGCGAAAAGGTCAAACGTTTTGCTAAGCAAGTCATAAATATGCACCAACAACTAAAACACGATTTAGCTCAACCTAACCAACAACTTGTTGGCGAACTAACGCTTTTTTGTTCAGTCACCGCTGCATATAGCCATTTACCCGAAATACTCGATCGTTTTAGAAGCCTCTACCCACTTGTTGAAATTAAGCTATCAACCGGCGATGCGGCCGATGCTGTAAAAAAAATACAAGCAAATGAAGCCGATTTAGCTATAGCAGGCAAACCAAAACAGCTCCCCACTGGTATTGAGTTTTTAAAATTTGGCGAAATTGAAATGGTATTGCTAATACCTAAACTTAATAGCACATTTAGTGACAAATTACATCAAAAACAGCCTGACTGGCACAATATTCCCTTTATATTGCCAGAACATGGACCAAGCCGCCATCGCATTGATTTATGGTTCAAGCAAAGAAAAATTTCTAATCCCAAAATTTATGCAACCGTTGCAGGACATGAAGCCATTGTATCGATGGTGGCTTTAGGCTGTGGGGTCGCTTTACTGCCAAAAGTCGTGATGGACAACAGCCCAGAACGAGTAAAAGATCGCATCACTGAATGGTCTACTAACTTAATGGAACCTTTTGATGTTGGTATTTGTGTACAAAAAAGGCGATTATCTGAAAAAATCATCGCTGCTTTTTGGGAAATTTGTAATCTAAATGTACCCAATAAAAAATAACAAAAAATCATGTATAATATACCTCAAAAAATAAAAACCATTAACGTGTTAATTAACATACTGGGTTTTATAAAAATTATATGTAACACAATATCATTGCAATGGAATTGAAATGAAAAAGATAAAATTAAGAACTTTAGCTTCATTAATGTTTTTTTCTGCTATAACTATGCCAATCGTGGCGGAATGCACCCCTACTAAATCGTCAGAAATGGACGCAAGTACAAAAATAAGCAGCACAAATAATAGTGTCTCTACAACCAATATTGAACCGACTACATCAACAATCAACAGCAATGCTAATAACAATAGCGCCCTTGATATTGATAACACTATAAAAAAACCAACGTGGTTAGTTCGTAGTACGTTGGTTTATTATAATGGTGATGATAATGATCTTGTTACTGCTGGTCTTGGCTTTACTCCGTTATCAACAAGTATCATTACACCAAAAGTGGAAACACCCAAAAAGCCAAACTTTGAAGAGCGTCGGCAAGCAAAGCTAAATCGCTATATTGACACCAAAATTGGTGAAGGCACATTATTTGGTTTTAGAAAACAAGAATTGACTCCCTTATTTGACGGCAAAATTGCAGGTACTGAAATATCCGCCGTGCAAAGAGAAGACGGCGTTGGCATGTTATTACAAATTCCACTTGATTTTAATAAAAACAAACCCTGCATTGTTGCAGTTCCTACTATCGACTCAGACGGGATATTAAATGCCAAAGATATACAAATCCGTGGATTATGGGGACTTCGTCATAACTGTGCTGTTGTGTATAACGACAAAGGATTAGGCAATGGCATTTACGATATTGAGCATAAGCTTGGTTTTACCGTATGGGGCGAAGTAAACAATGGTAATATTTTATTTAGCCCTTTGATAAAGGATCGAGAACAATACATCAAAAAATACCCTCATCGCTATGCTATAAAACAGTTGCACTCAAAACTAAATGCTGAAGCACGCTGGGGGGAACATGTATTAAAATCTATTGAGTTCGCCTTTTATGAACTCAATAGTATGTTTTCAACCAATCAACAAGTTATCTATAACAAAGATAATACCCTTGTTTTAGTGTACGGCGCCAGTGACGGTGGTGGAGCCGCATTAAAAGCAGGTGAATTAGATGACCAAAACCTAATTGATGGCATTGTGGCAGTCAATCCGCAAATTCAACCAAATCTTAATAACGCTGAACTCACATTAAAAATAGGTAATGACTTCTCACAAAAATTAGAAGAAAAATCTATTGCCAATTACAGTGCTTACGGCGCCTTATATATACCGTGTGCAATCCCTGCAATAAAACCTCATAAAGGTGATGCTTATGTACCTTATGCTAATTATTTTCTTTATTCGCAAGAACGGTGTAATGTACTAAAAAAAGCAAAATTACTCACCAAAGGTACTCCAGAAGAAGCGCTAGAAAAACTACATCAAAATGGTTGGACGCCTGATATGGATATCCAGCTACCCTATTTTTACTACACTGAATCTATCGGTCTTCCATATCAGTATATTAGTGCTTATGGCAAATATGATGTCACTGAAAACATGTGTGATTTTTCAGTAGCCAGTACCCAGCAAAACCCAATTAATAACACGGGTAAAGTTGTGCCATTAAAAGAGATCTCATTTGAACAGATATGGGGAATGGCAAATGGTCATTTACCGCTTTGGAATGGCCGTAATGCAGCGGTTTTAGATCTAGTTGAAAACAAAGACCTAAATACTCCAAGGCGTGAATTTTATTCTAGCTCACAAACAAAAAACACTGTTGACTATGGCACCCAAGGATCGATCTGTGTTTATGAAAAATCACAAGAATCGCGTGTTAAGGAAGGCATAACACAAGTTATGGCATCGGGTAACTTGCACGGTATAAAAACCTTTATTGTCCATGGTCGCAACAATGTCAAACAGCTACCAAACTACACATCGCGCCCTTATGTCGCATTAAATAGCTTGGTTGAAGGTGAACAATCGCAACTAAGGTACATTGAAGTAGAAAACGCAAGCTACTTAGACGGCAGAGCGCCATTTGACAACACATTACTACCCATTGATTATTATGGGGAAGATGCCATCGAGTGGTTATGGGCTAACTTAACCAACAATGCTACGCTACCAGTAAGCCAAGTTGTACATACCAAAGCACGTGGTGGCAAAAGTGGTTATGCCCTACCATTAACCGACAAAACCCTACAGTCGATAAAACAATTGCCAAATAGCAAAGAAATTATTCAAAAAAACGAGGGCAACTTAATACTACCTAATTAATAGGCTTTATACTAACTCGCTATCGAATTTAAACTCAAGTACAACGATTTAAATTCGATAGCGCCCCTAATTCAGCCAATACGATCTTTTACCGCCAGACAGATTTTAGGATATAACAAAAAAAACAACAATTCTAATTGCACATAATTTTGTTTAATATCAACGATCGTTTCTTTTAATAAAGATAATTTTGGTCGTCTCTTTGCCATACCTCTTAATACATCACCAACAAAATCAATAGAAGCATAATTTACAAGCCACTCCCCTTGCCACATTGCATTCATAAAATGCTGATAATCGACAGGATAAACTGTAATATAAGGTTGGATAAGTGCTTTGGTTGTTTGATTAAATTCAGCCACACTTTTCAATAGTCCATATTTAGCCCAATATTTTGACAAAAAGTGATCCCAAACAATATCTAATGTAATGGGGGCTACACGTTGATGTGATTTTCGAAATAGTAGTTTGGCTTGCTTAACTTCAAATAGGTTATCAGTCAAACTGTCGATTTTACGATGTAGCATAATGCCATCAGCAATATCGCAATCATAAATTAAATAAGGATTGCCTTTAATAAAATCCGCTACGGTATTACCAATTAACGAACTATTAGCTAATGTAGCCAAATGCAAATGAGCCAAAATATTCATAAAAATAATCAATTATTCACGATGTTTAAATTCACCTTCGGCAAGACCTTCTCGCCAATAGTTAGTAATCTGAAAGGCATCTGGCGACAAATTAGCATATTTATTCTTAACAGCTTGACGAATAGATTGCGCCAACGAACGCTCCATTCCTCCCCAAAATAATAACTTATCATGCTCTAACAAATTAGTACTCATGACAGCATCGACTAATTGATGCGGAGCATTGGAATTTTGCACAAACCAACGAACCGCAACATTTTTATTATCGGGCAACGACACCATGTCATTACTATGATTAACCTCAATAAAAGCAAACGCTTTTTGCTTTTTAGGAAGATGCTCAAGCGTATAACAAATCGCCGGCACAGCGGAAATATCGCCCATTAACACCAAACAGTCATCAGTAAACTGTAACTTACTAGCAATACTAATCAAACCAATTTGATCGCCAACTTTAGCCTTCTGCGACCAAACAGAAGCCAATCCGGTATCATGAATAGCAAAATCAACAAAAATTTGATTAGTGACACTATCGAATTCTCGCACACTATAACTACGCACTAACTGACGTAACTTATCATCAATGGCAATTTTATTATTATCATCAAGCTTAGGGAACGCAATTTTGCCAGTTAAAGGATCGGGAAATAGCAGCTTTAAATGCGGACAAATCCATAATGGATTAATATCAAATAGTTTATCGCAACTAAACTGCACACGAATAAAACTCGGTGATATTTTTTCAACCTTTAATACTGTTAATAATGAATTAACAATGACTTTTTTGTTTAGTTTGATTTTTTGTTTATCCATAATCATCGATTCTTACATTTTTTAATAGTTAAAATCATCATACAACAAAAAATGTTAGAGTGATGCTATTTTTACAATTAAAAAACAGGTAACTTGTTCCATCATTAAAACGATGGAACAAGATTCAACAAATATCAATCAATAAATAAACAAACTTAAAATGCTAACGATCCAAAAACTTCACACCAATCTTGATCAAACTTAGCAATTGCCGCATCAACAGCAGGATCTGAAATAAAAAGCTCTGCAACATCGACAGGTAAGGTGATAGCCTTACACCCTGTAAGCATACAGTCTAACGCTTGGCGTGGTGTTTTAAAGCTTGCGGCTAACACAATTGATTGTGGGCAATGCAAATTTAACAATTTTTGTAATTCCAGTACTGTATCTTTACTACTTCCACCTTGTGCATCAATGCGATTAACATAAGGTGCAATATATTTAGCCCCAGCTAATGCAGCTAAAAACCCCTGCCCTGCACCATAAACAGCCGTTCCCAAAGTTGGAATACCTTGCTGGGTTAATTCTTTAATTGCAATCAATCCTTGAGCATTAACAGGAATTTTAGTCACAATTGATGGTACTGCTTTTCTAAGCTGATGTGCTTCTTTTATCATTTCATCAGCATTACTTGAAAGTACCTGAGCAAATAATAATTTATCTGAACCCAATACTTCCTGTAATTCATCTAATAACGAAAAAATAGGCTTGCCCGATTTTGCTACAATGCTTGGATTAGTGGTAACCCCACTAATAGGTAACACCTTGGCTAAACGTTTAATGGCGACAATATCGGCGGTATCTAAATATAATTCCATGATTAACTCCTAGCTAAAACCAACAAACATTTATTAACGTATACATATAACGCTCTTTGTATTACAAATTTTGCGTTACTGCTATAGTAAAAAAAACGGATCTAATCGCCTAGAAGACAATTTTGTCATTTACTGGATTTTTGTACGCTAAATAAGAAATTGAGATTTAGATCACACAACGAAAAATTAACATTAACTTATTAAATAAAAGAAAAATTTATACTTATTTTCATCTTTTCTATATGCGTATATAATCTAAACGATAGTACACACTTGATTTATCATTAACTTAATTTATGACTAAAATCATTAACGAAAAACTAGCCAAACTAGTCAATAACCAAGAGCCAATCAATCATATCTATTTTGCCAATAGTAATGCTTGCCCGCCTTTACTTGCCTGCCAAGTCAACTTTCCTAGAATTGAAATTATATTAGAAGGAAAGCAACAGATGCTATGGGCGGATAGTAATGGCAAAGTTATTGAAAAAATATTATCAACTAATGATCTTTTATATATTTCCGCTCAAAGCTGGAACAAACCCATTTGGACAAGCCCTGTTACTTTATTAAACATCTTATTTGATAAACAACAAATTGGTATAAGCCTATTGCATTGGGATGGCACACAACTAATTCCGCTTGAACAAATCAACACACCAAGACGTGGCCCACGGGTTGGTACATTTATTATTCAAGCTCTGACCGAACTTATCTGGCAAAACCAATCATATAAACAAAATCAAACTGCTTACTATCTTATTCATAGTTTACTTAGCAACACGCTCGATTTGTTAAATATCAATATCAAAACATCATCCAAAACGACTTGCCTATATGAAGCCATTCGCCAATATATTGATACTCACTTTCGTGAAGATATTACACGCGACTTTTTAGCTAATATTGAAATAGAACATGATAAATAATAATAGAATGATGAGATAAATGGGATATAACAAAATAAACAGGGAAATAATGAAATTGTTTTTTGAAAAAGTGTTACAAAATATGAAATAAAAAATTGCCTAAAAAATTTTGCTCAAAAATTAATTAGGCGTCATTAAAATCAAACAGTGTTGGTTGTTTTTCTTTTATCATTCGTTTATGAACTCGGTCAATTACTTTCCTGATACCACGTTCAGTCATATTATATTTTTGGCTTAGCTCTGCATAGTTGTTACCTTTAAATGCATCATAGATTTGTAGATCACGTTGGTTAAGTTTGAAGATATAATCACGCGGAAATGTGAAGTTTTGGCCTCCAAATAGTTCTGAAATTGTATTTGCAATGCTATCACCTAACTGTGCTGCAATATCTTCAGGTAAACCGTAATCCATCGCATCGTTAGCTACAGATAATGATACATGTGTTAGTAATTCATGACGTTTAATAGACATTGCAGACTTAGTCATAATTTACGCTCCTGTTTTGTTCTTATACCAATCCAGTGCACCGGGTATATTTTTTTCTAATTTACTAAAGTCAACACCAGCCCTATACATCTGTTCAAAATACTCTTCATTACTGCTACGAGCGGGTTTGTCTTCTTCTTTATGTTCAACGTATGCAAATAAATGCTTAGTTGATTCATAAACAGATTTTAAGTAGTTATGATTTTTAAACGGTTTGTATTCACCCAATGCACGCTTTGCGTGAATATTATTAACTGTTTCCCGTAGTGCGTGAGCTAGATGCCTGCTTGGTTGATATAATTTTAGAACTTCATTAATTAAGTTTACTGCTCTAGAATTACTTAAATTTGATTTTTGAGTACGAAATAAACCAATATAGGCAATCATCGGTTTAGCACAGCCATAGCTTAAATTACTTATTAATATAAGTAGTTCTCTTCCAGAAACATCTTCGACTAATGCTTCTAAATTAATTTCGTTATGACAAATTGGGCAACGTGTTAATTTCATGCTTCTTCCTTTATATACGTGCTTGCCAACTTTTTAGGCTTTCAATTACAACCATTGCTTGTTTTTGAGTAAGCCAATCCATCACTTCAACACCAGTAATACGTTTTACATATGAATTGATAGCTTTTTCTGAGCGGTTTTTTACTTCACCCGCATCAGCTAGTGCTAGCCATAATGATCGTATTTTTTTATGAACTGGTTCTGTAGCAGTTATCTTCCCCATTTTTTTTGATGATTTAACTTTAAAACCTTTTGATTTAAGGTTATTTAGAATTTTTTCCAGTTCCCAAACAGTCATATCCTTGGTGCTAGTTTTTTTAGTTATATTCAGTAATAGATGACGATAGGTATCGTCATCCAGATTAAGTTGAGATTTTGCAATATGGATCAGTTTGATATATTTAGATTTCATCTATTTAACCCCTATTAGTGATGGAGAATAACCTGAACTTGATACACCATGATTCAATTGAGCGGTTTTACCTTGTAAGTAACCAATAAATTGTGAAGAATCTGAACCATTACACTTTTTAGCATCTCTAACCTTAGCTGGTGATAAATCTTTTGTCTTTCTATATTCAGCTAATAGATTTAGTTCCTCATCAGTCATTGCGAAATCTTCAATTAATTGATAAACACCATTAACCCAGCCAACACAGAACGCATCAGCTCGGTTGATTTTAGTGATTTTTTTGCAATTACCATTTTGTTGCGATAAGAATTCTTTTCGAGCTTTAACTAATTGAACACTTAAAACGTCAAAGGTATAAGCTGCTAATTGTGGTCGTTCCCTAAGTCCATAAAATGAAACCTTTCTTTTATTGTTTTCCCAAGTAAAGTAGGCTCGAACACCAAATGCGCTTGTAATGATACTTACTAATATTGAAAAATATCTTGGTGGTTTTTCTGCATTTGAAGGAGCATGTTTTGACACATGTTCCTCAATTTCAGATAATTCCACATCTTTATTACTAATATTATGTTTTACCATCAATTTGATGGCTTGATTCATAGCAATTGCGGCTTCATGTGGATTAGTTGATTTTGCTAACGCTAAAAGTTTTTTGATTTTTTCAATATACTTTTCATTATTATTTGTCATAAAAACACCTTAAAAAAACTAACAAAACGCTGTTTTAATGTTTTAGCTGATTTTAATTTTACATATTCAGCATAAAGTTCATCGTACAGCTTTCCATCAACATAGCCCTGACCAGTTACTTCACGCATAAATGAATGTTCATGGCTGATTGAAATATAATGGTCGGGCATATAACGTTTAGGACTAGAGAATTTAGCCATTAGCTAATTCCTCTAGCTCGTTAATGATGCGATCCGCTTCAAATTCAGATAAACCATACTCTTTACAGTGAACTATAAAATTAGCTGTCTGGCTTAATATAAATTGATGCAAAATATAAAAATCTTGTGTTTGCATGATTAAATCTCCTGTTCAAAAGGTACTATCGCAAAATCCTCTACATCTTTTTTGATAGTGATGCCAGGAACATGTGCTACTGCATTTGGTTCGTTTAAAATGGCTTCTTTATTGATTTCTTCTTTTGTACGTATAAAACGATTCAATTTCAGTTCTTTCAATGCCTCAATAACTGATTCTGAACCACGAATAGTGCATGATGGTGGTCTATTACGCCATTGAACTTCACCAGTAATCAAATTAGCTGATTTAACTTTTCCGCCATTAGTCAGTTCGTCACGATTTGCTTCACACCAAATTTGAATACCTGTCTGTAGTTGTGTAGACTTAAGCTTTAGTAAATCAATAGTTGATGAATAGCTTGCCGTTATTTCGGCTATTTTGTCGTTCATTTCTGTTTCTAGGCGAATCAATTCACGTTGAATATCACCTAAATTCCTAATTGATGATGTTACTTCCTCTTTGGATTGCACTGCATAAACAGATGCGGCTGCTTTAATACGTTTTTTTGCTTTTATCATTTTTATGGCTCCTATTAAATTAATGCAAGCGACTAATATCGCACTCTCTCCATATAATTCGACAGCCATTTAATTCAAACTGCCCAAATCGATGGTACCCTTCGTGTCGATAATACGTTGCCTGACCAGCATCTATATATTTATTGCACTTAGGGTGATGCTCAATTTCAATAGTCGGTTTTGAAAGTGAATCATGATAAAAACCAATGACAGTTAATTCTTCATTAGATAATATATTTACAGCATTATTAACCGCATTGATGCTATTACTGATTAGTTGGTTCTTTTTCATCAGATATCTCCTCGGTCTTTGATACACTCAACAATTATTTCACCTGTAACTTTCGGGGCACCTATACGTGCAGCTAGATTTAATGCGTTAGAAACTAAATTATTAACTGCTAATGGGTAACACAATGACCGCACTTGCTTTTCACCACGTCGAGTTGATGCAACTCTTAATCGGTTAATGATTTCGTTAAATGCAGACGAATCAAATAACGTTGTATAGTCCATATCAATACGTGAAAATTTATGCTTGATATATTCTTCAACTTTAAAATCCAGTGGTTTTAAGTTCACAACTTCACAACGCTGAACCACTTCACGAACTTCAGGATTGTATTCTGATAGTTTTGTTTGTAATTCTGTTTGGCCAATTAAAATAATTGATAGCAGTTTTTTAAAGCCTTCTTGTAGCTCATAAAAGCGTTTTAAATGCTTAAGCGTATGAATTGATAAACCATGCGCTTCTTCAATAATCATTAAATGTTTACGACCTGATAATGCGCTATTTTTAAGTAAAGTATGCATTTGCCTTGCTCGTGCTTCAGCACTACGTTTTGGTTTTGCTTGTGGATCAATCGCATTAATGATTGCACCACTAATATCCATACTTTTTAGTGATTTACCTTTGACTTCGTTATCTTCTAAACCAAGTACATAAGGCTCGATAACTGTTATTGGTTCATGATTAATATTGATCCAATCAATTAAATCGTGGCGCAATGTGGATTTACCGCTACCTGACTCACCAATTACCGCCAACATTCCGCCATGCTTTGCTGTTTGACGCATTGCAGCACGTACATAACGAATATCATCAGAAAGATAGACATCGGCATCTTGGGTCATTTCATCCGTAAATGGATCCCTTGGAATGCGGAAATGTGCACGAGCATCTCGATTTATAGTTTGTTTTCGTAGTAACATATAGGCTGACTCCTTTGTTAAGTGTTTTTCATTTGAGTCAACTGGCACAGCGTCGTCCGCCAAGATTTCGGCTGTGTCAGTTTCTTCTTCAAAAATATTTAGTAAATAATCATGGCTTAAACCTAATTTTATTAATGCCTTTTCAATCTTCTGCTCTAGTTCTTCACGTTTAATAGAGCGTGGCCAAATATTGTGATTAACGAGCTGGCTAATTACTGCTTGGCTGATTGAATTGCCTTTATAATCAATATGCTTAGCGAGTTGTGCTTGTTTGATATTGAATTGCGTCATTACGCTTTTTAATTTCAGCATTATTTAACACTCCTAAACCCTGTCGTACCGTCACCGACTGCAACAGGTGTTGTAAATGTACGAATTAGTGAATCTAACGAATCTTCCGGTACACCATATTGATAACGAGCGGATAACCATTTATTTTCATCAGTTGTTAATCTGCGACCGATTGAACTGGTAATACGCATTAAAGCTGCGGTTAGCGTTAATGTTGTTATAGCTGGCTTTAAATGTTCCGGTGTTTCAATTTCATTGCCTTTTTGTTCAAAATAGGCTGGATGATTAATTTCATCTAGATAACAGAGTGTATTGAGCTTGCCACCGAACGGCGCAACTTGTTTTTGCTTCGCTTTTTTGATTTCATCTTCCGTCATATTTGGATATGCCACTTGATCCATCGCTTTTGCTGCTTGTTCAATTTCGGTATCACCTTTAGATTTATATTCCTCACCAATTACTGGAGCATCTAAACGTTGTCCAAACTTATCAAAATTGCGATCTGGCTCAACACGATAAATCAGTGCTTCACCGTCATAACGGGGGACTTCAATTTGAATAGCACAATCACCGTAAACTAATGAACGCACACTGACTTTATCTTTAACCGCAATACCATCTAAGCCTTTTAAACTATAAATAAGCGAACTATCAGCTTGCGGATGTTTGAAACTAATGGTTAAATCAGCTTTCACTTGTCGCTCTTGCTCACGACTTGCCATTAATGCCTGACAAACTTCTATTGATGGCAATGTGCGTAATTGTTCTGCCGTAATATGTTGCCAAAGTGATTGACGTGATACAGGTTCTGATAACCCTATGCGACGTAGGCGTGTATCTTGCCCAGGTAAGCGATTAGCGTTATATGCCTCCGCCCAGTTCATTGCTGCATGATTTAACTCATCAATACTGCTGACAGGTTGAAACTTTAAACGACTTTCAAATTGTGTTTCGATAATATTATTGGCATTTTCCACACCACCTTTAGCCCTTGCATTGCCTGCTTCGTGTTCTAGATATTTAACTTCTAAATGGTCTAGCAAGTTCTTGATTGCTGATGATGTATTAGCCGAACCTTTATCCCAATACAATAGCTTTGGTACACCGTGAAATAAACGCCCATATTGCTTACCCCAAGCAAACATTAAAAACTGAAATAATGAGTGTTGGTTTTCTCCTGCAGCTTCAACGTACCAAGGTATAATCATGCCTGATGCACGGTCATACAAAGTATAACGCCAGACTTTAAATTTGACTTTGTCAAAATTAGCCAATTTATTCTTGTAAAATTCACTGTCACGCATAATATGTTGTTTATTTTTCATGTAATAAATCAAGCATAATGACGGATCAATTTCGTGCACATGATTCGGATGTAATGCGCGTAATGACTGTACAGGATTTGCCATTTTTTGCGCCTTGACATTCATTTTCTCATTTCGTAACACTCTATTTATTTGAGCATTACTTAAACTAATATTGTGCCCATTTTGTTCAAGAATTCCCCTGATTGTTGGCGTAAACATGGTTTGCTTACCATTTTCTCGAATAGATGCTTTGAGAGCTGAACTAAGAACCACCAACGAATCTCTAGAAAGACTAGTTTTTCCTTTTCCTTCCCGTGTTGCTCGTTCACTTGACCAACCACTAAACTCTTTTAAATAACGATAAAGCGTTTGACGAGATATTCCTAAAAAACCCACAGCATTATTGATAAGTTCTCCTCGTTTTCCGTGTGGAGTTTTATCTAGCTTTATTGCTAATTCATTTACATAGTTACGAATATCTTGTTTTATAGCCATTTAAATCACCTAAGATATCATCTAATTTAATTAGCGTTGAGCCATAATGAATTCAAATTCATCAAGATTTAAACCAAGCTCTGTCGTAAATTTATTGGCTAATTCTTTTTCAATTGCAATGGCTTGTTTTTTTATTGTTCCAATGCCCCCATGAATCATTTGAACACTTACAGCAAAAGAATCCGGCAATGAGTATGGTTGTTCGGGATCATAACTTGGATCATTTTCAAATATCTCAAATTGGAGTTTTTCTAAATTTTCAATCAATTGACGGAAATTTTCTAATTTGGATTTAACATCCGATAAAGAGTCTCCAACTATTTTTTCGACATTAACTAAACGCTCATCAAGTGGTACGGTTTTCATTTCAAATTGAGCTAGTTTTATTGCTAATTCTTCCTTTTCTTTCGTTACATCAGCATTACGCTTGCTCAGGGCTTTATAATCAGCTTGCAAATTACTATTTTCTTTTTTGAGTTGCTCTTTTTCTTTAGTATTTTTAGCAATAAATTCTTCTGCCAATTCAACTAATGCCTCTTTATCACCTGCTTTAGCAACTTCAATCAGTGCTGTTTTTTGGTCTTCGGTCAGTTTGCGATATTGACGTAATTCACGATAACCGATACCTATTTGAGACATACCATCAAGAGCTTCTTCACCAAAAATATTTAAATTTAAAATATCTTCATCAACTTGCGGTCTTGATTTACCAATTAATTGACAAAAATCTTCCCAAGTTCCTGAAAACTGCTGACCGTCAGCAGTTTTTTTACCGCTTAATGATTTATATAGCTTGTTTTCTTTGATTATTTTTAATTTAAAAGTGCTGACGGTCAGCGAAAATTTACCTAAAGCTTCCGCCATTCTTTGTTCACCAATAATTTGATTTACTAAATCACGTTTATCACTGTATTCACTTTGAATCTTAGTCAGGGTATTCATTGCATCATTAATCCCTTGCTCATCAATTGCAGGTAGTTCAATTTCGTCTTTTGCTTTGTTTGCTTGTCTTGCCATTTTAGTTATCCTCTTGAACCAGCAGTAATACGCTGATTGATTTCTGTTATTTGGTCTTGCATTTTAGTGATGTGAATTGCATGCGCTTGGGCTATTTGCAACATTTGCACACTATGAGCAAACAAACCATTATCTAACTTAATTACTAGTCCTTCCTCGATTAGTGTTTGAAGTGAACGCGTTACATTAACAGGTGATTCATTAATCATCTTTGCGATATCGCCATTAGATAAACCCGTTAACGTATAACCTTTAAGCGCTTTTAGTACCTTAAGTATTCGAGTGCCAGACGTTGAAATTTGTGATCTATGCATGTTTTTCGCCCTTTTTCTATATATGAAAAACTGTTACAATCGGCATTAGTAAGCTTGTTTTAAGCCAAGTTTTACTGCTATATCGTGTGTTTTACCACGATGAGCACGGCTTAAACCGTTTAAAACGTTATAAACAACAACGGGGTGGTAACCATTTTCAATCGCCCAAGATTTGATAGTTTTGCCTTTTTGTTGAAATTGTTGCTTAACTTGTTCGGGAGTGAGAACTTTAGACATTTTTAGCTCCTTTGATATAAGTTATTAATAAGTGATTTATAAATTATGTGTTAAATTATGGTATAAATATTTATACCTGTCAAGATAAAAAGTATGCAAAAAAATATCGGATTGAGACTAAAAGAAGAACGTGAACGTATGGGCCTTAGCCAAGTTGCTATGGGAGAAATTGCTAATGTAAAGAAATTAACTCAACTTAATTATGAAAAAGGTGAGAGATTTCCTGATGCATTATATTTATCTACATTAGCCAATTTTGGGTTAGATGTTCAATATGTTGTAACTGGTATTAGAACAACAAGTAATTTATCTGTTGATGAGCAAGATTTAATTGACAAATTTAGAACAGCACCATTGGCAATTAAAGCGGCAGCCTTAGGTGCATTAACAGCAGGAACGGCTCAGCAGGCAGGGGTTAATATTTCGAATAATACAATTCGAGGTGAAGGTCAAATTGCTGGTGGAAATATTTATACAACTAGGAGGCGGAAAATAAAGTGACGGTTAGACTTCAGGATAATACGGCAGAACAAATAGCTGGTAGAGATATTTATAATATTACGTCAAGTAATGATGATGAATTAGATACTCGCCCGTTGGTTCCTGCACAACGAAAATCCCTTAATAGTTTAATTTCTGATATTGAAAACTATGGGGAGTTAACGGCACGAGAACTATGGCTTAAACTACACGCTACTCTTGGTGTTTGTAGTATTAATGAAATAACTGTTTCACAATTTCCTATTGCTGATAAATTTTTAACTGATGAATTTGAGGCAGCTAAAGAAAAAGCATCTTGCAAAATGCTTATCCATTTGATTCTTTGTGAAATTAATGAAAGAGAAGAATTAAAAGATAAGATGAATCATTACAGTAAGCGGCAATTTTGTACTTCAGATTTAAAACGGCTTAATAAAATACAGCTACAAAATGTATTAAATTATGTTGAAGAACTTTCTAATTTAGAGAAATTAAATAATCAAAATTTATATAACCAAACAATAACTTTATTCAGAACTCAAATAAAACCCACGTTAGCAATATTTGCCGTGGGTTTTATTTTGGGTGCGATTATTTTCTAAAGATTAAAGATGAAAAATTTATGGTTATTTTGTACTTCAATTATATTTAGCGTTTTTTTATTAGTTGGTTGCAATTCTCATCCTGAATATGAGGAAAAAATAAAAAACTATATGATGGGTAAACTGAAAGATCCAGATAGTGCGCAATATATATTTAAAGGCTATATGCAAGGAAAAATAGATGGTCATGATGTAACTGTTTATATTGTATTTATTAATACTAAAAATGGGTATGGTGCGTTTACTGGTTATCAAGAATATGAATTTGCAATCTACAAAAATCCATCTGAAATAAGTGGATTACTTTTATCCCAAGGTGGTGTTGAAGAAGTTAGCCATTTAACAAACACAGATAGGTTTGAAGTTATTGAGAAAATGAAGATTATTGATGGTTAATATTGAATATTTAAATAAATAGGGTTGAGTATGAATAAATTAAATTTACTAATTTTATGTTTAGCTTTAGGTTTAACTGGCTGTGCTACTAAAAATTACGGTCGTCAGGGAGAATTAACTCAATATGAAAAAGACACCATGACTTGCCGTGAAATAGCACTAGAAAAAGCAAAAGTTCAAGGTTTTATAGAACATGTTGACAAAGAAAGTAAATTTGATGGTCGTTCCGTTCTATCCTTTTTAGGTGATTTTGGGGTTGGCAATGTTATTGAAAAAAACGCAGCTTTGAAGAGTGCAAATAGGCGTTCAACTCAATTAAACGATCTTTGGTCAACAAAGAAATGTGATAGTGAAGTGGTTGAGAAATAATTGATTAATTATTGAATAAGGATGATAAATTATGCAGGAATTGGTTAAATTTGAGTTTTATAGAATTCATAATTGTGGTTATTATAAATATAACAATCCTAAGCCTAAATATGGTTCAATAGAAGAAATTCTTAGTGATATTCAAAAGTGGGGACAACCTAAAAGTATTATTAAGACTAAACTTTATGAACCAGTTAATGACCGCTTACCTGTATATTTATTTAAATCTATTCCTTCTAAAACTAGTAAAGATTGGCTATTAGTTATGTGGAATGAAGTACCCTCAACTAATTCAAAAGTAGCCTCTATCGTGGGTAGTTCGACTGTTGCAAATCCTACTGTAGTATTGAATTCAGTTAGGTCTGGTTCAATACCGGGGTTTCCTACTTATTTTTGGTTTATTCCTGAAAAAAATATGTTTGCATCTATAAAATTCCGAAATAGAACTAATACTGGACAAGGAGCAATGAGAGCATACATTGAAGCAGCTCTTGAGAGGATATCTTCCTTTGTTCATAAAGATCCTAATTCTGGAGAAATTCTTGGATATGCACCTCCTAATGCTCAACCCGAAAAACTATACCCCAAATTTAGAACATTTAGAGCTCAAAAATCAGCTGAAATGGATAAAATCATCAATAACGCATCAAGAATAGGAAAAGTGTATTTTAAAGATACCTTAAAATTAACTCAAACCATTGATAAAAAATGGTGGCAAACTGGATTGAGAAAAATTGGATTAGGAGATTCATATGAAAATAAACGCACACAAGACGTGAAAATGAAGTATGAATTTATTCCAAAACTTTTAACTAAAAAAGATGTTAAGTCTATGATAAAAGAGTGGAAAAATTTGAAACAAAATGGTTGGAATGACTATGGGTTTAGCATGAAAGGTGATAGTAATAGTATATTATGGCTAAGTAAATCATTAATAAAAGCGGATGCAGATTTAGATGTTATATGGCAAAATAGTGAAATAGTTGAACCATACTCATTATTGGAACAATTGAATTTACACCGAGACACTATACTTAATAAAATTTAAAAATGAAAAAAGCTTATATAATTAAAAGCATCCTTATCATTATTGCAACTGTGTTTGGAGTATTAGGATATTGTTATGGGAAAAACATTCCTTTTTCTGAACAATGGCCTTTGTTTGAAGCCCTTAGAACAACAGCATCAATTATTTTTGCTGTAGTTGGGGCATGGCTAGCAATCATTTACCCAGAACGTCTCAAATTTACATTTAAACCTACAGAAAAAAAAACGAGTTCTAATAGTAATATTGGAAAATTATTGCATCCTGCAATTAATTCTACTGTGATTCTGTGCGTTATTTTAGTGATAGGAATACTTGCACCGATTATAAAACAGTTTAGTTTTATTCAAGATAGCAAAGATGTAGCAAGAGGCATCTCTTATTTTATACTTGTTATGCTAACTATATGGCAACTTTGGACCATAATATTAACCTTAATTCCTGCTGATATGATTAAAACAAAATCAGACGAAGAAAATGAAGAAAAAAAAACTTTAGATGATTTATTTGTACTAACTCAAAAATCAGACAAAAATAATTTGAACTAGGGCAAATAATCTGCCCCCGTTCAAATTACATTTCAAGTAAGTAAGATCATAATAACCTCATACATTAATCTAATTAATTATGAGGTTTTTTTATGAAACACCCTATCAAAAAATTATCCCAAATTCGTTTGTTTAAATGGTATTTAGTCGCTATTACTTTATTTGCAATTATTACATTACTCTCACCTCAACAGTTGCCCGTTGTAGCTTATAAACTATCTCTTGTTTTACTTTCTGCTGTTGTTGGTTATCACCTTGACCGTGCTCTTTTTCCTTATTCTTCTCCAGGTAGTTATCTTTGTACTGATTGGAAAAAAGATGGTAAAAACTTCTATCAAATTAAATACATAAAAGATGGTAGATTGTATGACAAATCAAATGCCAATTACTTAGCCGAATACCCTGTATTAGAACCTTATCGGATGATTTTTGCGGTTGTTCTGATTCGTCGGGCGTTAATTGTTTCCGCTGTGATTCTTGGCGTAACACTTGGATTATAGTCATGCGTTACTTAACCTTAATCATTGTATTTATGCTGTTTAGTTGTCATTTAGCGCCTGCTATAGCAGTTGTACCAAATGATGCTAAGCAACATCAACGGGAACTGACACGTAATGCACGTGCAATTTTTGGTCTTGATGCACCTGTTTCATTGTTTGCAGCTCAAATTCATCAGGAATCAAGATGGAAAGTAAACGCAAAATCACATGTGGGTGCTCAAGGTTTGGCTCAGTTTATGCCAACTACGGCTGATTGGATTGCAGGGGCTTATCCTAAATCATTGGGTAGCAACGAACCGTATAACCCATCTTGGGCACTGCGTGCTTTAGTTCAATATGATTATTGGTTATATCAACGTATAAATGAAACAGCTAGTGATTGTGACAAGTGGGGATTCACGCTCTCAGCATATAACGGTGGGCTTGGTTGGGTGAATCGCGATCGTCAACGAGCAAAACGAGAATACCAAGATGCTACTCACTATTGGGGCGTTGTTGAAAATATTAATGGCGGTCGTAAAAGCATTAATTTTAAAGAAAACCGTGATTATCCGATTCGCATTATCTACCGTTGGCAACCTGTTTACATTGCTGAAAATTGGGGTTTAGGAGTTTGTGATGATTAAAAATATATACAAATTAATCAAAAGCTTTTTTGTGAACAATAAAAGTTATTTTTTGTTGGGAATAATTTTGATTGTGGGTTTGGGTTCGCTTTACCGATTAGGTGTCAGTCATGGCAGATCAATGGCCAAACAAGAATATATTGCTTTAGAAGCACAACAAGCAATGGATACGTTAAGTCAATTTATTGAGAGTACAAAGCAATTAGCTAAAGCCGCTAATGATGCAAGTTATTCATTGTCACGGCAGATAGTAGAAAGGAAATTATATGATGAACAATCAAATCAAGCATTACAAGATGCACTTAACAAAACGGCTAATGATCGCAGTTATTGCGTGTTTGATGATAGTGTCTTGCGGTTCATCGACTCAGCCCGTGCAAATGCCGCTCAAGCAACAACCCATGGTTTTACCAGCACAACTGACGGTACCATGCGAATTACCCGTAAAACGACGAAATAATACGGCGGATGGTTTAGCTGAAGCCTTAAAACAGCTTTATGACCAATATGGGCAGTGCTCAGGTCGATTTATTGAACTAATAAAATATATTAACGAGGTAAACAATGGACAACGCTGATTTAGCATCAACTGTAGAAATGGAAGCACGGGAACGAATACTAGCAAAACATCAAGCAAAGGCAGGAGTATCAAGTTTGTATTGTCGAATCTGTGAAGAGCTGATAGCTGAAGAACGTCGAAAAGCATTAGTGACTGATTTATGTATTGAATGTGCTTCGATAAAAGAAAAAAGGAATAAACGATGAATTTTAATGAACTTACCTTTAACTGGCAGTTTCTGCAATGGGCTGTAATGGCGGTGGTTGGCGTTTACTCATGGTTAATTGGTCGTCAATCGGCTAGCCAAAAAGAGCTACTAGACTTACGTATTCGAGTAACACAAGTTGAAGAGACGGTTAAGTCATTACCAACTCAGCATCAGGTAACCAAATTGATTGAAAAATTAAGTAGCAATGAAGCTACTTTAAATCAGTTATCTGATCGGCTTTCAGGATTATCTCGTCAATTAGATAACATTAACCAATTTTTATTAAAGAACAAGTGAGGAATTATGAGCTACGCTGAATTTTTAAAAGAAGATCAACGTTTGGTTATTTTGCGTATCTTATATGAAATGCCAAGTTATAGCAGTAATTCTAGCATTATCTATAGTGCGTTAGATCACTATGGCCACGCTATTAGTCGTGATCAAGTTAAAACCCATTTAAGTTGGCTTGGACAACAAGACTTAATTAAAACCGAAACAATCGGTAGTGTTATTGTTGCACGTTTAACCGATTTTGGTGCTGATGTGGCTACCGGTAAAGTTGTTGTGCCTGGTGTAAAACGACCAAGCGCAGGAGCTTAATTATGGGACGTAAATCAACGATCCACAAACTAGAGCCTGAGGTACGTAGTTATATTGAGAAACTATTACGAGCAGATCAACTTACTCTTGATGAAATGATTGCAGAACTGCAACAAAAATTCCCAAGCAGTGAAACTCCTAGCAGAAGCAGTTTGCATCGATATCAGAAGGGATTTAATGAAATGACCAATAGCTTACGTGAAATTGAAACAGCATCACGTATTTTGGTTGATGAACTTGGTGACAGTGTTGATGATAAATCAGGAGCACTACTTGCTCAGGCTGTTACAACGCTGGCAACGCGTGCCGCATTTAAGGCACATGAATCGGAAGATATCACTATCAAGGAAATTAGTTTTTTAGCGAAAGCCGCTAAAGAGGCCATGCAAGCAAGGCAATTAAGCTTTAAAGAGAGGCAGGAAATCGAAAAAGCAGCACGTGAAAAGTTATTGCGTGAACAAAAAGAAAAACTGGATGAGCTAGAAAAAACAGGCGAAGTACCAGCTGAAATGTTAGCTAAAGTAATTAAAGCGGCGTATGACTTATGACAGTAAAAAATGAACCAGCCTTAAAACTCTATGACTATCAAAAACAGTGGGTAAACGACACTAGCCGTTTTGCTATTGCTATGTTTTCTCGGCAATGTGGTAAAACCTTTACCAGTACATTACAAATTGTGCTCGACTGTTTGCGAGCTGAAGCTCAGGGGAAACGTGCGCGTTGGGTGATTTTATCACGTGGTGAACGTCAAGCACGTGAAGCCATGAATGAGGGGGTTAAAGTTCATCTGCGTGCAATGTCCGCAGGTTTTAAAGAACTCGATTATGATTGGGATGCCAATATTCGAGCGTTAGAAGTTGAATTACCCGGTGGCAGTAAAATTACTGCTTTACCTGCCAATCCAGACACCGCTCGTGGTTTTAGTGCTAGTGTTTTACTGGATGAATTTGCCTTTCATCAAGATAGCCGTGCTATTTGGAAAGCCTTGTTCCCTGTTATTTCAAAGCCCGGATTAAAATTGCGAGTCATTAGCACCCCCAATGGTAAAGGTAATAAGTTCTATGAACTGATGACTGGTAAAGATGATGGTTGGTCACGCCATGTAGCGGATATTTATCAATGCGTTAATGATGGGTTACCTCGAAATATTGAGGAATTACGCAAAGGTGCCGGTGATGATGATTTATGGGCACAAGAGTTTGAACTCAAGTGGCTTGATGAAGCCAGCAGTTGGCTTGATTTTGATTTAATAACCAGTGTCGAAGATGAAAAAGCGGGAGTTCCTGAACACTATACAGGCAATCCTTGTTTTGTTGGCGTTGATATTGCTACACGTAATGACCTATTTGTTATTTGGGTCATTGAACAAGTGGGCGATGTTCTTTGGACTCGTGAAATTATTGAGAGGAAGCGAATCTCTTTTGCCGAACAAGATTTACTGCTTGATGATGTTTTTAGACGTTATCGTATTATTCGTATCTGTATGGACCAAACAGGTATGGGGGAAAAACCTGTTGAGGATGCTAAACGGCGCTATGGTGAAATGGTCGTTGAAGGTGTGCTATTTACCGCTCCCAATAAATTAACATTAGCAACACAAGGTAAACAAGCATTTCAAGATAGAAAAATTCGTATTCCCGCTGGCAATAATGCACTTCGTGCTGATTTGCATAAGTTGAAAAAAGTGACTGGCGCAACGGGGCAACCGCGTTTTGTTGCTGATTCTGATAGTAATGGTCATGCTGATAGAACTTGGGCTGCCTTTCTTGCAATTAATGCAGCTAGCCAAGATAGGTATGAAATTGAATATCAGTCACTTGGATATCGTGATTCTTACCGTTCATTGAATCAATATTCGGGTAGCTCAGAACTGGAAACAACTGATACAGGCTTTGGCACAGTACGGGGCGGTAACGATTTTGGAGGATTTATTTAATGTTATGGTTTAAAGGCAAAAAGCCACATGTTGAAACAGGACGAGAGCTGGCAGGCACAGGTGAAAATAATGATATTACTAAATTGTTTGTTGGTTCGCTAGCGCTGCCAGATGATAGTGTTCTTCGTAATCGGGGTGGCGGTCGTTTAGATATTTACAAAGAAGTTTTAAATGATGATGAAGTGAAATCGGCATTTACTCAGCGTCAAGATGCTGTTATATCTCGTGAGTGGAAAGTGGAACCCGGAGGCGATAAACCGATTGATATTGAAGCAGCTGATGCAATGAGCGAGTTATTAAAATCGGTTGGGTTTGACCGAGTGACTAAACTAATGCACTACGGTGTTTTTTACGGTTATGCTGTGGCGGAGTTAATTTATGGCATCAAAGATAATCTATATTGGATTGATGATATCAAAGTTCGTGATCGCCGTCGTTTTCGGTTTACTCCAATGGGTGAACTGCGCTTATTAACGCCCAATAATATGCATGAAGGTGTTGCTTGTGATGCACCGTACTTTTGGCATTATGCAACTGGTGCCGATCATGATGATGAACCGTATGGCCTAGGCTTGGCTCATTGGCTTTACTGGCCAAGCTTTTTTAAACGCAATGATATTAAGTTCTGGCTAATTTTTCTGGAAAAATTCGGCATGCCAACGGCAGTGGGCAAATATAGTACAGGTGCAACACCTGAACAAAAACGGGACTTACTGTCACTCACTCGTGCAATTCAGACCGATTCAGGCATCATCATGCCAGATGGCATGACGCTTGAATTGCTACAAATAGCACGCTCAGGCGCAGGCGATTACAAAGCGTTTTACGACTCAATGAACGAAGCAATTAGGCGTGTAACCGTTGGACAAATTACTTCCTCAGGTGGTGCATCAAGCTCAATCGGTGGTGATGAATCACTCCAAGCTGCGGTATTAAGTTCAATTGCAAAATCAGATTCTGATGTAATGTGCGAGAGTTGGAATCGAGGACCAGGTACTTGGTTTACACAGATGAATTTTCCCGGTGCTGCTGTTCCTCAGGTTTCACGTATTTTTGATGAACCAGAAGATTTAAAATCAATGTCAGAACGTGATAAAAATATTATTGAATCCACTGGTTTCCGTCCAACTCTTTCGCATGTACAGGATACTTATGGTGGTGAATGGGAAGAAAAACCGCAACTAGCAGAGCCGATTGATGCGCAATCTTTAAAAAACGTTGATTTTGCCGAACAGCAACCGAATACCTTTGCACCCGTGTTGCAATCAAATCATTTAAATACGGAAATGCAACCAGTTACCGACCAATGGATTAATCAAATTAAAGAACTGGTTGATAATGTTCAATCATTAGAAGAATTACGTGATAAGTTATTTGAGCTAATTCCCGATATGCAATTAGATAAATATGCAAAGGTCATGGCTGAAGCATTAACAGCAGCTAATTTAGCAGGTCGCACAGAACTACTTGAGGATAGCAAAAATGGTTAATGTCGCATATGGCTCGTTGCCATTTAAAGAGCAAATTGAATTCTTCAGACGTAAAGCAAATGTGCCCACAAACAGCTATGTAGATATCTACAATAATGAGCATGATTATGCCTTTGTTGTGGCGGGTGCTAATCGTAATGCATTACTAAATGATTTTCGTGCAGCTATTGATAAAGCAATTAGCCAAGGCACAACACTGGATGAGTTCCGTAAAGACTTTGCTGAGATAGTAGAACGTCATGGTTGGAGTTATAACGGCGGTTTTAACTGGCGTACTCGTATCATCTATGAAACAAATTTAAATTCATCTTATCAAGCTGGACGCTACCAGCAATTACGTGATGCTAAGTTTCCATACATGGAATATTTGCATAGTGATTATGTTGAACACCCTCGTGAACTTCATCAAAGTTGGGATCATCTGGTATTAGATTTTAATGATCCTTGGTGGAATACTCACTTTCCACCCAATGGCTATGGTTGTCAATGTCGTGTTCGTGGGCGTACTACTGGTGATCTAAAAAGAATGGGAAAAAACCAACCTGACAAAGCACCAACAATAAATTGGGTTGATAGAGTGATTGGTGAAAATAGCGGTAATCCTAGAATAGTTCGAGTACCTGAAGGAATTGACCCTAGTTTTGAACATATTCCCGGGCAATCAAGACTTGATAATTTTGTACCAAATCCATTAGATACAGATCCAACTTTAAAACGAGGTTTACCATCAAGCAAAGCAACTGATGAATGGCCAGCTATCCGTGAAGTAAGTAAAAATAGACTGTTAGAAAAAGGCCTAACTGAAGCAGATTATGCCAATATTTTCTTAAATGAATTTGGCGCAACGTTAACTAAGCCAGCTATTTTTAAAGATGTAGCCGGTGATGCATTAGTAATCGGTAAACAGCTTTTCACTGTTAGCAAAACTGGTGAATTGAAAGTTACAAAACGTGGTCGTGAGCAATTTTTATTATTACTAGCTGATTCATTAAAGCAGCCGGATGAAATTTGGACGAGAATGGAATACTTTGATCATCTACAAAAATCGGTGGTTCGTCGTCGCTATATCTCGCGTTTTATGATTGATGGTGAAGTTAAGCCCATGCTTGCGGTATTTGAAGTGGGTGATGATGGTTGGTTAGGTGTAACAACATTTGCGCCAGATAACCCTGAATATTTAGAACAGCTTCGGGTCGGTGTTCGAGTGTTTAAACGATAAACCTCAATCACTGCCATAATTGAGGTGCATAAGTAAGGATTTGAGGCTTTGGCAGAAGCTGCTTACTTACATTCAAAATAGTATAGGTGAAAAAATGACTGGCGTAAATATTGAGTTTAATATACAAGATGCGCTTGATGCTATGCTTCATATTGAAGCGGCCATAAATGATACTCAAAGTTTATTTAGTCATATGGGCGAAGTATTACTTGATATTCATGAAGCACGCTTTAATGCCCAAGAATCGCCCGATGGTGTACCGTGGAAAGAACTATCTCCTTGGTATAAAGACTCAAAACCCAAACAAAAAGATAAAATTTTAACGCTAGATGGTAATCTAAGAAGTACGTTGCATTGGCAGATTGAAGGCAATACTTTGTTGTTTGGTACGAACTTAATCTATGGCGCTATCCATCATTTCGGCGGTACAATTAAACCAGTTAAGGGCAATGCATTAAATGTGGGAGGACGTCCTGTAAAGAAAGTGGTAATTCCAGCAAGACCATGGCTTGGCATTAGCGCCCAAGATAAATTACTATTGGTCGATGTTGTGCGTGAGCACTTGGGTTTTGCTTAAAACGCAATATAACGCGTTTTAAGCCACTTTACTAAAAAAGGCTAATTAGTTTATTTACGAATCGCTTTAATCGTGTTGTAAATGCTTTATAATAAGTTTTTAGTGTATATTTCTTCTATTATTTTGCCGTTCCTCTTTCCAAATCATTAAAAAATTATCTGCCCGCGTTCAGATTATCCTTTTCTCAAAATAAGTCATGATGCTCTATATCAATTTATTGGAGCATTTTTTATGGCACTTATTCCCGTTTTTAAACCTGGTACGCATACTGCGGTAGATGGTCGAAAAATCACTTTTACTTTAGAAAATTGTATTGATTTAGCAGAAAGCTACGATCCAAGTTTATCTGAGGCGCCTGCAGTAATTGGCCATCCAAAACTAACAGCTCCGGCTTACGCATGGGCAAAATCATTTGAAGTAAAAGATGGTTTGGTTTATGCCAAGTTAGATCAGATTAATCCAGAATTTGCTGAAGCCTATAATGCGGGCAGTTATAAAAAACGTTCACTTTCAATTTATTTACCCGATTCACCTGGCAATCCTAAACCTGGTCATTATTATGCTCGGCATATTGGTTTTTTAGGTGCAGCAGCTCCTGCTATTAAAGGTTTGCCTGATGTTAGTTTTGCCGAATCTGGCGGCGAGCAAGGTGCTGTTGAATTCTCTATGGCTGATGAAGAATTTGATGAGAATTTGATTTCAATTTTGTCTAACCTGCGTGACCTCTTGATTGAGAAAGAAGGCATTGCCAGTGCTGACTTATTTTTACCGCAATGGCGCCTAGAATCATTGCGTGCAATATCCGACAGAAAACAAAAGGAGAAAGAAAAAATGCCTCAACCTTTAGACGCTAGCTTTGCCGAACAACAAGCAGCAATTGACGCTAAGAATGCTGAACTAGCCAAACGTGAACAAGCATTGCTAGAAAAAGAACAAACTAACAGACGGGCAGAATTTGCATCATTTGCTGATGAATTAGTTAAAGATGGAAAATTATTACCTGCTCATAAAACTACAGTTGTTGAAGTATTTATGGCGTTGGGTAGTGAACCAATTTCATTTGCTGAAGGTGATGCAACTGTTAACAGTTCCCCAGTTGATTTAATCAAAAAAGTACTTTCAGAACGTCCTGCTTTTATGAACTTTGCTGAAAAATCAGCTGCTAGTGATAGTGAAGATAACGTTGATAAACAAGATCCAAAAGTCATTGCTGATGCAGCCAAAGCCTATCAAAAAGAACAGGCAGACAAAGGCAATACAATTTCAATTAGCCAAGCAGTTACGCATGTAACCAAAGCTAAAAAATAAGAGCATTAATTACAGGCTGATTATCAATATCAGCATCATTTTAATTTTAACCAAAAGGTTTTTATATGAATATTCCAGGATTAACAGTAGCAAAAACCGCTGAAGGCGAAGTCAAACCACGCGTGATTGTCTGTCATGGTAGTGAAGATGGTCTAGCAAAACAAGCGATTGACGGTACCGTATTATTAATCGGTGTATCAACAATTGTGGGTGGTGGTGACGGTGAAGTATTTGATGTTGTGCGCAGTGGGTTGGCACAAGTTTTTTATAGCGAAGCAATTGCAATTGGTGATCCAATCACAGCAAATGCCGATGGTCGAGCTAAAAAAGCAATGCCAGGTGATTTTATTATTGGCTATGCCGAAGTTGTGGGTAATGCCGATGAATTAGGCACTATTTGGATTGCACCAAGCAAACAAGCTTAGCCTTTTATTTAACTAATGGTCTATGACCTTTAATAAACACGTTTTAATAAATAGGAGTTTTATATGCAACGCCCTTTTCCCGTTGAACCGCAGTTGACTGCAATTGCTATCGCTTACCGTAATAATAAGCTAATTGCCGATGAGGTTTTGCCCCGTGTGCCTGTTTCTAGCACGTCTTTTAAATGGTTGGAGTACGATTTTTCAGAGCGATTTACGCTCCCAGATACTAAAGTTGGGCGGACGTCACAACCGAATCAAGTTGAATTTGGCGCCAAAGAGCAAGAAAGTTCAGTGACTGATTATGGACTAGATAGCCCCGTACCACAAGACGATATTGATACTGCAATCACAGGACATAACCCGCTCGGTCATGCAGTCGAAGCAACGACTGATTTAATTTTGTTAGATCGTGAGGTTCGTGCTGCTAATGTACTGTTTAATGCAAGTAACTACACCAACACCCAAAAGTTAACAGAAGCGCAACAGTGGAATAAGGATAAAAGTGATCCGATTGGTTTAATTACAGACGCTTTTGATTCAATGATTGTGCGACCTAATATCGGCACACTAGGTCGTCGAGTTGCAACAATATTACGTCGTCATCCCAAAATTGTTGCTGCATATCATGGAAATGCCGGTGAAAACGGTCTTGTCCCGCTCGGTTTTTTAGCTGACTTATTAGAGTTAGAAGCGATTTATATTGGTGATGCATTCCTAAATAGTGCAAAACCAGGTAAATCACCAACCCTATTACGTGCATGGGGCAATAAAGCTAGTTTCACCGTTCGCAATAAATTAGCAAATACTAAAGGTGGTGTTACATTTGGCTTTACAGCCCAATTTAAAGATCGTGTTTCGGGTTCGATTGTTGATCCTGATATCGGTTTACGTGGCGGTCAACGTGTTCGAGTTGGTGAGTCAGTCAAAGAGTTAGTTGTAGCTAAGGATGCGGGCTATCTGTTTGAAAATGTTATTCCAGCAAATGGCTAATAATGTGAACTAAAACCAACAATAAATTATTGTTGGTTTGAGGGAGATAAGATGAATGTTCCATATATTACATTGCTTAACCTCGCTGAGCGCCCGGGTCTTATTGAACTGTCGCAAACAGTTGCTCAAGATGGTGAGATCCCTGTTTCGAGTAATTTACTTAGTGCAATTATTCATGAACAAGATACGTCTTCCTGGTCGACGGATGATGTGGCTGCGGCTCATGCAACGATTTCGCGCATTACTGAGTCAATCAACGATTCGGAAGCTGAAATCAATGGTTTTTTGCGTCAGCGTGGGCATAAGCTGCCATTAACTGTTGTGCCTCGATTATTGACAGATTGGGCACGCATTATTGTTCGTTACAAATTGCATCGCAATCGTGTTTCTGATGAAAAAAGCGATCCTATCGTGCGTGATTACAAACAAGTTCTGGGCTTTTTAAAAATGGTAGCTGAAGGTAAATATTCGCTTGGTATTGATGACGCTTTGCCTGTGGCAGGTGGTGTACCAAAACAGACTGGACCGGTAAGAGTATTTGATATGAACACATTACGGGATTTTGGACGATGAGTAGCGCACCATTTGATGTGTCAGTTGTTGCTGAAAAATTAAAAGGTTTAATGCCCGATAAAACCTTAGTGTTTGTTGGTACCAGTGCTGAATACAGCAAGCTGACTGATTTAACATCGGCGCCAACACCTGCTGCTTACGTTTTGCTTGGTAAGGAAACGCCGAATGATAAGCCAACAGGAACACGGCAGTCAGTAAGTGTTAATTTTGGTGTTGTGGTTGTTGCACGTGATATTTCAAGTCAAGCAACCAATATTCAAAATGTTAAACAGCTAGCAAACCCCGTTATAGGTGCGGTGCGTGATTTGTTGATTGGTAAAACAGTTCAGTTTATTGATGGAGTTCGTCCAGTCACATGGGTTGGTGGGCAAACGTTAGGTTTTCAAAACGGCGTACTTGTTTGGATTGATTCATTTCAAACCCAGCATTTTATTGGTAGCCGATAAATAGTTTTAGGAGAAAGATATGTCAGATTTATTAATGAGTCTTCAGGGTACGATTAACCTTGCCACACGTAATACCGCAAGTTCACCCGTTCGACCTAATGCCTTTCGGCATGTGGGTACCGCTGACTCTTGCGAGATGGAGTTAAGTGTTGAGACAGTTACGCAAAATGAATCATATACAGGACAACGTCTACAAGTTGGTGAATTAACACTGGGTAAAAGTGGTACGTTAAATCTTACGTTAAAAGATTGGTCAATCGAAAACATTGCGTTAGCGCTTTATGGTGAAAAAATTACTGTTGATGCGGGTATTGTCACTGATGAAAAATTACCTGAAAGTCTGGTAATTGGTGACCGCATCAAATTAGCCCATCCATTTGTTGCCGATGTTGAGTTAAAAATTGCTGATGGAACCATATTAGTATTAGGCACGGATTATGAAATCGAATCAGCCCATGCAGGATTAATTAAATTATTAACTACAACGGCATTAACCGCAACGGTAGATTATTCATACGCTAAGACTGAAAGCTTGGGGATTTTTACACGCCAGCCACCAGAACGTTGGTTTATGCTCGATGGTATCAATACTGACCGTGAAAATGAACATGTAATTGTGGAGCTATTCCGCGTTAAATTCAATCCAATTTCTAACTTCTCGTTACTACACAATGAGGGATACGGTGAATTACCACTTACTGCCACGGTTTTGGCTGATATGAGTCAAAACAAGGATAGTTCGCTTGGTTATTTTGGCTCATACGTTCAAAAGGCGAAATAAATTTATTTTATTATGCGGTGATGTGTCACCGCTAATTATTCAACTCTCTAATTTTATTAGTAGGTAAATAACATGGCAGAAAAAGTGACAGCAACAAAAGAAGAATCAAATGATTTAGCAACATTAATGCCGAATCGTGAGATCGTGCTAGCTGGTGAAACAATTACAGTACGTGAATATTCATTTAAAGATGCACTAACAATCGGTAACGAAATTGACCAGTTTGTTGCATTAATTGTGAATGAAATGAACGGTACAAACAAAATAACTATTGAGCAAGCAGATTCAATCATTATGAATAACCTAGAGCTAGTTTATTCATTAATCAGTACATCCATTCAAAAACCGATTTCGTTTATTGAAGCGTTGTCATATGAAGATGGTTTGCAATTACTTGATTGGTGGTGGGTTGTTAATTCTCATTTTTTTATGAACGCGGTAAGTCGCAAAATCATTCGGCAAAACGCTGCAAAACAGGCAAATCAGTAAGCTGGAGCGAGGTTTTTACACTATTAATTAAAAATGGACATGAACCACAGCAGTTACCGCATTATACGCAACGCCAATTACTGCTGTATTACGATGAATTAATTAAGTTACAAAACCGAGAACGAGCTAACCGAATTGAGGATGTTTGTGTTGGCTTTTATAGTGGTAAACAAGTTACAAAGTTTGTAAAACAGTTACGCGGAGAGCAATAATAATGGCTAATAACGATATGAATATTGCAATGAAGTTCACTGCTGATGTGAATAGAGCAAAAGATAATATCAGTCAATTAAATGCTGAACTGAAAGAGTCAGCAAATGTTGCTCAAGATGCTAACAAAAAAAGTGCTCAAAGCATCAAAGATGTTTATACGGCACAAACTGAGGCAATGAACCGTGGTGCGCAAGCTGCCTCTGCTGCTGAAAAACAAGCTAAAGCACAAAGTATTGCCGCTAAAGCAGCTGAAGCGCATAAAAAAGAAGTTGAAAAACTGCGCCAAGGTTTAGACAAATTACTTGCTAGTATTGATCCTGCTACAAAAGGTCTAAGTCGTTTAGATGAGCTAGAAAGCAAATTAAGGAAATCCAAAAAAGCGGGCGTGATTGATACTGATACGTTTGATGATTATCTTGGAAAAATCAACAATCAACGTGCTGCATTATCAACGGTTGAAACACTAAATGAGGGGACTAAAAGATTGGTATTTAATACCAAATCTGCCCACCGAACTTTTTTTATGATGTCAAAACAGCTCGCTACGGGTAATTTTAATGGCATTAGTAACTCATTATTTTCAATTGCCAATATGACAGGAAAGTTACCTTCATTATTTGGGGCTGCTGCTATTTCTGCCGGTGTATTTATTGCTGCAGCTTACAAAATGTCACAAGTGATAAGTACGATAATTTCAGAACAAGAGCGATTTAATCGTGCATTAATTTCAACGGGTAATTATGCCGGTGCTACCGCAGGAGGGCTTGAGGCCATGTCTCAACGTATCGGTAAAATTAATCATAACTACAGTGAAACACGTGGTGTTATTGCTGAACTGACATCAGAGGGGAGATTATCAGCAAAATCGATTGAAAACATTGCTACAGCATCAGCATATATGGCACAAGTGACAGGAAAAAGTGCCCAAGACGCCGTTCAATCATTTAAAGGTATTGAAAATTCGGTCACTAGCTGGGCTGTTGAAAGTAATAAACAATATCACTTTTTAGATCTGGCTACTTATCAGCGTATAAGCGCGTTAGAAGAACAAGGTAGAACCGAAGAAGCTATTGCAATCGCTACAGATAAATATGCTTCAGAGATGGAAGTCAGCGCTAATAAGATGAAAGAACAGCTCAATTGGTTAGAAGATGCATGGCGACGCTTCAAAAATGGGGTTAGTGTTCTAGGTAATGAGTTAAAGAAAGAGCTTAAGTTTGATTTAGGATTATCAAGCCTAGAAGAAGATATTGAAAGAATGGAGAAAGCAAAAAAAAGAGGTTTTTACATTGTTCCTGGATCAGTATCTATTCCATACAATAAGAATGATGATAAAGCATTACAAGAAAAATATGCTCAACGAGATAAGCTTCAAAAAGAAGCACAAGAAAAGCATGACACCGATGTCATTAATGAAAAAGCAATCAATGCCCAAAAAGAACTTGACGAGCTTCATAAACAAAATGCAAGCGATGCCGAAAAACAAGCTAAAGCGGTTGATGAATTACGTAAAAAATATGAAGCACTTTGGGCCAATGAAAAAGGTCGTAAAGATTTACAGGCTCAAGGGGTTAAATCAAAAGACGGTAAATCATTTTCAGGGGGTCAATATGATAAAGATGTTAAAAATATTACTGATAAAGGTATTCTTGAATACAATAAAGGGGTTGAAAAATCACTAAAACTGACAACAGAACTGCAACGAGTGATGCATGAAATCAATGAAGGGCAGTATAAAAATGCATCACAAGCAGAAAAAGACCGAGCCATTGCACTAGCGAAACAAGTTGACGCTAAAAATGCAGCAAAACATAACAAAAAAACTGATTTTTCATTAACAAATGACAAAACCAATCTAGCGTTGCAGCAACAATTAAATGAACTATTACTTGGTACAAAGGCGAGTGATGACACAGTTGAACAATGGTATAACAATCTATTAGCCCAGTTTAAGAAAATGGGAAATAAAGAAGGTATCGATTTAATCGACCAAATTTTACCCCTTAAAAAAGCTGAAGCGAATTTAAATGAAATTATCACTAAAATTCAACAGGTACAATCACGTCAATCAACGAAAGAACAGAGTATTCAAGCACAAGTAACAAGTGGGTTAATTACACAAGTTGAAGCGCAAAGCCAGTTAATTGATTTGCACAAGCAAACAGCGCAAGAACTTGCCAAATATTTACCTACTTTGCAAGCTATGACTGAATTACCCGGACAAGCTGGCGAAAATGCCCAAAAAGCGTTGGCAACATTACAACTACAAATTGCAGAACTAAATAAAACCACAGATGCACTTACTAATGCATTTAAAAACGGATTGCAAAGTGGCATTCAAGGTAGTTTAGATAGTTTGGCTAAAGGTACCTTTGAATTAAAAGATGCACTAAAAAATCTAGCGCAAAGTATTTTATCGTCGATGGCGCAAGTTGCGACAAAAGGTTTAGCAGATATGGCAATGAATGGACTATCAAATTTAGGTAGTTCGTTATTTGGTGCTGCCACTGATGCTGCTGCTTCAGCAGGACTGATGGAAACAGCAATTGCAACCAGTTCGGCAACTGGTGCTGGATTAATGGGTGATTCTATTTCTATGTCAGCAGGTATTGGGGCAGAAACGATTTCGGCATCAATGATTACAGCCGGAACAACAGCAGGTGAAATTATTAGTGCAGCAATGATTTCAGCATCAAGTGCTAGTGCTGGTGCAAATGCGGGCAGTTCTGCTATAGGCGCGGCAGCAGTAGCTGCTGCAACAGGTGGTTATATAACCGGAGCCGGAACATCAACGTCTGACTCGATTCCGGCAAAACTATCTAACGGAGAATATGTTGTTAAAGCGGAATCCGTTAAAAAATATGGGGTTGATTATCTTCATGCAATCAACACGGGACGATTACATCGTTACGCAACTGGTGGTTTAGCTTCAAATGCCAGCAGTCCGAAGGCACCAAATATATATGATGAAAATTTAACATCACGCGCAACAAATCAAGCTCAGTCGGCTCCTGTCATTCAACAAACTCTGGTTCTTGATAGCGGTGAAATGATGAAGTCTGGTATTAGTTCTGTTGATGGTTCAAGGGCATTAATGACGTGGATTCATGCTAATGCACCAACGTTAAAGCAGGTGTTATCATGAAAAACATATTTTTATGGCAAGCTGAACCAGATTGGACTAATGGCATAACTGAAATACTGGAATGGAAAACCGATATTTTGCAATCGTACAGTGGCGCAGAGCAACGCATTGCTCGGCGATTATCACCGCGTCGAACGTTTGAATTTTCAATTCTAATTAATGGTAATGAACGTGCCAGATTTGAAAATAGATTGGCATTTGTTGGCGGAAATTCTTGGTATTTTCCTATTTATACTGATGTTACCTATCTGAATGATGCGGTTAATACAGGTGCTATAGTTCTGCCGTGCAGCACGGTAGGTCGTAATTTTGTAGTCGGCAATAAAGTACTAATTAAAAGTGAGATTAACAATGTTAATCAAACAGCATTATTTGAAGTCGCAGCGATAGGCACAGATTCAATCACATTAGTTAATCCAGTTAAAGCTAAGTTTTTGGCCGGTGCATGTATTTATCCTATTCGATTAGCTGTATTAACAGATGCCCCAGAACTTACACGTCATAATGATGATCTACTTTCCGCTCAGATTCGTTTCAGAATTAGCGAACATAACGCTTTTGGTAACGATATTTCACACTTACCAGTTTATCGACATTTTCCTGTGTTAACTATGCACCCTGATTGGTCTGAATCGTTAAAAGGTCGATATGAGCGTGTTTTGCTTGAATTAGATAATGGTTCTGGAATTCCAAAAAGATTAGACACCGCCCGTTTACCATTCTTTGTGCAAGAGTTTCGTTGGTTTCTAACTGAGCGAAATGAGCAAATGCAATTACGTCAATTATTTTATTATCTTAATGGTTGTCAAAAAAATATTTGGGTATCAAGCCAAGCGAGCGATTTTAATGTTCTAGCTGTTGATGGTCGAGTTCTTGAAGTTGAAAACACAGGATTTAATGAAATTGGATTAATGCCTAGTCGAAAAGATTTGGTTATCAATTTATGTAATGGCAATGAGCTATATCGTCGTATTGAACTTGTTGCTATCGTTTCTGATGAGATTGAGCGTTTACTACTGAATGAACCCATTAATGTAAATGCTGACGATATTCTTTCTGTTTCATTTTTAACATTATGCCGTTTAAATAGCGATGCAGTTAGCTGGAAACATGTAACCGATGCCGATGGACTAGCTAATATAACTTGTAGTTTTAGAGGAGTACGCGATGAGTTGGAATCAATTTGAGTATTCAACAAATAACGGTAAACCATTAACGTTATATGAATTTATTCGTAATGAACAAAAATATTATCGCTATACCAATGCTGATAGAAATATTGATTTTAATGGTGTGATGTGGATAAGTGAAGTAATCAGTAATACAGGACTCAGTATAGGCACCGGTAATAGCCTAGAAATTACATTGCCGTCAACGTCGGACGTAGTTCGTTTATTTCGTGGCGTACCGCCAACCAAACCCGTTGTAATCAAAATGTATCAGTTACACGAAAATAATAATGAATTTAAAGTTATCTGGGTCGGAAAAATCCAAGAAGTTAAACGTGAATCAATTGAAAAAGCAAAATTAATTACGGCAAGTGTTGCAAGTTCGTTTGAACGAAGTGGTTTAAGACTAACTTATGGGCGTTCGTGCCCATATGCCCTTTATGACCACAATTGCCGGATTCGACAAGAAAACTATAAAGCCGCGAATATCGAAATTATTGCGCTCGATGGGGCAAATATCACATTGAATCTATCGAACATCGCATCAGGTCATTTTTCTGGTGGATACATGGAATTTTATATCGATGGTATTCAAGAACTGCGTGGATTGAAAGCACATGTTAATAACGTGATTGGTGTTCTTGGTGGTACTCAAGGATTAAGTAAAGGGATGCGTATTAATTTATATCCCGGATGCAATAAAACCATCAAAACCTGCAATGAAAAATTTAATAATCATCTCAATTATGGTGGACAACCCCACATTCCGGGCATTTCACCGTTCACAATCGTTAAGCTTTTTTAATTTGGAGGAATTTTATTGTGTGGTGGGCTGTTGCTAAATTTGTTGCTGTTATTGTTGCCAGTTATGTGATTGCACGTGTTACTGCGAAACAACCCAAAAGTAATCGTCCAACTGCAGCAACTGAAGATGATTGGAATATGCCGATACCTGATGAGGGTACTCCCCAATGTGTGTTTTTTGGCGACTGCTGGACTGCGGATTGGTTTGTGCTTGGTTATGGCAATTATCGTTATAGTGCAATTCGTAAGTAATTTTGGAGCATTTATTATGAAAATAACAATGGAACATATTCGTGCGGGCGGTGGCTGTGCCGGAGGATTACGTGAGTTTTTTAAACGCTATAACTTAGATTTAAATGCGTTTATTCGTGATGGATATATTGATTCAGAAATAGTTTTAAAAACAGGTGATGCGTTAGCGATACATATTGTCAATATTGCAAAAACAGGGATGAAGTTAAATGGGATCTAAAAAGAAAAAGGTTACCGTAGGATATCGTTATTCATGGGATTTATTTTGCGGGTTAGGTCGTGGTCCAATTGATTCTATTGTTGCGATTACAGCTGATAAGAAAATTGTGTGGTTGGGAAAAGAAGGCGAAGCAAATACGAATTGCTCTATTTATATAAATAAACCCAATTTATTTGGTGGTGAGGACACTGGTGGTGAAGGTGGTATTCAGGGGAACCTTGAAATAATGATGGGTGAACCAAACCAAATTCCATCAAATAGTTTAAAAAGTATTTTAAAAGGATTGATTCCGGGATTTCGTGGTGTGGTCACAACATTTTATTCAGGATTAATCAGTTGTTACAGTGCATCACCAAAACCTTGGTCTTACCGAGTTCGTCGTACAGCGAAAGGGTGGGATAAAGGAAATGTTTGGTATCCTGAAAAATGCACAATCATGTTGCGTGACGATGCATCAGAAATTATTGGTGTTGAAGATGAGATAAAAAGCAAATTACCTGTTGAAGATTTAATTCTCCTTTTAATGAACGAAAACAAAAATAAAAATGAAAATGAAATTGAATTAAAACCTAATATCAATGGTATAGGTAATAATAAAGCCCCCAAACAAAATGAAGAAGAGAAGAAAAAAGAGAAAGAAAAAAAGAAAATTGAGAAAATAAAACAAAAGCTTGCTAAGTTGCGTGCAGCAGTAACTAATAATATTCGTAATATTCATGCAATGAATCCTGCACACATATTATTCGAGTGCGCAACCAATCGAGATTGGGGACGTGGCTTAAACTGGGATGAAATCGATATTGAAAGTTTTAAAAAAGTGGCAGACACACTATTTAATGAAAAGTTTGGTTTATGTTTTCGATACAACCGACAAGACCAACTGCAAACATTTATACAGCAAATTTTAGACCATATTGGAGCTGCTCAATATGCTGATTTATCAACCGGGAAATTAACATTAAAGCTGATTCGCAACGACTATGATCCAGAAAAATTACCATTATTTAATTATGATAACGGTATTTTATCAGTACAAGATGATGATTCAGCGAGTAATGATGCTACATATAATGAAATAGTTGTTACATATAGTAATCCTGTAACACATGAAGATGGAACTGTTCGTGCTCAAAATCTAGCTTCTATTCAACAAGTAGGCTTAATTAGTAATTCAGTTGAATATAAAGCAGTGCCAACACAAGAACTGGCCGCTCGCGTGGCTGAGCGAGATCTTGAAATGAATGCAGCGGGCATTACACGTTTAATCATTAAATTTGATAGACGTGGCGGCATATTAGAGCCGGCATCGTGTTTCCGTGTATCTTTACCTGACCGTGATATTGAAAATATGATTTTACGCGTCGGAAAAATAGAAGAACAAAATGATGGTGCTTTATTAATAACTGGCGTGCAGGATGTTTTTAGTTTGTCATCAACATCTTACAGTACATCACAACAAACAAGCGAATGGGTAGCACCAGATAATTCAATTCGGGCAGTTAATGATGTACAACTTATTGAATTACCTTATGCGGTTCTTGTATCAACATTGAGCGCAGCGGATCTAGATTATGTAAAACCATCGTCAGGATACATAGGTGTTATGGCATCAGCACCAACCTCAGCATCAATTAATTATATTTTACAATCTCGTGCAATGGGAACTGACTTTGTTACACAAAGTCAAGGAGATTGGACTCCAAAAGCAACACTAATAAACGATATCGGAAAACTAACAACAAAATTTGAAATCAATTCTGATTGTCAACCAAGCATTGGTGAAGGAATATTAATTAATGATGAGTTCATGCGTGTTGATGCAATTGAAAATAACATAATTACAGTGGGACGAGGTTGCCTTGACTCACTACCAAGTTCCCATAAATGTGGTTCTAAAATCCGTTACTACATGAACGCGATATACCAAGATAGTATTGAATATTTATCAGGTGAAAAAGTTCAAGTAAGACTATTAACACAAACAAATATAGGAGTGTTAAATCAAGAAATAGCACCAATAGAAAGCGTTGTAATGTCGAATAGACAAATACGCCCTTATTTGCCGGGAAATATAAAAATAAACGAAGTCTTATACCCCGATTCTATCGATGAAGCCGATAATTATGTATTAACATTTTCACATCGTGACAGAGTATTGCAAGCAGATCAGTTAATTGATTGTTTATCAGATAATATAGGCCCTGAAGATGGCACTGTCTATAAAATAGAAATTGCTGACTATTATACAAAAGAAATTCTGTGGAAATTTAATACCACTGATACATTCATATTATTACCGTATTCATCCCGTGAAGACTATATTTATGATGATTTACACATTTTAACTTTATATAGCATTCGAGATGGTTATGAATCATTACAAAAATTTGTAACAACACTGCCTGAAGGTCATATCACTGTGGAGAGCAAATAATGTCTAATCAAAGTGAATATTATTACGGTCAAGGAAAAGTGTTTTTAGCACCTATAATAGATGATCATCAATGGCGATGGGTTGGTGATGTATCTTCGTTAAAAATCAATTTTGAATTTGAAGAACAATATAGTAAACGCAGTATTGGTGGACGATTAGTTAACGGCAAAAGGTTTATTACTTTCACAGGGGGAAACGTTACTGCAACTTGGTTTGATCGTTCACTAGAAAATCTTGAATTATTGTTGCGAGGAAAGTCTGTATCACATCAACAGGGTTGGACTGAAGAAGAGTTCAGAAATATAAAATCAGGCATGACAATCTATTTACAACATCAAAATATAAGAGACGTTTTTATTGAAAATCTAAATGAAAATATTGATTACATTGTAGATTGTAAAGCTGGTTCAATTATCTTTATAACAAAACCAAAATCGCAACGGCTTCTAGTTGAATATGATTATTCAGGATTAAGCGGTATTAGCATTTTAAATAATGAGCCTAACGATTTTTCACTTCGATATGAAGGAAAAAACATAATAGACGATAAACCAATCAACATCGAGCTTTATCGCTTGTCATTAGATCCCATTGAATTTATCAGCTTGATTGATGATAAATCAGAATTTTCAAATGTTGAAACTACATTACAGTTATTACCTGATTTATCAAAAAATCCCAAATCAGATTTTGGACTATTCGGCAGAATAATACAGTTTAATGATTTCAACGACATCTTATACGATGATGAAATTGCTTATGATGAACGATACCAATTTGCATATTAGAGGAAACATAATGGAACATTTAATTGAAGAAGCAACATGGGAAAATAATGTATATCTCATTCAGCGAAAAGACCGCGTCGGCGGTGGTGTGCGTGGTATAGCAAACAAGCCCCATCACGAACTAGCAAACAGAACACAATATTTAAAAAGAGAAGTTGATACAATTAATAGTGCATTAGAGTTTACATTATCTGCATCTAAAGATAATTCCAATTTTGATGCTAAGTGTAATCGCATCGAAAATTTAAAAAAACCAGAAAACAAAAACGATGCCGTTAATAAAGAGTATGTCGACTGTAATGATGAAAAACTACAAAAACAAGTAAATCGGCTAATCGAGGCTAAGATCGGCTATGAGTCAATTGGTAACTTCAATGATGGATGTTCTATAAATACAAGAAATGAAATTGTCTACAACGAACAAACTAAAAAATATTATGCTTGGGCAGGAAGTTTACCACATATTGTTTTACCACAAACAAATGTAATAGATGAAATAAATAACGGAAAACCATGGTTGGTCATTGAAAATTCAAACGAATTTATAGCAAAAATTGAGAGCATAAAACAAATAGCACAAAGCGTAGCTACACAATTCTATGGTTTTAAAAGAGATGGTGCAAAATTGATTTTAGAAACAGCAGGAAATATAGATAACAAAACATTACATATTTCTGAATTTCTTGAGTGGATAATTGCACCCGGTGGGTGTGAATTTATTGTTAATGACAAAGAACTATTGATGGTTATATAAGAAAAGAGAGGTTAAAAATGGCAACAATTAACTTAGGAAACATTAGATTCAACTGGTGTGGCGAATATGCCAGTTCAACACAATACACAAAAGATGATGTTGTGGGATTTGGAGGCTCAAGCTGGATAGCTCGTAAAAATGTAAAAGGTGTTAATCCTACAAAAAATGAATTTTGGGATTTGATGATTGCCGGAGCGGAAAAACCATACGTTATAGGTGAACAAAAACTAATGGCGTTTAGAGCATCGGAACTACCTTTTGGTTGGTATTTTAGAAATGGAGATAACTATTTACTAGATTCACCCCAAGGCCGAGCTTTAAATAGTTTATCTGCAAACTACAAAGAAGATTACAAAATAACTATTAAAGTAATTAATGGTCAACAATATATCAATGTACCCACCGCATTTGCGCCAGACGGTCGTGGTTATTTTGAGCGTGCAGTTGATGGAACTAACAGACAAGTAGGTAGCGTTGAATGTGATGCAATTCGCGATATTTGGGGACACTTTGATACAGGTGTTGTAGATTTCCATTCCAATTATGCCAGAGGTGCTTTTTTGGGAACGAGCGCTATTTATCCAGAAAATGGTGCATTCCAGCCAAAAAAAGAGTGGCATGCATGGGGGTATGATTTTAGAGCATCTAATGTTGTGCCAACTGGGCCTGAAAATACAGTTCTTAATGAAGGGAAAACACCCGCGATTTATCTCGGCGTTTAAAACTAAAAGGTAAAAACCATGATTAATTATTATTTTGATAACACAAATGAACTAAGACCATTTACACATCAATTAGAAGCGAACGATGACACATTACCGCCTGATAATGCGCTACGGATAGCCCCTTCATTTAAAGAAGGTTATTGGCCGTGTGAACAGAACGGCAAATGGATTTTAATTGAAGACAATCGAGAGAAAACTGTATATAACATTGAAACGAAAAGTGCGGAAAAAATCGATTATCTTGGTAAAATCAAAGATGGTTTTACACTGTTAGAACCGTTTGAATTTTGCAGATGGGATGGCAAAAAATGGATTTTAGATGAAGAAGAAAAACGAGAGTTTAAAATCAAAAAAAATGTAACTATTAGAGATTCATTATTAAATGACGCTAATACAGAAATTGAAATCATTAATCGAGCAATTCGACTACGCAGAGCATCTGAAGCAGATAAAACTCGTTTAGAAAAGTTAGAACTCTACACTATCGATTTATACGAACTAGATTTAAACAATGTTGACGTTGTATTTCCAGAAAAGCCGTAAAGTTGTAATTCACTTTCAAATATAGAAATCAACGGCGTGGTTAATTATCAATTAATTTAAACAATAATTATCACACGCCGCATCATAATATGTTTTACATTTCACCCAATTACTTATCACATCTATTTCAAAGCGAGGGAAAAATAGGGCTAAATGAATATCTAAATCATATTCGCTTAGAATATGCAAAATCGCTATTAAAGGATTATGATCTAAATATAAAAGAAATTGCTCTAGCATCGGGGTTTAAAGATAGTAATTATTTTTGTCGGATTTTTAAAAAAAAGACAGAGCGAACACCAACACAGTATCGTCGACAATATCATAGTAAGTTAATGTGCAAATAATTTTTTCACAGTTAACTGTCAAACTCTTTTGTTTTTTACATTGTGCCACAATTACACATATTCATCGTCCTTGTTTAGCGAGTTAAGACTCAATAAGCAGTTATACAGAAATGAACGTTATACTGTTAAATAATGATGCCTGAATTTTTAAACCGCCTATGCGGCGGTAAACATATTGGTGTCAAATTCATCTATGACGCTGTCTTTCTAAACCGCCTATGCGGCGGTAAACTTTATGGTACTAAAAAGGCGGTTTTGCTCGCATTTCTAAACCGCCTATGCGGCGGTAAACTGAACGAACTTGGTTTATTTTTTGTTGATGTTTTTCTAAACCGCCTATGCGGCGGTAAACTTTTTTCAGACCAATCCTCGATGTCGTGCATTTTTCTAAACCGCCTATGCGGCGGTAAACTTCGTGGAAATCACGAGCAAATGGCAATCAATTTTCTAAACCGCCTATGCGGCGGTAAACAATCAGTAACCAACCAATAACAGGCGTCATTTTTTCTAAACCGCCTATGCGGCGGTAAACTAGAAGCCGATATACTATAAACCTTGTTTAGCAAAAGGCAAATAGGATTTCTGTTTTCAAAAACCCTTTTTTGTAGCTATTCTATAATGCTTTGTTTTTATTTGTTTTAATTTATCAATAAAAAAAAGGGTTGGCAGCGTTTTGGTTATTTTTATGATGTGCTAATTTTACCGTTAAAGAACACTCAGGTAGCGTATTGATTTTATTAAACTTTAGTTTTGTATGTTTTAAAACAAAACATACAAAACCCAAAAATAAAAGATCAATCTAATTTAGGATGCTGATCGACCAAATCTTGACGCTGTTTTTGTAAGGTATCGATCTGTTGTTGGATATCTTCCACTTTTTGCTCTATTGAATCAAAGTGATCCGATAAAATCTCTTTGGCTTCTGAGCGATCCGATGCGGCAGGTGTTGCGCCTCGAAGCGGTTTATTGGCGGTTTCTTTCATTTTTAAACCTGTCACTAATCCAACTAATGCAACCACCATTAAATAATAAGCTGGCATATATAAATCACCACTCGCTTCAACCAACCAAGCTGCGATAGTTGGTGTTGCCCCTGCAATGAGTACCGAAATATTAAAGGATATAGCCAAAGCACTGTAACGAATACTTGTTGGGAAAATAGCAGGTAAAATAGAAGCCATTACTCCCGTAAAACAGTTAAGTAATACAGCTAAAATTAATAGACCAATAAAAATAAGTCCAATAACATCACTGTTAATCATCATAAATGCAGGATAAGCAAGAATCAGTAATCCTAAACTCCCTCCCACTATAAAAGGCCTGCGTCCAATTTTATCACTAATAAAGCCAATCATAGGCTGTACAAATAACATTCCGATCATAATAGCAATAATAATTAACACCCCATGATCAGCACGATAATGTAAGTTATGTGATAAATAACTTGGCATGTAAGTAAGCAACATATAATAAGTCACATTGGTAATAATCACCAATCCAACACAAACTAATAAACTCTTCCAATATTGAGTAAAGATCGCTTTAAATGTCATTTGAGGAGGATTTTCGGTATTTGTATTTTCATTGTTTTCCAGTTCATCGGTATGTTGCTGAAATGCGGGGGTTTCTTCTAATGCATGACGTAAATAAAGACCAATTAATCCCAATGGCAAAGCAAACAAAAATGGAATTCGCCAGCCCCAACCTTGAAATTTCGCCTCGCCAAGAATGCTTGATAAAAGTACGACCAAACCTGCACCAACTAAAAACCCAGCAATTGAACCAAAATCTAACCAGCTCCCCATAAAGCCACGCTTACGATCTGGCGAGTATTCTGCAACAAAAATGGCCGCACCGGAATATTCACCGCCGATCGAAAAGCCTTGAGCTAATTTTGCGAGTAATAATAAAAGTGGTGCAAAAATACCAATGGTGGCATAAGAAGGAATAAGCCCGATACAAAATGTACTCAGTGACATAATAATAATGGTGACAGAAAGAATTTTTTGGCGCCCCAACTTATCACCAAGCACACCAAAAACTAAACCGCCTAATGGGCGAACTAAAAAAGGAACCGAAAAAGTCGCTAAAGCAGCCACAACTTGAATACTTGGCGACGCATCAGGAAAAAACACCTTCCCTAAAACATACGCCAAAAACCCATAAACCCCAAAATCAAACCACTCCATCGCATTGCCCAGTGCTGCTGCAATAATTGCCTTTCTTAATTTGTTATCATCAATAATAGTAATATCATTAATATTTAATGGTTTCCTTTTAAATCTTACTGCTTTTTTCATAACATACCGCCTATTTAAAATTAGACACAGAAAAGGAATAATAAAGTAACACCATTGATATCATTGTGTAATGCAAAACGAACATCAGCGGTATTACATAAAATACGCTAAAACAGTTAATAAAGATTGATGCAAAATCCAACAAAACAAAAAAGAGGACAATAAAAAGCAAAAACGGGTAAGTAATTTCGACTAGCTATATTGCGACTTGTTAACGGTAAAAACAATTCCTTTTCACGAAAATTGTCCGTCAAGTATAACAAAATATCCCATTTTGTAAAATGCAACAGCTACACAGCCTGATTTTGCTTTTGTTAAATATAATTATGAACCATCGTTTTTTTTCGAACAAAGGTAAATACCAATAACAATAAATAACGTACTGATAATATGAAAACTCGCAATTTCGGTATGCAAAAATAGAATACTAAAAACACCGCCAGATAATGGAATAATATGAGTATAAATCTGTCCACGGCTTGCGCCAATTTCAGCAATCCCCCTATTCCAAAACAAATAAGATAACCAAGAAGCAAAAATAGCAATATACAATATACCAAGTACGAAACTGGTATCAGTATAATGCGCTAAGTTTTCAACGGGATAAAAATAGAAATACACTAAAGCAATAGGTAGTAACATCAAAGAGCCTAACACGGCACTGACTGTCACAAAAGCATTGCCTGCAATTGATTTATCTTTTAAACGTAAAAAAGTACTATAACATGCCCAACTCATGGCCGATGCCATTGCCCACAAGTCGCCTTTGTTAATATTGCTCAATGCATTTAAATTGGTTAGATTGCCTTGTAAAATCAAATAAACCACGCCAATTGTGCTAAACAACACACCTAAAATATTATTTTTTGAAATTGAATCATTAAATAATAATTTATTCATTACTAAAACCATGCCGGGCGTTGCCGAAAGGTAAATTGATGCATTAAGCGATGAAGTATATTGCAATCCAATATAAAGTGTTAAAGGGAACAAAATCTGACCAAAAATTGCCAGTAAACAAATTGGCCCTATCGACTTTTTAATTTTAGAAAGATCATTACGCACTTGATGATGATACAATCCTAATAACAACACAGCCGTAATAACCCAACGCCCTTCAGATATAACAATGGGATCGGCTTGCGTTACCAAAACACGCCCAACAACATAATTTCCGCCCCAAAAACAAGCAGCTAAAGTAAGCAATAGATACGGCATATAATACCCTGATATCAGAATGAAAAAAATATGATAGAATTGACCACATTATATACCTAAATTAACGCAAAAAAATAACCTATTAAATTACATTGTTACCTACTGCTCTCATTTTACTCATTATTACTTTTCCGAATTACAACGATAGCATTGACTTAATCTAGTATCCTTAATCATTATCCATTAAAATAACAAAACCAAAACTGACAAGGTACTTCTTATGCGTTGGAAAGACCAAAGAGAGAGCGACAACATTGAAGATCGCCGCTCACAATCAAGCAGTGGGATGGGAACTGTAATTCCTATTAAAGGCAAAGGCAAAATTGCTTTATTTATTGTGGTTTTAGTGGCGGGTTATTATGGTGTTGATTTAACGGGATTACTTAGTTCCGACCTAATAACTCCAGACAGTACACAACAAACCTCGTCAGAATATACCGCAGATGATAACGAAGCGGCTAAATTTACCTCAATAATTTTAGCCAGTACCGAAGATTACTGGAGCGAACAATTCCAACGCTTAGGCAAAACTTATGTCCCACCTAAATTGGTGCTATATACTCATGCAACCCAAACATCGTGTGGTACAGGTCAAGCAATGATGGGGCCATTTTATTGTAATATTGATAAAACAGTATATTTAGACCTCTCCTTTTATCAAGAAATGAAACAACGTCTTGGTGGTGGAGGTGATTTTGCGCAAGGTTATGTTATCGCCCACGAAGTAGGACACCATGTACAGAATTTACTGGGAACATTTAACCAAGTGGCACAACGAACACAAGGCCAATCAGACACCACCAAAAACCAAATATCGGTAAAATTAGAATTACAAGCAGATTGTTATGCGGGTATGTGGGGCAATGCGATGCAAAAACAAAATATTCTTGAAGTGGGCGATATAGAACAAGCTCTAAAAACGGCACAAGCTATTGGTGACGATCGATTACAACAACAAAATGATGGTTATGTTATGCCTGACAGCTTTACCCATGGCTCATCAAAACAACGTTATACATGGTTTAAAAAAGGATTTGATAACGGTTCACTTAGTCAGTGCAATACCTTTGCTGAATAATTTGCTAATAAAAAGTAAAAACGTTAACAATTGTCTTCCCTAATTAGGAAGACAATTTAACCAACAACCTCATCAACTTTTATCATTCACCAAAGCACAAAACAGTAATGAAATGGCAACCATCGCAAATGCAATCCAATAAATAACCTCATGCCCATAAGAATCAGAAACAAAGCCTTGAATCACACCTGCCAAAATCACACTACAAATAATGCCATTATTAAATAAGGTTGAAGCAACCCCCATTCTTGTTGGTAACAAATCTTGAAAATAAATAATACCAATGTTTGCCACAATACCGATAAAAAGCGCATTAAAAAGTTGCAAAGCAAATAAAGCAAATTTATCTGTCAATAAAATCATACCGATATAAAATAACAAACCACAAACAATGGCGATAAAAAATAAATTTCTTTTGCCCAATTTTGGAACTAAATAGCCTGCAATGAGCATAACAGGAATTTCAATACCTGCCGCTAACCCCATTAATTGCCCCGGTAATGAATTTGATAAATGCAATACAGAATCCACATAAAGTGGCATATCGATGATATACATCGTATTGGCTGTCCACATAAACACAGTAGAAAGCAACAAACAAATCACATTCCTATTTTTAAATAGTGGTTGTTCGGCTGATTTTATATCAATCGAATTATCAAGTTGTGAGGTTGGATTTTTTTCAACCGACGGCAAAAAAAACATAGCAAATAACATTGCCACAACAAACATAGACATGGCACTTAAATACATGGCTGTAAAACCATAATTAACGGCTAAACCAAATGAAAGTGGCGGTCCAATCACCCATGCCAAAGAAAGCTGTGCACGAATTAACGAATTAAACGCTACCACATTACGCCCTGTTTTTACCGCATATTCACGCGCAAGAGCAAAAACTTGAGGCATCGCAGCCGATGATAAAGCAGCAAATAAAACCCCCAACGTAATCAAAACAACATAGTGCCGAGAAAAGGCAAATATTACACTATTAGCAACGCCCATTAAGCAACAAAATATAACAATATGCCGCCTATCGCCTTTTTGGTCTGAATATTTAGCTAACAAAAAGCTACCAATGATACTTGCCAACGCATTCACCGAAAAAAACAATCCAACCAAACGAGGATTAACATTTACTTCAAATGATAAAAAACGACTTAACGTAGGCGATTGCAACGCCCCTGCAACACCAACAATAAACGTAGTGGTTAAAAAAGCAATAAAAATAATGCTCTGTTTTTGACGAAACGAAGATACCTTAGTCATAACAATACATAGTAGAGGGATTTGTGTCGATTATATACTTAAAATTGGCATAAAAGTAATAAAATTCAAACTAAATCATGAAATGTAAACAACTCAAATTTTTCTATAAATGTGTAGGAAAACGCCGAGTTGTTTACGCCTCATGGTTAAAATAATCCTCTAAAAACTCATAAGGCGTTTTCCAGTAAATTCAGGTCCATTATCGACCCGTATTTTTAACGGATAACCATGGTATTGAGCCAGTTTATCCAGATAATGGGTGATTCTACCTCAGGTAAACTGACCGCAATATCAATACCTAACGCCTCACGATTAAAATCATCGATGACATTGAAGGTCCTAAAGCGGCGTTGATTTTGACTGCTGTCACTCATAAAATCCATTGACCAACATTCACCTTGCTTATTGGTGACTAATAACCTTTCCGGGCATCGTGGAGGAATGCGTTTTTTCGCTTTACCCTGAGATTAAGCTTTAATTCACAATACACCCGATACACCCGTTTATGATTCCATTTATAGCCGAGCTTTCTGATACGATTAAAGCATTTAGGAAAGCCCCAGCGTAAATGCCGGTCTGTGATAGCATTCAACACCAAAACAATCACCGAATCATCCAGTAACTTAGGCTGATAATAGTAAGCACAACGGCTTAAACCAACAATGGCACAACTCATAGCAATAGTAACAGAATGATTTTGTTGTAGTTGCTGTGCCCACATTTTACGTGCCTTTGTGGGCACTACAGCTTTTTTATGATTTCTTCCTGAAGCTGGGATTTTAAGCTCAGTTCGGCAAACATCTGCTTAAGCTTGCGGTTTTCAGCCTCCAGTTCCTTTAAGCGTTTGATATCTGAGCTTTCCATTCCGCCATATTTTTCTCGCCATTTATAAAAAGTCGAGTTGCCCATGCCATATTTACGGCAAAGCTCTTTAACGGGAATACCCGCTTCAGCTTCTTTTAAAATAGCGATGATTTGATGTTCAGTCATTTTTTTCATAATTAAATCCCCTTTACTTTTATCATAGAGAATTTTCTACTTTTTTGTTGTGCTATTTTGGGGGAGAGTTACATCAACAAAATATACAATCAATATTATTATGGAAAATAGTCAATCTTTTGTTTATTAATGATTCGAACCGTTAACTCTGTGATAGCGATGATGAGTGCCGAGCGTATCATTTGTTGATAGCGATTTTGGTAAATGGAAGATTTTAAAGTATCGACAATACCTGATTGTTTTACTTTTTCGTGTTGCGATTCCCAGCTTGGTGGTAATACCATATCATGTAATAAGCTAATAGGACCTAAAATTTCATCATCTAAATAAGTGTATTGTTTGTCGTCTAGCTCTAGTTCGTCCAAAACAGCAATCAGTAGCTCTATATCTTCGTAATCCTCACGAGAAATAATACCCAACACATAAAGCAGTTTTAGGCACACTGAGGTATCATTGAGAGGTCCATTTTTACCCACCAATGAGGGAATAACAAATTTAATGGCGTGAGGCTCTTTTCGGAAGACTTTAAGAATCAATTTGTTGACATTATCATTAATTAATTTAATGGCAACTTTTAGCAAGCTGTGAATATCAGCTTGCTGGTTGAGTTTTTCTAATATCGTATCTTCTTGCAATATCGATTCAGGCATTAGCTGTTATATAAATTGATGATTTTGCATTGCAGTATAAATTTCTTCAACCTTCATAACAATAGAATTATTAACGTCAATACCAGAGATTTCACAAAAAACTTGTTTAACGCCTTTTTCAGTAATGAGTTTTTCTAGTTTAACTGCTTGCTCATCATCATTATTACGATAGTTAAGCGCAGCAGCAACTCCAATTAGTAAGTTAGTATTTTTAACTTGATATTCAAAGGTGCCAAGTAATGGTTTTATTAAACGATCGTCTGCGCCTAATTTACGAATTGGCTGACGACCAACACGTGCAGTATCATCCTGTAAATAAGGATTTTCAAAGCGGGATAATATTTTTTCAATATATGCCATATGTTTTTGCTCATCAAAATTGTAACGTTTGATAAGTACTAACCCGCTCTCTTCCATGGCTCCGCGTACAATTAAACGAATACGTTCGTCTAGAATTGCATCACGTATTGTGCCAATACCATTATAAAATCCTAAATAAGCAGTTATTGCGTGACCAGTATTAAGTGTAAATAACTTACGTTCCACAAAAGCCATTAAATTATCAACGGGTTGCATTCCATTAATTGAGGGGATATTACCGACAAATTGTGTTTCATCAACAATCCATTCCGAAAAAGTTTCAACAGTGACTTCAAGAATATCACCTGTTTTTGATGTTGCAGGTGGTACAATACGATCCACGGCTGAATCGACAAAACCAATATGGGTATTTGTCCATTGCTGAAGTTCTTCTGGTAACGCTTTAAAAATTTCTTGTTTAAATTGGCTGGTACCTCGTACCATGTTTTCACAAGCAATAATATTAAGTGGCTTAGTGTTACCTTGATTATGTCTTGTAATAATTCCTTGGGCAATTGTTGGAGCAATACGCGCCAAGATTTGTGAACCAACGGCAGTGGTAAGTAAATCAACGCTGGCAATATAATCGATCACTTCATTAGAGGTGCTATTAATCCCATCGACATTTTTAACTATCTCAGTGGTAGATTGCTCGCCAACAACATTTACCGGATATTCATGACGAGCGGCAATAGCATCAATAATTTGTTGATTGACATCAGCAAATGTAACCTGTACGCCAGCATCGGATAGTAATTTACCGATAAAACCTCGTCCAATGTTACCTGCGCCAAAGTGTAGTGCTTGCATAATAATAATCCTTAACTTTATAATTTAATTTAACTGTTTAACTTAATTTCCCACATCAAGAGGGAAATAGAATTAGGTTAGCTCAGTATTGCTAAAACTTCTTCAATACTATTTGTTGTTGCCAGTTTTGCAATAATAGTTTCATCATCTAATGCATTAGTCAGTTTTGCTATGACATCAAGATGTTCATTATTGCGAGCAGCAATACCAATCACAATTTTTGCTTTATCATCTTCTTCATCACCAAATTGAACACCGGCAGGATATTGGCAAAATACGATCCCCGTTTTAATAACATCATCTTTTGATTCAATAGTGCCATGTGGAACGGCTATTGATTCGCCTAAATAAGTTGATGTTAATTTTTCACGCTCTAACATTGCTTCAATGTAAGTCGGTGTGACATAACCATTATCGACCAATTTTTGCCCTGTAAAGCGAATAGCTTCTTCTTTATTTTTAGCACTTAGTCCTAAAAAAATATTTTGTTTAGATAATTTAAATAAAGGAGTATTATCAGGCGATTGATTGTTTGCTAATGCAGTTTCTATTGTGCCACTACTTGCTTGAGAGCTTAAAAGGTCGGCTACAAGTTGGCTATATAATTGACTATCTAAAAAGTTCGTTAATGAAATATGATGTGCATTTGGTGCGTGCTGTTTTGCTCGATCAGTTAAATCTTTATGTGTGATAACAATATCAACATCATCAGGTAGATTATTAATCGCAACATTAGTGACAAAAATATCTAAATCTGCATCTTGAACTTTTTTACGTAATACACCCGCGCCCATAGCACTTGATCCCATTCCTGCATCACAAGCTACTATGATTTTTTTCACTTTAGCAAGATCAAGTGTACCATTTACAATCCCTTTTGATTCATTTTTCATTGCAGAAATATTCGATTTTGCATCTTCAAGGCTTTTATCTGCTTCTTTGGTGGTTTTTAATAAAATAGCGGAAACGATAAACGTAACCATTGTTGCCGCAATGACAGAAATCATTACACCAAGCATTGATGATTTTGGCGTGACCGCAAGAACGGCGATAATTGAACCGGGTGATGCCGGTGAACTTAATCCAGCGCCAAATAGTGTTAAAGTAAATACGCCAGTCATTCCCCCTAAAATTACCGCAATAATTAAACGCGGGTTCATTAATACATATGGGAAATAAATTTCATGAATGCCGCCAAAGAAATGAATGATTGCTGCACCACTGGCTGAACTTTTTGCAGAACCTTTACCAAAGAACATATAAGCAAGTAATAAACCTAATCCAGGACCAGGGTTCGCTTCAATCAAGAAGAAGATAGACTTTCCAGTTTCTGCTACTTGTGTTACACCTAGTGAAGTAAATACACCATGATTGATAGCATTATTAAGGAATAGTATTTTTGCAGGTTCAACCAGAATAGAAGTAAGTGGTAATAAACCATGATCAACCATGAATTGTACTGCAACAATAAGTACATTAGTTAACGAAGCAACTGCAGGACCAATTCCAAAATAAGCGATAAGCGCAAGAATCATACCAATAATGCCAGCTGAAAAGTTATTAACTAACATTTCAAAGCCACTTTTGATTTTACCATCAATGAATTTATCGAACTGTTTAATGCACCATCCACCTAAAGGTCCAGATATCATTGCGCCTAAAAACATTGGAATCGATACGCCAACAATTACCCCAATTGTGGTGACCGCACCAACTACGCCACCACGATCACCGTAAACCAATTTACCACCAGTATAACCAATTAATAATGGAAGTAGATAAGTGATCATTGGTCCGATAAAAGCAGTTGATACGCCTTCATTTGGAAACCATCCTCCAGCAGATGGATCGTTAGGATTATATAAAAAAATTGCAGTAATAAAGCCCCAAGCAATAAATGCGCCGATATTTGGCATCACCATATTACTCAGAAATCGCCCAAAATTTTGGACTTTAAGTTTAATGTTTGATGTAGTCATACAAATCTTTCCTTATTGATTGATATAATCATCATGCTGTTATTGTAGAGGGATTTGGTTATTTGATTCATCAAAAAAATTTGATAAGTGTGATAAATATCACGCTGTTAAAACGGGGGTATTTTTTATTTTTGTGATTAGGATCACTTTTTTAAGGTGTAAGAAGCGAAGAACAAAGAAAAATAGACTAAAACGTATAGTTTCTTGAAACTTTTTTACAAAATAAATTGTAGAAAAACGCCTTATGAGTTTTTAGAGGATTATGTTAACCATGAAGTGTAAACAGCTCGACGTTTTCCTACATATATCTAAATTAACCCTACTTTTGACAACCGACTATTTACTTTATTAGCAAGTTAATACTAAACATCCCCCCTTAATTTATATATAATGCGACTTAATAATTTGAATTTTAATATCAACTTCGGAGCCATTTATGCAGCAGTTTCGACCCATTCGCCGTGCTTTACTTAGTGTGTCCGACAAAACCGGGATTTTAGAGTTCGCCAAAGCCCTATCAGAACGAAATGTAGAACTTCTTTCAACAGGGGGAACCGCAAAGCTACTTATGGATAACCAAATACCCGTAACCGAAGTATCCGATTATACTGGTTTTCCTGAAATGATGGATGGGCGAGTCAAAACACTACACCCCAAAATTCATGGTGCTATTTTAGGAAGACGAGGGGTTGACGATGACATTATGCAACAACACCAAATTGCACCGATTGATATGGTGGTTGTCAATCTTTACCCATTTGCTAAAACGGTTGCCAAACCAAATTGCACATTAGAAGACGCCATTGAAAATATCGATATTGGCGGCCCAACCATGGTGCGTTCTGCCGCTAAAAATCATAAAGATGTTGCTATAGTGGTTGATTGTGGTGATTATGAAAATATCATTAATATGATGGATAATAACCAAAACGCCCTTTCTTTTGAATATCGTTTCAACCTTGCCATTAAAGCCTTTGAACACACCGCCAAATATGATGGCATGATTGCCAACTATTTTGGGCAACGCGTACCACCTTATATGGGCGAAACCAACAAACTAGCAGGACAATTTCCACGCACATTAAATCTTCAATTTATAAAAAAACAGAACATGCGCTATGGCGAAAACAGCCACCAACAAGCGGCTTTTTATATTGAAGAAGGCGCTAATGAAGCATCGATTGCAACGGCAAGGCAACTGCAAGGTAAAGCACTATCTTATAACAACATTGCCGACACCGATGCAGCGCTTGAATGTGTCAAATCATTTGAACAGCCTGCTTGTGTCATTGTCAAACACGCCAACCCTTGTGGTGTTGCGGTTAGCGACAATATCCTAAACGCCTATTTAAATGCCTATAAAACCGATCCCACATCGGCCTTTGGTGGTATTATTGCCTTTAACCGCCCATTAGATGCGGCAACGGCTCAAATGATTGTTCAACAACAATTTGTTGAAGTTATCATCGCTCCAATTGTCAATCAAGATGCATTAGCCATTATTGAAACGAAAAAAAATGTACGAGTACTCGAATGTGGTCAATGGGCAACGCCTGCAGCGGTCAGTTTAGAGTTTAAGCGTGTTAATGGCGGTTTATTAGTGCAAGATCGTGATTTAGGTATGGTATCGCTAAACGAGCTTACTGTTGTCACCAAACGCAAACCAACAGAGCAAGAACTGTCTGATGCTTTATTTTGTTGGAAAGTGGCCAAATTTGTTAAATCCAATGCCATCGTTTACGCCAAAAACAACATGACAATCGGTATTGGCGCAGGACAGATGAGTCGAGTTTATTCCGCCAAAATCGCTGGAATCAAAGCGCAAGACGAAAATCTAGAAGTTGCAGGTTCTGTGGTTGCTTCAGATGCGTTTTTCCCGTTTCGAGACGGGGTTGATGCGGCAGCAGCTGCAGGGGTAACGTGTGTAATTCAGCCCGGTGGCTCGATTCGTGATGACGAAGTGATCCAAGCTGCGAATGAACACAATATTGCAATGATATTTACAAATATGCGCCATTTTAGGCATTAATTTTACTATAAATAATGTGGCGACTTTGCTCATTATTATTAAAAAATAAATTACCTATATTTACCTTTTTATTAAAAAGACATCGTTAAGGATCTTTTATGAAAGTTTTAGTCATTGGTAATGGTGGGCGCGAACATGCGCTTGCTTGGAAAATTGCACAATCACCACGAGTATCTAAAGTCTTTGTTGCACCAGGCAATGCAGGTACTTCACTAGAACCTAGTTTAGAAAATATCAACATCAAAGCGACCGACGTGGGGGGACTGCTTAGTTTTGCTCAGCAAGAACAAATTGATTTAACTATAGTTGGCCCAGAAGCCCCGTTAGTGATTGGCATTGTTGATAGCTTTCAAAAAGCAGGATTAAAAATCTTTGGCCCAACCAAAGCAGCTGCACAACTTGAAGGATCAAAAGCCTTCACTAAAGACTTCTTAGCTCGCCACAACATCCCCACCGCAGAATATCAAAACTTTACCGAAGTTGCTCCAGCTATTAACTATATTCATGAAAAAGGCGTCCCAATTGTCATTAAAGCTGACGGGCTAGCTGCTGGCAAAGGGGTGATTGTTGCCATGACCTTAAAAGAAGCCGAAGATGCCGTGCATGACATGTTAGCAGGTAACGCCTTTGGCGATGCAGGGCACCTCGTTGTGATTGAAGAATTTTTAGACGGTGAAGAAGCCAGCTTTATTGTCATGGTTGATGGCAAACATGTCGAGCCAATGGCAACTAGCCAAGATCATAAACGTGTTGGCGATGGCGATACAGGTTTAAACACAGGTGGCATGGGCGCGTATTCGCCAGCTCCTGTTGTAACTGATGCGGTTTTTAAACGGGTAATGGATGAGATCATCTACCCAACCGTTAACGGCATGGCGCAAGAAGGCAACGTCTATGTCGGCTTTTTATATGCTGGCTTAATGATTGACAAAGACGGCAATCCCAAAGTTATTGAATTCAACTGCCGATTTGGTGATCCCGAAACACAACCCATTATGATGCGAATGCAATCCGATCTGGCCGAACTCTGCCTTGCAGCGGTAGAAGGCAAATTAGACACCGTCAAATCAAAATGGGATCCAAGACCAGCATTAGGTGTGGTGCTTGCCGCTGGTGGCTACCCAAGTAAATATAATACCCAAGATGTCATTCTTGGACTACCTAGCGAATCAACCGATGATTGTAAAATCTTCCATGCGGGGACTAGTTTAGAAAAAGGGCGTGTCTACACTAATGGTGGACGAGTATTGTGCATAACCGCACTTGGCAACACAGTACTTGAAGCACAACAGCGCGCTTATCAGCAAGCCAAAGGCATCTATTGGCATGGTTGTTTTTATCGTCATGATATCGGTTACCGTGCAATTGAGCGAGAGCAAAACGGCCACAAATCTTAATTTCTAAAGTTAATTAATTATGGCGTTTAATGACGCCATAGTAGGTATGAACGAATAATTAACGCAATGGTCATCAATTCTTATTAAATTTTTTAATAAAAAAATGGGGGAAGGGAGTGAACAAATAATTAGCAGTGTTGGGCGATGATACGACAACAGGTGGTAAAGTGATTTCCGCATCAAATGGAGGGTTTTCTCAAGGTCAAGGCATTGCATACTTAGGCGATTACGCAAGTTGTCCTAAATGTACAAAAGGATATGGTTCCATTATTGAAGGAACATATGATTGTATTGTAGAAGGTAAACCAGCTGCGTATGATGGTTGCATTGTAGTTTGTAGATGCCCAATAGGCGATAATCGAATTATCGCAACTAAAAGCTTTGCTTATGTTAATGTTGCAAGTCATTCATCAGCGAAAAGCTCAAGTTTTAAAATGCCTAGCTCTTCAGAAACCTCATTACCTATTTTTCAAAACCTGATGTATACGCAAAGTGACTCATCACTTGAAATGAGTGACGACACGTCAAAAATTCGATTGGATGCCAAGCGCTTAATGGACTGTACCCACGAACTATGCGAAAAACACCTTTATTATAACGAAATAAAACAAGCTTTTATTGATGATGTTGATACATATGCCATGAATATTGTCAATAAAGTTGAAAGTGGTGAAATGAGTTATGAGGAAGGTGCAAAGAAAATAAAGACTGAAGAAAATAATTTATGGGAATAAAGTTTTATATGGTCGAAAAATGGTTTGTCTATTTTTGGTGGTGTAGGAATGATTCAAAATGGGGTAGCACTTTGTTCTGCGGGATGGTCATGTCTTATTGGTGCCCCTATGATAGCGCATGGAGTAAATGGAATATATGAAGGAGGATCTGGTATTGTTAATGGTGTTATGAACGAGATTGATGGAGGCAACAGAAGTATGGAAGTTGATGGGCCTTTAAGAAGTTGGTATAAAGATGCTGCCGAGTCTTTAGGTTTTGATTCTTCAATTGGTGATATTGCTTATGATAGTTTAGATTTAAGTATGTCAGTAGGGGCTAAGTTGAAATTAGTGCCGAAACTGAATAAGTTTGGTAATCCAATATTTAAATTATTTAAATATGGTCGCCGTGATTTAGAAAACGCTTACAAACAAATGAGTAAGAAATTATTAACTTTGGAAATAGGTAGTGATCTATTATCTTTTTATCAGCTACGTGAAAAATTAAAAAAAGCTTTTATACTTAATAAAGATACTAAACAAGTCAGCATGGTTGTTAAAGAGCCAGAAACAATTATTAATACAGGACAAATTGTTGAGAATTGTTCATTGATAATCACAATAGGTAATGATGATGCACCAGATTATTATAGCTGTGAAAGTAGTGATGGTTCAGCATATAGAAAAGATAGAGACGGTAATATTATAAAATAAGGAGATTTGCATGGCTGTTGAAATGTGGGTTAGCTATTATTTTTTTGCTATTGTTGGGTGTTTTATTCGGCGCTATTTTTCGGAATATATTGCAATGGACTACAATAATGACAAAACTTTAAATCGTAAACGACGTTTAGCTCTTTTTTATTTTTATTTTATTTCTTTATATAGCCTGTTAATTATAAGTCAGCCAGGAGAAGGGCTTTTTTCAAATATTATTTTTTTCTGGTCAGCTGTTTTTATTTTTATATTGTATGTATTTTTTATTAGCTTTCTTGAAACCCCACGTAGATACATAAAAAGGAAAAAATGGAAATGAGTAATTGAAATAAGGATAAAATTAGGGCGTGTTGTTCTTTCGTGATTATTTTTTAGACGGCATGATATGAGTTATAATAATTCTGCAAAAAACAACCATAACTCGATTCATCATGCCAAG
>NZ_WTEX01000059.1 GCF_009795845.1 Gilliamella sp. Lep-s35 | reverse complement strand
ATAAGATAAATAAAACAGGCGGATAACTCCGCCGTTTTTTTATTAATATGGTTTTGGTAATGGCAGAAACCTGCCGATACAGCATACCTGTAAAAATTAATGTATTTCCGGATATAAAAAGGGCTTTGCTGATCTGCTTTAATTTTAATGAAAACGATTTCAGAAATTATATTGAAAAAGAAGAATATAATTTAAACACCTATTTAATCATTACAGAAATAAACAGTAGCGGTAAATTTCAAATAGGTGTTACAGGCAAAATAGGGATTAAACCGCATATAGGCACGGATAAAGATGGAATCTATATGACCACGCAGCCTTACAGTGATGGACTTACGTTTTATCTTAAAGTAAAATCTGAATACAAATTGGTCTTTTTTGGATTTACCATTATTGATTGGAATTTTGATTATGAACCTAAACCCTATACCTGCGGAAAATATCAGGTAGATGCGGTAAAATACTACTTCAATAATCCCGATAAAGATGTTCAATACTGGGAAGTAATCCCCGATGAAAATTAAAATATATAAATTATGAAATACTTATTATTAATCTCTCTACTATGCTTGTCCTTGCAAGGCTGTGGACAAAACGAAAAACAAAATAATAACCCAAAATTCAATATAGCTGAAATGGAAAAAACGATTGTAGATCAAGAAAAAAGCTACCTTTATGAATTGGAATACAAACATACCGATTGTTCGTATGAAATCTTAGTTAACGATGTGCCTGTTATTGCCTTTTTCGGATTAGGAAACTGGTCAACGAGTGATGGTATAAATAAATACATTTTAAAGCCCGGAAAACAGACCGTTACCTTGCGATTATACCCGCAAAAAATTGAAGATACCTTGTTTAAAAAAAGTTTAACCAAAGACACGAAGCTTAAAATCACGATAACAAAAAATGAAAGACATTCAGACCCTATGTGGGCATGGAATAATAGAGCGAAGGATAACCCAGATCCGACTAAATGGGATATATTAACCTTTGAAACGCCAAAGATGGAAGATGATAAACAAGCGTATGCGGAATACAAAATGGAATTTGAGGTTAAACCCGAAGAGATGAACTGGCAGATAACCGGCTGGAGCGATGGACAGGATTTAAGAAACCATCCGAACATAAAGCAAGAAGTATTAGACTTTTATAAAAAGATTCAATCTATTATCGAAAACAATAAAAGCGCTGAATTTGTTCAGTTAGTAACTAAATCCTTATATGAATCCGCTTTAGCTCGCGCATGGCAGAGTAAAGCAAGATTTGGTAACTCAATAAAAACAGCTAAAGAAGGAGCCAAGGTCAAACAAAAGTTTATCTTCCCATTAGACCCCAATACCGTAGAATTAAAATTTTATGGCAATGGCAGGGTTGTTACCCTGGTTAGTAAAGATTTAAAATCTTATGGATATTCCCCTTTAGTTGCCAAAGCTCAATTCAGCAACTTTCCTGAAGCTTATACCTTCTACTTATACAAACCCAAAGGCTCCAATGAATTAGAGGTAATAAGATAAATAAAACAGGCGGATAACTCCGCCGTTTTTTTATTAATATGGTTTTGGTAATGGCAGAAACCTGCCGATACAGCATACCTGTAAAAATTAATGTATTTCCGGATATAAAAAGGGCTTTGCTGATCTGCTTTAATTTTAATGAAAACGATTTCAGAAATTATATTGAAAAAGAAGAATATAATTTAAACACCTATTTAATCATTACAGAAATAAACAGTAGCGGCGAATTCCAACTCGCGGTTACAGGTAAAATAGGGATTAAACCGCATATAGGCACGGATAAAGATGGAATCTATATGACCACGCAGCTCTACAGTGATGGACTTACGTTTTATCTTAAAGTAGAATCTGAATTCAAACTGGTCTTTTTTGGATTTACCATTATTGATTGGAATTTTGATTATGAGCCTAAACCCTATACCTGCGGAAAATATCAGGCAGATGCGGTAAAATACTACTTCAATAATCCCGATAAAAATGTTCAATACTGGG
>NZ_WTEX01000058.1 GCF_009795845.1 Gilliamella sp. Lep-s35 | reverse complement strand
AGTTAGAGGTAATAAGATAAATTCATGATGAAAAAATTAATCAGCGTGTTTTTACTTAGTTGTTTTCTGTTTTCTTGCGGACAAGAAAACCAAATGAAAGAAATAATCGATTTAGTTCCAAATTCACCAAATAAACAACCTGTATATTATGCTCCAGTTTATAGTAGTAATTGTAGATGGGATGTTTATGTGAATGATGTTTTGTTATACCATTTTCCTGCTAAAAAAGGCGATATTATAAATGTTCAATTGCCATTAAATATGCGAATATTAGCTTCAGGAAAGCAAATAATAAAAGTAATAATATATCCACTAGAAGGAAAAACTCATTTAGGCGAATATGCAACTTTTAAACTTCGGGGTGAATACTATCCAGATAAAAGGAATATGGAAGAATATGATTCTTTTTTAAATTTTGAACTCCCTTATGAACAGACTAAAGATTTACCTTATTTTGAAAAATCGTTTGAATTTGAAGCAACAGTTCCTTATAAGCTAACGGGGTGGACAAAATCAAAAGATTTAACTAAGGTTCCTAACCTAGAACAAAAATTATTAGAAAAGTTAAAGGATCTTAAAAAAATTATTGAAGCTAATGATGACGCTAAATATCTTGATGCTATAAAAAATAGAGAAATCGAAAAATATACTTCTTTTTATAGTTCTAAGGAAATAATGGAATCAGCTCTTCAAGAGAACAAAATATCAAATCATTTTGATGATTCATATGATGTAGTTTTTTTGCCAATAGAAAATTACACTCTATTGTTACAGGGTAATAATAGGATCGTTGAATTAAGAATGGATGGCAATGACATGTATTTTTGGGGTATTCCTTTTAAAGGTAAATATAAAGACAATAATACAAACTTTGAAGGATCATTCAATTTCCGTTTCCATATACCTGAAGGATCTGACGAGTTAGAGGTAATAAGATAAATTCATGATGAAAAAATTAATCAGCGTGTTTTTACTTAGTTGTTTTCTGTTTTCTTGCGGACAAGCACAAAAAACAGATAAACAAATAATTAAAGAAACTATGCAAGCAATTGAAATACCAAAGCAGTATAAGCAAGAACCGTTCTATTATGCCGGAATTTACAGTGCTAATATTAAATGGGAACTATTTATTAATGATACACAAGCTTTTGACCATTATCAAGGTAAAATTACCAGTCCCATTGTCCCACTAAATTATAATATACTGGGCAGCGGTAAACAAAAATTAACCATTCGCATGTATCCCCCCAATGGACAGACTGTTTTAGGCGAGTATGCCGCTTTTAGATTGAGATTATTTTACAATAAAAATTTTAGGGATAAGGAAGATCCTGAAATCCATATACTAAACTTCGAACTGCCTTATGAACAGACTAAAGATTTACCTTATTTTGAAAAATCGTTTGAATTTGAAGCGCAAGTGCCTTATCAAATGACTGGTTGGACAAAATCTAAAGATTTAACCAAAGTCCCCGATTTGGAACAAAAAGTAGTTAAAAAAATAGAGGCGTTGCGTACTATTTTAGAAAAAAATAATACAGAAGCTTACTTTCAAGCAGTCATGCCCAGAGAGAAAGAAAAATTTATCTGTCTATATGCTACTCAACAAGAAATTGAAAATTATTTTCAAGAAAGCTCTTTAACCAACGGGGAGTTTTCAAAGATATTTGATGATATACAAATTTTACCGATTGAAGACTATCAGATAATAATTGAACCCAATAATAGGATTGTAAAATTAAGACAAAAAGACAAAGATGATTTTTCTGACGGAATTAAATTTAAAGCAATTTTTAAAGAAAATAATAAGGAGTCTAATGGAAGTTATTTATTCCGTTTCCATATACCGGAAGGCTCTGACGAGTTAGAGGTAATAAGATAAATAAAACAGGCGGATAACTCCGCCGTTTTTTTATTAATATGGTTTTGATAATGGCAGAAACCTGCCGATACAGCATACCCGTAAAAATTAATGTATTTCCGGATATAAAATGGACTTTGCTGATCAGCTTTAATTTTAATGAAAACGATTTCAGAAATTATATTGAAAAAGAAGAATATAAATTAAACAACTATTTAATCATTACAGAAATAAACAGTAGTGGTAAATTTCAAATAGGTGTTACAGGTAAAATAGGGATTAAACCGCATATAGGTACGGATAAAGATGGAATCTATATGACCACGCAGCTCTACAGTGATGGACTTACGTTTTATCTTAAAGTAGAATCTGAATACAAATTGGTCTTTTTTGGATTTACCATTATTGATTGGAATTTTGATTATGAACCTAAACCCTATACCTGCGGAAA
>NZ_WTEX01000057.1 GCF_009795845.1 Gilliamella sp. Lep-s35 | reverse complement strand
CAATCTTGGGTGCTTCGGAGTTGTTTTTGTCTGACTGTGTGTTATCGGATTGTGTGTTATTGGTCGTCGTTGGCATCGGTTGATTATGGGATATCGCCATTAACTGATTCCATAATGACTCTTCTTTTGGGGATTCTGCTTTAGTTTCATCCATTTTATAAATTTCATCTTCACCAACCGTATTATCCGTTCTTGGGGTAAAAAAGCTAGAGGTAGTAACGGGCGAAATTTCTAAAAACTTTTCTCCATATCCAATATTCAACTCCACCGGAGTTTGCTCAGGATAGGTTAACGATTTAATCGTTGTTTTCCTTTTAAACACAGCTTTTTCACCATTAAAAACTAACAATTTCTAATTACTCTTCTTTGATTTCATCGTTAAAATCATATGCCCATTGATAACTAGCACTTTCGCCAGTCATGGTTGTTAATTTTCCATTGCCTGACACCCTATAACTATGAATCCCTGGAAATGGTTCCCCATTGACTTGTTCTTTAAAATATCCAAATCGTTTATAGATTTGTGGGTCTTTGACCCAATCCGGCACATTTTCAAGGTGATAGGTATAATAGACATCCCGCACCGTGCCGCCCCCCACCCCGTTAATGGTGTCGTTTGTGCGGTTAATTTTGTCCACCACCACCCGACCAAAACAAAAATTGGTTTCACCAAGTGCAAATTTCACATATTTTCGCCCTAAATCGGTCAGGTCGTAACGGTACGTCGCCCTGCCGTCAACTTCGCCAGCGTACTCTTCGGTAAAAAACCCTATCCCAGCAAAAAGGTGCAAACTGTCATTTTTTAAACGGTTATTAAATGCTTTTCTTGTTTCTTGTGCAAATGGCAAATCCTGCTCTTGCATATAATAGGTGGTATAGGGATACATGGATTGTGTCACTCTGCCCACCATCATGCATTTTGCTTTATCGCCTGTTGGGTTATTGTAGTCGTTAGATTCTTGAATCTTTTCTTTATACGGATAAGTATCGCACCCGGTTAACAGCAAACTGCTGAAAGTGATGATTAGGAGTGTGGTTATATTTGTTTTAATTTGCATGGTGATTTCCTGTTTAATCTTTTATATAGTGGTGTGACAGTAAGTACGGCGTAAGTTCTTTTACTGGTTTGGGGGTGTTCGGGTCGCTGCTGCTGTTATCGCTTTGGCTTTGGTCGCCACTCTCCTCTTGCTTGCCTTCTGGCCAGTAATTCACCTTGATAGTCACGTCATGCTTCCCTTTGATTTTACCTAAGCTCCATTTAATTAAATACAGACCAATCTTGGGTGCTTCGGAGTTGTTTTTGTCTGACTGTGTGTTATCGGATTGTGTGTTATTGGTCGTCGTTGGCATCGGTTGATTATGGGATATCGCCATTAACTGATTCCATAATGACTCTTCTTTAGGGGATTCTGCTTTAGTATTATCAAAATCGTAAACTTCATCTTTACCAACCGCATTATCCGTTCTTGGGGTAAAAAAGCTAGAGGTAGTAACAGGCGAAATTTCAAGCCACTCTAATCCACGCGAAATAGTTAATTCCACCGGAGTTTGCTCAGGATAGGTTAACGATTTAATCGTTGTTTTCCTTTTAAACACAGCTTTTTCACCATTAAAAACTAACAATTTCTAATTACTCTTCTTTGATTTCTTCATTAAAATCCGATGCCCATCTAGATCTGCCACTTTCGCCGGTCATGGTTGTTAATTTTCCATTGCTTGACACCTTATAACTGTGAATCCCGGGAAATGGTTCCCCATTGACTTGTTCTTTAAAATATCGAAATCGTTTATATATTTGTGGGTCTTTGACCCAGTCCGGCACATTTTCAAGATGATAAGTAAAATAGACATCCCGCACCGTGCCCCCCCCGACACCGTTAATGGTGTCTTTTGTGCGGTTAATTTTGTCTACCACCACCCGACCAAAACAAAAATTAGTATTACCAAATGACCAGTCAACGTATTTTCGCCCTAAATCGGTCAGGTCGTAACGGTACGTCGCTCTACCGTCAACTTCGCCGGCGTACTCCTCCGTAAAAAAACCTATCCCGGCAAACAGATGCAAACTGTCATTTTTTAATCGATTGAAATTGGCTTTTTGGGTTTCTGACGAATACGGCAAATCCTGCCCTTGCATATAAAAGGTAGTATACGGGTACATGGATTGTGTCACTCTACCCACCATCATACATTTTGCTTTATAGCCTGTTGGGTTATTGTAATCGTTAGATTCTTGAATCTTTTCTTTATATGGATAAGTATCGCATCCCGTTAACAGCAAGCTGCTTAACATTATAATTATTAATGATTTTATAGATATTCTATTTTGCATGATGATATCCTGTTTAATTTTTTATATAGTGGTGTGACAGTAAGTACGGCGTAAGTTCTTTTACTGGTTTGGGGGTGTTCGGGTCGCTGCTGCTGTTATCGCTT
>NZ_WTEX01000056.1 GCF_009795845.1 Gilliamella sp. Lep-s35 | reverse complement strand
TCTTCGTTAGGCTACTTACCTCCCGTTGAATTTAAAAAAACACTTACCCCTTAATTTTTTTGTTTGAAAATGTGTTGCCATTCCAGTGTCGAGTAGCGTGTAACAGTCAAATACATAGCACCTATTAATTTTTGTGATTAGTATAAATTTTCTTTACTAAGTTAGCTTTGTTAACTATACTGCAAAAATATTTATTCACTAATATAAGCTAATTATAGGTTAATAATAAATATAAAACCATGAAAGCAAAGCCAGCAACAAAAGCATTTGATATACAAACTAAATTAACGCCTTATCTTTATAGTAATAAGGAATTAAGTGAGTTTGAATTTAAAATGTATGAAAGAGAAGCTAACTCAATACCTGATTATATTCAAAAAAATAATACGCTGGGGTTGTTATATGGTGTTCAAAAAAACGATGCTCTAATGGAACTGCACTTTGAAAGCGCATTATCATGTGCTTTTGATTTGGATATTTTATCTAATTATGCTGTACTATTAAATCATTGTTCTTTATTTAAAAAACAGAAACAGGTTTTATTTGATTATAGAGAATATTTGAATACTCCAGCATTATTAAAACTTCTTCTTAACGTTGTTTCTATATATTTAGATTCCAATATGGCTGAATTTATCTGTAAAAAAGCTGTTGAGATAAAATGCGATGGATTTTTTATTAATGCATTTTGTGTGCGTCAAATGCAGATTTTAGAGGTAAGGAAGATGACAAATTGCTCTGATGCTCAAATTGCTTTATTAGTAGATATTTGTTCAAGTATTCTTAAAAAATATAATCAAGTTTGTGATTCTCTGGAGTTAGAAACTGTGGCTGGTGGGCACTCTGTTTTTGGTATAGCTACGGATAGTGTTGATATATTAGTTGATATGAATTTCGAATTAGCGGATAGAGTATCAGAAGCTCCTGAGTTGGACTCTTGTAAATTAACTGCTGTATTTAGACCATCTAAAAGGGTTGAATTATGAGTGTATCGGGCGATGACTTTTTAAATTCAGCTGCTGATTTTCTCAGTAATGAGCGAGAAATAGATTATCGCAATTTTATTTCTCGTGGATATTATGGAATGTACCATAAAATATCAGCAATACTAGAATGCAATCCTAAGGTTTCAATATCTCACCATTCGGCTCTTATTGAATATTTAGGAACCCCGTCACAGCATAAAAACGAACCATTTGATTCTAATAAATTAAAATCATTATCATATATTCTTAAGCAAGAAAGACTAATGAGAAATAAAGCCGATTATGATATTAATGATACAGATATAACTCTTTTGGATGTTGACCAGTCAAAAAGAACTCATGATCAATTTCGTAGTCGGATAAATGAATTATTAAATCGGTAGCAATTAACTAATAACCCGCTTCGGCGGGTTTTTTATTAAAAATCTAACAGTTCAGGATTGATTTGTAGTGCTTTGGCAATTTTAATCCGTGTTGCTTTTCTTAACTTTTGGCTTTTTTCATATTGAGAATAAGCTGATTGGCTAATACCTATTTTATTCGCAACTTCAACTTGAGATAATTTTAAATATTTACGCCATGCTTGTGCAGGAGAATAGTTATTATCAAAAACCATGTTAACAACTTCGCTTGGTACACCAGTTTCAACATCGATTGTTTTTGCGTTTGATAACTCTAAGTATTGATTGTAAGGCATAATCACAAATTGTGGTTGTCCTTGTTCATTATTAATAAACTGTATATTAGTAAGTGCGTTCATTGCGTTTTTTCACCTCTTCAATAGAAACAATATGAATGACACCATCAAAATTAAAAAAACACTCGATAATTAACCATCCGTAATCTGTACTGATATTTATGATTAGTTAAGGTTTTTACATTAATGCAATTCGGCATGTAAGCCAGTTCATTAATTTTATTACGGATTAAAGCATTGCTTTGAATTTGCCGTAACTGTTTTAAGGCTTTAATTTGATAAATAATTTTATTCATTTTGTTTTTCTAACTAATCTTGATATAAGTATTATATAAGACATATAAGTTTTACAAAATAAAATATAAGTAAATTTAAACCTGAAGCTCTCAATTGTGGGCTTTTTTATGTCTGGAAAAAATTACGGAAACATCTCATTGGAAACCTCAAAACAGCTCTACAGTCTCAATATCACCGAAAGTAAAGGTAATTAAGTTCGGTGACGGCTACGAACAACACATTCGTGACTGCATTAACAAAGACTTTCGCTCATACAATGTAACATTTGTTGAGTTATCAGAAGATATCAGCTTGATTGATGATTTCGACGGCTTACTGCTTACTTGGCGCAGTTGTCGCCCGTCACGAAGTGCCTGTTAAATACCTAGATGCTGTTAACTTTGAGAACGGTCAATATGCCGATCCGTTTTGTGAAATCCTTTCAAGTTATGTCATTGAACAAGTCACACAACTGGATCGGCTACACTAATTCATACAACTTTTTTAAGGGGTAAGGTAAACTTATCACAACTAAAAAAGGAACAAATATGAATAAGA
>NZ_WTEX01000055.1 GCF_009795845.1 Gilliamella sp. Lep-s35 | reverse complement strand
TTCTTATATTGAGTTACGATTTTATAGTCTTTGCCGAATTCATCAGGATGATAATAGGTGGTTTCGATTAAATCGCCTTTTTCATCGTATGTTTTCCATAATCCTACAGGTATTGTGGTAGCATTATACATATCCATAAACCCTTCATATTGCTTAACGCCATTTTCAAAGTAAATAGTAGTGAGTTTGGGTAATTCTAAAGAGTCAGTAACTATTGTTTCTATATGATTTATTTGTCCATTAGGATAATAGTTAACATATAATACATCTCCTTTTTTAACTTCATCTCTTACATAACGGATGAATTTTAGTTTTCCATCTGGGTAAAATCCTTGAGAAGAAATGCCGTCTCGTTGATATGATGACATATAATACACAGATTCTAATTGACCGCCTTTAGTATAGTAAGTTTTTATATAATCCGCTGCTTTATTGCCATTGATATAATATTCATACCGTAGAAAACCCTCAGGAGTATTGGATTCTTTAATTCGTACTGAATTTGAAGGGGTAGCTTCGGAAATTTTTTTTTCTTCAATGCGTTGAACACATGCCAAAATGCCAACAAAAAAAATAGACACTATTAGTAATTTTTTCATTTTATTCTTAAAAATGTTTATTAATGTTGATTTCTAACCCTTGAGCAAGTTGCTCTGCTATTAAGTCCATATTGTCGTAAATACTTTTTGCATCTTTAGGGTGTGTAATATAACCAAGCTCGATTAAAACTTTATATTTCGTTTGATTTTTTTTCCCAAGAACTCCTATATTATTTCTAGCATCAGGGTGTTTCTTTCCTATATTGACAACAGTATAACAACTAAAAATATCATTAGCTAATTCTAGCCCTTTTTTATCTCCTTCATTATAGATAACATGCGCGCCGGAAGTAAAATTGGTTAAGCCATCCGCATGAATAGAAATAAAATAATCCGCTTTGTTGTTATTAGCTATATCACAGCGAAAATAGATAGCTTCTTTATTATTCGCAACTTCAATAACGTTTTTACTATTTCTGGTAATTAAAACATTATAGCCTTTTTGTAGCAATAAATTATAGAGTTTTATTGAAACTTCATAAACCATATTAGATTCAGTTCTCTCATCATCTAATTTATTATTTTTACTTTTTGAGCGATCATTATTTCCAATAATCCATGTATCCGGATCCTCTAGAACATATGAGGGAAGATCTATAACTGTTGCGGTTTTTGTTTGTACATTACCTTTTGCATCTTTTAAAATTTCCCCATTGTTCCCTTTTAATTTATATTGGTATATTCTTGCTTGAGCTCCTTCATTTCCCGGTGTAACCCCATGTCCAGGATCGATCACAATAATAGGTCTAGTATTTTTTAACTGAAACTTATTTAAATTTTCAGTTAAAAAGTCATAATAATTTAAATTATCCACGGCACTACATTGCCCTGCAAAGAAGCTTTTAAACGTTACTGTAATTGCGGTTGTTTCTTTTATTTTTGCCCTTACAAATAAGAAAGTGTTTTTGGTTTGAGTTTTTTCTAATTTTTCTTGTAATTCTTGATACTTTTTTTCGTCTTTAGGGCGGAGTTCTATTTCCTTTGCATAAGTAATGGAGCCGTCTAGGGTATATTCCATTTCTGTTTTTTCTTCACCATTGACTAAAAAAGGAACCGGATTATTGGAATACAGGTTTTGGGTAGTATCGGTATTTTCAATTTCCTTAAGACTGAGCACTAATTTACCTTTTCGGGGAGTACCGTAACATTTGGCAACCAGATAAATTTTGTCACCCAAAGAGGCTTGATTTAATTTTAAATAAGTATATTCATCTTTTTTATTGAGTACAAGTACTTTACGGGCGAAGTACACGTCGGCTACATTTATAATAAAATCATCCTGATGAACCATATCATAGACAATTTGATTGGGGTTGGCTGAATAGGAATCGGTTTGAGGTTGTAATACCTTGTTGTCGGGTTGATTGGGTTGTGATTGTTTATTGTCCGGCGAGGTTGCTTTTTTTTCCATTTTGGGTTGTTAGGTTGTTTTTTGTGTATGTATCTAACTTTTAATATGATTTATTTTTGACGTTGAAACATTTAGGATGATTAATTGAATTTATGATTAAATTAATTTCATTTCCTTTCTTTCTTGACATATTATATTTACAGTTTTGAATAGTATTTCCCGATTGGAAAGGTATCATCCCATAAAATAATTTGTTTATATATTCTTGGTGAAGTGTTTTTTGAGTATTGATTTCAATTTTATTTTTCAAACTCACCGATTAAAATCCTTCCCCCTCGATTTTCAGGCTCTGGTTTATCATGGAATGATGCATGAAAAATGATAAACTTATCTTTATAAAACCCAATCGGACGAGAGGCAGAAAAAAAGCCTGTAAACTTTTGTTCAAACCAAGTTTTACCATAATCATACGAATATCGGAAAATAGGATAAAGGGCTGAAGTAAGTTTATAGTCGCATACAAAATTTTTATAGCGGTAATATCTATTTCTATCTCCTTTTTCGAAGGTGTATAGCAGTTCTTCCTTACTGTTATAATAAGTCCCACCACCTTTAGACGTATTGAATTTAGTAAAAAAATACTCCCCATCTTCATAAACCAGCACATCATAATCATTGTGTAATTGCTGAATGACCGTTTGTGTATTGTTTTTCGGGTCGTAGCGAATGAGTTGTTTGGCATCAAGAATTAGTAATGTATCATCAGCAGTAACCCAAAAAGAACGGTTGTTTAATTCGTAGGGTAAAGGATACTCTTCCTCTCGATTCAATAAATTAACCAGTTTTAATGCCTTGTTATGGGAATACACGGCATATTTTCCATTAAAATTATAATAGGAGATATCTGCTTCAGAATCATATTCA
>NZ_WTEX01000054.1 GCF_009795845.1 Gilliamella sp. Lep-s35 | reverse complement strand
AAACCGATTCAAACTCTGAATACTCTTCTTTAAAAAGCTTGGGGGTATAATTTACGGTTTCCCCACACCCCAATAAGGAACAAAAAATTTCCCGGCTTCCATATTTATATGCAATACCTCTGTATAACTTAGTAATTGAATCTTCGTTTTTTGTTTTTTTGCGTATTGCCGGCTCTCCTAATGGGGAGGATATCAGCAGGGAATGGGGCGCATCCGACAAATCATTGGTTATGTCGGGAGTGGCAGGCGTATGAGTTTTTACCGGCTCTTGATGCCCATGCGAACAACCCAACAGTAGGGTTGAGACAAGAAAAATAATTATTTTATTCATAGATATTTGGGATTTTTCGAAAGTTATAAATATGTAAGTGATGATTATATGCAGTTTGTATTTTATCTCTATTTTGTTATTCAGTTAAACTAATACAATCAGCATAATCGCTCATTTTTATTCAGGAACAAAATCATTGATATTATAAAAGACGATATGATAGCCATCACCCATGTTTAACGTTATTTTTTTATAGATAATTTCAACAAACAGGCTTTGTAATGAGTGAAAATCACGCTCTTTTTTAGATAAAAACTTTTTTGCATATTCAATATACTCAGGGCAACAATCCTTATATTTTTCTGGGTTATCGATTATTTCATTCTGATAGAACTGTTTTTGAGCCAAATAAGACTCTTTCCGGATCTCATCAAAATATCTTTCTTGGCAAATGGCTTCTAGCTGTGGTGTGGTTTTAATCGCTGTTGACAAAATAAATTTACCTTTATTGTTATGCAACTGTATATCTTCTTTAAAAGAAAATGGTAAAAATTGAATATTTCGTATACCATCAATTAAGTCTTGATAAACACCATATTCTATTTCACCAGTTAATAGGAAATCTTGCTCCTTGTTATCTATAAATTCAATTTGCAGATCATCTATACCCAGATACAGCTGTTTAATGATAAAAAGCGTCTTACCTTTTTGTACCAGTGAAAAGTCTTCTTGGTTTAATCCTTTTAATGCTAATTTTTCACTGCCTAACTGAATTAAAACAGGATCATGGTCTAACGCAATGTCTTTGCTATAGTTTATGTCTGTTTTTTCCTCTTTATGCGCATAAGCACAAGAAGTCAAAAAGCTAAGTAGTAAAAGTATAACTATCGTTTTCATTATTTGCTTAATTAAATAGTAGTATGTATAAAATCTATATTAAATCCCCAATGTCCATGATCATAATGATTTTGAACACTTGAGTTTACACCGGCAAACTCTGCCAAACCTGCCGGAACGCCTGTTCACACACAGCAAGGCATAAAAAAAATAGAACAAATACGCGAGGGCGATCGGGTATGGTCTCAAAACCCAACCAGCGGCGAAATAAGCCTGAAAAAAGTAACCGCCATTATCCGCAAAGAGATAGACACCACCGTACAAATAGAACTGGAAGGCGAAACCATTGAAACCACCGCCGCCCCCCCCTTTTTACACCAAAGAAGGCTGGAAAGATGACGCCGACTTCACCGAATAATACCACATAAAAACTAAAAATAAAAAATGGTATCGAGTAAAAGGGCAAAACTTTCTTTATACTAAGAAAAAAGTCTATAATTTTGAAGTTGAAGGCTGACACATCTACTTTGTCGGCAAACTCGCTTGGCTGGTGCATAATGCACAACCTTGCTTTCTAAGCTATTAAAGATTCTACCTAGTTATTGATCAAAAATATTTAAAGCTGGTGATTTAGAACTTCTTTTGGATATAAAAGGATTAAAACATATTTCACAAAGACATCACTCAATGTATTGGGAGAATTCTGTTAAAGCAACTCAATCCTTTTTTCAAAAATACGACAGTAAAGGACATAGAAAAGGGAATTAAAGAAGTGATTAAACAAAATAGAAGTACGATAATAAAAAAATTGAACTAGACGAGGTCAATATATAGGGAGGGTGATGGTGTCAAAAGGCTTTCGTTTTCCTTTATAAGATGTTTAAGTGGTTATGTTTATTTTTTTAATTTAATGTTTACTTACCACCATTCATATTTATGAGGGTGATAAGCATAATAATCGTTTGTTTACTACACAATCTTTAATTCAATTCATCAATTTCTTTAGCCACAAATTTGCGTTCGACAAGTTCACCGTCTTTATAGGTTTCTGTGTACAAAAGTTTGCCTTTTTTGCGAGTGGATAAGATGGGTTCATTCAGTTCATTATATTGTTGTTCTAATTGATGACATTTCCAAATACCAACAGGCAGGCCATTTTTGTATTCCGATTCGAGATAAATATAACCGATCCCAAGAGGCGCATATTTACTGCCTGTTATCTCTATCCATACCCCCTCGCGAGTATGGTTTTGAACTAAACCTTCCTCTGTATCATTAAGATCTGTGTTTTGAAAAGGACCATTAGTATCATAATAGCGGATGAATTTGCCTTGGGGTGTCAGTTGGTATGTTCTTTTTTCATTAGCGGCACTGTCTGTCTCATCACTACCAAGATCCCTAATAATTATTTTCCCATTATCATAATAGAAAAATCGATAGCCTCTACTCAGATCATTTCCATATTCGTAAGTGGCTACTAATCTATCCACAATTTGATGAGAGCTGATAGAGATAATGGATTGAAAAACAAGATGACTTCCATACTCGCAATGGTTGCATTCTAACTCAAGGTTCTCAGTGGTGAGTAGAAACAGATCAAACTGAGGAAAGCCGGCTATTTTTTCCACATGAACTGTAATCTTCTGGTTTAAAATATCGTTGATATTAAATGGGATATCATAGGAATCCTGAACAATCTGCTTTAAATTTTCTTGGGTTAAAGTAATCTTATAGGATTGTTCTGATTGGGACTGCTTATCTAAATTTCCGGCCAATTCATCAAAAGCCTTTTCACTCCCCGAACGTTCATTTTCTGTTTCTGCATCTTGCCAATGTGTGGCAAAAGGATATAATACATGCTTATCACCAATTGGCGGGCTGGCAAGCGGAGCTTGCATAATTTGGGTAATAAGATCGTCTTTTTTATTTTTATTAATCGGTTGGCTATTCGCTATTTGCTTACAACCTATCATAAATAGAAGGGTGATACATACTGTTATTAATCTCATTATCAATATTCCTTGTTTATTTTTTTATATAATGGTTTCCATAGAATTGCTGTCAAAAATCCCGGCATGTAGGTGATCATTATGCGCTTTATTGTACCTATTCGCCCCTAACAGCCAATTTTGTCTATTTTCAGCGGCAATAACTTGAGTAAAGCCCCAATCAACAAACGCATATAATAAATCTTGT
>NZ_WTEX01000053.1 GCF_009795845.1 Gilliamella sp. Lep-s35 | reverse complement strand
CCTGATCCCATTATAGATTTATATCCTTTATCACTCGTATAATGATAAACAGTAATAACATCCAACCCAAACGGATCCACCCAAGTATTAGTATCATGCACATACGCATAAAAATTCGGGTTGTTTCCTGCCAGTTTTATGGGATCTTGGCTAATATAAGTTCCTGTATTACTGTTGTAATAACGGAAACGATTATAATAAAGTCCATCTAGTTACTCGTCTTCATAATAACAAGCCAACTTTTAAAGTTGGCTTGTTTGTTATTCTAACTTTCTAATTTACTTAAAAATAATATTAAATACGGTCTATTCTATTATTAGTTTATAATCTTTTGCAATAATATCATAAACATAATCATATGTTTGTAAAACATAGTGCCTATGATTTTCTTTTATCTTAGAAGATTTACGTCCGTTTTTTAATTCTTCTATTAGATATGAATTATGAACTAAATCAAAAGAAGAATCCATCTTCACTTCATTTATATAAGTATCTAATTCACAACATTGATAATAAATAATATCAGAAAAATAAAATATGTAAGGGATATAATCCTTTTTAAAATTTATTTCAATCAATTTAGAATTAAACTTCCCTTTGAAAACACAATTACATTCTGAATTAAATGTCTGTCTTAAGTCATCCAAAAAAATAGCATCTCTTCCATTAATGACTCCAACTTCTTTTGTTTTAATAGCTTGATATTCCATAATATTTAATTACATCTTATTCTTACTGATTTACCCGCATTATCTGTACTAAATCGTTTATTAAGATTTATTTCTGCTAAATCTTCAGGGGTAGCCCATCTGGTATTTACTTTTGTTCCTGCTTCACGAGCTGCATATAAACGTCTATTATCTAACGTAAATACAGCATCGGCATGTACGCCTTGTTTTAATAATCTTTCTTGAATATTTACAGGGAGATCTTTCATTCGAACTAATCTTATTGCTTCAATTGATTCTGCTGCTGCTGGATTGTTTTTTAGTAATCCTACCAAATTATTTAATTTACTACCATCTTCAAAAATGGGATTTACAGAATCTTGACTAAAAAATATTTCAAATGGATTTTTCATTGTCAACCCAAACGGGTCAACTTCCGAATTAGAATCAAACGTATACGCATAAAAATTCGGGTTATTACCTGCTAGCCCGATAGGATCTTGGCTAATGTATAAGCCGGTTTCAGGATTATAATACCTAAACCGATTATAATAAAGCCCGTCTAAATAGATTTTAAAACAACTTAAATATCAGATTAAGTAAAGACTATTACAGTTGATTTGTTAATTGCGAGTTTTTCCATCTATAAATATTATTGTGAAATAGTTAAAATTTTTACTTCTCCAATTATTATGCTTGTTCCTTCATCAAATGTTATTATTTCTCCTTGGTGTATATCTAAATCATCAGTCAGAAATTCAATAATTACATTCAATTTCTCTCCAGGAAATAACTGTTCTTTTTTTTCTAATTTAATTCTTCCTGAAAATTTATTATTTTTAATATTAAATAAAGGACGGTAGCCATTTGAAAATGGGGATTTTCTTCCTTCCTTGTATAAAGTTAAAATACCTGTTATTGATTTCATATGATTTCATATTAAGTACATTTTATTTTAATTTTATCTAAATCAATATTATCTATCGATACTGCATCCATTCCGTCTGCTCTAAATTTATATAACGCTATATCGTCGGGAACTTCAACTGTAACTACTTTAAAGGCTGTATCCTCCCATTGTTGGAGTAATTCTCCAAATTTTACAGCATCGCCGTAATTTGTTGCAAACAGTTTACCAGTTTCATACTGACCTCCAACGTTCCTAATAACGTTATTGATAACTATATCGGAATATTCAGCACCAAAAACAGCTCTAAATAATTCTAACAACCCGAACACATCAACCATCGTATTCGAATCATGCACATACGCATAAAAATTCGGGTTATTACCTGCTAACCTTATCGGGTCTTGACTTATATAAGTTCCTGTATTACTGTCGTAATACCTAAACCGATTATAATAAAGCCCCGTTTCTACATCTTCAGAATTTGGTGACAGGATCAACCGTCACTTTTAACGAATAAATACACAAAATTTGGGATGGGTCTTTTATTCGAAAAAATCTGGTTGTTGTTGATTACCTTCTTTTATAAAACCAATTCCATTTATTCCTATCTTGTTACACAAATCAACAAAAGTTTCATCAACAATAATAATTGATTTTGATTCTTGCATTCTACAAATATGAACGTTTTGCAAATTCTCTTTATTTAGGTACAAAACAATTATTTTAATAGGACTATTAGGAACATTTTTAATTAATGGACGGACTTCTGACCTAGAATAATCTATGCACTCTATAACTTTTAGTAAATTTAAAACATAAAACGAGTTTTCTATAATTCCATTTTCTGAAGAAACTATAGTAGCAGGTAAAAATTCACAATCATTACCTAATAATTGCTCAAATTCTGTCTTAAATTTTGTACTTACCAAAGGAGCTCCAATCGTTGGTAGAATATCATAGTTTAGCAGATACTTATCTATTTTATCTACAGTATATTTTATTGGATTGCTTTTCCCAAAGAATACTCCATTTTCTAATTCCTTTTTATCTGAATTTCCATCAAATGAAAAGAAAACATCTCGCTTATAAAAAATTGAAAGCCTATAATAATTCATAAAAATTAACCTTTACAATGTAATTTAATTTTACCTTTTCTTAAATCCTGTCTTGTATCATTAATCAAATTTTGCATAGCATCGTGATATTGCTCTTTTGTCCAATTATTTTCTTTCCCAAAAGACACTAAATCATCTAATTGTACTCTCATGTCAGCATTGTATTGAGCATGGAGTTTATTGTATCCGCTATGGATTGATCTTATTGGATGAAATTGTCTATCTGTTGGCAAATAAATAGTATTCTTCATATTATGTATGTCATATCCACTAAGTTTAAATATCTCATGTGGTTTTGCTCCTTCAGCAAGTGATTTCGGAATAATATGATGTAATTGAAAACCATCTATCTTGGGCATATTATGATAATTCCATCCACCGTTAGGCATTGGACCAAAAGGACTAAGTCCAAAAACATCAACAAATAAGTTGGGGTCTGTGACATATGCGTATTGATTAAATTGACCCGAAGCTAACCCTATCGGATCTTGGCTAATATATAAGCCGGTTTCAGGATTATAATACCTAAACCGATTATAATAAAGCCCCGTTTCAACATCCTCATACTGCCCTAATTGCCGGAACGGAATAAACGGCTGATTGTTAAAGGTATCTTCCCGTATTCTGCCGTAGATGTCAAATTCCACCTGCCAAACCAGTTCACCTTTGTCATCATAGGCCTGCGCGGGGCGGCCCAAATAGTCCGATACAATCGAGTAGGACTTGCCTTCGCATAGCTTTGCGGTGGGGACTAAACTTCCTTCCTCATAAA
>NZ_WTEX01000052.1 GCF_009795845.1 Gilliamella sp. Lep-s35 | reverse complement strand
AAACATATGCGTAGGTATTCAATCCCCCTAAGATAGAGATAGGGTCGGAACTGATGAAAATTCCACTTTCAGGATTATAATACCTGAAACGATTATAATAAAGCCCTGTTTCTACATCCTCATACTGCCCCGGTTGCCTGAATGGTATATCGGTATCATTTCATTGGGCAAAATATTATATTATTATTTTTAAATTTCTTTATTTGAATAATTTATTTTTTATCCTTATTTCTAATTGAGTTGGAGTCCAAACAATCCATTGTTCATAATTTTTTGCTTCAGTTTCACTAATTTTTTTTTCGATACCATTTTGCCATAACCTAGAATCTTCTCCTCGCCCCATTACTAATTGAATTTTTGATAAATTAGACTCTCTTTCTGGATCATAATTATCTTGTGTATAAATCTTTTTCCATCTCCCTTTTGAAATTCCTAATCCTGATATAGATATTGGAGAGAATAATCTGGGAGAGTTTATAATAGATTGAATATCTTCTTGTAACGTCCCTATTTGATCAAATACTTCTACAAATATGCCACTTCCCCCTTTATCATCTATAATTCTACAAAAGACAAATTCTCTCCCCCTATTATCAAACTTCTCTTTTTTATAATTCTTTAAATTTTCCTTAATATCTTCAGTAGGTAGAAATAGGGGAATTGCATATATTTCTCCTGGTATAACTTCTGTTTTTTTCATGATTAATGGCATTTTATTTTATTTCCTTCTAATTGGGCTTTAGCTTTTTCATATTCCGTATAAAAAGCTTTTCCTCTAGCATCTGTCCTTGATTTGTCAAATGAATTTATTTTATTTCCCTTATTAGTAGATGATATTTCCTCACCTATAATACCTGTTTTTGTTTGATAATATTCCATATATGCCTGCTCCCAACCCCTAGCTTGCTCTATAGTTACATTATTTTTCAATATTTCATGTGTTCCCGTATATCTTCCTGATTCAATGTGTTGAGAAATTCTAGTATCTATATCTTGTTTTGTTATCCCTATATAATAAGGTGTACTAGAACCATTTTCATACAATGCATATACGGAATAGCCACTTGTACCTAAAGGATCCAACCCAAACGGATCCACCCAAGCATTACTATCATGCACATACGCATAAAAATTCGGGTTATTACCTGCTAGCCCTATCAGATCTTGGCTAATATATGAACCATAGTACCTGAAACGATTGCTATACAAGCCTGTTTCGGTATCTTCAAGCTTTCTCTATACTACTTACTTAGAATAACCAAATAAATTTAATGAATAAAGACAACTTTTTAAGGTTGGATCTGGGGTTTAATTATTCTAATTTTGGTAGCTTATATCCTTCTTCTATTAACGTCTTATTTTTATATTTAACAACTTCCCATAAATTGGGACATTTTCTGCCGAAATTAAAACATATCCATCCAGAATTTTTTTCTAATGCATCTTTATTTATTTTTATATATTTATAATAATCAGAAAATTCAACAAAGTCTAATTGATTGTATTTAAAAGCGCTTATATAATATAATATTAACCAGCACCATTCACTACTTTTAGCTATTTCTAAAAATTGCTCATTAATTATATGGCTATTAAAACTAGGATTACTTTCTAAATATTTTTTTATTAAAAAAGAAGCCGTTATAGTATCTGTAGGCATATAGGCTTCATTCAATCTAATTTCATATCCGTTTTGACCTGTCAAATAATCAAATATTTCATTTTTCTGAACGGCTTTAGCAAATAATTCATTAACGTCTTTTCTCATAAACATTTTTATAATATTTTTGTAATTATTACTTGACTTATTGGTACTTGATCCATCACTGCTTCTGCTATTCCTCCAGAGGTTGTACCTCCTGGTATAAACAATTCATTAGCTCCTGATAAATCAGAAGTTGGTAATCTTAAATTATGTTCTAATGGTTTAGGTATATCTATTTTATACAATCCTCCTTTACCTTGCCATCCACCAGAAGGGATACCTAATCCTTTTTCAATAACTGAAATATCACCATTTGCCTTTTTCAATAAATCATTTATTTGATTCGTTGGAGCAACAAATTGTCCATCAGGACGACCAACCTTAGCCTGTCCTTTAACAAAATCATTGTAGGCATTTCCAGTCATTAAAAAAGATGCTCCAGATTTAAAATCCTTATGTACTTTACCACAATTTTCCAACCCGAACACATCAACCATCGTATTCGAATCAAACGTATACGCATAAAAATTCGGGTTGTTACCCGCCAGTTTTATGGGATCTTGGCTTATATATAAGCCGGTTTCAGGATTATAATACCTAAACCGATTATAATAAAGCCCTGTTTCTACATCCTCATACTGCCCTAATTGTCTGAATGGAATGGAGTGCTCACATTTTTATAAAGATAATTGTTTATTTTTAATCTTTTCTGTAGAATACTAAATTGTTAGATATTGGTTTGTAATCAATAATGTTATTATTCTCAACTTGATTTTTATTCAGAAAATTATATCTGTACATTTTAGGAATATTACCATTTTCTATGCTTACATTGATTTTGTAATTACTTTTTTGTGTTGATACACCAAATAATGTCTTTTTCAGAATGCTTTCAGATGTTATTTCCTGATTTTTTTTCAATTCAAAGCCATAGCCGTATGTTACTGGAAAAATGTTATTTACTAATTCTGTGATTTCTAACATAATTTCTTCTGTGATTCCCTCTTTAAAATGGAGAATAATATCAATTAGTTCTTTCTCATTCTCTTTTTTTATTTGATTTAAAGCCTTGTTTGAATATAATACAGAAACAGTATCATTTTTATTTACCCCATTAGCATAAACTATTTCATTTTTTGTACAGAATGAATCATTACTATACTTTTTAGAACTATAATTTAATTCAAATTTGTAAATCGTTTCAATTGAATTTTTTTCCAAAAATTTATTGAATGCTTTAATAAAGCTCTTAAACAGAGTTGTATATTCTTCTCTATCATTCCAATTTATTACAATAAAATATTTGAGAACATCTCCATTTATTTTGTTTTTTTTAGTAAACATCATTTACATTTTATTTTAAATTTCGATTTAATTTTTTCCATAAATTGTGCTAATCTATTTACTTTAACATCACCATCAATATTATTTATATTCATAAAGTTTTTATTTCTTGAAATTAAGTCATTAATTTTATCAGTTTTAGAAGCAATCTCAATAATTTTAACTCTTCCATTTTTATAAAGAACTCCAACATCAGGTCTTGGTCCGTATTTGAAATTTCCTCCACCAAGTAGTTTCTTATAACCCAAGTCCATAGTTACTCTTTGAACTCTTGGGTCAATAGAATAAATATTTGCAATAATTTTAGAGATTGTTGAATGTCCGAATGTTCCTGTGGTTTGAGCGTTTCCGATAACCTTTCCAAAGAATAACCCGAACACATCAACCATCGTATTCGAATCATGCACATACGCATAAAAATTCGGGTTATTACCTGCTAATCCTATCGGGTCTTGGCTAATATATAAACCGGTTTCAGGATTATAATATCGGAAACGATTATAATAAAGCCCTGTTTCTACATCCTCATACTGCCCTAGTTGCCGGAACGGAATAAACGGCTGATTGTTAAAAGTATCTTCCCGTATTCTGCCATAGATGTCAAATTCCACCTGCCAAACCAGTTCTCCT
>NZ_WTEX01000051.1 GCF_009795845.1 Gilliamella sp. Lep-s35 | reverse complement strand
TGTTGGACCACCCCGAACCGGTCGAAAACCTGACCACTTGGGTTTATGAGGAAGGAAGTTTAGTACCCACCGCAAAGCTATGCGAAGGCAAGTCCTACTCGATTGTATCGGACTATTTGGGCCGTCCCGCGCAGGCCTATGATGATAAAGGAGAACTGGTTTGGCAGGTGGAATTTGACATCTATGGCAGAATACGGGAAGATACCTTTAACAATCAGCCGTTTATTCCGTTCCGGCAACCGGGGCAGTATGAGGATGTAGAAACGGGGCTTTATTATAATCGGTTTAGGTATTATAATCCTGAAACCGGCTTATATATTAGCCAAGATCCGATAAAACTAGCAGGTAATAACCCGAATTTTTATGCGTATGTGCATGATAGTAATGCTTGGGTGGATCCGTTTTGGGTTGGATGTTTATGGACTTTATACTACTGCCGACGGTTGGTATCCTGTACATACGAAAGGGCAACCACAGCCAACTTCATATGTATTTATGAAAAAAGAAGAGTTATATAAAATTGGAGAATCTAAAAATTCGGCAAACCGTTATTCTACAACAGCTTTAGATGAAGCAAGAATAAACAAATCAGGAGCTAAGTCCGTTGCAGTAGATGCTAATGGTAAAGTTATACAAGGGCAAACGGCTGGACTAAGAATGGACTTTTTTGACCAAGGAGGTACTAAGCAGGCTGACCGCTTATTAGAAAATCAATTATTAGAAAATTATAAAAAACAAAATGGCGGTAATTTACCTGCTGGTAACAAAACGTGTCATTAAAAAAAAACAATAACTTATGGGTACTTTTTTAAAAATAACTTATGAATCAAGATACGCTGGGGATTTTGAAAATAATGTAAAACAAATAAAGGTTGCAAGATATATAATTGACAATCTAAATAATATGATGTGGCAAGAGTCCATATCCAATCAATTGCAAAAAATAGATAAACATCATACATCGTTAAGCATTATTTTAAGATTGTTCGATATAAAAGATATTGAAGAAGGTAAATTAAAATCTTACGCTAGGTATAAGAAAAAGGAAGATAAACTTATAATAGACCAAATGCTTGTTTTGAATGAATATGTAAATTTTCAAGAGGACGAAATGCGTATCAAACTCTGTGATGATATTTTTATTTATTTAAAAGAGATGTTGATAAAATACAAAGACCGCTTTCAGGATTTTGATGCTATTGCTTTTATTACCTTATTGGAAGAGCAAATCAAAAAAATAAAAAATAACGAGTTTGAAGATAATTTTTACGAAACCGAATCTTATACTATGTTAAAGCAAGCTGAAGAGATAAAGAAAAATATAAACAATAAACTCAATTCTTAAAGTTTCAATTAGCATAACAAAAAGAATAGAAAAACCACTTTGTGTGAAGCAGTTTCTTTGTGTCAAAATGTAATAGTCTTTACTTAATCTGATATTTAAGTTGTTTTAAAATCTATTTAGACGGGCTTTATTATAATCAGTTCCGATATTACGACAGTAATACAGGAACTTATATAAGCCAAGATCCCATAAGGTTCGAAGGGAATAATCCGAATTTTTATGCGTATGTACATGATAGCAATGCTTGGGTGGATCCGTTTGGGTTAAGTGGGGTATTAACTATATTCTCAGACTCCCCAAATGGAGATCCTATAGGGCATGCTTTCATTGGTGTTACTGAGAATGGAAAAACAACTTATATAGGTCAATGGCCAGGAACAGCTGATAATATAGGATTTGAAAAAGGAGACCTTCCAAGACTATTTTTCTCTAAAATGGAGGGTACATTAGTAAGTCCAGATACCTCTCATTTAAGAAGTTCTGAATTAACCTCTATATCATTCGATTTAGATGATATGCAAATGTCTAATTTAAAAAAGTATGTTGATAATTTTGATGTTGAAAATGGAACAAAAGGATATAATTTGCGTAATAGACAATGTGCAAGTTTTGCGTATGGTGCATCTCAAGCAGCAGGTATAAAAGAAATGAAAATGCCTTGGTATAAATGGATTACGCCCGCTTCATTAGCTAAAAAAATAAATTCATTAAAACCTAAAATAAAATGTCCAAGTTAATTTCAATAATAATTTTTTTAATAATATATTTATTAATTATGTTCTCATTTTCTAAACCTAAGTTTTATATAAAATCCTATCAATATGATAAGGGTTACGATTCTTTTACATTAAAAATTTTTTCTGAGGTTAAAGAAAAAAAGTGTGGCTTTATTAATATTTCAAAAGAACATGTAACTTTTCAATATTATTATAATTTTAATAATTCAAAAAAAGGTGCTGTATCTGTAAAAGATATTATTTTTGATTATAAGAATAGTCAATTTCTAATAATAAATAAGGTAAATAATGATAAAATATTAAGTATTAATTGCAAAGAAGATATATATATCAAAGCAAATAATTATTTAATAGAAAAGAAGAAACAATTTAAAGATGAGAGTTTTAAATCTAGTTTAGATATTTTTTTAAATAGGTAACAATTAATAAAAGCTGAAGAGTAGAAATAAACAAGTCAACTTTTTAAAGTTATTTTTTTAAGAAGATAAGTTTTCCATACCCTCCAGGCAACTAGGGCAGTATGAGGATGTAGAAACAGGGCTTTATTATAATCGGTTTAGGTATTATAACCCTGAAACCAGTTTATATATTAGCCAAGATCCCATAAAACTGGCGGGTAACAACCCGAATTTTTATGCGTATACGTTTGATTCAAATACGCAAGTTGACCCGTTGGGGTTGGATCCTGTTAATTGGACTCCTCATGGATTTAAGCACTTTCCACCAAAAAATAAATCTTGGGCTGAAATAGTAAAATCAACTAAAAATGGACCAGCAAAATATATTCCAGGGATAGATGTAGAAAATTTAGAACGAACAATTTGGAAAGAAGGAACTCCTGTAACTAACGGAAAAAATTGGAAGGTTATGGAATTCAATGATATTATTGGAGCATCAGAAGGAAAACCTACAAATTTTGTTCGTGTAGAAAATAGTGGAAATACAATTCATGGGCACCCAATATCAAAAAGCGAATTTAAAAAATTAACAAAATGTAAGTAATATGGACTTTAAAAATGTATTAGGAAAAAGTACAGGAATCATTACTTATGATAATTTTAGTACTTTGGATGTTTCTTCAGGTATAAAAGGGAATATAGATAATTTAAAAGAGGATTTGTTACAAATAGAATATCATAATAATTTGATTCTAGATTTGGGTTGGTATCCTTCGTTTAATAAAAAAGGTGCTTTTTCTATTAGTATAATCAAAGATTTTGATTGGGAAAACCCTATCAAAGTACAAAAATGCAAATCATTTGAAGAATTAGAAAATTTTATTACTGAATTTATAAATTATTGTAATAATTATTAACCAACTAAAAGCTCAACTAAATGTTGAGCTTTTATATTTATATCTTTGTTGTGTTTTTATGAGAGAAGAGACTGTACATATAGAAATTAAAATACAAGAAAAAACATTACAAGATTGGTTAGTTTTAATAAGTGTTTTCGAGTAAAAATATGATATAGAATATTGTAATACAATCGGTTTAGGTATTACGACAGTAATACAGGAACTTATATAAGCCAAGATCCCATAAAACTGGCGGGGAACAACCCGAATTTTTATGCGTATGTGCATGATAGTAATGCTTGGGTGGATCCGTTTGGGTTAAGTCCTAACCCCGTTGATAGATTTCCGTCTTGGATGCAGACAAAACAAGGGTATCAAAAACATCACATTGTAACTGCCCCCCAAAATAGCACAACAAAAAAGTAGAAAATTCTCTATGATAAAAGTAAAGGGGATTTAATTATGAAAAAAATAACTGAACACCAAATTGTATCGATATTAAAAGAAGCAGAAGCAGGTATTGCCGTTAAAGAACTGTGTCGTAAATATGGCATGGGCAACTCGACTTTTTATAAATAGCGAGAAAAATACGGCGGAATGGAAAGCTC
>NZ_WTEX01000050.1 GCF_009795845.1 Gilliamella sp. Lep-s35 | reverse complement strand
TGAAATAATATAAATCAAGAGCTAGGTTATAATACAATAGATCCTAGTATTACGACAGTAATACAGGAACTTATATAAGCCAAGACCCCATAAAACTGGCAGGTAATAACCCGAATTTTTATGCGTATACGTTTGATTCGAATACGATGGTTGATGTGTTCGGGTTGGATATCTTTAGTGTTATTGATTGGACGGCTCCTGATCCTAGTAAAGGAGGAACAGGGTATACTTACAAAATTTTCCAACAAGATGTAAATTGGGATTTAATTGATTCTAAAGGTAGAACTAATTTAGATAGAGCTTTAGGGGGACTAGCTCCTATAGGAGCAGATGGCAAATCTATAAATTTGCATCATTCCAAACAACAAGCACATGGCCCTCTATTTGAATTGTCAGCTACTCCACATCAGCAATATGGACATACAAATGCTTTACATCCATATAGAGTAACCCCTAATCCTGATGGGACTAAGTTTAATCCGTATGATCCAGTTGATAGAAAAGCCTTTGATGTTGATAGAAAACAATATTGGAAAGATAGAGCTAATGCTGAAATAGAAACAAGAAAATTAAAAATAGAATGTAAATAATATGTTAAAACAAAATATTAAAAACTATTTAGATGAAGAATATGGTACTGTTCTTCCGGATTACCAAGAAAAATTTAAAAATGCTTTATTAAAATACCACATTAATCCCAATAGTGCATTTTTTGAATTTGTATCGAAATATAGTGATGAATATTATGGTAAATATGGTTTACTATATGATATAGCAGCAGATTTAAGTACAGATGATAATGTCACACAGATATTGCATGAAAAAGAACAAGTTCCTTTAAAGTATATTTCATTAATTAACTTAGAGACAGAAGATTATTTATTATATAATAAAGAAAATGAGCATGTTGTACTCATAGAGGGTGGAAATATTGATAAACTAAAAAATAATAATTTTGATAAAGAATGGAATAGTTTTAATGAATTTTTAGAAGATTTCTTTGAATTAAATTGATAATAAAAAGCCAACCATTCAGGTTGGTTTTTTATTATGAAGATGAATTCAGGCAACTAGGGCAGTATGAGGATGTAGAAACAGGGCTTTATTATAATCGGTTTCGATATTATAATCCTGAAACCGGCTTATATATTAGCCAAGATCCCATAAAACTGGCAGGTAACAACCCGAATTTTTATGCGTATGTGCATGATAGTAATGCTTGGGTGGATCCGTTTGGGTTGGATTTAGTAGACGGAACGCCATTGCTAGATAATACTAAATTATTTAGAATTGGAGGAAGTGGTGTAGATAATTTGAAATTAAAATCCGGTGAAATAAAATTAGATCCCCCTGGAATTTCTGTAATAAGAGCTAATTCAGCAGAAGAAGCCGCTAAAATTATGAGAGATGCTTTTCCTGACGCAAAGAAGTTCTCAAAATTACATGAAATTCTAAATTCTGGAAAAATAGGTGAAATAGATGCAAAAAGTATAAGAGACGCGGGATTTGATGTAATTCATAATCCCACAAAAGGTATAGGTGATGCGCATGCTAGATTAATACATCCGGATGGAGCAGATGGATTTAGTAATAATAATTTGAAAAAATTATCGGATAACTTTAAATGCCCTAAATAGTATGGAACAAAATATCAAAGATTATATTATTTCTAAGAGAAATAACAAAATTCTAGGATTTATTGAAGTTTATAAAGATCCAAAAATACCATTTTTATATTCAGGAAAAATAATTCAAAATAATTTTCCTAAAGAACTTGTTCTTATGTTAGATGAATATGTAAATGCTGTTAATGACTTAACTTTTTCTATTTTGGATGAAATTGAAGAAGAAATAAGTAAGTATAATTTATATTTAGATAATAGAAACATAAAAATTTTCTTACCTCACATAGATGAAGAAAATCAAGAAATATCTTTTTATACTAAATACCCATCTTCTAGTGGATTTCTTGACAATAGCCCTCTTAATTAATGATTCAGTATAAATAATAATAAAATAACAAGTCAACCTAAAAAAGTTGGCTTGTTATTTCAGGCAATTAGGGCAGTATGAGGATGTAGAAACAGGGCTTTATTATAATCGGTTTAGGTATTATAATCCTGAAACCGGCTTATATATTAGCCAAGATCCCATAAAACTGGCAGGTAATAACCCGAATTTTTATGCGTATGTGCATGATTCGAATACGATGGTTGATGTGTTCGGGCTTAGAGAGTGTAGCGTAAAGAATGTAAAAAAAGCGGGTACTGAAATTGCTCCTTATTGGCCTTCTAATAATGGTGCTCTAGGAAAATGGAAATCAAAGTTTCTAATGCCTGGCGATCTTATAGATAGATTTGGAAGTGAATATGGAAAATATTTATCACCAATAGGAGTACCTATGAATATGAGAGCCCTTCCTCCAAGTAGTAATAAATCTGCATACAATGTTTATCGTGTGATAAAGCCTTTTGAAGTAAAAGAATCTATTATAGCTCCAGCGTTTAATCAAATAGGTTTAGGAACTCAATATTTATCTCCAGTAAGTGTTAAGACGTTATTAAAAAAAGGTATAATAGAAATCGTTAAAATATGAAAATAAATGAATTAAAATTGAAATTAAACGATCTTAAAATCCTAGAAGATCGTTATTCTTTAAATGGAGAATTATTACCTGATAGAATAATCTTATGTATTAATTATAATAAATATGAAGTTTTTTATTTGGATGAAAGAGGTAATAAAAATGAATTTAAGGTTTTTTATAGTGAAGAAGAAGCATGTGATTATTTATTTAAACTATTCAAAGAACAAAAATTAGATCAAAAAAAATATGGGATAAATATCTGATTAAAATGATCAACAAAAAAAACAATTGATCATTGCTTTGTAATAAATAGTATAAATTCAAAAACAGGCACTCTGTGCCATTCAGGCAACTGGGGCAGTATGAGGATGTTGAAACGGGGCTTTATTATAATCGTTTCCGATATTATAATCCTGAAACCGGCTTATATATTAGCCAAGATCCCATAAAACTGGCGGGTAACAATCCGAATTTTTATGCGTATGTGCATGATAGTAATGCTTGGGTGGATCCGTTTGGGTTAAGTCCTAACCCCGTTGATAGATTTCCGTCTTGGATGCAGACAAAACAAGGGTATCAAAGACATCACATAATACCGTATAGTTTACGTAATCACTCACTATTCCAAAAATCAGGATTGGATATTAATAGCGCTACAAATATGAAGTATCTACCAGTAACTAAAGGAATAGACCCTAATCCAAATAAATCTTTACACAAAGGATATAATTCCGAACACGCAGATTATAATGATATAATCGCTAAAAGACTTGATGCTCTTGAAAGGGTTGCTACAAGAGAAAAATGGAGTCAAACGAGGATACAAACAGAGATTCACAATTTACAACACCGCACAAGAACCGAGTTAAATTCAGGTAAATTAAAATGTCATTAGATTATGTTATATGAATTAAGAACAAGTATTTTAAATGAGTTTGCTATTGTTGATTTGTCGAGCATTAAAGAAAAATATTATGAGAAATATTATAATTATTTCATTGAAGGGTTTAATGATAGAAGGTTTCTTGAACATAAAAAACTCGTTTTCACAGCTCAACAAGGATATAACAGTAATAATATAGTGAAGATTGATTATTTAAAATGTTCTTCGCCTGTTCCTATTTTTTCTCAACGATTTGTTAAAACATTGCACAACAAGTTAAGTCAGGATATAGAGTTTATTCCCTGTAAAGTCATCTGTAATAATATTATATATGATTTTTATGTAGGTAGAATTTTAAATTTTATACAATTAATAGACAAAGAAAAATCAGAATATTATGAGTTGTCAGAGGGCGAAAAAATTATAGATATTCCTGTTTATAGTAGTTCAGTTAATATGGACTTTTATATAGCTCGTGATAGCGAGGAAAAAAACCTATATGCAATTACTGATAAAATGAAAGAGATGCTAACAGAATATAATTTCAATATCATACTAAAAGAAGTTTAAGACTCTAACGCTTTCTTCGAAGCGGTTTTTTAAATTACGTTCCGTTCCAAAAGCAAAATAAAAAAGGGAAAAAATTTTGCAACCCACAAGGGGAATGGATTCGCTTTGAATACGACGCATTGGGAAGAAGAACAGCGAAAATTGTCCACACCAAGATTTATCGCTATCTTTGGGATGGTAATGTTTTATTGCATGAATGGCATTATCAGCATGCACGGCGTCCTAAGGCCATTACTGACGAGCTGGGAATGCTTATGTTGGACC